>CAMLKK010000132.1 GCA_946480715.1 uncultured Bacteriovorax sp. | reverse complement strand
TCCAGAAATTGTTCATATTCATCGAGCAGGAGATGCTGATAGAAGACTTGCAGAAATTCTAAGAGAGCTTAAGAAAATAAATGTAAAAGTCGTTGAAACGAATGTTTTTTCTTTAGCTGATAATTCTGAAGATCACGTTTTAACCGATATACATATGCATTTGTCTAAATGGTGTTATTGGAAATGGAAAAACTTTCTTGATGTTAAGTCAGTCGGAATAGTAATGCCTTATTTAGTTCTTCCACAAAATTTTTTCCGAGAAACAAATGAGAATATAAAGTTATCTAAAAAACGACTGGGCCTGCCAGAAAATAAATTTATTTTTGGAAGAATAGGGCAGCAGTCACCGGCTAAGTTTCATCCTCAACTCTATCGAAGTTTCGAAGAACTTTATATTGAACGACAGGATATTCATTTGTTTATGGTGGGCCTGCCAGAAAAATACCAGAGGGAAATAAAAAATCTGAAGTCGTTCAAAGAGGGAGCAATCACTTTAGTGAACTCTATTGTTGGAGATGGAAACTTAAGATTAGCATATAATAGCATGGATTGTTTCTTACATTATTCATCCATAGGTGAAAGTTTTGGAATGGTATTGGCCGAAGCGCAACTTTGCGAAGTTCCCGTTATCAGCGTCTCAACACCTAAAGCAGATAATAGCCAATTGGAAGTACTCGTTCATAATCACTCAGCATTTATTCTAAAAAATCATGTTAATTTAAAAGATATAATGAGCAAGTTTGCTTCGGGCGAAATTTCTATAAAAGATTTTGGCAAAAATGGAAGGGAACACATTTTAAAAAATTTTACACCAGATAAGTTAATTCCATTGATGAACTCACTTTTTAAAAAGCTTCTTGCCAAAAATCATGAACTCTCTTTAACTTCACCATCGTTGAAAGACATTAGAGAATTGCAGACAATTGGTCATGGAGATTATTCTAATTCTATAAAGTTGTTTTTTATCAATCCGCGACTTTATTTAACATTTGCTGATTATTATGGAAGATTAAAAAAACAATTTAAGAAAAATGCTTAATAAAAAAGTACTTCATATTTCTCCGACTTATTTCTCAGAGGATTCTGTTCTGGGGGGAGGAGAGCGATATGCGTGGGAACTAGCTAAGGCCATGGCGAAAGATGCTGAGGTCACTTTCTTATCGTATGGAAAGGAAGATCGTGAATTCACTCGAGAGGGTGTTCGTTTTATTATAGTTAAACCTTATGGCTATATTGGTGGAAATATTTTGAATCCAATACCCCGAGGAATTTTCAAGCATATTATAAGAAATGATATTGTTCACGTTCATCAAATATTTACAGTGTTAACTGAAGTCACGATTTTAATAACCAAGCTCATGAGAAAATCAATTGTTCTTACCGATCACGGTGGAGGTGGCAGAACATTTTTTTTGAAATTCGGCTTGGCTAAACTTGCTGATGCTTTGTTGTGTGTTTCTAACTATTCTTCAAACCAACTCAAGCATATTCATTCAAAACGTAAGATCATCTGGGGAGGAGTAGATTTAGAAGCCTTTCCGGAAACAACGAATGCAAAAAAAGAAGGTATTGTAACTTGTGGAAGAGTTCTTCCTCACAAAGGTCATCATCATCTTTTAAATGCCATCGGAGAAAACTCACTCATAATCATTGGGAGAATTTCCGACAAAGAATATATGAATGATCTAAAAAAATTAGCTGAGGGAAAGAATGTAAAATTCGTTCATGATGCTGATGACAACACAATGAAAGAAATTATTCTCAAGTCTCAACTAGCGGTCTTTGCGAGTACAAACGAAGACCAAAAAGGAAAATTGATAAATGGACAACCGGAGCTTTTAGGGATTTCGCCACTCGAGTCCATGGCGATGAATGTTCCCACTCTCGTTTCAGATATTGGGGCTTATCCAGAAATTGCTTTTAATGAAAATTATATTTTCAGGCATGATGATGTCAGTGAGTTGACTGAAAAAATTGAAAAACTTCTGCATACACCTCATCAATCCGGTTGTTTTCGAGATCATGTAAAGAAAAAGTATACTTGGGACTTAACGGCAAAAAGATGCCTTTCTATATATAGCGAGTTTGATCAATGAAAATTTTATCAATTGGAAGCGGTAAAACTGAAACGAGACCCAATGTAACGAAACTGGACATTTCACCAGATACTGGTGCCGATGTGATTTGGGATCTTAATCACTATCCGTATCCCTTCGATCAAGGTGTGTTTGCAGAGATTGAATGTTTAGATGTTATCGAACATGTCGAGAATATTCCCAAGGTGATGCAGGAGTGTCATCGCATTCTACAAAAAGATGGTCTCATGAAAATTACAACGCCTCATTACTCTTCACCGAATTCTTATATTGATCCCACTCACCGCTATCATTTAAGTTTATTCTCGTTTGATTGTTTTTCTGATCAACATAAATACAGTTATTATTCAGGAGCTAGATTCCATATTGTCAAAAGACAGCTAACTTTCGAAGGCCCGTGGATTCGAAAATACTTCCTGACAAAAATAGCGAACGCCAATCCACGTTTTTATGAAAAACATTTAGCGTGGATTTTCCCAGCGTGGTTTATGTATTTTGAATTGAAGTGCTTGAAATAGTTTTATTGGGTGAACACCA
>CAMLKK010000131.1 GCA_946480715.1 uncultured Bacteriovorax sp. | reverse complement strand
CGACCAAAGAATTAAAGGCGCAGAATCACCTGAAGCTTATGGAAGGTCACAAAGAGAAGAACTCTGGAAATGTTGTGACTGGAGAGTTTAATTACAACAAAGACAAAAAAGCAGCTTAATTCTTTAAAGCTGATCTTGTTAAAAAAGGCCCGCATTGCGGGCCTTTTTTATTTTATGGAACGATCTCTAATTTTTTATGAACTCTGATTTCTTCTGGCGAGAGCGCACATTGATAAACTAATACTTCAACTCCAAAATCTGAAACTTCTTTTAGTAATCGAGCGTACTCCGGATCAATCGTTTGACCCATTTTAAATTTAATGCAATCTTCACGTTGAACGATGAAGAGCATGACTGTGCGGATGCCTTTCTTTTTTAATTCTAATAATTCGTTGAGGTGTTTTTGTCCGCGTTCAGTAACGGCGTCTGGAAAAATACAGTGGTCTTTATCGTCGATTAATGTCACGTTTTTTACTTCCACGTAACATTGTTCTGCTTCTCCATTGGAAAGCAGAATATCAATGCGAGACTGGCCAATTTTAGCTTCAGGCTTGATTGTTTGATAGCCCTGCAATTCTTTTATTGTCCCGTTTTGAATTCCTTCGATGGCGAGACGATTTGTCGTGCTCGTGTTGATCCCGATCCAGGTTTTCCCATTGTGAATCATCTCGAATGAATATTTCAGTTTACGAGTAGGAGAGTCGTGAAAGCTCATGAGCACTGGCCAGTTGTCACCGAGACAAGTTTTCATTGAGCCAGTGTTGGCCGTATGAGCGACAACAACATCTTCACCAACTTGAATGTCAGCAAAAAAGCGTTTGTATCTTTTTAAAAAAGTTCCGCGGTGGAGTGGATTTTCGAATTTCATATCCTTCGAATTTAGTCGGGTTCAAGCATATTATCAAGCAAATCTCATCACTTTTTCCTGTAAAGTGATAAGCTAAAGGAAAGACTTTTAAGGACTAAAAATGAGTGAAACGTTAATTATTTCTGACAACGAAATTTTGAATCAATTGTATGTCACCAATCTAGAAGTTTATTTGGCGACAAACACAAGTCTCACTACAAGTTTTGAAGAGGCCCTTAAAATTCTCAATAAAAATTCATTTAATCTCATCATTTGCATGAGCATGATTAATGGTCAGGATATTGCTGCTGAACTAAGTGAACATCTCAAAAAAATCAAAGCAAGTATTCCCCTGATTATCATTGGTAAACCAAGTGTGGAAGTTCCTGGGGCCACCGTTGTTGCGAGCTCATTTCACCTGCAAAACCTTATTCAATCAAGTGCAAAAATTCTGGGAGTGACAGCGAAGCAGATGGCATCAATGGAAATGCCTCAGTACTACAGTGTTGACACGAAATTTCTCGTTCGCATTCGCAACATTCCTTGTCCAGTTTATTTACTGACAAAACATCGTGACAGCGGTGATGAATATGTCATGGTCGCTCGTAAAAATGACGATCCAAAAGTGATCAGAAAGTTTGAAGACGAAGGAGTGGTGAGACTTTATGTTCTCGCATCGGATCGTTTAATGATTGTTAATGCTGTCTCGGAAGCCGTTTGTGAATTTATCAAAAACACTGAAGGCACGGATGTTAAAACAAAAGCAACAGCGCTCGAAACCGGTTTTGAATTTGTGGCGCAAACTTTTGGACAGACGCCTGTCGCAGTTGCAGAAATTATGAACATCGCTAGTGCTTGTACGAAAGTGATGGAAGAAGTATCGCGTGATACTCCTAGCTTGAAAGGCCTTCTTAATATTCTCAATAGCAATAAAAGTGGTTATATCTATAGCCATGCCATGCTGGCAGCATTTGTAAGCAATCATATTATAAAAAATGTGTCCTGGGGCGGAGATAAACAGATCGAAAAGATAAACTTCGTTCTCTTTTTTCACGACATCATGCTGGCGCCGATTTATCTCAAACATCCCGACTTAAAATTTGAAGAAGATCTTCTTTTTTCAGATCAATTAAATGATAAAGAAAAAGAAATCGTGTTGAACCACGCTCGTTTAGCTGCAGAAATCATCATTACCCATAAGCGCTCTCCAATTGGTTCTGACTTGCTTATAAAGCAGCATCACGGGATGACGAACGGGATTGGATTTGCAATAGACTTCAAAGATGACATCTCACCACTTTCAAAAATTGTTCTCATTTCTGAAGCGTTCATTGAAGAATATTTGAAAGAAAAAGAAGATAATCCTCTCTATCAGACAGATGTTGTAAAAATCCAAAATGCACTTGTGCAAAAATTTAAGAAGAGTACTTATCGTAAGATCATTGAAACTTTAGACACGTTAGTGATCTGATCTATTTCCCGCGTTTTAAAGATTTCTCCAGCGCCTTAAGCGGATCTTTGAAGTTTCCAGTGCCATAAACTCTGCGCATACTCATGATAATGTCTCGGTGAAGATTTGGACCTTTTGGTCCTTGGGCGACTCTTGAAACAAAGTTGCTGGCAAGAATAAAAATACACGAGATCGTTGTGAGCCCCGATGAGTTCAATCCTTTTGGAAAACCATCACCATTGGGATGCTCGTGTTGTTCTAATAAAATGAAATCGACGTCTGAAAACCCTGTAAAAAATGTAGCTAGATGGGCAGCCTTTTGCGGATGCGACCTAAACTCTTCTTGCTCTTCATCACTATACATTTTTAATTGCGGATCATTGATCGATCTTATTTTGATGAGGTCATC
>CAMLKK010000130.1 GCA_946480715.1 uncultured Bacteriovorax sp. | reverse complement strand
TGACCTCATCGTCATTTTCATCGGACCACTTGAAAAAAACTTAGGTCGATAAAAAGTGTCGGATATGACAAAGTAAAGCCTATTTTCCTCTATTTAAAAAGTTGGAGCAAAAAAAAGTCATCACGTTATAATAGAGAAGATGAAAGAAAAAACACCAACCAAAACAGTTCTTGTAGCGATGACCGGCGGTCTCGAATCTACCGTGACGGCCTACCTTCTTAAAAAGCAGGGGTACCGCTGTATTGGTATTGGTCTTCAGCTTTTTGAAACATCAGATTACGTCGGACCTTTCGCTGAAGTGATGATTAGCGATTTGAATAAAGTGAAAAGCATCTGTTCTTATCTCGATATTCCTTTCTATGCTGTTAATGCTGCTGAAATTTTCGCTGATCAAGTTTTAGATCCGCTTGTCGGTAGAGTTCTCTCCGGGCAAACGTTCGAACCCCTCGTGCATTTTAACCAAGTCCTCTTCAAAGTACTCGCAGAGAAAGCAAAAAAATTTCAAACGCATCTCTTTGCAACCGGACACTATGCAAAGGTTTTAAAAAATCAAAAAACAGGTTCATTTGAAATGTTTGTGGCGAATGATCTGGAACATGATCAATCCTATTTGCTCGCAAAAATTGATCAAGAGCATTTAGAAAATCTTATTCTTCCACTTTCAGAAATAAGAAAAAAAGAAGTCGAAAAAATTGGAGAACTGATCAAAGTTGATTTTATCAAGCGTCCCAAAGATAAAAAATATAAAATCATGCGTGATCCACGCATGCCAAAACTCATCGAAGATCGATCTCCGCTCGATTTAAGAAAGACGGGTAATCTTTACGATTACACAAATGAGAGTTCGGTTTGCGAACATGATGGGATTCATCTTTTTCATGTAGGACAGAATAATCTAAAAGGAAAAGGTGAGATTGAAATTCCACCTGAAAAAGAAATCATCTCCATCGTTCCTTACAAGGGTAATATCTTTATTGACTACCCCAATAAATTAAAACATCAGCAAGTTCTAGTGAACTGTTTAGTTCCGGCCGCGCATCTTGATATGTCATCGCCGATGATTGCTTATGCTAAGTTAGAAATGACGGGTGAAAAAATTCCCTGCAAATTATTTTTCAAAAACAATAAAATGGGGCTCGTAGAATTCGATTCACCAAGACCTGGATTACTTGTTCCAGGACAATTCATGGTTTTTTACAATCGCCAAAGCGATAAGGGGAAAATCATCGGCTCAGCAACAGTTGAAGCTGCGGGAATTTTTGATGACTACGGTTACAATACACTTCCAAAGATTAAAGAGGATCCAGATGAAGACGATGTCGTCGTTCGTGAAAATGATATTCTTCGCTTTTAGTTTTCTTGCTCATGATCTCTATGCTTTTGATATTAAGGACTACGAAAAAAAAATTAAAAATAGCTATGCGATTAGAAATGTCGTAGACAAGCTGACTCGCAAATCGCTCGAAGATAATCTTAGAGATTTCATCGTTCAATCACGTCCTAACCGAATACCTGGAACACCAGGACACGTTAAAGCAAAAACTTATTTGGAAGAAAAGCTTAAAGCGGCAGCATCCCTAAGCGGAACTTTTTCCAAAGAAGAGTTTGGATCCGATTCAGCGAAAGGAACAAATTTTATCTGGGAGAAAAAAGGAGTAGCAACTCCCAATGACGTTCTCATTTTAGGAGCTCGTTTTGATAATGCTCCAATAGAAATTAAAGAGAAGAATAAAAAAGCGGCAACATTAGAAATGCCCGGTGCAGACAACAATGCTTCAGGCGTAGTTGCGCTTTTATCATTGGTTGAAATTCTCAGTCGTCTTGATTTACCAAAGACAGTGAAAGTTGTTTTTTTCGACATGGAAGAAAGCGATCTTTCGGGCTCAAAAGCATTCTTGGATAAATTTATTCCCAATATCGGAAGCCAGCGCATTGTCGGTTTTATTGATGTGAATATGATTGGCCATGATACAAAACGTGAAGACAAATCAGGTAAACTGGGCAACATGCGAATCTATACTCGGGCCAAAGAAGACAAAGGACATGAACTCGATGTGGCCCTTGCTTCACTCATTCAGACTAATGGTAAACGTCTGCATCCACTCATTGATATGGCCATTGAAGACCGACCACTTAGTCCCAATGAGAAAAAAGTACAGGATTCGGCGATGGGCTTTTGGGAGCTAGGATTGCCTGCGATTATCGTGACAGGAGATCGAGTGAACGATTTTAACCCGCGTTTTCAATCATCTAATGATTTCTATGAGACCTTGAACCTCATGACTTACAATAATGTGTTTAGGTATCTCGCTTCTTCCGTGCTCGCCTGGAATTATGACATAGTCAAATAGCAAAAAATCTGGTAAAAACGCGGCATGAATTCATCATCTGAAAATGCCCAAAAAACAGTTGTCATCGGTATGTCCGGTGGGGTGGATTCTTCTGTCTGCGCGGCCCTTTTGAAAGAGCAAGGCTACAAAGTTATCGGACTCTTCATGAAGAATTGGGAAGAATTGGACGAACATGGAGTTTGCCAGTCTTCAAAAGAATATGCTGACGTCATCAGTGTGTGTGAACGCCTCGACATCCCTTACTACTCAGTAGATTTCATCGCCGAATATAGAGATCAAGTCTTTGCCCATTTTGTTGAAGAATACAAACTAGGGTATACGCCTAATCCTGATGTTCTCTGTAATAGAGAAATTAAATTCAAAGTTTTTTTCGATAAAGCGATGGAAATGGGCGCTGATTATTTAGCGACAGGGCACTACTGTCAAAACGGTGTTGT
>CAMLKK010000129.1 GCA_946480715.1 uncultured Bacteriovorax sp. | reverse complement strand
GGTAGGGGCACTCGGCCTTTTAAAATGTTGACCGAAAGTTGCGGGTGACTAGCAAGTAGAAGTTTGTCGGCGTCAGAGAGATGTTCATCATTATATTTTTCAACAGGGATCGCCGACATCCCAATATCTTTAAAATAACTCGTTAGAAAAAAGAGTTCGATGTCTTTATCTATATAAAGACGCGACTGTTTCATGACTCCTAATAAAAAGAGCGTCGAGATGAATGGTTGCGCGAAAATATAATGATGGCCTTGCTTGATAAACTCTTTATAGAGCGATTCATGAATTTGCGGTTTATTGAAAAGAAAGGTTGCTAAGTTTTTAGCACTTTGAACTTGTAGTGAAAGAAGCGAATCATCAGTTGGATCTTCGTAAAGATAGCCGAGATTCAAGGTGAGCAAGTTCGTCTGCAAGCGCGCTTTTTCCAGAGGATCACCAATAGAAAGTGAACGAGTGACATTTCTTAGATTTTCTTGTTGAGCATGACGAAGATGAATGCGGTCGTCTTCGATGACAAAGAGGTTAGGGAGCTTTCTTTGCAGGAGATCTTTTAAAACCGCATTGGTGATTTCGGCCCTTTTATGAAGAACAACTTTAAAGAGACCATCAACTTGTCCATAAACATCACAAGGACATTCAGCTATAAAGAAGATTTCTCTGAAAGAAATCGGGGTCAATCGAAAGTTGAGGGCGTTCTGTTCAAGAACATCAAAAGGGTTTTTCATATCCATTCGATTATAACATTAATTCCAATAACTTCGTCCCGGTCGCCTGAAAAAAGACTCATTTTTTAAACTTTTGTCCGATAAATGAATTTTTAGGAAATAGAATGATTTCAAGCTGATTGGTTATTTGCTTTTTTAGGCGAATATTTTGCTCTGGCATAGCTTAAAATGAACTCATTATTAGACTTTCTATTCATATCGCGGAGAGATTTCTATGGGCCCAAAAAACGTCGCAAATCCAACTACACTAAAAGATTATCTAGGATCACGCGATCTTACTGAACATTTAAAACTCACGAAAGAGTTGTCTTTCCATTGGGCAAATTGGGATCAAACCTGTTTGGCCCAAAGAAGACATTACAAAAATTTTAATAATAATTTTCACCTCATGAAATTGAATGATACTCTTCAACAGCTGAAACAACAGCCAATCTGGTTGTGTAACAAAGTGAAGGTTATTCGCACGGATCTCTTCTCACTTTATGAATCGTATCTCGACAGCCGTCTTCGTCTGACGTGGTTCGAGAGAAAAGACGAGATTCTTTTTTCTGTTGATAGTGAGCAAGGGCCATACTTCACTCTGACTTCTATGCGTTGGCTGGATAAAGATATTTACGCCCAATTTGTTATGAGAAAAATTCTTCTCGAGCACTACACACTTCGTTCATTCCGATTGAATGCGACGATTCCAGTTCATTTCAAAATGGACAATGATGTAAAAGTTTATGAAGACAAAGTAATGATTCACCAACTCTCTGAGTTTGGTTTTATTTTCAAAATCACAGATAAAAATTTCCTGAATAAAATTAAAAATTCTCAGACGCTAGAATTAAAAATTCCAGTTACTCCTTACAAAAAAATCGAGTATCACTCAATCGAAGATGGTTTAAAGAAACTCGATCAGCATGAGATGACTGTTGAAAAAGATTGCATGCTCTACAAGCTGGAATCGCGCATTCTCAATTTCTATGGAAACTTGAACAATGCTAAACGCAGTCCTGATGAAGAGTTCTACATCTTCTGCCGTTATGAAGATCTTGTTCCAGTAGAACACGAAACAGATTTGAAAAATGTCTTTTCACGCTTAGTTGAAAGAACGAAAACTTTCTTTGCTAATGAGCTTAATGAGTTCGAGGCAATGAAGAGAAATAAGCAATTCACGAAGCGGGCCGCTTAAAAAAGGTAAGGGATGGAGTAGCCTCAGGCTACTCCATTTTAATGTTCTTCACACCAACTGCACCAATCAGCGCTTTTTTATTCACTTCAATATGCAATTTCGAAATGATTTTATCTCCGCGGAAAAGTTTCCATCCCGCTGTCGATTTCGCTAAATGCAGATCATATTCTTTTCGTTCACCATTAATGCCATTGTAGAGAGTATCGATCGTAACAATTCCACCTTGAGCGCTATCAAAGTTTTCACTCTTTAAATTGATAACAGTATGATCTCCGCGTTTTTCTAAAACAACTCCGTCACGAGTGAGTTCTTGGCTTGGAAGAAGTTCACGCTCAATTTTTTTTCCGTTGATGTAATCGTCTTTAAAAAAAGCTTTGATTGTGTTGTTTGCTTCGTCGGTCTGAGCAACAAAAGTGTATGTCTGTTTATTTTCATCATTGGTAATTGTGGCAATGACTTCTTCTTTTGCGAGAACTTTTCCACAAGTGATGAGAGCAAAAAACAAGAACAAATAAAGTGATGGATTCATGGTTTCCCCCTAAAAGTTACCAAGGTTCAAATCAATTTTGGTCTTGCCCCGTAGTGCATGGCCTATGCCAAGCAAAGTGGAGACATAGTGGCCCTAAAAGGTCGGATAATGGCCTTTAACACGTTGAATGACTCGGTGGGTTGAGAAGTGGTGGTGTCAAAAGCGGAAGGCCAAATTTCCACCAATGCCTCCAAAAATGGTCTAAATTAAAGAATTTATTAAGATTGTTTTTGAGGTCTTAAACATCTTAAGCACTTAAAAGCTGAGCAAAAAACTAAAGTATTTTTAAAATGCGCCGATAGGTTAGTTACAATAAACAAGTGCCAAGTATGTTTGAGGAGGTAGTCCCATGGGTGACAAGCACAGTAACAAAAATAAGCACGGTAAGAAGAAGCTGACGACCAAAGAATTAAAGGCGCAGAATCACCTGAAGCTTATGGAAGGTCACAAAGA
>CAMLKK010000128.1 GCA_946480715.1 uncultured Bacteriovorax sp. | reverse complement strand
ATGTTTTTTTCAAAACTGTATTCACGTAACGGGAAAAACTCTGACATGGCATCTGGTCTTCTGGACAATATGGCGTACTTTTATGCACACCTGGCTCAAACAAATTGTAGGCCATCATAGAGCGAGAGTACGTCGTGAAAATTGGGTTTTCCACTCGAGGAGAAAATCCATTTCCTTCACATGGGCTTAAACTTGGAGCACTAAAGAGTCCAACCATACAATCGATACTCTGAATAATGGCCGTCGATCTTTTTTCAGGATCATCGAGACTGACGAAAAAGTTTGCTTTAATTGTTCCGTAGGCATCCAGATATTTTCCAACTTGTCTGAGAAACTCTGCCTGCAATTCCGGTTTTTCACGGTTGATTAAATCACCTTCAGAGGTAATGTTGCTTCCTGAATAAACTTCCACGAGCCATTTCGAAAGTGGGTTCATTTGAAAACTTAAAAGGTTGATTCCATCATAGGCCGTTTTTCCACTTCCGTTTGAATCAATTCTTTCACTGATAAGAGACTGAGTTTCTACGGCCGAACAGTATTGATCTGTGAGCGCCTGAGACACACAACGAAGGGCCGTTGGCATTTCAATATCGTTAATCGCCTCTAGTGTGCGATTCTCTTTCATGTCTCCGATGTAATTTCCCACACTCTTAGTGATGACAGCACCGCCAGCGAGAGCTAATGATGTACCACCAGACGCAAACGCAGCAGTCACTAGAAGTGCATTACTCATGATGTTTGAAATTTTAGCGGAATGTTTTGCATAACAAGCTTCACCTTGAGTTGTTTGCAATTCAGTTAAAAAGCTATCAACAGCGGATACAAGTTGATTGGCAACTCTTGCTTCTTTGCCAGAAAAATTTTGAAAACGAGCGAGACCTTGGTTGACGTTAACGAGTTCTGCTTGAGCGCTTATGATTTCTGTTTGCAGGTATGACTGAGTTCCCGCATCGATTCCGGGAGAATTTAAGAGAGTTGTATAATAAGCAATTCTTTTTTCCAACGCCGACTGATCAACTCTGCCCGTATTCTCAACTTCAAACTTTTCATACAACCCATTATAGCGAGAAACGATGGCAGAAAGTGAAGCGGCACCATGACAGTTGGTATCTTTTTTAATTTCCTCTACTGCTCCATGAAGGGCCTGAAGATTTACAAGAGTAGCTGAAACATTTCTTGTCACAACTTGCGGACATTGATTGGCAAATGAACTTAAAAGCAGTCGAGAAGCTCGAACACCTTCAGCGTTTGCTGAAAATGATAAACTCAGTAATCCAGTTAAAAGAAAAAGCGATTTTTTCATGAGTGCCCCGACCTAAATTTAAGTGGGGGCATAATAATCTTTAAATGGTCTTAGGAGGAAATTATCAGGCGGACTCTATAAAAATTACAACTTACTTTATTTTTCTGAAGGTCAATGTATCTGTTTTTAAGATGTGGGTGATTTCAGTTTCGCCGTCCCAGCCTTCGATTTCAAACTTTACAGTTACTTCACCTTTTTTAGACCCATCCAACACGGTTAAACGGGCGATACCTTCATCCTGAGCAATTGTATAATAGTCGCCTCTCGCCCACTTCGAAGGATTTGAGCTTACGCCGTGATCTTCCTGCCAATAATACCATTCGTTTGCCACTGTCATTTCAGCGTCGATGTATTCGCAAACTTCTGCATAAACTTCATCATTATCTTTGTGCGAATAAACACCTACGATCTCTCCCTTACTATTAATCATATGGAAGTTTTCCATATCTTTGTTCTGATCATAGACCAGCTCTTTGATTTCATCTGCTTTACACGCATGTAATGTTTCATCGGCCATAAGTTGAGTTGAAACGAGAACACAAAGAATAAGGCAAATTGATTTCATATAAGCTCCGTTAAAAGATTTTGAACCTTCTACCAGAGGATATGGAAAGTGTGATGAACAATAAAAAGATTATACCGATCTAATTTTGACTCTAAGTTTTTTTCCCAGATCTTTTTCTGCTTCAAAATCAAGGCGTTCGCCTACATCGGCATTTTTAAAAGCTTTTTCTAATTCTTTAGAGAGCTGCTTTTTTTGAATCTCAATGGTTCGAAGGGTATTTGATTCTGATTGTGGAATACAAGCTTCATACTCAAAACTGAACTTTGTTTCTTGAATATACTGAATAAGAACAGGAGCAAAAACAGGGTTTGATTTTTTACGACGATAAAGATGCGCGGCCATTGGTAAAATTTTTCGATCAAGAGAGACAAGTTGTGAGAGTCTTTCAATCGAAGCATCGTGGGACATTCTTAAAACTTGATGGCACCAATCACTTGGGCATGCACTACTTGATGGGCATGGGTAAAGCGTCTCATAAGAATCGAGAACGAACGCGCGAAGTTTTTTTAACTCTGGAAAAAGATCACTCGTTCCAGGTTCAATCCACATGACGTATTCGGGATCGACAGTCATAATGAGATCATGGGCCTTTTGAATTCCCATCTCATTGATGGAGTGACCGAAAAAGAGAATGCTTTCAGAATTTTTTTCTGAATACTTTCTCGCTGTGGAAAAATCAGCATCAGGAAAAAAACCTTTCATCACGCTTGTGGCCTGATCAAGCATCAATGGGGACTGATCAATTGCTGTGATTTTTCCCTTACCTTCCATAAGCACTTTCCAGCCTAATGAGTAGGTTCCGGGTCCGGATCCTACATCCAGGAAGGGTCTGTCTTGCAGGTCGCTTAAAACATCATCCGAGAGTTTCGAGAGCAGAAAATGAAGCTTAGGAATATTGGTCGGAAGATAAAGGGCCGTGTACGCACTTACGAGATCGCGATCCATGACGTAGTCACCGATCTGATCGCGCTTTTTTGTGAACTTTAACGTGATCTCTTTTATCAAACGAACAATTTCTGGATCAGAAAGTTTGTTGTTCAAAA
>CAMLKK010000127.1 GCA_946480715.1 uncultured Bacteriovorax sp. | reverse complement strand
GCAATATCAGGAGCGAAACGCTCTAAAATTTCACCGTTTTTACCAATAAGAAATTTTTCAAAGTTCCAGCTGATCTCTCCTGGTTTGCCAGAGAGTAGTCCATGAGATTTTAATTTTTCTTCGAAGCCATTATCTTTTTTCTTAGCAACAGGTTTTTCTTCCGTGAGCAATTTATAAAGTGGGTGCTGGCCTTCACCTTTTACTACAATTTTCCCCATGACTGGAAATTTAACTCCGTAATTCATTTGGCAGAATTGTTGAATCTCTTCGTTTGTTCCAGGCTCCTGGCCGGCAAACTCATTTGCAGGAAAGCCAACGACGACAAATCCTTTTTCATGATATTTTTCGTATAGGTTTTCGAGACCTGTGTATTGAGGTGTTAAACCACATTTTGAGGCAACATTTACAACTAACATCACCTTGTTTCCAAAATCAGATAGTGTTGTGTGTTTTCCATTGTGAAGGGGAAATTCAATTTGAGTAAGTTTAGTTTCCATAATCAATATCCTCTAAAAGTTTGTCTAAATCCGGCTTTTTATTTAACCTTAATCACAAAGAAAATCATAGGCAAAGTTAGCGTGAAAAACGCGTTAATTGTGAATGGAACACTAGATCATGAAACTTACACCCGCTGAAAAATTAAGGCTTGTAGAACGTCCAACATGGGAATTACTCACCTCTGACGGAATGAATGAAATTGAGTGGAGCAATAGTTGGGTTCAGGTAACTACCCCACTCGCACCTGTCTCATATCTTAACGGTATTCTGAGAATCGAATTAACAGAAGAAGAAGCACTAAAAAAAATCGATGCGGCAATAACGAAATATAAAAAATTGAATGTCGGCTATAGAATTAAAATTTGCCCGTCTTCAAAACCGGCGAATCTCAAACAAATTCTCACAAATAAGGGGCTGGTTCTTCGCGATACTCTCTTCGCTTTTTACGTTGATCCGGATGAAATTCATTTTCCAGTTAATAAAGATGTATCCATAAAATTGTTAACAGAAGAGACGTTGGAAGACTGGTTGAAAGTTCAGCAAGCGGCATGGGGCGTTCCCGCTCCAGGGCTTGATTATCTACGCCAGCAAAAACTTATGGAATTCGAAGACGAAGATTCAACTGAACAAAATTTTATAGCTTACCTAAATGGAATGGCAGTGGGAACATCCGCTATTCGCTTCTTTGATGATTATGCTTACTTGATGGGATCAGCAGTGAATCCAGATAAACGTGGGCAAGGGATTTACAAAACGCTTGTTAAACACCGTTTGGAGCTTTTAAAGAGCAAAAATATTCCTGGGGTGATCCATTGTCTGGAAAAAACTTCGGCTCCAATATGCATGAAATTGGGGCTTGAGAAAGTATGTGAGATTTACAGTTTTGAACCTGGATCTGATTCCTGATTGCGAGAATCAAGTGGAAGGTAAACTTTAAAGATTGTTCCAAGCTCTTTGTTACTTAAAACAGTTACCTCACCTTTTAATCCTTCAGATAATGCTTTAACGAGTGTGAGACCTATACCCCACCCAATTTGGCCGCTTGATTGAGCTGATTCTGAGCGATTGTATTCCCCAAAAAGTGTAATTTGCTCTTCCAGAGAAAGTGGAATCCCTTCATTGTGAACTTCTATGTTCACACCTCTGTTTTCTTCAGAGACAGTAACCTTTACCGTTTTATTTTTAGCACCGTATTTGACGGCATTACTTGCTAAATTTTCAATTATTCTTTGAAGGGCCATGCTGTCCCAATGACCGGTGAGCCCTTTTGTATTATTGATAAATTGAAAACGCTCTCCAAAAATTTCTCTGAGGTCTTGATGAACATATTCTAAGATCGAATCCATCTGACAATTACTAATCGAAAGTGGAATTGGTTTACCGGCCTTAATTCTATTTACATCAAGCAGATCGCGAATCATTCGATCAGCACGATCCATGCTGTGAACTATTCGATCACCAATTTCTTTTATCGCATCTGGTTTATTGGCCTTTCGCATGAGAATTTGAGCACCAATTTTCACAACTGCAAGTGGAGTTCTTAAATCGTGAGTAAGAGCTGAGACAAACTTTTCTCGTAATTCTTTTTCTTGTTCTAAATCTCTTAAACTTTGCTCTAATTTTTTTCGCGCGATAACTCTATCAGTAACTTCTCTTGGTGTGGCCATGATTCGATATTCACCATCACCAAAATCTAATCTTGAAAATGTCGTATCAAAATAACGTTCAACTAATTTTCCCGTTTTGTAATCGTATAAACGAACAGTGCCTTCAGTGCTCATGAAATGCTCGCCGGTTTCATAAACACATTTCAAGATTTCTGGAAAGAGCGATGTCATCAACTCTGGAACTACTTTCGTTAGTGGTTGTCCAAGAAGAGGACGTCCGTGATAGATCTGTTGATACTTCTCATTGTGCATTTCAATGATAAAATGCGGACCTTTAAAAAGCACAAGCGCTGTTTCTGAACCGTAGAAAATGGCTTCGAATTTTTTCTTTTCGGCCAGGTATTTACGTTCAAAATCTGAATGTGAAGTATATTGATTTTCAATATTCATAAATAAAATATATCACATAAATCTCTAGAATGCTCACTGTGATTTTGTAGAGAATGTAAGCGGGACAGTTTGAACTAACTAACTTTTTATTTTATATTAAGAACTCAATTCTCATAGGGTGAATAATGAACGGACAAGAATTATTAATTGAAGATATTTTAATTGGATCAGGTAAAGAAATTAAAAAAGGTTCATTATGCCTGGCCCATTATGAAGGTTTTCTTGATGATGGAACCGTATTCGATTCTTCTCTGGTTAAAGGCAGGCCTTTTCAATTTGTTTTTGGAACTGGTCGAGTAATCAAAGGCTGGGATCAGGGCCTCGTTGGAATGAAAGAAGGTGGAAAAAGAAACCTTTATGTTCCCTCTCACCTTGCCTACGGCGAACGCCAAGTCGGGGAGCTAATAAAGCCCCATTCTAATTTGCACTTCAAAATTGAGTTAATCGAAGTAAGATCCCG
>CAMLKK010000126.1 GCA_946480715.1 uncultured Bacteriovorax sp. | reverse complement strand
ACCTTCACTGAAAAATCAAAATACATGTTTACGGGAATTCCGAACTTCGCACCGGAAATTTTCAACAAAGTTATTTTGAAAGATCCGATGAAAGCAAAACAACTTGAAAAAGGATTGCAGCAGCTTTCAGAAGAAGGAACTGTTCAGCTCTTCACGAGACACACGACGGGAGAGAAGATTTTAGGTGCCGTTGGTGCCCTCCAGTTTGAAGTTGTGAAGTATCGTTTGGAAGATGAATACAACGTTAACGCTGATTACGAAGGTTATAGCTTCGTTGGTGTTCGTTGGTTAAAATTTGAGAATGAAAAAGATCAAGATAAGTTCATGGCCAACAACAGCTCTAACATCTGTTATGACCACAAAAAGAGAATGTGTTTTTCTGTTCGTTCAGAATGGGACCTCAAACTTGTCATGGAAAAAAATCCAAACGTTCAATTCTTTAAAAACTCGGATTACAGATAATGGAAAAAGCTCTTTCAGACATTATTGGCAACCCACACGATTTTTTAACTGATCTTTTTGGAAGGATCGACGACATCGAACTGGATGTTGAACCCTACTTTATGGATCACATATGCTACAGAGTAGACTCGGAAGAAAACTACATTACAAAAAGAGAAGAGCTTAAACACCACGGTGAGCTTCTTATTGAATCGATGGTTAACGGGCGCCTTATTTCGACGTTTAAATTGCACAAACCGATTGAATTCAAAAATCGTAAAGTGGAACTTCTCGAGCTGCCTGCTCCTAAACCAGGACATTCTTATCCTGCTGGCCTTGAGCACGTTGAGTTTGTGACGAAAGATCCTCTTCAAAAAATCGTCGATAAATATCCTCAGTATGCCTTTGAAGTATTTGGCATTCATAAAAAAATTAATGCTGATATCACTCTCAAGCTTGGCAACTATTGCATTCGCTTTCACAACCAGACTCTAGAAGACGTGATCAAACAAGAAAAAATGCAAATGGCCCGGAAGAAATAATGTCGAACCTCGCTACTATCCAAAACCGTCTAGAAAAAAATTATAAGCACCGTCTTAAATGGGCCAAACGCGAAGGATTGGATGCTTATCGTTTATACGAAAAAGATATTCCTGAATTTCCATTCATCGTTGATGTTTATAAAGATCACGCCGTCATTTTTGAAAAGCGAGATGAAGAAATCGATGCCGATAAATTCGATCATTTCGAATTTATCATTTCGGCCGTTAAAAACGTTTTACAATTACCTGAAGAACGAGTTGTTATTAAGTCGCGCTTTCGTCAAAAAGGTGCCGTTCAATACACAAAGCTTGAAGACAAAAACGAGTTTTTCCCGGTTAAAGAATACAAAGCTGAATTTCTCGTTAATCTACACGACTATCTCGACACTGGGCTCTTTCTGGATCATAGACCACTAAGACAAACGATTTTCAAAACGTCACAAGATAAAAAAGTTCTTAATTTGTTTTCATACACTGGATCGATCAGTGTCATGGCAGCCTTAGGCGGAGCCGCTAAGGTAACAAGTGTTGATATGTCTCAAACGTATCAGGATTGGGCGAAAAAGAATTTCGTTCATAATTCCATCGACGTTGATAAACATATCTTTATCGTTGAAAGCGCCCTAGAGTGGCTTCCACGGGCCTCTCAGAGATTCGATATCATTGTTTTAGATCCACCGACATTTTCGAATTCTAAAAAAATGACAGATGATTTTGAAGTTGAAAAAGATCAACTCTTTCTCATTAAGCACTGTATGCGTTTGTTAGCACCAGACGGAGTTCTTTATTTTTCAAACAATAAAAGAAAATTTAAACTCGCTCCCGAAGTTCAGGACATTGCTCTCGTCGCCGACATAACTCCTAAAACAATTCCTGAAGATTATCGCGATCAAAAGATTCATCATTGTTTTAAAATCATGCACAAGGTGAAACCATGATTTTTCATGAATCGCTTTCAAAAGCTATTGCTGATATGAAAATCACTTCCTGGACAAAAATCCAGGAACTCGCTATGCCGATTGTTTTAGAAGGACGCGACCTTATTGCTCTAAGTGAAACGGGAAGCGGTAAAACGATTGCCTATCTTCTCCCCCTGCTTAATGCTCTTATTGGAAAACCCAAACGCCCGACAAAAGTTCTCATTATCACTCCGACGAAAGAGCTGGCGGAACAGATTCTTGCCGTTGCAAAAAAACTTGCCCGTCATACAACGCTTATTTCAACAAGTATTTACGGTGGAAAAAGCCAATCGGAACAAGTGCGTGATCTTAAAAATGGCGTGCATCTTATAGTTGCTTGTCCTGGCCGCCTCGCTGATCACATTGAAAAAGGAACGATTGATCTCACAGGAATTGAAACGGTTGTTCTCGATGAAGCCGATCAATTAATGGATATGGGATTTCTTCCGCACTTAAAAGTGGCCATGGAAGCGGCATCTGGAAGAAAACAAACTCTCCTTTTTTCAGCGACGATGACTGAAGAAGTAAAAGGATTAGCTGCAGAATTTCTTAACAATCCCGAGACCGTTGAATACAAGGCGAATCAAACGAAGGCTTCAATTGAAGAAATTTTTTGTCCGGTTACAAAAGAACTTCGTTATTCATTTTTAAGATTTCTTTTTAAAGAATATAAAATTAAATCTGCCATCATTTTCACGCAGACGAAAGAAGAAGCGCGTGAACTTGGTGCCGCACTCGTTGCGGACAAATATAAAGCGGCCGTGCTCGAAGGAGATATGACCACTCACCAGCGGAAAAAATCACTAGCAGGACTAAAAGAAAAAACGATCAACTATCTGGTTGCGACTGACATCGCTTCACGCGGTCTCGATGTTCCTCATGTTTCACATGTCATTAATTTCAATCCGCCACTTGAAACAGAAAATTACGTTCATCGCATTGGAAGAACGGCCCGACACGAATTAGCAGGTACTGCACTTTCACTTTATTTACCGGAAGAAAAAGAAGACTGGGAAAACATACTTCGCGAATTAGGGCGAGAGCTAAAACCTAAAAAATTCAAAGAATTTAATTATGCTCTTA
>CAMLKK010000125.1 GCA_946480715.1 uncultured Bacteriovorax sp. | reverse complement strand
CTTCATAGCACAATCCGTTTACTTAATTTTTTATCAAGGTAAGTAATCTGCGTTCTAGTAAGTATATTGCTTTCAACAAACCCTACGGAATTCTCTGTCAGTTCACCGGTGAAAACGTGGATGAAACGCTCACGCCGTTTGGATTTCCCAAAGATGTTTATGCCGTTGGCAGACTCGATAAAGATTCAGAGGGGCTTTTAATCCTCAGTGATGATGGAGCCTTCATCGATACGCTTTTAAGTCCCAAACATGACAAAGAAAAAACCTATTGGGTGGAAGTTGAAAATATTCCGACAGATGAAGCTCTCGAAAAACTTCGTCGCGGTGGAATCGCCATTCAAGATTACAAAACAAAACCCGCGCGTGTGAAAATTCTTAATCCACAACCTGAAGTTGCTCCACGAGTTCCGCCTATTAGAGAGCGAAAAACAGTTCCTACATGTTGGATTGAAATAACGATCAGTGAAGGAAAAAATCGACAAGTGAGACGCATGACGGCCGCTGTGGGCTTCCCTACACTTCGACTTGTGCGCATGAAAGTTGGGAAATTTTCATTGGGTGATTTGAAACCTGGCTCATGGATTGAAATCAAAAAAGAAGACATCATTTAGTTCAGTTCTGAAAAATTAATATTCATTTATTTCTAATAATCACAAATAAAAAATCCCTCTTGGTAAGAGGGATTTTCTTTTTAGGTTAATCAAAATCCCCTAAAAAATGGTCTAGCCACCACTGGATCTTAGGGATGATTAAACTCTAGCATTTTAAGGAAAAATTTCAAGTGATTCACCTAAGCTCCAGGCCAATGAAGGCCTTTTTTTGGAGGCATGGATGCTTAGGTTAATCAAAATCCTTACCCTAGTTGTTAAGGTTTTAAAATTACTAGCTATAATTTTAAGACTGATTAGGGTTTAAAAGGATTTTGGGGAGGAGTAATCCTCCCTTTTTTATTAGGATTTCTTACGATCTTTATATTCGCGCTCTTTATGGGCACCATCTGATAAACCGTATTTTTCTTCAACACCAAGTTGATTGATGAGTGAAGTGATTTCATTTTTATCATCTGATTTAACAACAGCGATATAAGTTTTGATTTTTTTCTCAAGGACTTCTCCCCTTTCATAAAGCGCTTCAAAACGAACTTCGCCGACGGAAAGAGATTTAAGCTCTGGGATCATTTTCGCTGCTGATTGAGCGGTAGCATTGAACATGGTGTTTCGACATTCTTGATCCGCTTTAATTTGGTGATGATTGCCGAATTGATCTTTTAATTCCAAGCGATGTTTCTCACATGGTTTGCCGCAATCTTTATAGCTTGATCCTTTGCTCATAAAGGCCGCAAACACACAATGCTCCATATGAAATGAAGGCATGTATTGGTGAATGGTCACTTCCATTTTTTCTGAGTGACCATTTTCCATTAATGATTTTAATTGCACAGAATTGAGATCGTAACTTGCACTCACCGTCTCTAATCCTTTATTCAGGAAATAATCGGCCGTGATGGAATTCGTGACGTTCAAACTGAAATCGCCTTTTAAGAGAAACTTCTTTTCTAATTTGCGGAAATATTCCAGTGCCCCTAGATTGCGAATGAGAATAACATCAGGGTTTGCGCGTTCAATGATTTTGAAATTGTAATATTCATTCGGTTTTAGAATTCTCGTTGTTGCAATTCCTACTGTGAGTCCAGCACCTCGGAGCATTTCCACACTTTCAGCGTAACCTTTACCGAATTCATAATCGAGATAAACGACACCGACATCATCTTTGATTGTTGGAGCAAATTTTATCACGTCATGAACCTGAGCGATCTCCCGCAAGAGTATGTTCAATTTGGGAGCTTGTTGTGATTTGGCAGAAACTGGAATCACATTAAATGAATTCATCACAAGTGGAGAGCGCTTCACTCTCGCCTGCATCATCGCTTCTGTAAAATCACGACGAACATTTTTAAGCATTTTTTGATGGATGAAGACTTTTCCATTTGATTCATAGTCAAATGAATCAAGAGCAAAACAAGTCGCACCAAGCGCGCCTAATTCCTCCGCAAAATGATTCTCACCCATTGGACGATCTTGTGCGGCCTCAAGAACGGATTCACTTTGAACATGAATAACGTTTTCACCATCTGAGACTTCAACTTGAAGAGGTTCTCCTACAAAAGCTTTTACTTTTAGTGAAAGAGGAATTCGTTTTTTCTGATTTTTATCTTGATACGATTGTGAAAGTTTCTTTTCAACAACAGAATCGTGATTGAAATACACTTTCATGCCTTCAGAAACTTTTTTCAAATCGAAATCTTTAGAGAATGAAAGTTCGAATGCATCGGCCTTTATTTTTTTAACATCAAAAAGATTTCCACCTATTTCTGTTTTTTTCCCACGAACAAATCCCGCAAAGAGAACACCGTCCCCTTTTTTAAGATCTGTTTTAGATGTCGTGATGAGAACGGAACGCTGATTGATTTTAGAAACGGATCCAATTTCAATTCCGCGATGAGCGCCGTACGTTCCATCAACCAACTGTTGATGATCCACTCCATGCAACCATCCCGAAAAAAATCCGCGACTGTATGTCAGACTCATTTCTGTTTTTGCTTTTTCAATCTCACGCGGCTTAAGTCCCACGCGATCAATCGCCTCACGATAATTTCTAGCGGCCGAGGCCACATATTCCGGCGTCTTTAATCGCCCTTCTACTTTGAAGCTATCTATTCCTAAGGATAAAAGGTCAGGAATCTCAGCAATACCACACAAGTCCTTCGGAGACACGAGATATTTAAAGGCCCCCAAATCGCGCTTTTCACCATCAACAATCATTTCGTATTCCAGGCGACAGCTTTGAGCGCACTGGCCACGATTGGCCGAGCGGCCTCCGATTGACTCCGAGGTAAAGCACTGGCCGGAATAGGCCACACAAAGAGCACCGTGAACAAACACTTCCAGTTCACACTCTGTTTTTTCTTTAATTGCTTTCATTTCAGGCAGAGAAACTTCGCGTCCCAAAACAAAACGTTTAATGCCCAAAT
>CAMLKK010000124.1 GCA_946480715.1 uncultured Bacteriovorax sp. | reverse complement strand
AAGAAGTTGAGTTTGTCGTTGCTTCAAAGGCCAATATTGAGAACAATAGATAAGGTAATCATTTAGCATGGAAGATAAAATGAGCCGTACGAAATCTCTAAGTCTGGCCTTTGTAGCAGCAATCATCGTTCTGATAATTGTTCAATTTTCAATTTTAAACACGAACAAAATTTTGTTAACAACAATCAAAGATCATGAACTTCAAGATGAACAGATAAAGCAAGTTTACGTTATCTTTGGTCTTGTAAGAGACATTGAAACATCTTCTCGCGGATTCATTTTAACTGGGCACTCGAAGTTTCTACAACCTCATGATGAAGCTTTAAAAAGAATACACAAAGAACTCGCCGATCTTCATGCACTCATTCCCGCCGATCAGTATTCCAAAATTTCTGCTTTAGTAAATGCCCGTTTCGCTCATGCCGAATCACTCATTGAAAAAAAGAGAAGAAATCAACCAATTTCTCTACGCGAACTTCAAGAGGGAAAAGACATCATGGATGATCTTCGCGCTGAGATAAAAAAATTTGAAATTATCGATGAACGTCTAGCTAAAGAAAGGAATACTATTCTTAAGCGTAATTCAGATTGGACCTTTTACTTTATTATCGGAGGGGTTTCACTTTCATTAATCGTTGTTTCGATCAGCGGTTATGCAGCAATGGGCGAGTTAAAAAAACGGAAACAGGCAGAACATCATTTGTCCCTGGCGCTCGCAACATCCGAAGCCATTTCAAATAACGTGCGAATGGGCGTAATTGCTCTCGATAAAAATCAGTCGATTATTTTTGCTAATTACAAAGCTCTTAGCCTAACTGGTTATTCAGCTAGTGAAATGGGGAATGTCTCAGTTGAAACCGCTTTAAAAGTTTTGAATATAAAGCCCTCTGAGCTTAACCTCTTTCTCGTGCCAGATGTAACTGTTTCTCAAAATTTTGAAATGAAAACGGTTGATGGTTTACAGACAATTAAATTAACAGCTTCTCCGCTTTATAATCGAGGCAATATCGAAGGAAAAATCATTGCCCTCTTCGATATCACAGAAGAAGTCACAAGCATGAAGGAATTGGCGATCGATCGTGAGATGGCCATTAACGCTTCAAAAGCAAAATCAGATTTTCTTGCAAAAATGAGCCACGAAATACGTACGCCACTGAACGCTATTTTGGGTGTTGGCGAAATTATGAATTCAACAGCTCTTTCTCAAGAACAAAAAAGATGCATGGAAATTTTCGAGCGATCTTCCCAAACTCTCAATAATCTCGTGAATGACATTCTTGATCTCTCAAAAATTGAAGCTGGTAAATTAGAGTTGAACGAAAATTTATTTTCACTTAAAAACCTCGTGAACAGCTGTAAATCGATAATAGATTTCAGGGCCAGTCAAAAAGGTTTATTGTTCATGGTTGATCATCAGTCGAATTATGATGATTTTTTAGGTGACGAAGGCCGTATTCGTCAGGTTGTTCTTAACCTTCTTGGAAATGCTATTAAGTTTACTGAAAAAGGATCAATCACCTTAAGAGTAAATTGTTATCCTAAAGAGAATGGCAAAAGAGAATTAGTATTTGTAGTGACTGATACGGGGAAAGGGATTTCAAAAGAAAGTGTCAACAAGCTCTTCACAAATTATCAACAGGAATCAAACCGCATCTCAAGCGAATATGGTGGTACTGGTTTAGGATTATCGCTTTCAAAAGAGCTTGCTCAGTTAATGGAAGGTGATATTGAAGTACAATCTACCGTTGGAATGGGAAGTGAATTCACATTTAGATGTCAGGTTAAAGTTTCGATGATTCCCTTTAAAAAGACTGTTGTTGATGAAGATGCAGTTATCAAGCCATTAAAAATTTTATTAGTCGATGATAATCCGGAGAATCGCTTTATCATTAACCGTTATCTGCAGAATCATCCCGTGAAATTATATGAAGCACACGATGGTCAAATGGCATACGAGATGTGTACGAAAGAAAATTATGATTTTGTTTTTATGGATATCAATATGCCAGTAATGGATGGCATCGAATCAACGGCGAAAATCAGAGAGTGGGAAAAAAACAATGGTCAACCTCGCAGGATTATCATCGCCCTTAGTGCAAATGCCATGAGCCAGGAATATCATCGCGCGATGGAAGCAGGTTGTGACGACTATCTCACGAAGCCACTTCCTAGAGCAAAACTTCTTTCAACATTGAAAGTATGGCAGCACAAAGTTCCTTATCGCGCTCCAGAGCCAGCACCAGAACCAGTGAATGTGGTTGCAGTGGAGGAGGAGGAAGAGCTGGACGAAGAGATCATAGCGATGATTCCCACCTATTTGGAAAACCGACGTGGTGACATTATAAAAATTGAGAAGGCCATTCAGGATGAAGATTTCGCAACATTAAATCGTCTCGGCCACAACATGGCCGGTACAGCGAAAAGTTACGGCCAGTATGAATTAGAAAAAATTGCCAGACTCTTTTATCAAGCGGCAAAAGATAAAAATGTTGAAGAAATGCTGAAGCAAAAAGAAGCCATGAAAACATTATTAGGATAATTAAAAATGGTATTGAAGAAAAAAACCATATTAGTAATTGATGATGATCCTGACTTTAGAAACTTTGTTCGCGTTCTGCTTGAATCAAAAGGGATGGAGGTCATCGAAGCATCAACTTTGGATGAAGCCCACAGTAAACTTCAAGAGAGAACTCCAAATATTATTCTCCTGGACATGGAACTTGAAAATGAAAGTGGCATAGATTTTCTTCAGGAACGAGCGATTAAACCGGGCTTAACTCGAATTCCTGTCGTTGTCTGCTCATCTCAAAATTTATCAACAGTTGTTTTGGAAGCAATTAGAAACGGTGCAGATGATTATTTACTGAAGCCAATGAAACAACCTTGGCTCATGCAAAGAATAAGAAAACATCTCATAAATGAAGTTGAACTCTCTTATACTTTTCCTGAAGGGGAAGAGGCTCCTGTGCAGATGGCGATTGAAGCGCAAGCCGTCTTCATGTCAGGCGATTCTTTTCTTGCAAGATCGCAAATGGGTTTTGGAAAAA
>CAMLKK010000123.1 GCA_946480715.1 uncultured Bacteriovorax sp. | reverse complement strand
AGCGACAACTCTAAAACGTTATTTTTGTAATGTAGGTTTTTCATAAAACTCGCCCTTTCCTAGTGGACTAATCGGTAAGCGCCCGATAATCTTGAGCGAATCGCTAGGATTAAACCTTTTCCCCTTAGAGATCGTGTTAAGTCATGAAAAACAGGAACGGCTCTTATAAGAAAGTGCTTCTGTCCCCAGAGGACTTGAAAGCAAAACTTCCTTTCCTCCAGGAAAATGTCCGCTCGCTCGTTGATTCGAATCTAGCTCCATTTGAAATGTGCACTCTCTACATTTTACTTTTTTTGCGCGTCCGTCATGAGCGCAATTGGCTGCAAAAAAAATCGCAGCTAAATTCCAAACAACAAACGCGCTTTGTCCTTGATCTGATTCCGAAAACATTCCAGCTCAACAATTGGGAACTTGAAAAATTAAAAGATGTAACGTTTGAACAACTTTTTTTGAATTTCAACTTAAAAGGAATTCCAGAATCAATCAATCGCACCATGCTTGCTTGGATGAGCGGTGAGTGGGATATTCGACTACTCACTCATATTCCCTCTCCTCGTGAGTTATTAAAACTTCAAGTGCAGAAAGCACGCTGCCTTACGATGACTATTCACCCGGAACAATTAGGTGAACTCGTTCTGTCAGCGCGTGATCCACTGAGTTTTGTTTTACACGATCTCATGCATGCCGATCATTTTTTTCAGCATAAAGAAATCATCGATGGTCAATTAGGTTTCTATGAAAAAATAAACAGCATCTATGAAAAAGACGAACTCAAACAAGCGATGAAAAGCAATGCTCAATTCAGAAAAGAGTTCGAGTATGTTGCCAGTGACATGAATGCTTATGTTATTCATCTCTTCAAATGTTTGAAGTCCGCTATCGTAAAATGTGATGAAAAACTTTTTTCACATCTCTTAGGATGGTGGCAGATGCCGGACTACTGCATGGCCGCATCTGAACGATTGAATACTCCTGCTTTTACCCAAGAAGATGAAACGGCCTTGCGTGAGTTTTTTGAAAAAGGAAAACATGTATGAAAAAAATTGTGATTATAAATGGTAGTCTGGGCAATCAATCGGGGAACACAAATGTCATGATTGATGAATGTCACAACATATTTAACTCGCATAAACTTACGACAGAAGTTCTTCACCTCTCCCCTTTTTTCGATTCAAAATTGGATAATGAGCAAGACGAATTAAAAAAAATATTGAGTGGTGCTGATGGTTTTGTGTTTATGAGTGGAACGTATTGGGACAGTTGGGGCAGTCCTATGCAAAAGTTTTTAGAAACGATTACAGACTTAGAAGCGACTGACGTTCTTTTTGCTAAGCCTTGTGCAGTTGTCATCACCATGCATTCAGTTGGCGGAAAAGAAGTTCTCTCTCGTCTGCAGGGAGTTCTCAATACAATGGGTCTCATGATTCCACCTATGAGCGGTTTGGTCTATGCTTTGTCCACTCATCTGGCAATGCAAACCGATAGTGAATTCGCTGACGACTTCTGGAGTAAAGACGATCTCAAAATCGTTCTGCATAATCTTATGAGCAGTGTGTTTGGTCATCACGCTTATAAGGCCTGGCCAGTTGATAAGAAAGATCCCAAACGCATTTGGAACAAATAAACTCACGAGGTTTTATGAAAATCATTTGCTTACTCTCTTTTATGTTTCTAACGTCACTTCATGCTCAAACAGTCACGATGAAAGGCGAAGCAGTCGATAAAAACGGAACCCTTGTTTATAGTGAACTGCACACGATGGATATGAAACCTAATGGTGAGCTTGTAAAAATTAAGACCAAATATTTTTCGCCAGAAAAAAATCTCATTGCTGAAATATCGTCTGACTTCAGTAAAGATCCTGTTATTCCCGATACCGTCTTTCAAGATTTCCGTTTCAACGAAAAACAAGAATTAAATCTTGATCCAGTTAACAATAAAATAACTCTCTCAATTACCAATCTGAAAAACAATGAAACGAAATCAAAAACATTAACAAAAATGGCCAACATGGTTTCTGGACAGGGTTTTCATAATTACATTATTCGCAATTTCAATACCCCAAAATCTGATATTAAATTTATCGTTTTGCCAAAGCTGGATTATTTCTCCTTTACGCTGGTGAAAACTGGCTCACCGATCAAAGATGCCGAGCGCTTTGAACTAAAAATGTCGAATTGGCTGATGAGAAAACTTGTCAAAGAAATTACCGTAGATTATCACTCTAAAAATAAAAACTTACTCGTGTTCACCGGACTCACTAACGTGGATTCCGCAAAACGCGAAACACAAGATCTAAAAATTACCTATTCCTATTAGGAGCTGCAAATGACCGCAAAAGTTTCTGAAATTTTTAACCCCAAACTATGGACAGAAGTTGAAGGTTTTAACTTTCAAGATATCACTTATCACCGCGCCGTTGATCAAGGAACAGTTCGTATAGCTATCAATCGCCCGGAAGTGCGAAATGCTTTTCGCCCACAAACTGTCGATGAACTTTACATGGCCCTTGAACATGCTCGCATCTCTGCTGATGTTGGTGTCGTTCTCTTAACAGGAAATGGTCCGTCTCCAAAAGACGCTGGCTGGGCCTTCTGCTCAGGCGGAGATCAAAGAATTCGCGGTAAAGATGGATACAAATATGAAGGTCAGGATAATAACGGAACTGGAAACAGCAAAGTTGATCTTGCCCGCCTGGGCCGTCTGCACATTCTTGAAGTTCAACGCCTCATTCGTTTTATGCCTAAAGTTGTTATGGCCATTGTACCTGGATGGGCCGTTGGTGGTGGCCACTCACTTCACGTTGTATGTGACTTAACTCTCGCTTCAAAAGAACATGCTATTTTCAAACAAACAGATCCAGATGTTGCAAGCTTTGACTCTGGTTACGGTTCGGCCTATCTCGCACGCATGGTCGGCCAGAAACGCGCACGCGAAATTTTCTTCTTAGGAAGGAATTATAGCGCTCAAGAAGCGTTTGAAATGGGAATGGTTAATGCCGTTGTCGAACACGCCAAACTTGAAGACGAAGCCCTTGCCTGGGCCCGTGAAATGAATTCGAAATCACCAACGGCGATGCGTATGCTGAAATTCGG
>CAMLKK010000122.1 GCA_946480715.1 uncultured Bacteriovorax sp. | reverse complement strand
GCAGAAAAGAAAGCTGCGGCCAAAAAACAGAAAATAAGGGCTATGATTTCGTAAGAAAAGGCAAAGAGTTCAAGCGGGGGTTCTATGAAAAGGTCCTTGTTGAGTTAAACAAAAAAACTAGTTCTCATTATACAGGGAAAGGACGTTAAAGTCCAATTACAACCTGATTTCAATGATCTAGCGGCTTGCCATGGAAGTTATGGTCTGAGTAGACGATGCGATCATTCATCTCGTGGTTAAAACCTGGAATTTCTTCGATGTTGGCCACGTCACGAAAGATAGCATTACATTTATAACAAATAGCGATCACATTCAGTCTTCTGAAGAGGAAAAAATCAAGTGCATAGAGAACGATGAATGTGCTGAGGTACCAAAGCGGATTGATTCCGTACCAAAGCATGACCGTTGAAACAAGCGCTGCTAAAACGAAAAGGATGACTCCCAACTTACGATTGAAATCTTTTTGAGAATAGAAATCCTTTCTTTCACAGCTTGGACAATCTTTGAGAATTCCATGTTCATGATTGTGATCAAATTTTACATTGTGTTCAGCATGGCAGACATCACACTGAATACGATGAGCTTCAATCGCTGGATAAACGTGAATGCTAGAGCCGCATTGATTGCATGTAAATTGAACTGTCATCATATGTAGAGTCCGTAATTATAAAACAGATAAGTTGAAACCAACTCTCCGATAAAAACAAAGAAGGTCATCGCGTACAAAACACCTGTCGAGCTTTGAATGGATCTTAGTTTTAAAAGTTTCCAATTAAAAAAGCTCATTCCGGCGATGACGATATAACCAAATGCAATTCTCATCAAGAGGAGTGTCCAATTAAAAGCGTATCCCGCACCGAGCATTGTTTGCTCTTCAAAGAAATCCCAATTTTTATAAAGCGCAACACTGCTCCAAATAATTTTTACGAACAGAATGGCCCACGTAACAATGGCCGCTCGTTTTAAAGGCGCCTCGCTTAATTTAGGAACAACTAAGTACCAGTGACCAAGAGTCATTGAGTAAGTGATTACTCCCAAGAGGGCACCTGCAGTCATGATGAATAAAGATCCACTCAAAGTGTGCTGGTGTTGTGCTAATAAAATAGTCGGGAGTAAAACAGAGACGATGGCCCATAAAAGCCACATGAATCCAGATTTCTTATCCTGATGTAGGGTTGAAATGAGAATGAGAGCAACAAGGCCAATGACCTTTAATCCTAACCATAAATTTATGCTGTGACTAAAGCCAATAACAATGGAAATAAAGAGTGCTCCAACACCAACGTTTGATAGCAACTTGATTAGCCCATTTCCCGTTAACTCTGAAGAAGCGAGCGGCGAAAAAAAGACCATGGACCATGCCACAGACAACATGAAAAAATCAGCAATGAGTTTAATTGAACTTACATTTTCCATAAGTAATCGAGAACCTTATTGTGGTGTTGAGACTGTATGTATACCGCTAAATCATCGAGAATAACATGGTTTATAGGGGGAATTTTTCCTTTAAAAGGAGAAGATTTATCAGTGTAATTGATAGATAGCCACTCTCCTTTGTTCTCCGGGATTTGAGTGAACGGACTAAGGAAGACGAATAGACAAATATTGCGATTTTCGTAGCTGTAATCTTGAACCTTAAATAAAACCAATTTTGAGTCAGCGGGAAGGAGTAAATCAACTTCTTCGTGAACCTCTCTGCGACAGGCTTCTTCAGGAGTTTCGCCTACTTCAATCTTTCCACCAGGAAACTCATTTTTTCCATAGAGAGAACCGGCCTCAAGTCGAATCTGAGTCCAAACGGAAAAGCCCTGATCGGTGACGTCTTTAATAAATAAAGCGATGGCCACTGTGAGATTTTTTTTCATCAATCTTTTCCTTTTTATTGGTTCTTGATACTAACATGTCAAATGAACAATTTCGACGTCTTTCCCGGACATTCACTACTGTTTGCCCCAATGGAAGGCATCACCGACGAAGCTTATCGAATCGCGCTCATGAAAACATTTCCAGAATGGGATCAGTTTTTCACCGATTTTCTACGTGTACCAACAGTTGGTAAAGTCTCTGAAAAAATGGTGCTCGAACATTATGGCGAGCGTATTTATCAAAAACCAGAATGGCGCAAAAAAAATTCATTTCAAATACTCACGACGGCCAGAGCGCAAACCCAAGCTGTCGTTGAACACATAGAGAATTTAAAATTCGATCATCTGGATCTAAATCTTGGGTGCCCTTCTAAAAAAGTTAACTCACATTTTGGTGGGGCTTATCTTCTCTCAAACCATCAAGCTCTGCGAGAAGTACTTAAAACAATCCGCTCGACTTTCACCGGACACTTTACTGTTAAGATGAGAATTGGTTACAGAGACGATTTAAATTTCTCCGACACATTAAAACTCATTCAAGATGAAGGTGTGGAAGCCATTACCCTTCACGCCAGAACTCGCGACCAACTTTACAAAGGCGTTGCCGACTGGTCTTACATCAAACGCGCAGTTGAAGAAGTCAAAGTTCCCCTCATTGGAAATGGAGATGTTTGGATCGCAGAAGATATTGAGAAAATTTTCGAGCAGACTCAATGTCACTCTGTCATGTTCGGAAGAAGCGCTCTAAAGACTCCTTGGCTCGCAAAAATTTACAAAGAATGGAAAGAAGAAGGTGGCCACATCGACGAAACTTTTCTTCTCTACGAACGCAAAAAATATCTCGAGCTTTATTTCGAATCACTCATGACTGAATATCGAGAAATTGGATGGCAGGATAATTTAATCTTGAAGCGATTTAAATCTTTCTCGCGAAATCTTTTTGATGATTATGAAGACTTTGAAACTATTCGAGGGTCTTTTCTTCGTGCGGAATCGTTGGGGGAATTTCTGGACCACTTGTATGCAATAAAGGGCTAGTTGTCTCACCTATATTTTTTCTTATGACCAAATAAAGAATTTCAAAACACAGTGAACCAAGAAGTGTGAATAATAAATTTCCACTTCCACCAAACACTAAAAGAAACAAACAGAATAAAAACGGCGAAATCGCTCTGACAAAAGCTGATGAATGAGGAACTTTTTTAAGATTAATAAAAAGTTGCAGATAATGATTTACTCTCACCATCAC
>CAMLKK010000121.1 GCA_946480715.1 uncultured Bacteriovorax sp. | reverse complement strand
ATGATTCTTTCTTATGAAGCTTCAATTGATAATTTCAAAGGAGCAGACGTCGCATTGAAAATTGCAAAGACGCTTGTTTAAAATATGAATATAGCTGAAGTTAGAAAAGTTGTTGGCAAGCTTAAATCGAATATATTTCGAAATGCGAACTCGCATTCAATCGGCATGCTAAAAACTAACTTCAAGGGGACAGGTCTCCAGTTCAAAGAACATCAGGTTTATACATTTGGTGATGATATTCGTTTTATTGATTGGAAGATACTTGCGAAAACAAGTCATCCCTATGTTAAAACTTTTAATGAGGAACGTAATGTAGAGATTGTCGTTCTCATAGATGCTTCATCTACAATGCTTACTGGTTATAATGGAGTTTCCAAGCTTCAGGCAGCCATAGAAATTTGCTGTCTTCTTTATCTGCTGGCAAAAGAAACAAACGACTTTGTCCATGCTCTGATTGTTACAGATGAAATTATAAATATTCCTAAGAAATCTGGTGAAGAAGGCATTTCCCACTTCATTACTGTTCTGGAAGAAAAAAAGATTCTCAATGAGAAAGGGCAAGTAAACTATCAACGAATCGTTGATGAAAATGTTGATAAGAAACAAAAATATCTGTCGATTATGAAACATCTCACACGCAGGAGAGAAATAGTTCTGCTCTCTGACTTTAATGACTTTTTAGAAACAGATGTTCTTAAAAAGTTACTCTTTAGATCCAATGTTCATTGCTTTCAACTGCTTTCACCTTTAGATGAAACAAAAAAACTACCTTTTTCCCTGCATGCTGCTTCATCCAGTAAAACCCGATCAACGGTAGGAAAGTATGATTTTTTTGGCAAGCGTGATCTTGTAAATGAATTTGGAAAAAAATTTAAAAGGCTAAGAGTCCACGAAAAGTATCTGGATAATTTTGTGAAGGAGATGCGATGATGAGAATCATTTCATTCTTCGCTTTATTATTGAGTCTATCTTTTCAAGTGGCATTGGCGACGAATGTCGAAATGTCAGTGAGTGATTCAAAAGAACTTGTAGAGGGTGATGTATTCGAGAGCATTATACGTATTTGGCCTTATGAGTCCTCGGACTACTCTAGCTTTAAAACTTTACAAGGACGTTCACTTTTTGGAGCTTTTTACGTTGCCAGTGTGAACGAGATTAATCCTTCTGAAAACAATGCAGATGTATTGGAAATTAAATTAACTACAATTGCAAAATCAGCTAAAAAAGAAAATGTCGAAACTTTGGTAGTTAATGGTGAAACATTACCAGTCGTTTGGAAGGGCCCTTCAGTTAGCGCTCTTAAAAACAAATCAAAGGATTATTACATTCTTAACCAAGGTACAATACTCGGATTCCATTGGAGCGTGGTACTCGCAATTTGTATTGTTATTGCAATAGTTTTCTTTATATTCCGCAAAAAGCTAATGGTCTTGTTTAAACGCAAGAAAATGATCGAAGAATTTTCACCGCAATTTTTTCAAAACGTCTTCATGTCTGTTTCTACCCGAGAAGATTTTGAAAGAGTTTATGCATTGAAAGACAAATGGCTTCCCTTGCTCCAGGTACAAAGTCCTGCTCATAAAGAGTTCTTCACCATTCTCAATCAACATCAATACAAACGTCACTGGTCAAATGATGATCTAAGTGAAGTTAAAACGGCTTTCGAACCAATAAGAAGAAGTTTTGAGGTAAGAAAATGAGTTTCATTAATACTCAATACATTCCTCATATCTTAGGTGGGATTTTAATTCTATGGATACTATTATTATGGCAGGATAATAAATTCTTCACGTGGATTAAAACATATTGGTTTTACAAACGTAGTTGGATGAGTCGAGTTTCTTCATTTTTTTATTTATTAGGTATCACTGGAATTCTCTTTTCACTTCTTGATCTTCGCGGACCCGAAGAAAAAATCAAATCGAACATTCCAGATCAGAGAACAATAATCGTCATTGACAGCTCTGCAAGTATGCTCGCTGAAGATGTGCGTCCATCTAGATTTGTTAAATCTTTGCAGCTTGCTCGGCACTTTGTTAAAAACACAGCTGGTCATCAGATTGCCATTGTTCTTTTTTCGGACATCCAAAAAAGAATAGTTCCATTCACTGATGATATCGATTTACTTGATTCTCGATTAGCAGCTTTGGAGAAGACTAATTCGGTGGCCGGCGGATCAAACATTGCCCAAGCTATTTCCGAATCAATTCAATATTTCGAGACAGAAGAGGAAGATCAGAAATCTATCATTGGGAATATTCTCGTCTTTACTGACGCCGAAGAAAATGAAGGTGGAATGGATCTCGAAATCGGATCTAACATAAATCTCGCAGTCGTTGGACTTGGAACAGCAAAAGGAAGTTCAATTCCACTTCGTTGGGACGATGGATCTTTTAGAGGCTACAAGACTTTCAATGGTGAACAAGTCGTCACAAAGTTAGATGAAAATTTTTTGAAAAAGATGGGAAAGAGAGTAAAGAATTACCGCTACTGGGTAGCTAATTCTTATTCACTACCAACTGATGAGATTATCAGCTTTTTCAGAAGTTCATACAATAAAACCGTAGGTAAGGGGGACTTAAGAATAAGGCCTGTATACTCACATCTCATTCTCATACCAGCAATTTTACTCTATTGCCTAGGCGTACTGTTTGGACGTTTTAAATCTTTTAGTACCGTTGTTCTGCTTTGTCTTATGTCTCTTCCTGGATTTGTTCGAGCTAATGAGCAGGAGCCAAAAAAACTTTCTCCAGAAATATTAAAAGATCTTGAAAAAATGAAGTCTGGAAAAGCAGGTAGAAAGGAAGTTTTGAAAACCGCAGAAAAACTTCTGAGGGAAGATCAAACTGAAAAGGCTTCGGCGCTTTATGAAGAATATTCTCGTCCTGATGATGAAGAAGAAGTTCTTTTTAATCGTGCAACATCTCTTTTAAAAAAAGGGCAAGTTAAAGAAGCACTGCCCTTTGTTCAAAAAATACTCAGAGAGTCTAAAGACGAAACTCTAAAAGATAAGATGAGAAACAATCTAGTTGTTTCCGTTGATCAAATGGAAAAGAAAAAGGATCAGCAACAAAACAAGGATCAAAAACAAGACCAGAAAGAAGATCAGAAGAACGATCAAAAT
>CAMLKK010000120.1 GCA_946480715.1 uncultured Bacteriovorax sp. | reverse complement strand
AAATCTGCCATTGAATGGGAGAAAAAACTTCCCAAGTCTCAAGGAGAAGTTTCATGATCCACAGTAAAAGAAGATCGGTTTCTGTTTGGGATGTAGATCCGGCGTCAACAATGCTGCAGAAAATTCATTACAAACATGTCACTAAAAAATTAAAATCCTTTTCAGTTGTCAGTGAACATAGACATGAAGGCAAAACCACTGTCGCCGTTTTGTTGGCGCGTGGACTAAGTGAAGTCTATGGCATGAAGGTTCTTTTAATGGACTTAAATCCAGAAGGAGACACCCTTCTTAATCAACATTTAAAAGAATCCAAATCAGAAAATGGAATAATTGATAACCATCATTTTCCCTTTGATATCTTTCGCATGAAAAACCTTAAAATCGATTGGGCCAGAAATATTTTTGACGGTCTCTATTTTAATCGCATGATCAGTTATTTTACTGAAGAGTATGACATGGTCATTGTAGATTCCATGAGCCATGTCGGTGTGGCCGATACTTTTCTGAAAATAAACACTGACACCAGTTTAGTGGTCAGCACAGAACGATCACTTAAATCACCAAGAAATAAACTCACTCAAGAACTATTGTTAAATAAGAAACAAGTTCTCGGCGTCATTTACAACAAATAGAGAAAGACTATGAAAGAAAAAATCTATGTTCGAGAATTTTTTGAGTTGCTTGTTCGTTATCGAAAACAGCTTTTCATCATTATGGCCATTTCTTGTTTATCTTTAGTCTCGTTGAGTTTTGTCCTGCCGAAAACTTTTCGTTCAGAGTTTGAGCTAACGATTTATTCGAAATATTTTAAAAATGCATTCATCAGCGAAGTCATACCTGGAATGGGGTCTATGGCCGAAATGACTTCTACAGTTGATTCAATGATTAAAGAAGTCATGAATGATGAGTTCATTGATGAGATTGGACGGGAATATCATATTTACCCGACATCAATGACTCCTCGTGAATTAGCAAAGGCCCGTGAAGATTTACGTGAACGGTTTGAAATGTTCTCGTCTAGCGGACAATCCTACAAAATGTCATTCACACACAGTGATCCGCAAATTGCTTATGAAGTGACTAAGAAAGTGATGAATACTGTTCGCAATTATTTTATTGAAACTCGTCTGGATATTATTGAATCGGCTAAACGTACAATTCTGAAAAAACTTGAATCAATGAATGTAACCAAGCATGTGAAGGATAATGATACTTATTCTACTGCGCTTGCTGCAAAAAATCCTGATGTTTTAAATTCTGAAATTCAAAAAATTAATCAGGACCTAAGCGCGCTTAAAATGCAATTTAATAGCTCCCATCCACGAATTATTAAACTGGAGCAGAGAAAATCTACGATTGAAAATTGGTTACGTGAAATTAATCACAACGGAACGCCAACAAAAGATTTTACGGACGCACCATTATTAATGGCCAGTGATAATGAAATTTCTGAGAACATTGCCTCGAAGCTTTATGCCAAATTCAACGATATTAATATCGCTTTGGATATCGAACGAAAGAGTTTGCCGAGTTATATCGGAGTCATCCAAGCGCCGCAAGTTCCAACGTCTCCGCTTTTTCCTAAGAAGCGACTGTTCGCGAGTTTAGGTTTTATGATGGGACTTCTTTTCTGCTTTATGTATGTTTTCTATTGCGAAATCATGTCGCTTTCTCCAAATGAGACGGCACGAGCGATGGCGATGGAGCTTGAAGGCGAATACTTCGGCATTCTACCCCACATAGATGAAAAGGAGTTGATGTCTGAAAGAGAACTGGTTTTCCGAAATGAAAAGATTGAAGAGATTACTGATCAAAGTGAATATATTTTAACGTTGAACTCATAGGTTAATTTGATGGATGCAAGTCATGATTTTTTACTTGTCTTACATCAATTTATCCTCGGATTTATCGCACTCTTTTTTATCTACTTCGCCTGGAGAGATCAGGCTGCGGGCACATACGATAGGCTTTTTAGAGTTTCAGGTAAAACAATATTTGCTGCCTTTATAGGAGTCTTCATAGCGCTGTTCTCACTTTTTTTAAAAGAGTGGGGACCAGAGATGATGTTCTTTTCATTTTTCCTTTCTGTGCTCATTACGCTTGGACTATTTGATCCCAAGTTTGCGGTATCTCTTTTTATTTTTCTTCTTATCTCCAGACCGTGGGAATTTTTTAAGACTCCGCTCATGATGTCGATGCCCAGAGATCTTTTCGTATTAACCATGATCAGTTTTCTGGCGCAAAAAATAATCCGGAAGCAGTATTACTTCCGTTGGAATTTTGCCTGCACGTTAATCTTTTTTTATGCTGCCTGGACATTTTTCTCCATCATTCCATCCCATAATGCCACTCACGCTTTCTATCAATTCGACGAAGTTTTTATTAAAGGAATAATTGTCTTCATTCTGATTGTGAATGTCGTAGATAAAAAAGAATACATAATGCCTATTCAAATAGCTCTTGTTTTTGCTATTTCGGAAAAATCAATTCTTTCTTTTTATAAATCTCAAATATTAAAAATAGTTGCTGATGGTGAACGACTGACGAGTGTTGGAATTTTAGAAAATTCTAACGACATTGCGGCGATTATGATTCTCGCGATTCCATTCACACTTCGTTTTTTCAAAGACATTAAACCACTTTTTGTAAAAGTAGGATTAAGTCTCGCAGTATTTGGATTTTATAGTTTTCTCGTTTGGGAATCAAAATCCAGAGGGGCGGTATTGGCAATTGGAGCACTCGTCATTGCATGGTTATGGTTGAAAGCAAAAAATAAAAAATTAGCATCAGTGATTGTAGTCAGCGGATTAGTACTTTCTATTTTCGCTATTACAAGCATAAAACGAAATGCAGAAGATATTGAGGGTTCGACGAGCAATCGTAAAATCTATTGGACTGCGGCTGTTAACATGGTGATACGCAATCCTGTTTTTGGTGTTGGTTATGCGAATTTTCCTTATCGATTGATGGAATTCACCAATGGACATGTGGGTTCAGAAGGAAAACACAAAACGGCGCATTCAACCTGGTTGCTTGCGCTGGCAGAGAGTGGATTGATGGGATTTATTTTTTACATAGGCCTTTGGTGTACTGCCATTAAAGGCGCATGGAGAATGAAAGAAAGTCATCCCCAATTTATTCTTGGTCTTATTGCTTACGGCACAGCTATTACATTTCTCTCTCATACGTATATGCTCTATCCGTACATTCTCCTTGGCCTTATCATTGCAGCTGAACCTTTCTATTCCGTGCGAGCAATTGAAGCGCACGTTGTAGAGGAAAAATTTCCTCTTCTCATTGAGGAGTATTC
>CAMLKK010000119.1 GCA_946480715.1 uncultured Bacteriovorax sp. | reverse complement strand
GTGATCTCTTTTATCAAACGAACAATTTCTGGATCAGAAAGTTTGTTGTTCAAAAGAAGTGGTTTGATTTCTTCCAATGACAACAAAAAGGGCCCGAAGGCCCTCTTGTTATAAGTAAATGGTGGAAACTGATTATCGTTTGCCAAGGTCAGTATACTCGCGAACTGTAGCACCCGTGTAAACCTGACGAGGACGAGAAATTTTTGTTTCTTTTGTCTCTCTCATTTCTTTCCACTGAGCTAACCATCCTGGCATTCTTCCTAGAGCAAACATAACTGTGAACATGTTTGTTGGGATACCAAGAGCGCGGTAAATGATTCCAGAGTAGAAATCTACGTTTGGATAAAGGTTACGTGACTTGAAGTAATCATCAGCAAGAGCTTCTGTCTCAAGTCCTTTAGCGATATCTAGGTATGGATCTTTTACACCAAGTTGAGCAAGAACTGTGTCACATGCTTTCTTGATGATTTTTGCGCGTGGATCGAAGTTTTTATAAACGCGGTGTCCGAAGCCCATAAGCTTGAATGTATCAGACTTATCTTTTGCGCGCTCAAGTGCTTTTTTATGATCGCCACCAGCTTTTGAAATCTCTTCGAGCATTTCAAGAACTTCTTGGTTAGCTCCACCGTGAAGTGGTCCCCAAAGTGCATCGATACCAGCTGAGATTGAAGCGAAGATAGAAGCGTTTGATGAACCAACAACTCTCACTGTTGATGTAGAACAGTTTTGTTCGTGATCAGCGTGAAGGATAAGAAGTACGTCTAGAGCTTTAGCAACATCTTTAGAAGCTTTCATTCCCATCATCGACATGAAGTCTTCTGTATAAGAAAGAGATGGATTAGAAGCAACTAGTGGTTGACCAGCAAGCGTTCTTTGAATCGCTGCTGTGATGATTTTGAATTGGCCCATAAGAAGCGCAAAAATTTCATCTTTTTGTTCTGTCGTTGGGTTTGGTGTGTTTAATTCTGGATAGTGACCAGAAAGAGCAACTGTTACAGCTGAAGCAATCGCCATTGGGTGAGTTGTCTTCGGCATAAGTTGAATCATGCTTGTGATGTATTCTGGAAGTTTTGAGTAGCTTGCTACTTTCTTTTCGAATGCTGCTAGTTCAGATGCTGATGGAAGTTTTCCCCAGTTTAAAAGATAAGCAACTTCGATGAATGAAGATTTTTCTGCTAGTTGCTCAATTGGGTATCCACGGTAGCGAAGGATTCCTAATTCACCATCAAGAAATGTAATCGCTGAAGCGCATGAACCTGTATTTAAAAATCCATGGTCAATTGTAATACAACCTGTGTCAGCGCGAAGTTTCGCGATGTCGATTGCTTTTTCTTTTTCTGAACCTTCGATCACAGGATATTCTAAAACTTTCCCGTCGATTTCGATCTTTGCCTTTAAAGACATAAGTCCTCCATTAGTTTTTACATATAAATTTAAGCTGCTCTAAAATACCGCAATTGAAAAAGGTCGACCAGTAATTTTCCTTAGACGGAGTCCGACCATTTTTTAGGATCACTGTGCCAATTTAAAAGAAGTCGCTCGCCTTCTTCGTCTATTATTTTCATTTCTAAAGCACTCTTTACCATGGAGGTAAAATCTGTCAGTGCCCACAACTTGATTCCTAATGCCTGAAGTTGCTTTTTGGCCTCCGGCATCTCGTAATCAACGATACATAGACAATGATCGCAGAGAAGCTCCGCTTGTTGAAGGCCCGCCATGGCGTCTGCAAGACTCGACCCTTGATTGACCAGGTCTTCGAATAAAACAACTTTCTGGTTGCGTTTAAACGCGCCTTCCACTTGATTCTTTTTCCCGTGTCCTTTAGGTTTCGGGCGAACATAGACCATAGGTTCTTTTAAACGATCAGCAATAAATGCTGCGTGAGGAATCCCCGCAGTCGCAATTCCTCCAATGAGATCATAATGAATTTTGTTTTGTTGAAGGACATCAATAAAAGACGAAATTATTTTTTCACGAAACTCAACATGCGAGAGCACCAGTCGGTTATCGCAATAAATAGGACCCTTAAGTCCACTGGCATAAACAAAAGGCTCCAAGGGAGAGAGCTTTACGGCCCCTAGAGAAAGTAACCCACGAGCAATGTCCATTTTCATTGGTATTTTCCTTTAGTTTATGAAGAGCTAAGTGCTTTTCATTGTGGGCCACAAGGTATGAATTTTCCAGCTAATTATTAATATTTCGCTGGGGCGGGACGATAATAGGGTAAAATAAAGTGCCCATCAATAAAGTCCGTCTTTTGGAATTTTCACTGTGAAAATACTCTTTCTAGGCCATACACCAGAAGAAAATCAGATTATCTCGAAGCTGGTGACTACACAGTATCCTAAGATGACGCTTGTTGAAGCGGACGAGAATTCTAATCTCGTTGAGCTCATTACAATGGATGGACCATTCTCTTTTGTGATCATTGCCATTAACAATAAAAACGTAAATGCCATTTCGACCTACGAGGCAATCACTGAAATCCTGGGCACGCGTCCTTTCATTTTCATCGGTAGTCTCAACTCTGTTAAATCGCAGCTCTCCAGTGAAATTTTGGACAACCAAGAAACGAATATGGTTCTCGATTTTCCACTTGGGCCGGAAGATTTTAAAAAGGCCGTCGACGTGGCCACCGAATGGGTAAAAAAAGAAGAATTTGAACAATCGATATTAGAATTTTCGCGTGATGATCTACAGCCCATGCGCCTTCGGAATTTTTATCTTTTTGAACAACTTCCCTACGACGTTTACATTGAATTAACTTCTTCGAAATTTGGTAAGCTTCTTTCTAAGAATGTTCCCTACACGCATCAGTTGATTCAAAATTACTCCCGTAAAAACGTGAAGTATCTCTATCTCAGAAAAGATGAACACCTAAAATTTCTAGATGGCTCGATTAAAAACCTGATTAAAATTTACAGTGCCAAATTAAGCGAAAGAAAAAAGTATATTTCACTTCACTTAAAAACTGTTTTTTTCATTCACCAATTTGTGAAGACGGTAGCAGTTTCAGATGAAGTGAATAAACTCGTTCACCTCTACATTGATTCTGTCAGTGAACTCTGCCGAAGTTTTGAAAACTTGGGCGACATTCTCGATTTGATCAACGATGGCGGCAATATGAGTTTTGCTGAACAGAGTGTGGCGACGGCCTATACTTGCGAGAAGATCCTTTCCAATATGGGCTGGAACGCTGATATGACCAGAGGCAAGCTCATCCTCGCTTCTCTCATTCAGGATATTGCGCTTACAAACGATGACCTCATCAAAATAAGATCGATCAATGATCCGCAATTAAAAATGTATAGTG
>CAMLKK010000118.1 GCA_946480715.1 uncultured Bacteriovorax sp. | reverse complement strand
AGAAGGCCTTCGTTTATAAAGAGGCCTAGGCCTTTTTAAACGTAATCAAAAAACAAGTGTTCTTGTTCGTGTTATCGATTTGAAGGGACCCTCCATGGGCCTCTAAAATCTTTTTACAAAGAGATAATCCAAGACCTGAGCCGACTCCACGATCTTTAGTCGTGAAAAACGCATTGAAAATTTTTGTTTGAAGATCTGCGGGAATCCCTGTGCCACCATCTTTGAAACTGATGACGACTTGATCTTTGTTCGAGTCTTTAACTGTAATCTCAATCCATTTTTCCTGAACCTCTTCAAGAGCATCAATGGAATTGGAAAGGAGATTGACGAAAACTTGAAAAATTTGGGTGAAGTTACAAGGAATTTGAATTTCATTCAATTTTTGATCGAGATGAACAGCGACTTTGCTTTCCTTTAATTTGTGTTCACATATGGTCAGTGAATCATCAATGATAGTTCCTAAATTTTCGTTGGTAAAAGGTGCTTCTCCATCCTGACGAATGAAAACTTTTATTCCATGAACGATTTTTCCAATTTTTTTGGAACTCATATCAATCTTGGTAAGGAGCTCGTGAACTTCTTCATCTTCCACACGTTTTTTAATTCGTTTTGCATTCGCTTCAATCATCATCAGTGGATTATTGATATCGTGAATGATGCCCGCAAACATCTCTCCTAACGTGGCCAGTTTCTCAGTAAATGAGACATGCCCTTTGAGTGCCTTGAGTTCCGTGATATCTACCCCAATCACAACGGCCTTATCTTTGTCATTAAGTTTGGTTCCACTTACCAGATAAGTGCGATCTGTTCCGCTTATTCGCGCTTCCAGCTCGCGATAGATTGTGTTGGATGGAGAACGGAAAAGATCAGTAACAAACTCATAGAAGAATCTTTCTTTGGTGTGAAATCCGATTGTCTTGCCCACGAAATCTTGCGGAGTCACACCGCATGTATCTGCGAGTGCTTTATTAACACCGAAATAAGTCATATCGCGATTGACCCAGGAAATTGTATTGGGAATGAGATCAATAATGACACTTAAACGTTCATGCTCAGTTTTTAGATCTGCACTCTTAGCACGTTCGTTCATGAGAATTTCATCAAATGATTTGAGAAGTTCTTCAGTCGATAATTTTTTATTCGCCAATGAGGTAATTTCAGGATTTGAATATTTCATCCTACTATTTTAACCAGGAATCAAAAAAATCGGAGAATTATTTAGTGCACAGATTGAGCATTATGCAGGCGATAGAAGTAATTTCCCTGAGCAATTAAGTCAGAAAGTGGCCCTTGTTCAACGAGTTCACCTTGATTAAAGACAAGAATGCGATCACATTGTTTCAGAGTTTCCAGACGATGCGCGATCATAAGACACGTGCGACCTTCCATCATTTTCATAACAGCTTCATGAATGATTTCTTCATAGAACGGATCAATGTTGGCCGTGGCCTCATCTAAAATGAGAATACTTGGATTTTTAAGCAGCACGCGTGTAAGGCTTACGAGCTGACGTTGTCCTACACTCAAATTCGTTCCGCCTTCCAGAACATCCATCTCCAGATTGAAACCTTCTTTAGAAAGTGCGCGAACAAGTCCAGTCGTTCGAGCAGCATCGATGAGAACTTGATCTGTGAGATTGTCACTGCATGAAAGATTCTCACGTAGTGTTCCTTTAAAAATGATGGCGTCTTGAGAAACAAAACCGATTTTGTCTCTTAGATCGTGCCTATCATAATTACGAATCGGAATGTCATCAATCTTAACTTCACCAAGCTGATACTCATAGAGACGTGACAAGAGCGCCACTGTGGAACTTTTCCCACATCCTGTTTTACCAACAAGACCGATCTTCTCGCCTGGTTGAATATGAAAAGTCAGGTCGCGAAGAACCCATGCTCCCTGGCCATATTGCATGAACACTTGTTCAAACTTAATATCTCCAATGAGTTTTTCCGTTTTCATGTGGCCATTATTCGTCAGTACTTTTTCTTCATCTTCTTCATTAAGAAAACTCATGACTCGCTCAGTGCTCGTGAAGGCCTGTTGAACAACATGAATTTCACGCGAAAGAAGCATCATTGGGTTGAAGAATCTTTCATAATAACGAACGAATGAAACAAAAAGTCCTACACTGAAAATTCCTTCAATGACTCCTTTCCCTCCAAACCATACAAGTCCAATAAGAGGGATCGTTGCACAGAAACTCACCATGGGCATTGACCAGGCAAAGAGAAGATTTCCTTTTAATTGCGCAAATAAATAATCATCGACGGTGTGATTAAATTTTTTCATCGACCATTTTTCGAGACCGTAGGCACGAATAACATCAATACCGTTTAAGTATTCAGATAGTTTTGCATTGATGGCCGAAGAAAATTTTGAAACACGTCGGTTTGAATTTCTTAGAAAATCTTTTGTCTTAAACATAAGTACGAGCGACGGAATTATGGATAAACACATCACCATTCCCAACTTGAAGTCTGTGACAATCATCGCTCCAATCGCCAGTAAGGTCATCATCGTTGCCGAGATGAGATTTCCTAGCCCACTCGTGAAAAATTCTTCTATGCCCTCTACATCATGAGTGATTCGAGTGACGATACGTCCTTGCGGTTGACGATCATAATATTGCAGAGGAAGCTCCTGCAATTTCGCAAAAAGATTTTTTCGAACACTGAAAATAACTTTCGATGCACTCTCTGCTAAAAGTCGTCGACCACTCCAAATGAGTGCAATACTTCCAATCTCCAAAGCGAGAATCGCACCGGCAAAGAGTAATGAACTTTTACCATTTCGTGCAAGAAGACCCTCTTCAACTAAATTTCCCATGAGTTTTGAAGAGCTGATGGCGCAAAGTGAACTAAGGAATATAAGTGTGAGGGCAAAGATCAAATTCCACTTATGAGGTTTTGCATAATGAAGCAGAACTTTAAAAGATTTATAATCCCCTAAGGCCTTCTCCCCTAAGCGAGTTTCATCTTGATCATCTGCGAGAAGATAAGCATTGTGATACTTGTGCTCCAACGGTGCTTGAATTGGTTTTTTAGAAGAGAATTTAAATCGGAGCTGTTTCATGCTTGAGCTCCATTACTATTTTTCAATTCAAAAGTCTGATCACAATATTTCAGAGTCGATTGGCGGTGGGCCACCCAGACGAGAGTCACATCTTTTAAATGCGCATCTAAATTTTTTAAAATTCGCTCTTCAGTAATTGTATCAACAGCACTCAAACAATCATCCAAGAAAAGAAGTTTTGGTTTCCGAGCTAGTGCTCGTGCTAGAGTCAGTCTTTGTTTTTGACCGCCGGAGAGATTGATTCCCCACTCACCTAATTGAGTATCAAGTTGATCTGGAAAATTGAGAACATCTTCTTTGAGGCCCGCGATTTCTAAAAACTTCCAGACATCATCGTCGCTCATTTCACTATCCATCGTAACATTTACGCGAATGGAATCAGCAAAGAGAAATGGTCTTTGGTGAACAAGACCAATATGACGGCGAAGATCTTCATGTGAATAGTGAGCAAAACTCT
>CAMLKK010000117.1 GCA_946480715.1 uncultured Bacteriovorax sp. | reverse complement strand
TAATTTTTGGATTGTAAGCTTTGTCTGTTCCTTTCACGCTATCCATTGTTAACGTGGCACAGATGTCAGCTAACTTCATAAGACGTTTTGCTTCAACGACAGCAAGAGCACCAAGTGCGGCCATACAGGCTGTTCCGTTAATGAGTGCTAAACCATCTTTTGGTCCAAGAACCGCTGGTTTCTTTTTGATTTGATCAATGGCAAACGAAGAGCTTACAACTTTTCCTTCATATTCAACTTCGCCTTCACCAATTAGTGCGAGAGCAATGTGCGAAAGAGGAGCTAAGTCACCACTAGCACCAACAGATCCTTTTTCAGGAACAACTGGAGTAATGTGCTGATTGAGAAAATCTAAGAGAAGTTCCACTGTCGAAGGTTCTACTCCAGAAAATCCAGAGATCAAACAATTCGCACGCAATAGCATAATCGCGCGAGTAATCTCTTTAGAGAAAGGTTTACCAACTCCAGTACAATGAGAGCGAATGAGATTAACCTGCAGTTGGGCTAGATCTTTTTCTTCAATGTGTTTGCTTGAAAGCGCACCAAAGCCAGTGTTGATTCCGTAAACTGGTTTTCCCTTTTTTACGATCTCGAATACGAATGCTCGAGATGCTTGCATTTTTTTCAATGCAGACGGCGCGATCGTAAGTTTAATTTTTTTATTTTTGTCGTGAGCAACTTGGAAGATTTGATCAATCGACAGATCACTTCCGTTTAATACTATTTCCATAAAATCTCTCTGGTTAAACGAGAGAGATTCTACAATGAAAACACGCCAAAGACTAGGCTGGATCTACGCAGAGATTAGCTGAGTTTTTGGATACTTTTTAGAGAGCTGAAGTACTACACTTTGCGCCTTAGAGTTGTTGTAGTGTTTACACCACATGAGTAAGTTTTGGTTTTTGTATTCCTTGTAAAGAAGGTCTGGATTTGACTCAATGGCTTGCGAAAGTGACTTTAAATGATTTCTTTGTATATAGAGCACGACTTCTGAAAGTGGACATTTTGTCATGGGATTCAGGGCCGGCTGCGTATCGCTTCGTTTACGCACTTTGAGTGCAAGGTAAAAGGGTAAGCTTATCCACATGATTGAGAGGAATAGTGAAAGGCATCCCAGAAAGAGAAGTATCCAATAATCAGGTGTCAGCAATTGAAGTTCGAATTTGATGAGTTTGTTGATCGTGTCCATGTTGGATAGTGTAGAGGTCCTTTTAAAAAGGCTGAAATTCCTGTCTAACTATCTAAAAATGGTATGAACTTATCTTCACAAAGAAGAAAAAAAGCGCCTAGAAAATCTGGCAGGCCTTATGTGCGTAATGATTCAACTTTTTTACTGTAGTCAGCAGGGGCCGCTTTGAAAATGTAAGAACCTGCAACAAGATTCTGAGCGCCTGCACTTATAACTTCTTTGCAATTTTTATCAGAAATTCCACCATCAATTTGAATTTGAAAATGAGCTCCTAGTTTTTCGCGTCTAGATTTTAGTTCGCTCACTTTTTTAAGAGAGTCCGGCATAAACGATTGTCCACCGAATCCGGGTTCAACAGACATCACGAGAACGAGATCTAATTCTTTTAAGAGTTCATCGCTTAAACAAGCTACGCTCGTCATCGGTTTAATAGATACACCAACGCTTGGGTACCATTGTTTTAATTTTTTAGTGAGTGCTAATGAATCGTTAATAGCTTCAACGTGGAAAGTGAAATTGTGAAGCCCAGAATTCTTTAATGTTTCTCCATGAAACTCAGGATTTGTAACCATGAAATGCGCATCACATTTATGTTTTGTTTTTTTTGTGATGAGTTCAATGATGGGATGACCAAATGTTAAGTTGGGAACGAAATGCCCGTCCATAATATCTAAATGGAACCAGACATCTTTAATATCATCAAACGCTTTTAACTCTGATTCTATGTTTAGAAAGTCACATGCTAATAAGCTCGGAGCGATAATAGTCATGATGTCCTCGGATTAAGGATTAATAACGATAGCTTCTTTTTTATTTTTCATCCCGTTGATGAGATCAACATCCGTACTTATCTTTTTGCCTTCAAGTTGGATGTGGCTCAAACGAATAGCTCCATCTGCAATGCCCACTACCAGTTGGCCAAAATCTACAGTTGTCTCACCCGGTTTAACTTTTTGCTGAACTAATTCAACTTCAAAAACTTTCAAGCGTTGACCATTGAGGAAGCAGTAAGTTCCTGGCCATGGATCAAGAGCACGAATGCGGTTTTTAATTTGTTCAAAACTTGCTTCTTTAAAATTTAAAAAACCATCTTCTTTTTTAAGTGTTGGTGCAAATGAAACTTTAGATGAATCTTGAGCCGTGAATTTAATTTTATTTTGGCGGATATCTTCAATTAAAACATTGGTGCTGAGTGCAGCTTGAAATTTAAGTCGAGTGTAAAGCTGTCCACCTGTTTCATCAGCAGCAATAGGAAGCTCGTGGAAGTGACAAAGATCACCCGCATCCATTTCTTTCACCATTCTTTGAATGGAAACACCTGTCGATGTATCGCCATTTAAGAGGGCGTATTGAATAGGAGCAGCCCCTCTATATTTGGGAAGAATAGAAGTGTGGATATTAAAACATCCAAGTCTTGGCATGTTCAAAACTCTTGAACCAAGAAATTGAGCAAAGGCCAACACGAGAATAAAATCAACTTTAAGCGCTTCGAGTTTATCAAGCAGTTCTGGTTCACGATTGATATTCTCAACCTGAAAAAGTGGAAGTTTGTGAGTTTTAGCATATTCGGCAACAGGAGGAGATTTTAATTCTTGCCCTCTTCCTGCTGGGCGATCCGGCATCGTTATAACACCACACAGATCAATAAGCGGATGTTGATGAAGCATTTCTAAAGTCGGAACAGAGAAGTCTGGGGTACCACAGAAAAGAACTTTCAATTTTTTCATGGATAGATTAGCCCTTCTTCTTTTGTGCTTTTAAAAATTTTTTTTCTAATAACTGGCGTTTCAACATGCTCAATCGTTCGATGAAAACAATGCCATCGAGGTGATCGTTTTCGTGTTGCAGACATACTGATAATAATTCATCAGCATCAAGTGAATGGTGATTGCCAAACATATCTTGATAATCAACAGTAACAAATTCAGCGCGCTTAACATCCTCGTAAATTCCAGGAACACTTAAGCAGCCTTCTTCGTGAATGATTTCGCCTTTTTTGTTTTTGAAAACAGGATTGATGAAGGCCATTGGTTGAAAATCAGAATAACGATATTCTTCAGAACCGTCGGCCAGAGTCACTTTCTCACGTTCAAACCAGATGTCTAATACGAATAAACGTGAACTCACTCCAACCTGAGGAGCAGCTAGGCCGATTCCTGGCGCGTGATACATCGTATAGAGCATATTTTTAACTAATAAACGAAGTTCATCGTTAAATTCAGTGACAGGTTTTGCGACAGTTTTTAATACTGGAGCGGGATAGGTGAAGATAGGTAACTTCTCACCCTCTAATTTGTAGTTTTCTAAAAAGTTCTGATTCATGTCCAATTTCTATCATAAATCACCGCAATTTGCGATGATAAATGAAATACATTGCGAGGTACAAGACGAAGACAAACGGTACACCAAA
>CAMLKK010000116.1 GCA_946480715.1 uncultured Bacteriovorax sp. | reverse complement strand
GATATGTGTCAGTCGAGATTTTATTACAACAATGTGGCCCTTCGCCGCTTTCATTATCCTGATGAGTCCGCACTCGAAGTAGAACTTTTCTGTGTACCTGTTCAAATTCAACAAGTCCTGATGAACCTCCTCAATAATTCATTTGATGCTGTCGTCGGAAAAACTCCCAACTGGGTTGAAATTGATTTACGAATTGAAGGGGCACATGTCTGGATTTGCGTGACTGATTCCGGTGAAGGAATTCCTGATCTCATCAAAAATAAAATCATGCAGCCTTTTTTCACCACTAAAGACATTGGTAAAGGAACGGGGCTTGGACTTTCCATCTCTCGAGGAATTGTGGAAGCTCACAATGGCGAAATCTTTTTAGATGAAGGTTCGACAAATACTAAATTTGTAGTGAAGTTACCGCTTATTTCTCGCGCCAACGTTCCACAAGTGTAAGCGCTTCTCTGAAATGTGCGGCCAATTGATCCCAGCCACGTTTTTCAAAAAAATCAGCAATATTGCGTAATGGATAAACTCTGACAATAAAGAAGAGGATGAATCCGACTGCGAGCGGGCGAAACAACATCCAAATCATTTTTGAATGAGATGATTGCGACAGCATGAGAAATGCGGCGGTTAGGGCAAAAGAAAAGAGAAAGAGGGGAGTGCAAAGATCTTTCAGGGCCATGATGACAGGCGAAGAATTTTTCGATGCAATTTTTTTTTCACGTGGTTTCTGTCCGAGCAGTTTGTTTTGCCACTGTTCAAAAGTTTCGTCCTTCATCTTTAAAACACCGATCGCCACCAAAAGTGCAGCGAGCACTTTTACAAAAATAAAAATAGCAACCAAAGGCCAGAGCTGAGAAAGATCAAACGATAAAATTTTTGAAAGTTCTTTTGTAAAATGTTGGGCCACACCTAAGAGACCTTCACCAAAAAGAATCCATAAAATGAGAAGTGGTTGAACGAAGGCCCAGAGTGAACTGAGAACGGATCCAACTAAAATTCCTAAAATGTTAACACCAAATATTGTTGCACCAAGAGAATAGAAAAATCCTTGAGCGAGAATCGCTAGCATAGGCGTGAGTTTTTTTCCGGCAGGAGATAAACTTTTCAACAATGAGGCAATCAATGAAATCTGCAATGCCACTTCACGCGATTGACTTTTTTTCGTCGTATACGTCATGAATGCAATTTGATTCAAAGAAAGAAACTGACCAGAAAGAGGAATTTTAAAACTGTGTAATAGACTTCCCAATCCCATTTCGATGAGAGAAAGAAGAGCTGCTTGTTCGCCACATGTTTTTTCTGTATTTAGTCTTTGTTTGTCCATTAATGAAAGATCGAAATAGGAGTTGGCACTTTTACGTTTTGCCAGATCTCTTCCATTTCGTCATTCTTTACTGCGACACAACCTGCTGTCCAATCAATACGCGGGAACCAAGTATCAACTGTTTCCTGATCAATACCTTCTAAACCTAAATCGCGAAGAACATCATCAATCTCAACAAGATTATTTGGCATTCCATGAACGAAAATATCGCCGCCTGGATTTACACCTTCACGACGGGCGCGTTCAATGTCTTCCGCATTCGGGTAAGAGATGTGAATTGATTTATAGAATTTAGAATTGGGATTTCTAAAATCAAGAATGTAGTTTCCTTCTGGAACGAGGTTGTCACCCTCTTTTCTTTTAGGATCCATACCACCGCGGCCAAGCATAACTTTATAAGTCTTCATGACTTTTCCGTCAGCGAGCATTTGCATGCGATGTTTTGTTTTATAAACGCGAACTTCATCAACAGGATAAGAAGCAAATGGAAGTTCTTGCGACAACGAAGAGAGCGAGGTCATCATGACCATCAATGCGAAAATTGTTTTCATAATATTAGGCTAACAGACTATCTTTTTAGATTCAACGTCATGGTAATATCGTCAATAGACAATCCGTTCACTCGGATTTTATCTTCGAAGTTATACTGGTCGATGAATCCTGCTGAAGCATAAAGTTTGCGGGCCGGAGTATTGTGAGCAAACACATTGAGATCCATCCAGTGAAGTGTGGGTTCTGTTTTTGCCCAAGCGATGGCTTCAGTGAGAAGTTGTTTTCCAAGTCCGCGTCCACGATAAGCACTATTTAAACCCATACCTAGTTGAGCGCGATGGAGTGTTCCCAGAAATAAATTTTTTAAGTTGAGATGACCTACAATTTTTTCCCCATCCATCATCATAAAACAGCGCTGCCAACCAACTTCGGTGACGGCAAGAGGAATTGATTTTTCTTTTTCACTTAATTTACGGGCTACGTCCCAGACGTGATCAGCGGGAAAGGGGTGAGCGGGGAGACCATTGAAGGCCGGCTCACCCATGTGTTCTATCTCATGGGTGACTAGTGCCGGAACATCTTCAAGAGTTGCTAGACGAATGATCATTAAAAATATTTTTTACGGAAAATGATTTCTTTTCTTTCAGGGCCAAAAGCAATGATCCCTACAGGGATACCTAGGAACGTTTCGATTTCTTTAATGTAAGCGTTCAGTTCTGGAGAAAGATTATCATTCGTTTTGTTCGTGAAATCATCTTTAAAAGGCTTCAGTGTTTTATAAACTGGTTTTGCCTTATAAAGATCAATTCCAGGATAAGCGATGTCGATTGTTTTTCCTTCGTACTCGTACGCCACACACACTTTAAGTTCATCAACAACGCAAAGGATGTCGAGTTTTGTTAAAGCGAGCGAAGTGAGGTTCGAAGCTTTTACAGAATATTTTAGAAGTGGAAGATCAAGCCATCCGCAACGACGTTTACGTCCAGTTGTTGCTCCGAACTCTTTTCCGATTGTCTGGATTTTTTCTCCGACTTCATCAAAAAGCTCAGTAGGGAAAGGTCCTTCACCAACGCGAGTTGTGTAGGCCTTTGTGATTCCTAAAACTTCCTGCACAGATGATTGCGGGATTCCAGCACCCGTGTAAACTCCACCTAATGCTGTCGATGAAGATGTGACGTATGGATATGTTCCGTAGTCGATGTCGAGAAGAATTCCTTGCGCACCTTCATAAAGAATTTTTTTACCATTCGTAACTGCATGATCGAGAACTGAGAACGTATCACAAACGTAAGGTTTGATGATTTTTCCCAGGTTGAAGAGTCTTTCAGTTTCCTGCTCAACAGTTGGGAACTCAATATTGTATCTGTGTTTGAAAAGAATTTCTTTTTCACCAAGATTGCGGGCAACTTTCACTTTAAGTGTTTCAAGATCAAAAAGATCTTTAAGTTTGATTGCTCTTCTTCCTACTTTATCTTCATAAGCAGGACCAATTCCTTTTCCAGTTGTACCGATTTTCACTGACCCTTGTGATTCGCGGGCAGCATCGAGAAGTTTGTTGTAGCTTGTGATGATCGTTACGTTTTCAGAAATTTTTAAATTTTCTGATGTGATTTTAATTCCAGCCGCTGCAACTGTTTCTAATTCTTTTTGAAAAGCTTCTGGTTCAAAAACAACTCCGTGACCGATAACAGACACGCAGTGTGGGTGCAGAATTCCAGAGGGAACTAAATGCAGAACGATTTTTTTGCCATCGACGATGATTGTGTGACCAGCATTGTTTCCGCCTTGATAACGAACAACAACGTCGCATTTTTCAC
>CAMLKK010000115.1 GCA_946480715.1 uncultured Bacteriovorax sp. | reverse complement strand
TTTTTGATCCCAGAACATGAGGAAGATCTTCGTGCGTAGAAGCTTGAAAGTTTCCATGTAAAGAATCTTGATGTGTTTCATCGTGAGGAAGTCACTTGGAACTGGTGTAAAGAAGAACTCAAACTTTTCGTCCTCTTTCATAAGTGTGTTGATGATGACCTTAATGCGCATGATGTGGTAGTCACTCGAGATAATCAAAATCTTATTCAGACCGCGATTGTTACGAAGGTATTTAAGCGTGCTCACGACGTTTTCCACAGTATTTCTGGCCGTGTAATCAAGCTCAATGTGTTCTGTCTCGCGCGCGTTTGGATCAATAGGATTCATAAGCGTCTTCACGGAATTTTTTTCGTGAACGCCGGTAATAAAAACGTTTGGTTGTTTAAATTCTTGCGCCTTTTTAACCGCGAATTGAATTCGGCCAGCATCGCCCGTGAAGACAACAATCAGGTCTGGTGGTGTCTGAACAAATGTCGATTGAGCGTTTTTCCCTTCGTTACGGGCATCTAAAAGCAGAATCCCGCAGAAGAATGAGTAACAAAGAAAAAGAGAGACGAGAACGATCATGACACTTAAAAAGTGTCTCATCATTCTCGTGCTCTTAGATTCAAATACGTATTTGCTTTTTAGTACCATTACTTAGCTGCAATAACCTCAATTTCAACCAGCGCACCTTTTGGAAGTTTTGGAACTTCTACAGTACTGCGAGCTGGATATGGTTCTTTGAAGAATTCAACGTACGCTTCGTTGACCGCACCAAAGTTGTTCAGGTCAGTCAGGAAGATCGATGTTTTCACAATATTATCTCTCGTTAATCCTTGCGAAGTCAAAAGCCCATCGATGTTTTTCATAACTTGTTTTAGTTGAGCGGAAAAACCTTCGACTAAAACGTTCGTTTTTGGATCAATTCCGATCTGGCCTGAGAAATAATAAGTTCCGTTGACAGCTACACCTTGTGAGTATGTTCCGACAGCGGCCGGTGCTAAATCAGTTTTTACGATAATTTTTTCCATGACTACTCCTTGCTACTTAGTTTTTTGTCTGACAGAAGACCTGTGAGAACGCACATGTTGACGATTTCTGTCACTGTCGCTGTACGTGGAATGATGTTCGCTGGTGCATTCATCGGAAGAAGAATCGGACCAATCGCGTTTGCTCCACCTAATTGAGCGAGAAGTTTGTAGCTGATGTTCGCTGAGTTCAGCTCTGGGAAGATCAGGATGTCGCTTGGACCATCTAGAGTTGAGAAGTTGAAAAGTTTGTCCATAAGCCCTTTATTCACGGCTACGTCCGCTTGCATTTCACCATCAACAATCAGGTTAGGGTAGCGAGTTTTTGTGAGTTTTACCGCACGTTTTACTTTCGCCGCTTTTTCGCTGTCGTTTGAACCGAAGTTTGAGAACGATAGGAAAGCGATACGTGGTTCGCGTTTCATGAGTTTGCGGAAAAGGTCAGCAGTTCCAGCGGCCGTTTCGCAAAGTTGATCTTCCGTTGGATCGATCTGAACCGCACAGTCAGCAAAGAAGAGAACGCGGTTTTTGAAAGACATGATGAAGATACCTGCAGCGCTCTTCTTATCTTGAGTACCAAGAACGTGCATGAGCGGTGGGAAACAGTCAGCGTAGTTTAACGTAGGCCCTGTGATAACTGCGTCTGCGATTCCGTGTTTAACCATCATTGAGCCGAAATAGTTCTGGTGGCTCATGAGTTCTTCAGCGTGATAGATCGAAACACCGTTACGTTGTCTTTCTTTCGAATAAGCGCGAACGTAGTTTTCAAATTCTTCATGCTTTCTTGGATTGATTGTACGAACTTCGTCTTTATATTTTTCAAGACCAAGCATATCCATTTTTTTGTGAATAGCTTTTTTGCGTCCAAGAAGAATTGGTTCGATTTTATCTTCATCAACTAGTTGCTTAACGGCTTGAAGAATACGAGTGTTTGTTCCTTCTGCGAATACAACTTTAACTTTTTTACCGCGTTTAGCGACGTATGTTTCAAGACGATCGCGAAGCGACTTCATGAACTGAGCCGTGTTGCCCATTCTTCCTTCAAGAGCGCGAGCGTAAGCGTGAAGATCGTCGATCGCGATGCGAGCAACACCTGAATCCATAGCAGCTTTTGCTACAGCAGGAGTTACGCGAGTGAGAACGCGAGCATCGAAAGGTTTTGGGATAAGATAGTTCTTACCGAACTTAAAATCTTCTCCACCGTAGGCCATTTTAACTTCTTCAGGCACTTCTTCTTTTGCTAGTTCAGCTAGTGCTTTTACAGCAGCAAGCTTCATCTCTACGTTGATTTTTTTCGCACGAACATCGAGTGCTCCACGGAAAATGAAAGGGAAACCTAATACGTTGTTAACTTGGTTTGGATAATCTGAGCGTCCTGTCGCCATAATAGCATCGTCACGAACAGCGTGAACTTCAGCAGGTGTAATTTCAGGATCTGGGTTCGCCATAGCAAAGATGATTGGATTTTTCGCCATTGCTTTAACCATATCTTGAGTCACAAGGCCTTTCGCTGAACAGCCGATGAAAACATCACAGCCAACCATCGCGTCGCCTAATGTGCGAGCTTTAGTTTCAACTGCAAAATCGTCTTTGTATTTGTTCATTCCTTCTTTGCGGCCTTTGTAGATCGCTCCGTTAGAATCACACATGATAAGGTTTTCTTTTGGAAGACCAAGTTCGAAGAAAAGTTTTGCACAAGAGATGGCAGCAGCGCCCGCCCCTGAAACAGCAACTTTAGTTTTTTTGATATCACGTCCGGTAATTTCTAGTGCATTTAAAAGCGCAGCTGAAGCGATAATCGCAGTTCCGTGTTGGTCATCGTGGAAAACTGGGATTTGCATTTTTTCGATCAATTGAGTTTCGATCTCAAAACACTCTGGTGCTTTAATGTCTTCTAAGTTTACGCCTCCGAATGTCGGCTCAAGCGCAGAGACAATTTTAACCATTCCTTCAACAGTATTTTCGTTCACCTCGATGTCGAAAACATCGATGTCAGCAAATCGTTTAAAGAGTAGTCCTTTCCCTTCCATAACTGGTTTACCAGCTACAGCTCCGATGTTTCCTAAACCTAAAACCGCTGTACCGTTAGAGATAACGGCAACGAGGTTTCCTTTAGCAGTATACTTGTACGCAAGCTCAGGATCTTTTGCGATCTCAAGACATGGCCAAGCTACTCCCGGAGAGTAGGCCTTCGTTAAATCATGGGAAGTGAGAGTGGGTTTAGTTGAAATAACTTCAATTTTTCCCGGGCGGCCGTCGGAGTGGTAGTCCAATGCCTGTTGTTTTTTTTCGTCAAGATCAGTGCGATCATTTCGTTGATTACTCACGGTCAATCCTTTTGTTTAATGGAATATTTACGACCCGAGTAGAGTAAACTTTTTGACTGTAAAAGCAAAGCCTAAAGGGTGTAAACTTGGCCTGTACAATTGCAAAAATCATTGATAGTATTGGAGAAAACCTAGGGGTGGTGAAAGATGTGCTTTCGCCTGAGAAATACCCTCGAACCTGAACAGGATAATGCCTGCGCGTAGGAAAGGATCTATGAACTTGTCATCGCAAAAACTCACTCTCTTTGAAGTCGTTCTTACATTGGTGCTCGCTGTGGCACTAGGTGTTGCATTTTGGGG
>CAMLKK010000114.1 GCA_946480715.1 uncultured Bacteriovorax sp. | reverse complement strand
CAGTTGGTGGTGATATTCTCTTTATCGAAACGGCCATGATGCCTGGATCAGGAAAAATTCAGCTGACAGGTAAATTAGGTGACGTCATGAGTGAGTCAGCACACATTGGTCTTTCATTAGTGAGATCAAGATTGTCTGCTCTCATTCCGGGATTAGATTTTACAAAAACAGATTTCCACATTCACGTTCCATCTGGATCAATTCCTAAAGATGGACCGAGTGCTGGTATCACCATTTTCACCGCACTTTGCTCTCTTGTACTCGGAAAAGTGGTTGATCCGAAACTCGCCATGACGGGTGAAGTGACCCTTCGTGGAGCAGTCATGCCAGTGGGGGGCATCAAAGAGAAACTTATTGCCGCCCACCGTGCAGGAATAAAACGAGTCATCATGTCTCGAAAAAACGAAAAAGATTTACGTGATGTGCCTGATGAAGTGAAGAACGATATCAAGTTCACGTTCGTTGAAAACATCAATGAACTATTAGTAGCGACATTTGGAAGATTTAATCACAACTTCTTCCGTGATGACCTCCTTTATCCGCCACCAGCAGAGCAAGATGGCAATTATAATGGGATGGGCTTTAGCTGAGAGAAATCGTCACCTTTAAGTTTTTATTAAGATTTCTCTATCGATTTACACGAACATTCGCTTCTCCCGTATAATGGGAGAAGTGAAAAATTTTAAAAGACTTTTATTACAATCGGAACTGAGGATATTTATTTTTATCCTCAGTATCGTTTTCTTTCTGTGGCCGATGATTGCTTTCCAAAATTTGGCCAATATCAAAGTTGTTGTCTATTGGCTTTATGGCACTTGGCTCGCACTCATTTTATTTTCTTTCATCTATGATTACTTCGTTGAAGATGATGAAGAAGAGAACAGGGAATAACCATGTTCAGTTTTACCGTCATCAATTTCATCATTTTGTTTTATCTTTTATTTTTAGTTGTCTCTGCTTTATTAGTTGAAAGGCGAGTAAAAAATAAACAACAACTTTCACTTGTTGCAAACCCTTATATCTATGCTCTCTCAATGGCGGTTTGGTGCACGAGCTGGACCTACTACGGTTCTGTTGGAATTGCCGCGCACAATGGAATGCTCTATCTGACCATCTACTTGGGTGCTACGATCAGTGTTTTTCTTTTTCCCATATTGCTCAAAAAATTTATTCTCATTAAAGAAAAGTATCGCATTACGAGCATTACTGATTTGATTGCCGCTCGTTATGATAAATCCCAATTGCTTGGAGCTATTTGCGCCCTTTTCGTTATTATTGGAATCATTCCGTATATTGCCATTCAAGTAAAAGCTATCATCGATTCCATTCACGTACTTGCCGTGGGGATGAAAACAGAAGTTTCTGTTCATTCACTTTCAAACCACTACATAGTCCTACTGATTATTTTCGTCACGATACTCTTCGGTCTTCGTAAACTGGATTCCACAGAAAAACATCCAGGTATGGTTTTCATTCTGGCGTGTGAGAGTTTAATAAAACTCGGTGCGCTTTTAGCATTAGGATTTTTCTGCACGTATGTATTGAATGATGGATTTGATTCCATTCTTGAACAAATGCCGAAAGTCGTTAGTGCTCAATACAATTTTATGGGGGCAACGAGCACGCAAGACTATTTTACGTGGTGTACTTATATAGTACTTAGTGCAAGCGCCATTCTTTTTCTTCCACGTCAGTTTCAAGTAGCAGTTGTTGAAAACTACAATAAAAAACATATCAAAAAAGCTGTTTGGCTATTTCCGCTTTTTCTTTTTCTCATCAACCTCTTCGTTCTCCCGGTGGCCATAACAGGTCTTGCCCAAGGTTTACCACTAGAAAAAGCTGATACTTTTGTTTTATTGATTCCAATGGCACATGCTCAAAAATACTTATCACTCTTTGTTTTTCTGGGTGGTTTTTCGGCATCAATTGGAATGATTATGATTGAAACTGTTGCAGTATCTACAATTGTTTCGAACCAATTGTTGTTACCGCTTTTCAATAAAGTTTGCCCGGATTCCAATGTCACGAAACAAACACTAAAAATTCGTTGGTTCATTGCGGCCTTGATTATTTACATCGCTTATTTTTATACATGGTATGTAGGTTCGACTTACGCTCTCGTTTCAATGGGACTTATTTCCTTTGTGGCCTTTACTCAATTTGCACCTGCAATCCTCGCGGGCTTATTCTGGAAGAGGGCGAACAAACATGGCGCAATTATCGGTATCACTGCAGGGGCCATTGTTTGGTTTTACACACTCATCATTCCTGCTTTTGCCAAGAGTGGAATGATCGAAGCTGAAATTCTTACCAATGGACCTTTTGGTCTTTCATGGTTGAGACCTGAGCACCTGATGGGATTCGAAAATTTAAGTTTTCTTACTCATTCACTCGTGTGGACCATGTTCTTTAACGTGAGTGGATTAGTTTTAGGTTCACTATTTTATAAGCAGTCTGAAACGGAAGAGAAAACGGTCAAAGATTATAGTGAACTTTTAGCTCGCAAAGAACATCAGAAGATCATTGAACTAGACTACGGCGCTATCGAAGAAAATATTCATCTCCTCCCGAAAATGGGAATCTTTCAATCTGCGCTGGAGAAGTATCTGACTCATGATGAAGCGAAGAGTTCGATTGAACGAATTGCTGAAGAATTAGGATTAAAAGACAAACAATACATCAGCATCTATACGCTTTCTAAACTTAATGATCAGGTAGAAAAATATCTCGCAGGTATGGTGGGATCATCAGTTGCTTTTTACACACTAGAAAATGCTCGAGTTTTCAATGAAGGTGAGAGAAAAGAGCTCGCGGATTTGTTTGCCAATCTTCTGGCGCAAATGCGTGTTGATCCTAGAGAACTCACACAGAAACTAGCTGAATTGCAAAAGCGCCAAGGACAGCTCGAAAAAGATGCACAGACATTGGAGCTGGCCATGCAGAAAAAGACGAAAGAACTTGAAGAGCAGCAAGAACTTGCTTACCAAGCTTCAAAGCTTGCGTCTTTGGGAGAGGTAGCAGCAGGGATCGCTCACGAAATTAATAATCCGCTAGCGATCATCTCTTCGAGTGCTCAAATCATGGAAAACCTTCTGCAGAGGGAAACTGTCGATAAGGAAAAATTTAGATCACTCACCACGAACATCAAACAAACGGTCGTTCGTGCAAGTCGAATTGTTCAAGGGATGCGCAACATCGCTCGTCAATCTGACTCCGATCAATTCGAGACAACAACCATTGCTGAAATGCTGGAAGACTCTACAAATCTTTGCATGGAGCGCTTTAAATCGCGTGGTGTTGACCTCAAGATTTTTGCAGATGAGACAACACTCAAGACCAGCATCGATGTGAATAGAACGACAATATCTCAGGCCTTAATCAATTTTCTCAATAATGCTTTTGATGCTGTTGTTTCAAAACACGATCGCTGGGTAGAGCTGCATCTAGATCTCAAACAAGAACATCTTTGCATTAAGATCATTGACTCAGGACACGGTATCCCGCAGGACATTCAAGAAAAAATTTTCCAGCCTTTTTTTACGACGAAGGATGTTGGAAAAGGTACAGGTCTGGGACTTTCTTTATCGATGAGTTTCATTAAGCAGCACAATGGGACAGTGACAATTGATAATCGTAATCCTCATACGTGTTTTATCATCATGCTCCCTTTAAAACATTACGTCTAAGTGCTACACTTTTCATCATGGATCATGATGTAAAAACGAATCGAAATATTCTTATCGCTGTGTTTGCCATGATGTTGGTTCTCGCAGGATTTCTCTTGAAATTCTACGTCGATCAAAAAAAAGAAAA
>CAMLKK010000113.1 GCA_946480715.1 uncultured Bacteriovorax sp. | reverse complement strand
TTTATAGATTTATCTAGATTAGTCATTGTTCAATTTTATGGCCGTACAGAATGTGAGTCAACGAATGGTGTAGATGAAAGAAGTTGAGCAGAAGAGGCAAGGATAAGAAGGCAGCAGCAAAGAGCTGCTGCCTATTGGTAAACTTATTCGTTAATTGTCAGAGAATTGTTTGCGCTAAATGAAGGCTGAGCAGTATTGAGAATCGCAGAACGATCCACAATGACATCAATATTCACTTTGAACACATGTTTTTTCTTTGAATTAATTCCGCCAAAAAGTTTGGAAAGATCAATTCTTACTTCACCATTTGAAAAAGAAAATTCACCCGGATTTAAAACGCGATCAATAAGTGTTTCATCATCTCTTAAAAACTTTCTTCTTTCTGCAAAAAGCTTAAGACTAAATTGTGATTTTGTAAGATCACCAGTGTTGAAAACGAGTGACTGGCCTTCAACTCTCATGTTCGAAATACCCTTGCTTACTGGCGCTGTTACTTCAGCAGTATTTGCGAAAGTAAGATTGTAAACGAAATCCTGGACAAGGGTATTTCCTTCGCGTCTTTCGTTTGCCACTCTCTTTCCAAAAATAAGATGTGATCCGCATGAACCTTCGGCTTTTAGTGAATCACCCACTTGCATAAATCTCAATTCACAATTGTTTAAATTAATGTCTGCAGATTTATTAACTGTCACGTTTGATTTAACATTGTGGCTGAAAACTTCATATGGAACGCGCACAGTTTCGTAACAAGTGTATGGCACAGTTCTGTAAACTGGCTCTGAATGACAACGGTAGACTGGACGAGTTTCACATATTCTTCTCGACATGCGATCTTCGTAACAATAAGTCTCTGGGTAATATTGACAAACATTTCTATAACCATCGAACTCAGTTCTGTAACAAGTTTTTGCTACAGATTCGTTACGATATTCAGTTCTAGTCTGAACTGTATTAAGCGTAAAATTAACTTGGGGATCATTGTTAACTAACGGGAGTGAATAACTGTCTGCCGTAGAAGCACTTGCAGATAGCATCGTCGATAAAACGAAACTTAAGGCCAGCATCATTGATTTCATACTCTTTCCTTGGTGGAGTTACTAAAGTTCATCTGTTTTATGAATCCTGTCCGACAAAGTCAATTATCAGGCTACACGCAGGGATAATTTACATGTTTAGACAATCCTTCTATGATGGAAGTGTTTAAAAGTGCGTGGGAGAAACTATGATTAAAACATTCTTAATGGCCGGAACATTTTTGATTTCCAATGCAGTCTTCGCTGAGTTTTTACCCTCAGCATTTAGTTCAAAGTTTGAACAAGAGTATGTGAGTACTCTCAAAGGAAAAGTGAAAAAGGGTCATGGAACTATTGATTATAAATATCCTGGTCAAATTCGATTCGAAACGACGACACCGAGTCCTGTTGTCTTCACCAGCAATGGCACCAAGGCCTGGTATTATCGCGCACCTTTTATCGAAGGTGAGCAAGGTGAAGTGACAGAAATGGCCGCTAAAGATGGAGCCACCGTTTACATCAAATTTTTTGATTCTTTAAAGAAGGGTTTAAGCTCAAATGATTTCTACGATGTAAAAGACACAACTCTGACGTTCAAACCAAAAGCCAAAGCGGATTTGGGAATAATTTCTGCAAAACTTTCTTTTAAAAATAATTCACAAAAATTTGAAAACCTTGAAGTCATCGAGCTTACAACAACTGATGGGAAAAATACTAAAATCAAGTTCGTTGATCTCAATACAAATCCATCATTAGGGGCTGATAAGTTTAATTTTGTCATTCCTCCAAATACGAAAAAAGTTAATTAAAAGGAATTTCAAAAAACTTTTTATCAATTTTGAAAGATTCCGCATTTAAAGTTCTTTTGTACGTAATGTAATTACGGAAGACGAGCTTTATGTAGTTTCGAGTTTCTTCGTAAGGTATCATTTCGATAAACTCCAGATAATTCCCATTGAATCTTTCTCTTTCCCAAACTGCAATGACATCTGTGCTCGCATTATATGCAGCTACACTTTGAGCGAACTTGCTTGAAAAAAGTGTTCTTAGTTCACTCAAAAGAACTGTTCCTAGTTCCAAGTTGAGTTGAGGATCGTAGAGATCGTTGTAATCCCTGTACGGGATTTGATATTTTTTTGATAGTTCCGATGCTTTTTCCGGAATCATTTGCATTAAGCCGAAAGCATCGGCCCACGAGCGAACATTAGGATTGAATGCCGATTCCTGACGAATAATTGCAAAAACCAATGCTTCAGGAACATTGTATTTGCTAGCAAATTGTTTAATTAAATCTTCATATGGACTAGGGAAGACAACAGATATAAATCTTTCAGTGTATGCATTCCTTTTGCTTAAAGGAAAACTATAAATTTGTCTCATGCCACCTTGATACCACTTAGTTCGCGCGTAGAGTGACATTGCTTTTTCTCGTTCAGCAATCGTTTTAAATTGCGGATCAATTTCTTTTAAGTAGCGAGACGATAAAAGATCTTCGTCCATGGCTATCAACCAATCAAGAATGACAAATCCTGAAGCATCGGTGCTAATTGTGGTTGGAGGAAGTGGCTGTATATCTTGTTCCAATTCCATTGCAGCGATTAAGCCATAGTAACCGTATGTATCATCCGCAAAAATTTTCTGTAGAAGGGACTGAGCTTCTTCTGTCTTATTTGCTCGCAAAAAAGATTTTGCTTTCCAGAAAAAAAGTTTATTCGTGAAGTTTGGATTAGTTGATTTTGCTGTAAATTTGTCCACATCACTGATGACCTCATTGTCTTTTTTCAGCAAATATTTGTTCCAAACAATCGCCCACTGAATATTTTCAAGGAGAGAAGCATCCGAAGGTTTTTGCGCCAGCGCTTTCTGATATCTTTTGATAGCATCATCAAATTCTTTAACTTCAACATGAAGTGATCCGTAAATCCAATGTATCGTTGCAATCTGATTTACGTTCCCTTTTTTTGTTAAAAGAGCATCTTCTAAAATTTTCCGAGCTTCTTTATTTTGGTGATCAGTCCAGATAGCGCGTGCATAGTTTATTTTGCCGTCAATCCAGGCTTCCTCTAAATCTTTGCGCTCTGGATTTCCAGCAGAAAGAGCTTCAAGCCATTTTTCCATCTCTCCTGTTTTTTCAAGAAATGCTTTGAGGTCGCGCTCAACTTTGAAAGAAGTGCGATAAGAGTTATATGTTTTTATTCTTAGAGCAAAATCATATTTGTCAGTAAAAATGATTTCTCGATAAAGCGCTCTAGCTTTTTCAAAGAGTCGGTTTGTTTCAAAGTCACGTGCCACAGAATATATGTTTTGTTCATTAACTTCTTTGGCGAACAATGGTGAGACTTCAACAAGTTTGTTGAAATAGAGAATTTGCTTTTCTTCAAGTTTTAGTTTTTCAGCAATGGCCAGGGCATTTTTTAGAAGTTCCACTTTTTCAGATTGAACTTGTTTGTAGCTAACGAGCAAATAGGAGAATTCTGCAATTTCATTTTCTAATTTATGTTTTGTCGCTATTTTTAGAGACACTTCATAGAAGGCTTCTTTGAGGTAACTTGGTACACTTGCAGCTTTCCAGATGTCTTTCAGATCAGATGGAGAATAGTCGCAAACCGAAATTGTATGCATGAGTGCAACCGGATGAATGGGAAATGACTTTTCATCGGATACTTCTTCAAAGAGATCGCAGGCCTTCTCAAGCTGTCCATTTTCTTTCGCTCTTTGGGCTTCGAGGTATATTTTCGCCATTTCTTCACTACGATCCTTGGTCGTAAATGAAGAACTGCTAGAGGAAAGTGAAGATTTAAGCTCATTAAGTCTTTGGTATGAGGGCGTTTTCACTGGACTCAGCGGTTGAGAGCTACATCCAGCGATGAGGACAATGAGAAACAGTATTTTTTTCATGGAACCCTTATAGGCTTTGATTAATCAAGCAATTTGTACT
>CAMLKK010000112.1 GCA_946480715.1 uncultured Bacteriovorax sp. | reverse complement strand
AGATAACTAAAAACTCTGTCTGCAAAACGGCGATAAAGTTCTTCGAATGCCGCATAAGCTTCATGAGGAGCACTGGTCTGGTAAAGGCTCATTAATTCTTCAGGGGTCTTTGAGGACAAATTCACCAGTTTTCCTTTTCTAAATTGAATACGTCACAAAAGTGAAAGATGTGACGTATACGGATTAGAACATCTTACAACGAGGATTATCGTGCAGCCAAAATCTTTCCTATTGACCCTTTTACTCGGATTTTCAATAAGTTTCCCGGCATGGTCGCATCCCGTGGCCTATAAAGGTTCTTATTCCATTATGACATGGAATAATCCCGAAATGACAGACTGGATGTTTACTCACAGTTTTACTTCCCAACATTCTGTTTCCCTCCATTACTTGCGAAATAAAACAAAAGAGGGTGAACGCGAGTTCTATTTACCTGCTGTAAATTTTTTAGCGAAAAGATGGAATGAATTAAATTCGCAGGCGAACCTGTATCTGACTGTCGGCCATGGCGGAGAAAAAGTAGGAACATCTTTTAAAGACACTTCAATTCTCGCTCTCGAAACTGATTGGGAGTCGCGCGAATATTATGTTTCTTTCAAGCAAGAAGCACTCCTTGCCAATAGAGACTCTTCAAAAAATATCTATACATCGAGACTGCGCGGAGGATTTGCTCCTTACATCGCAAGTTTCGAAGAAATCAACTCATGGTTCATTCTACAACTGGAAAAATCAAATAAGAGTATGAGTGAATACACGCTTACACCGCTCATTCGTATGTTTTATAAAAACGTGCTGGTTGAAACAGGTGTAAGCCACAAAGGTGAAGCGCAATTTAATTTTATGGTCCACTTTTAAGATAGGGGAGAGAAATGAAAACATTAGTACTGGCATTAACACTTTTAACATCATCATCTTTGTTCGCTGGGGAAAAAGTAAACATCACTGTTAAGGGAATGGTTTGTTCATTCTGCTCACAGGGAATCACGAAAAAATTTAAAGAAGTGCCTTCAGTGAAAGACGTTAAAGTCGATCTTGATAAACATCTAGTAAGTTTAGAGTTACAGGACAATCAAAAACTTGAAGATGAATCAATCACTAAAATCCTGACTGACTCAGGATATGCAGTAGAAAAAATTGCGAGATAATGATGGATGCCCTCAAAAAAAATATCTGGGTTTCTTTTTTTAGCCTCTTCACTTCGATGAGCACTCTCGTCTGTTGTGCGCTTCCGGCCCTTTTAGTTTCGTTAGGGTTGGGAGCGACAATGGTCGGGCTGGTGACAACTTTTCCAAGTTTGATTTGGCTTTCAGAAAACAAATGGACGGTCTTTGGTGGATCGTTTCTCATGTTAGCGATCAGCTCTTATATGCAATATCGCGCTCGATTTTTTCCGTGTCCTATTGATCCGGATGCAGCAAGAGCATGTACCAATGCAAGAGTGTGGTCGAAGAGAGTAACTATTTTTTCAATTGGTGTCTGGATTATTGGATTTAGCTTCGCGCTTTTACCGTACGTGCTGGAATATTTTTCGCGATAAAATAGTAAGCAGCTCCATAAAGAATTGCAGGAAGAAGCGCAAATGGTGTTTCAAAAAACGCAAGCAGTATGCAGCCGGCACTCGACATCGCCGCATAAAATTTCAAATACACTTGGGCCGCACGCATTTCTCTCCAATAGAGAATGTAAACAACCAAGTGGGCCGCTAAAAAAAGCATAATACTGAAAGTAAGGCTCTGCAGATAAACTTTGTAGAGCTGAATTTGGAAATCGGGTGAATCCGTAATTGTTTTTACGTAACGAAGATAAGCATTGTAGTTGCTGACACGAAAGTAGATCCAAAGTGTAAGAGCGATATCACACAGGAAACAACCAAGAGCAATGAGCGTTTTTTCCTGATTCTTACTCAGCAATGATTCCACCTTCAGCTGAAAGTCCTAATTTAATTTCTGCTGTTTTTTCAGCAAGAACTTTAGCCACCCATTCTTTATTTTGAAGATCATTCAAATCAATTTCATCCATCTCACCGAACTCTTGTCCAAGCAGATAGATTTCACCGAAAGCTGTTTTCCCATTTTCTTTTTTGCCGATCAGGATGAGCTTATAAGCACAAGTGAGTAGTCTCCAGCCTGGAAGCATTTCAGAGAGTGAACCTTTTTTTACTTTAAGTGAGTATTCAGTCTCGCTGATTTTTTTTACCCATGTTTGCGGGTAGCGAATCGATTCTTTGCGAATCCCATTATGATCGAAGTGACAGCTCATGACCGCTTGCCAATCGGTGAGTTTTATTTGAGGGGCATCAAGGCGCCCGTTGACCTCAGGAGTTTTGAAACTCACGATGTCTGCAAATAGTGTTGAAGAAAAAAGTGAAGCGATAATAATGGCGATTAATTTTGTTTTCATTTGAAAAGTTTAAAAATTTTAGAACCTAATGGATAGTTTTTTGTTAGAATTGACTCATGAAGAAATTAATCATTATTCTCCTCACGACTGTTGTCGCCACGGCCGCAGGCCTTTACTTTCGCCCCAGTTACACATTAATTGGTCAGTTAGATTGGCTAAATGTTCTGACGAAGGGATATTTCGTAGGTTCATTTCAAAAGTTCTTTACCCAAGGAATGCTGGATGAGTCTTTTATGTTCGTCATGTATTTTACAGGCGGAGGATTTCTGCTTGGTTTAATTCTGGCGTTTATGATGGGTGGGAAAAGTTCGAAAGGTTCGACCAAAAAAGCGAAGAATTAATCGTCGTAATTTCCACGTTGCAGATTTCTCTGCACGCTACGTTCTTTATCACTCTCGCGTTTATCGTGAAGCTTTTTAGGTTTTGCGAGGGCGAACTCCAATTTGACGAGTGAATCTTTAAAATAAATTTTAGTCACGACTAATGAGAGCTGCTGCGTTTTCATTTGGTGATAAATGCGAGCGATTTGAACTTTATTCAGCAGGAGTTTTTTAACTCGGCCTTCAGTATGGTTGTGGATGTTTCCGAAAGCGTAGTGGGGAATGAGCACGTTATAGGCCCAAACTTCACCGTTATTATCAATCATCACGTAAGCTTCTTGCAGATTTACTTTTCCATCGCGCAGAACTTTTACTTCCGTTCCTCGCAATACCATCCCGGCCTCGAAAAATTCTTTCAAAGAATAGTCAAAACCCGCACGCTTATTAGTACCGATGATTTTCATGCCCATATTAGAAATTAAATTTTATCCCGAGGTTGGCGCTTAAAAGATATCCACCGATATCATATCCAGGGGCACCAATCTTGTCACCCGCTGATCCATTTTCCTGGCCAGTTGTTTTTGTGACATGTTTATCTTTAAGTTTATGATACTGAAGCGCAGAACCTAATTGAACGTCTTTTCCCCAAATGACCATGCGGTATTGAAGACCAGCAGCTCCAATCATTGAATCCGTATCGACACTGTTGCCTGATCCTGAAAAATCTCCTTTCAGTGGAGTCATGCGATAAGCAACTCCGAGTAGAGATGACCAGCGATTTGTCATGTTCCATTTTAATCCCAGTTTAGGATTGATAGTGTCGCGTACTTCGATGCGCTCATAGTTTGAACTTGGAACGATAACGCCGCCGTTTTTAGCGACAGTCATTGTTGGGGCCTTATAATTTGTCCACATTTGGTATTCAACGGCCATAAAAGCTTCTAATGAACTATCCGCATCTGTTTTTAGTGATCCACCAAGACGGAAAGTGTGGGGCTCATAAAAAATCATCGTGGAAATAGTCGAGTCAAAAAGTGCGAGTGAAGGGTTATTGATTTCTCCAGAGGCCACTGTTTTAAGATTGGATTTCATTTCCTGCTGATAAGTAAAATACAAATTTGCAGCATCGAATTTTTTAGTCACAGAAGCAATTGCACCAAGTGATGGAGAAATTTTAGATTGAGCGCGGGCCCATGATCCGTAAGCAGCTCCATTTAAGCTGAGGTTTGTTTTAACATCAGCAGAGGCCTG
>CAMLKK010000111.1 GCA_946480715.1 uncultured Bacteriovorax sp. | reverse complement strand
ATAAAATAATACTTGACTAAAATAATGCTCGGCGTTAGTATGGCATTGTCTCGAGGGGGTTATGATCCTTGAGATAAACCCGTGGAAAAGGGCGACGATTTTCGAAAGGGGATCGGAGCAAAGCTTGAAACCTGGGTGTGGATTCACCTCCACATATTGGTTTATCAGGTTGCCGAAACGGTAAAGGACGCTTTTCTTCGTATGACGAACGGGTCAGTTTCAGTGTGGCGAGCACTGCGATTGGAAGAGAAGGGGTCTTTGGGAGGAGTTTTTGGGTCCGTAAAGGTGTTTAACACTTTATCTGCTTACTAAAAAAGACATTCATTTTTTGGACAAGCACCTCGGGAGGACTTGAACAAGCGACCACATCGGGTCCAACAAAGTGGCCTGACTTAAAAGTTGATTAAATTCAAACTTAGTTTTTAAAAAAATAATATTTTAATAAAGGCCGATTCTTTGGAATCGGCCTTTTGTTTTTTGAGCTGTCCCTTGCCAATTTCCCCCCTACATGAAAAACTTTTGCCTTTAATTTCCCACTTTTATTAAAGGTAAAACTCAAAATGGCACATGATTTAGAAAAAGTTAAAACGGAGTTTTTGGCAAAGCTAGCAACTCTTTCCAAAGAAGCTGATGTCCTCAATTTAAAATCTGAATACGTTGGAAAGACAGGCGTTGTTTCGGAAATGTTGAAGTCTTTAAAAGACATGAATCCGGAAGAGCGAAAAAGTTTTGGTCCGCGTGCAAATGAATTAAAAGATTTCATTCAAGACCAGGCAAACGTTCAGTTGGCAAAAATTGAAGCAGAAGAAATCAATCAAAAGCTCGCTAAAGAGCGCATCGATATTTCTCTCACTGATAATGTTCAGGTGAAGACTGTTAAAAATGGCGGTTACCACCCCCGCACACTTGTTCAGCAGGAAATTGAAGATATTTTTCTGTCGATGGGGTTTGAAGTTTTAGATGGTCCGCATATCGAAGATGAGTTTCATAATTTTGAAGCCCTCAACATTCCGGCCGATCACCCAGCACGTGACATGCAGGATACATTCTGGTTCCACGATCCACACAATACTCCGGCCGATACAAAAAAATATTTGTTAAGAACACATACAAGTAATATTCAGGTGCGTGGAATGCTGACACGCAAACCACCATTCAGATTCATTGCACCAGGAGTCGTTTTCCGCTCAGAGAGAACCGATGCTTCTCATGAGATGGTTTTCACACAGCTTGAAGGGATGATGGTTGGAAAAGATATTTCTGTTTCTAACCTCATTTACTTTATGAAAACTATCCTCAAAGAAATTTTCAAACGCGAAGTTGAAGTTCGTCTTCGTCCAGGATTTTTCCCATTCGTAGAACCTGGTTTTGAGCTTGATATTCGTTGTTTGATCTGTGAAGGAAAAGGCTGTTCAGTTTGTAAGCAAATCGGATGGGTAGAACTTCTTCCATGCGGAATGGTTCATCCCAATGTTTTAAAAGCGGGCGGCATCAATCCGGAAGAATACAATGGATTCGCTTTTGGTCTTGGACTCGATCGTCTCGTTATGATGAGATACGCGATCGATGATATTCGCCATCTCCAAAGCGGTGACCTACGTTTCAACTCACAATTCAAACTTTATTAGGATTATAGATATATGTTAATTTCAATTGACTGGATTCGCGATTTCACAAATGTTCCCAATCTTCCTTCGAAAGATATTTATACGCGTTTTACTTTAGCAACTGCTGAAGTTGAAGACGTGAAATCTGTTAACGATCATCTTGAAAAAATTGTGGTCGCCGAAATTCTCTCTTTCGAAAAACACCCCGAAGCAGACAAACTTAATCTCGTTACTTTCCGCATTTCGGACACAGACATTCGTAAAGTTGTTTGTGGAGCGAGCAACGTAAAAGTGGGAATCAAAATTCCTTACGCGGCCATTGGAGTTAAACTACCAAATGGTCTTTTACTTGAACCAAAAAAAATTCGCGGTGTTCTCTCTGAAGGAATGTTGTGTTCTGAAGAAGAGCTAGGGTTTGCAGAGGAAAGCGAAGGGATTATGGAGCTTCCTGCTGATACTCCAATCGGCATTACAATGCTTGAACTCTTCAAAATGAAAAAAGATACAATCTTTGACATCGACAATAAATCACTTACTCACAGACCAGATCTTTGGGGACATTTCGGAATGGCCCGCGAGTTCTCGGCGATGTTCGAAGTGCCTCTTAAAAACCGCTTCACAAAAGAGTGGGAAGCAGGCTTAAAAGCAAAATTCACAAGTGAAGCTTCTCCTATCAAACCAAAATTTGAAGGTGAGAGTGCATGCCTTGCTTTCTGGGGAATTTCTGTTTCAAATATTAAAGTCACTGAAACTCCAGAATGGATGAAGTCGCGTCTTCTTGCTTGCGGTCTTCGTTCAATTAACAGCATTGTTGATATTTCAAACTACGTCATGCTTGAACTCGGTATGCCTCTGCATATCTACGATCGTGATTTGATAAAAGGATCAAACATTATCGTCAAAAAATTAGATTCGGATACAACATTCAAAACTCTCGATGACGTTGATCGCAAACTCATTGCTGGTGATACAGTCATCTCTGACGAATCAGGTCCACTGATCATCGGTGGTATCATGGGTGGATTACACTCAGGCGTGAACGAAAATTCAAAAAACATTTTCATCGAATGCGCGAACTGGAAAGCGGCGATGATCCGTCGTACATCAACTCGTCTAGGGCTTCGTACAGACTCTTCACAGCGCTACGAAAAAACTCTTGATAGTAATCTATGCGAACGCACTTTACTCCGTACTCTGGAGCTCGTTCTTGAACTTAATCCGGGTGCTAAAGTTGTCGGTAAAGCAGAGTACACTGGTGCTGATCTGGCCCAAACTCCTGTAGTGAAAATTAAAACATCTCTCAAAAAAATGAGAACGGTCTTAGGATACGATCTTTCAGAAGCTCGTTTCAAATCAATCCTCACATCTCTTGATTTCAAACTCGAAGGCGATGTTGAAAATTTACTCGTCACAGTTCCAAGTTACCGTTCAACGAAAGACATTGAATGTGAATCAGACCTTGTTGAAGAAGTGGGAAGAATCATTGGTTACGATAATATCGCGGCCGTTTCTCCACTTGATACAATTAAGCCTGTGAAACTCACAGACATGCAGAAAGTGCAAAGAAGAGTTCGCGACTTCATGGTTCTTCAGGGAAAATCATTTGAAGTTATGACTTATCCACTAGTGGGTGAATCACTTCTTAAAAAAGTTTCATGGCCGTTGAGAAACAATTTGAAACTCATCAATTCTGTTTCAGTTGATCACAACATCATGAGAACATCACTTGTTCCAAGTCTGCTTGAAGTGAGTGAGACGAATGCAAAAACATTCGAGCGTTTTCGCTTCTTCGAATTAGGACGAGCTTATAACGACGATGCAAAAGCTTTTTGCAAAGAAGCTCTTCACCTTGGAGCAGTGTTCGCTGATAAAGATACAAATCCATTTGTAGAGATGGTGAATACAGTGAGCAATCTTCTCTCTAGCCTTAACGTTTCTTTCGATCTCGTAGAGAGAAGTGATAAATTTACAAATACACTTGTGCCTGCAGAGTGGATTGGGAATCATCCATTCGAGTATTTCAATATTCGCGTAATGGGAAAATTTGCGGGAGCGATTTTTTCAGTTCATCCACTTGTTCTTCGCCAATTAAAAGTGAAAGGACATGTAACGATGGCCATTTTCGATCTTTCTATCTTCGAAAATTTCACAGCTAAGGACAAAACTAAATATAAGCCGCTTAGTAAATATCCGAATTCAACATTTGATTGGACGGTTGTTGCAAATGAAGAAACTTTAGTTTCTGAGGTTCTGGCAGCATGCAAAAAAGTGAAGCTTAAAGAGCTGAAAGAAGTGCAAATTCTCGACATTTTCTCCAATGAAAATAAGAAATTTGTAACGATTCGAGCGACACTTGCCGATGAGACGCAAACTTTGAATTCTGATGTTTTAAAACAAGCAGAAATTGCCTTGATTGAGGCCACAACTAAAGCAGGTTTTAATTTAAAATAATTTTTTTAATAAAAGAGAAAAAAAGTATTGACGATCTTTTTCGGGATCAGTATTATCGCCTCTCATCCAGTGTTGATTAAGACTTTCGAAGCGACTTTGAAACAGTAACTCGCTCTGGATTTTGTTGTTTAAAATTCTAATAAAGATAAAAGATTTAAGGCCGTAAGGCTTTAATTCAAGATGAGAAAGGTCCCAAACAAAAAATACTCGACGTAACTATTCAGTCA
>CAMLKK010000110.1 GCA_946480715.1 uncultured Bacteriovorax sp. | reverse complement strand
TTTAAAGATACCGACGTTCGCATCAAAGACTTATTGGAAGAAGCGAACATGAAATGCGAAGACCTAAAAAAACTAAGAGTAAGCATCAAAACATCTTGGTTTGTCTTCAGAGAAGTCGAAATCAAAGCAATCAGACGTTAGGTTGGCCAAGGACAAGGCGAGCAAAATTCATCAAGAGTGAGTAAAGGGCCAAGGACGGCCCTTTTTTTTTAATTCCTTTCGATAAGCACCAAATTGCGTCGTCGTTTTCACCCTCGCAGTACTCGTTGTACGGCTTCGGGCGAACTCCTAGCACTTTAGTGCTTCTCGAAAGGAATTAGTAAGTTGTTCGATAAGCACCAAATTGCGTCGTCGTCTCGCCCTTGCAGTACTAGCGTACAGCTTCGGGCGAACTCCTAGCACTTTAGTGCTTCTCGAAAGGAATTAAGTTAATCGTCTAGGCTGTCTAGGAGATTAGAGAAGAAAGATTTTTTGTAGTCTGTTGCTTCTTCTTCTGTGAGGTGGCCGAAAGTTGTTCGGTCTTGCTCGATATATAGAGATTGTTTTTCTAGTTCATTGATGAAGCGGGATTTGAAGCGAGGAGTGTCCTTGCCGTAGAGCTTGCGCATTTTACAGTAGGTCATGACGAGCTTTTCTTGTGCTCGTGTGATTCCAACATAAGCAAGGCGACGTTCTTCTGAAATGTCTTCGCCCATGGAGATTGTTCGTTTGTGTGGGAGAGTTTCTTCTTCAACGCCAATCATGTAGACGGTTTTGAATTCTAGTCCTTTCGATGAATGGAGAGTCATTAATGTGACTTCGTTTTTACGAACATCACCATCCTCTTCGTCGTTAGCATCGTCTTTATCTTGTGAGTCTTGGAGAAGGAGTCTTTCAACAAAAAGTTTGAGGTCGGCACTTTCTTTGTAGTAATTGGTAAATCGATTAGCGGATTCAATGAAATGCATGACATCGTTTCTTCGGCGTTCAACTTGTTTGGCATTATCGTATTGTTTGTCGATGAAATTGAGATAATCGATTTCTTCCACGAGTGTAGAAATACCTTCGCTAAGAGATTGCTGTTTGAAAACGCCTTTAAACTTGCGAATGAGTTCCACAAATTTTGTAATGCTTGCTGATCGTTGCGGATCAAGGGCCGGGTATTTTTCGAGAGCATCGAAGAGTGGAATATTTTCTTCACTAGATTTTTTGAGATATTTTTCAAGCGTAGCATTTCCAATTCCGCGATGGGGAATATTAAGAATACGCCGAATCGCCATTTGATCGCTTGGATTTAAAATGACGAATAAATAACTCATCAGATCTTTAACTTCTTTTTTGTCGTAAAACTTTTGACCACCAATGATCTGATAAGGAACCTGGCTCATACGAAGTTGATCTTCAATAGGAGGCGCCTGAGTATTACTGCGATAAAGAACAGCGATGTCACCCAAGTGACCGCCAGAACTTTGATGGCGAACAATGTCTTCGACTACAACTTCAGCTTCATGATCAGTATCGGCCATGGACCAAAGAATGGGGACATGTGAGCTTGCTTTTTGAGACCACAGAGTTTTATCACGACGTTTTTTATTTTCTTTAATCACATTGTTGGCGAGATCGAGAATGCTTGAAACAGAACGATAATTCTCTTCAAGTTTGACAACTTTTGCTCCCGGAAATGTTTTTTCAAATTCCAGAATGTTGGTGATGTCTGCACCTCTGAAAGCATAAATGGATTGATCATCATCGCCTACAACACAAAGATTGTCGTGCGTGCTCGTCAAGTGACGGACGAGTTCAAACTGCAGGATATTTGTATCCTGGTATTCATCGATCATGATGTATTTATATTTTTGCGAATAAGCTTTTGCGATGTCCGGATTTTCTCGGAAAACTCTTAAAGTGAGAAAGAGAATATCGTCGAAATCGATGGCATTAAAAAAACGAAGTTTTTCCTGATAGTAGCGATAAGTATATTCTGTTGCGTGATCGTAAGGATCTTCTGGATTAAAATGAACAGAGTCGGCAAAATCATTTTCGTTAATGCCCGCATTTTTTAGAAAACTAATTTTACTCTGCACATCTTTGTGATCGAATTTTTTATCCGCGTGATACAGTTTCAGAGCTTCACGAACTATCGCCAACTGATCGGATTGATCATAAATAGAAAAGTTCAGGTGATAACCAAGTTTATCGATTTCTTTTTTTAGAATTCGTACACCCAGGGAGTGGAAAGTGAGAAGGGCCAGACCTTTTGATTTCCGTGATCCAAGTAGCGTGTGAACACGCTCTCTCATTTCTTTAGCGGCCTTATTGGTGAAACTTACTCCGAGAATGCAATCTGTTTTGATACCCAGATTGTCCACCATATGAGCAATACGATAGGTGATGGTACGGGTTTTCCCCGAGCCAGCGCCCGCCAGAATTAGTACGGGCCCCTCGATGGTTTCCGCAGCTTCTCGCTGTTTGTCATTTAGTCCACTAAGCGAAATCATAAGCGAAAAGAGTACTAAACTTGGGTGAGACTTGCTATTATTTTTGGGCTAATATTTATGCATTCTTTTTCATTCGACAGTTTATCCAAAACGGAGATTCATATGCTTAAAAAAACGGCCAAAACTAAGGCCAAAAAACCTCTTAAAACAGCTCCTAAAAAAGCGGTAAAAAAAGTAACGAAAGTATTGCCAAAACCAGTTTCTAAAGCAGTTGCGAAAGCAGTTGTTGCTAAAAAGAAAGTAATTGCTGCTCCTAAAAAGAAAGTCGCTACTGCCTCAAAAAAAGTTGTTGTGAAACCAGGTAATGATTTACTTGAATCGCTTGTCGAACTTATTCGTGTGACTTCGGCCGTTCTTCCTGATGACGTCCAAAAAGTTATTCTCGAAGCACTTCATCGCGAAGAAAAAAACACGACTGCTGAATACGCGATGAACATCATCAAGGCGAATATTGATTTAGCGATCAAAAAGTCTCAACCGCTTTGTCAGGATACAGGAACTGTTCTTTTTTACGTTTATCACCCGGTTAATTTCGATCAGACAAAATTCACAGATGTGATTCACAAGTCGGTTGTGAAAGCGACAGAGAAAGGTTACCTCCGTCAAAACTCAGTTGATTCATTAACGGGAGAGAACTCTGGACTCAATATTGGTCCAGGACATCCAAGCATTCACTTTCATCAACACAAAAAAAATACTGTAGAAGTAAAACTTATGTTGAAAGGCGGAGGATGTGAAAACGTTGGTGCTCAATATTCACTTCCACACACCGCTCTAGGCGCTGGTCGTGATCTCGATGGTGTTCGCAAAGTCATTCTCGATGCTGTTCATAAAGCACAAGGAAAAGGTTGTGGACCTGGAGTTCTTGGAATTTGTATTGGTGGCGACAGAGGAGCAGGTTACATTGAATCAAAAGAGCAGCTTCTTCGCACGCTTGATGACAAAAACGACAATGCTTCATTAGCTGAACTTGAAAAAGAAATTGTTGAAACATCGAATAAGCTTGGGATTGGACCAATGGGATTTGGTGGAAAGACAACTCTTTTAGGATGCAAAATTGGAGCACTTAATCGTCTTCCAGCTTCATTCTTTGTTTCAATTTCCTATATGTGCTGGGCATACAGACGCCAGGGAATTGAGCTTGGATCAAACAACAAAATTAAAAAGTGGCTTTACTAATAAGAGGATCGCATGAACGCACTTAAAAAATTAAATTATCCATTCACACATGAACAAGTTCGCGACCTGAAAGTGGGAGACATGGTTCTCATCACGGGAAAACTTTTTACGGGCAGGGATGCTGTTCATAAACGTCTTCACGACGGTGTAAAGCCGCCTGTAGACCTCTCTAATCAAATTATCTATCACTGCGGCCCAGTTATTCTTCAAGACAAAAAAACAGGCAAATATCAAGTTACAGCAGCAGGACCTACAACATCTATTCGCGAAGAGCCTTATCAAGCTGACGTAATGAAAGACTACGGAATCGTAGGCGTTATTGGTAAAGGTGGTATGGGGCCAAAAACACTAGCGGGATGCAAAGAATACGGATGTGTTTATTTCCATGCTGTGGGTGGTGCTGCTCAGGTCCTTGCTGAAAAAATTGATTCAGTTGATGCTGTTCATTGGCTTGATCTTGGATCACCTGAAGCGATCTGGGAATTATCGGTCACTGAATTTCCTGTCGTCGTTACTATGGATGCACACGGAAATTCACTGCATGCAGAAGTTGAATCGAAATCAAACGAAGCACTTAAAAACGTTCTCTAAAATTTAAAGTGAGTATGATCCATGGTTAACGAGGTTCTTTGGTCTCCATCAGAAAGTCGAAT
>CAMLKK010000109.1 GCA_946480715.1 uncultured Bacteriovorax sp. | reverse complement strand
CTCGCGGTGTTCAGAAGATTCTTCAAAAGTATAAAGAACTTCAAGACATCATCGCGATCCTTGGTATGGATGAACTTTCTGAAGAAGATAAGCTAATCGTTGCACGTGCAAGAAAGGTTCAAAAATTCCTTTCTCAGCCGTTCTTCGTTGCTGAGCAGTTCACTGGTCTAAAAGGTAAATTCGTAGAGATCAACGATACAATTAAGGCGTTCAAAGCGATCCTTAACGGTGAAGTTGATGATCTTCCAGAACAAGCGTTCTACCTAGTTGGTGGACTTGATATGGTTTACGAAAAAGCAGCTCTAATCAAGGCCGGAAAGTAATTTAGGATTTTAAAATGAAATATTTTACAGTTGATATTTTAACGCCTTCAAAGATCATTGCAAAAGGGATTCACGCCGAATCCCTTTTGGTGCCAACTGTTCGTGGGCAAATCAATGTTCTTGAAAATCACACGCACATCGTGACGAAACTCTCGACTGGTGTACTAAGTGTTTTTGGTGGAGCGGACTATGCTGACAGGCACTTCGCGATTTCATCAGGTGTTTGTAAAATTCTGGACAATAATGTGATCATCATGAGCAATACAGCGGAAGAAAATACTGACGTTGATATTGAAAGAGCTAAGCTCGCGCTTAAAAACGCAGAAGATAAGCTTAAAAATACTGGAGGACTCTCTGATGAAGAGATCGCTAGTTACCAACATAAAGTTGAACTGGCTAAACTTCGTATCCAACTTGGTGAATTCGTCCGATCTCGCTAATCAATTATATGAGTACTCAGTGATTAAATTCGTTGAGTACTCATTTTCTACTAGGCAAATCTTAACATTCAATTGAAACCGTTTTTGTAGCTATTACACTTTAACTCATAGATATGATGAAAAAATCTGTGTTTGTTAAATCGTGTTCGGGCCTATTTTTATCTGCCGTTGTGGTAGGTGGAATGGCGTATTCTCAGTCGAGAACGACAGAGACGCGTACACTTGATTTAAGCGCTTTTTCAAATCTTGCAGCCAATGTAGAGGCCATCTCTCAAAAAAGTCATTTAAACAGTGTTTCTGCAACGGAAAATGCGGTTGAAGAGACAATCATCGCGCAAATTGATTCTGAAATTAAACATTCAATCAAAAAGTCGCGCGTGACTTATTTAAAACCAAAGAAAATTTCTTATAAAAAAATCCAAATTGCTGAGGCTCCAGCTTTAACAGAAGTGATGGATTCGGCCATCATTAACAATTCTGAACTCGTTAAACTTTATGCATTTTCTGCTGATCAATTAACTTATTCATCTTTTGCCAATCTATCTTGGAATTTATCTCCGGATCTTTCGGAAAAAGTAGTAATTGATGATGTTGTGAAAGATGAAGTGACGAATTCTCTCGCAAGTACAAATGTTGAGCCGTCTGAGTCGGCAGACGATATGGTGATGTTTGACTACTCAACACCGGAAGCAGCTCCAGTGGTTGTTAGGGAACCATCTAAAAAACTATTCGATAGTCCACTTTCAAAATCAGTAAAAGCAGCCATTGCTCGTGAAGTTGCAGCGGTGAGTACTCAAAAAGAAAAAAGTGAACCAGTTGTACCTGCAGGTAGAGCATTCAAAAAAGAAGAAATGGTAGATGAAGAATCATTGGATAAGATCATGGAAGATGAAGATAACATCGTTTATGACTACTCAAAACACAAGGCATCTTCATCTGTAGCAGCAACTAATAAAGAAGCTATCAATGCCTTTATGGGTTCGCCAGATGATCAACCAACAGAAAAAGAATTTTCGATCAAGGCACGCGAAATCAATTTGAATACTCAGAAAATGAGAGCGGCTATCGGATATGAGTTCGTTCCAGATTACGATCGCGCTGAACGTATGGATGATGGAGCTAATGGCGAAATCAAATTTGGATACTCACTCACAGGGGAAGTGAATACTCAAACAGGTGTGGTTCAAGCACAGGGAATGATCCCAACAAGAGTAGAATTAAATCTATCTGAAAATGGAATGACTATTCCTCTTATTAATGAAGAGGGTATTCAGCAGTTTTTAATCAAACGCAAAATGGATATTCAAGGTAATCTAGCCCTATTTGCAATTGATCCTTCAATCAAAGACATTGAGCTCGATTCTTCTTATGAAGCGAAGATGTTTTTTACAAAAGAATTCAAGCAAGTTGGTTCTATAGAGGCAGCTGATTACGTTATGTTCCTTGGAGTGCAAACAGGAAACACATTGCTTCGTTACTATTTAAGCAACAAAGAAACGGCTCAAAAAATTATCTATGTCGGTGACGGTGAGATGTTTTTTGAAGACAGTGAATTCGTGAATACTCAAAGAGAACTTTATACATTTACAACAAGAACGCTTCTTGGAAGAAAATCGAAAGAACTTAACATCGATGCTTCACAAGTTGGAATTTTTGGAACGAAAACGACTTCGAAGAAAAAAGCTTTAAATGCTTATGAAATTAAAGTTCCGGAAATGATTGCTGGATCTAGAAAATATCTCGAGTTCACACATATGCCGACTACGCTTTATGTAGGTACAGAAGAAGAAACAAATATTGAAATTCCAGGAATGGATTTCATTAAGCGCGTTCTTCAAGCAAATGACATGGATGAATTAGGTCAACGTTGTATCGTTCAAGTTAATCTTTCAAAAGACATTCGCGATTTGAAAGTTAATGGTAAGAATAAGGCCGGTGAAATGTTCACTGAAACTTCATTCTTGGATAATGATGGAAACTTCTCAACAGATAACATGGAACTTTCAGAAAAAATCTTCTTTGTAGGTGATATGGAAGGCCAATTCAATGCAAAGCTTGAATACACTGACGGTTCAACACAATTCCTAAAAACGTACTGCTCGGAAGGGAAGTACATCGTAGAACAGCTCTAAGTCCATTCCATTTTCTTGAAGACTTCAAAAGTTTTTTTGTAGCCTGCAGTCATAATGTATTTTGCTTTTTGTGGATCAAGCGAGAAAGAGTTCGTGAAGAAAAGCTTGTAGTGTGAATGATCTGGATAGATGTCAATATACTTAACGTGAGGTCTGTAGGCCATCTTGCGTTCGATGATCGATGTAATGTTATGACGATCTTTTTGGCTGAAGTTGTTCGTTTTCATATAATCGTTCACGGTATCGATAATATCTTTTGAAAGTGTAATGTGTGAGCGCGATGAAACAATCTTCTTTTGAATCATGAGATAAATGGCCTGCATACATATCGCAGGCAATCCGTAGTTGATAAGCGATCCAATTTCGTCGTGATAGTGATAAGGAGTGTGAGTCCATGCACTGATGATGAAGTCACATTTATTATCTACAGCAACGTGATTAGAAAGAGTCTCGCGAATTTCTCCATCGATATAATAGTCTAATTGACCTGTGAGCGGATTTTTGATCGGGTATGGGGCATAAAATGGTGGCACACTCATACTCGCCGCTACAGCGCTCGTAATGTCTACTCCAGTGTAATATTCTGCTGTCGAATCGTGAATCGGACTCGGATAATTGTATTTGCTAAAAATAACTTTTCTCGAATGGTCGAGTTGAGTGGCAACAACAAACATATCAGCAGCGTATTCTTCAAACTGTTGTGAAAGAATAACGTTCTTTTGCATGTATTGATTTAAGCCTTCGGTCGAAAATAATCCATTGATGTTTAAAAGAGGTTTTGCCATTTGTTTGATGAGCGCAGGAAAACCTTCAAGAGGATTATAAAAGTTAAAATCAAAACTGTTTTTAAGGGGCATCTTTCGAGAAAGCATGTCCGCATAAGTAACTGGCTTAAGTGAAGTCTGAGAATTTTTGCGATTGATAGTTGCGTCGATTACATCAATCGGACGAAAGCCTGAAGCAAAATAAAGATTGATTAAAGAACCCGCACTTGATCCGACGTAAGTTGAAATTTCATAATCTGGATTAAGCGGGGATTTATTATGTTTAAGGACAAAGCCGAATTCTTCCAGGGCGAGTGCCACACCCAAGTGCCATGAAGCTGCCTTAACAACACCACCAGAAAGGACGAGGGCGGTTTTTTTATTCTTGAATGGACTAAGGTCTATATCGTGATACATCTTCTTAAAAGCATAACACTGAAAAGTGTAATTTAGTCAGGAGAAATAAACGGAGTAAAATACACGGACATATTTTTTTGCGCTGTCTTTTCAAAAGTTTGGTAACATATTTGAATACTCACGCTGGAGAGATTATGAATCAAGATGGAATTTGGTTATCAATCCTGGATTACGCTTCTGTTAAGAAGACCTCAATTTCTACAATCCGCCGTTCTATCAAGGCCGGTCACGTAAAATACAAAGAAGAAAATGGAAAATATTTAATTTGGAC
>CAMLKK010000108.1 GCA_946480715.1 uncultured Bacteriovorax sp. | reverse complement strand
GCATCTGATCCAGGAGCAACATAGAGACCTGTTTTAAGATCGATGTATCCTCCCGCCTTAGGTGCATAATCGCCGCTGGCAGCATCGTAAAAGCCTTCAATCGGTGCTTTTTGAGGAGCTTGAGTCACTTCTAAACGAGCACTATCAACAGCATTTGCGGATTTCAAATTCACAATATTTTTTTCTTCAAAATCTCTGTTGCGATAAAGCGCATTTAATTGCACTGGAGAGATTTTTACAGGCAGAGAAGTTTTTTTCAGTGATTCAGATGAAAAAGCATTTTGGCCGGGAGGAACGATGACTGTATCACCTTTACTTAAAACTTTTTTCAACTCATCTTGTTCGTTAAGAGCTTTACCTGGAATCGTTTGAACTGTTGGTGTCGCATCTCTCGTTTCACGAGTAATAACTTTCTGTTCACCTTCCTGAGTTTTTTCTAACTTCTCGTGCGTGGCCTCATCAACTTTCGTCATGGCCACTGCTCCTTTGAAAGTCAGGAGAGATGTCATTCGGTTTTCTGGATTATAAATGGTTTGAAAATCTGTTCCGCGAATACCAAGTGCTGCTGTTCTTGTTCTGACATAGAATTTATTATCAGTTGTCGTTCCACTAGCTGGTCGTTCAACTTCCGCTCTGATTCTTCCCTTTAAAAGCGAGATAACTCCCGGTGTTTCATGTGGCATTTGAGAGAGAACGATTTTTGATTCCGGCCCTAAGCTGACTTCAGACTTATCTACTAATTTAATTTTGATGAAACTTTTTGGACCAGTGAGAACTGATGTGTCTTCAACCAGCTTGTCACCCATTTCAATTTTTGAAGCTTCAAATGCACCTGGAACTAACTTCGTGACAGTTCCTTTAATTTTTACAACTTCTGCAAACACTGTTGTCTTGGCAGAAACAATTTTTGATTGGCAAAGTAATGCTAATGAAACAATGAAAATCTTTTTCATGCGATTAATCTCATTCAAATAAAAATGATAGTTAAATCATTTTACTCTTGATTAAGACCTTTCGCTACATACTTTATTTTGATTGTTTGAATTCTTTACCGTCATAACTCAAAGTCACGTTTTGTTCTTCTTGGCGACTGGTGATATTCACCGGACGTTTCCAAAGCGCAAACAAGTTCTTAAGAGTGTCTGAAGCATAATTGAAATCTAAATCCACTCCACGGTGAACGTGTTTGAGCAGCAACTCACCTCTGTTTTGGTAGTTTCCACTCTCCACTTCAATCACAGGGGATCCAAAATTTGAAAGTTGAGACAGGAGTTTATTCTTGATCTCCATGAAGTCTCTCGTTTCAATTTCATTGCGACCGGTGCGCGGGTTGAATTTATATGTAAAGAGCTGCTGACGTTCGCAAAATTCCTGAGTAAAAAACTCATCAATAAAACTAACGTCATTATGAGTTTTTCTCACTTCGAAAATTTTCTGACGTCCCAGTCCCAGATTTTTATTCCAGTTGAGTTTCGTGTGCATGTCTTCACAGTCGTTATATTCTTTTCCAAAACGACCAGTATTCCAGCGGTATTCTATATCGCGATAGAGTTCAATTCCAATTTTATAAGGATTGATGTTTTGCTTACTCATGGCCATAACACCAGCATGGTGATCGGCATAATCAATGATCTCAGAGGCCTTAAGCGCTCTGGTTGTCATGATATGCGAATGCCAGTAACTCGCCCAACCTTCATTCATAATTTTAGTAAGTCGCTGAGGAAGATAATAGTAGGCCTCATCACGAAGAATACCTAAAATATCTGCTTCCCATTCTTCGAGAGGCGCATTATTCAGAAGATAAAGCATGACATCGCGAGATGATTCAATTTTCTTCTCACGTAGATCTACAGATTCTTTTTCTCTTTCTTCAGGTTTCGCCGTTCTTTCTTTTGCACGCATAAAAGATTTAAGTGCATTTGAACGGTCATCTTCAGCGTTCGCGATATCTTCGCGCGCTTGCTTCATACGTTCTTCACTCTGACGTTTTGAATCCTGAGTTTCAAACAGCAGACCTACATCAATAAGGTTTTCAATTGAATTAACTCTATCGATAAATTCTTCAACACGATTCTGACCGTACTTTTCCATGTATCGACGAATTTTCGTTCCATGATTGGCCATAACCGCCAACATGTTTCTATCTGTATTGGCAAACCAAGCGTTGTTCTTGAAAAAATCAGCGTGGCCGTAAACGTGGGCCATAACAATTTTTTGATCAACGAGGTGATTGGCATTTAATAGATAAGCGTAACAAGGGTTGGTATTGATAACCATCTCGTAAATTTTTTGTAACCCGTAAGCATACCCTTTCGAGAGTTGATCGTAATCCATACCGAAACGCCAGTGCGGATAACGACTAGGAAATCCACCTTGAGCGGCGAGAATATTAATGGTGTCATAGTCACAGACTTCAAAAAAGACCGGATAAAAATCTAATCCAAACTCAATAGCATAAGAGTAAATTTCATCTCTAATTCTTAAGAGCTCGCCTTCTAGTGGTTTCGTTCTTGTCGACATTCGCTATTTACCTTTTCCTAAAAAGTCTTTAATCGAATCGAGAATAGCATCTTTATTTTTAATTTTTGAAAGAATCACTTTCTCATCATCTTCACCATAACGACCGGCCAGATCTTTATAGAACTGCCCTGAACCATAACGGCTTTCAACTTGCCCGTAACAAAAAACATTCGATGCCGGTAGAAGATCGTTATCTAAAATCTCCAGACAAAGTTTTGTATCGTCAGCAGACCAGTTATCACCATCTGAAAAATGGAACGGATAAATGTTCCATTCGCTCGGATCATAATCAGCTTCAATGATTTCTTTACAAAGTTTTAATGCGCTGGAAATAAGAGTTCCACCTGACTCGCGCGTTTTGAAAAAAGTCTCTTCATCCACTTCTTTTGCTGTTGCATCGTGAATGATGTAGCGAACTTCAATGTCTTTGTATTGGCTTTTTAACCAGAGATTAATCCAGAAACTTTCTGTGCGAACGATTTCTTTTTGTTCGTCACCCATCGATCCCGAAACGTCCATCATGTAAATAACGACAGCTGAATTTTCAAATTCTACTTTCGCATCACTTGCACGGTAACGGAAGTCACGTTTAACCGGAATAACTCGCGGATCATTAAAATCGTATGAGCCAGAAGCAATCTGGCGCTTCATAGCTTCTCTGTAAGTGCGTTTGAAATGTTTTAGTGAATTAGGACCTGTCATCCCGATTGACGTATACTTATTCGTCACGGAAGGCATCGCTTTTTTACCTTTCGGTTCAATACGCGGAAGCTCTAATTCTTCTCCGAGAATCGCCGCTAATTCTTCCAATGAAAGATCAACTTCTAATTCTTTATTACCTGCTTGATTACCAACTTCCTGACCTTGTCCTGGTTGATCGCCTTCTTGTCCATCTACTGGATCACCGGCTTCACCATTACCCTGCCCCATTCCACCTTGGTTTTTATCACCAAACTTGAAACGAGGAGTATCAATCGATGGCATTGGAATTTTAAACGTTCCATCACCTTTTGGTGCAGGCATTTCACCTTTAGAAACATATTTACGAAGATTGTCGCGGATACGTCCTTTGACAATCTTCCTAAATCTAGCATGGTCTCTTTTTATTGGATGATCCATTAAAAACCTACTCTCAAAAAATTATGACTTAGCTGAATCACCTTTTGCGAAAATCGATGCAACGAAGTTAAGAGCATCAGTCGCACAGATTTCACAGTAGCCATGGTTCTTAATGAGTCGCGATTTCACGACATCAATCTTCTCTTGCGTTTCTTTATCAACAACTTTCGAAATGATTGTTGTTAATTTAATTGAATCTTTTTGATCTTCAAAAAGTTTCAATTCAAGAGCGCGGTGAAGTCTTTCATTCATTTTGTAATCAAAGACTTTTCCTTCGATTGCAAGAGCTCCGATGTAGTTCATGATTTCTCTTCTGAAGTCATCTTTTCGTGATTCAGGAATATCGATTTTTTCTTCGATACTTCTCATGAAACGTTCATCAGCATCTTCCAGCTTGTTCGAATACTTGTTTCTGATTTTTTCTTTTTGCGTGTAGGCCTTAACGTTATCGATGTAGTTCGCACAAAGAGTTTGAATCGCCGACTCATCAACTGAGATCGCTTTTTGAACATCATTTTTCACGATATCTTCGTACTCTTGACGAGCAACGGCCAGCATTTCGCGGTAGTGATCAAGTTGATCTGCAGAATTGATTAATCCGTGGTGTTTCAATCCACTTTCGAGTTCATTGAAAACCATGAATGGATTTAAACATCCTACATGACCGTTTTTAACGAGTGAGTTTGAAAGTTTATCCTGGATATAACGAGGAGAAATCCCTTCAAGACCTTC
>CAMLKK010000107.1 GCA_946480715.1 uncultured Bacteriovorax sp. | reverse complement strand
TACAAATCATTCAAGAGTATGAAGAAGATGCAACTTATTCAGCCAGAGCTGACTAAGATCAAAGAAAAGTACAAAGATGAACCGCAAAAAATGCAAAAAGAAACAATGGAACTCTTTAAGAAGGCCGGAGCAAATCCGCTTTCTGGATGTCTTCCTCTGCTTCTTCAAATGCCATTTTTCTTTGCGATCTATAAAGTTCTTTATAGCTCGGTAGAGCTTGTAGGCGCGCCATTCTATGGTTGGATCCACGATCTAAGTATTCACGATCCATTTTACGTATTACCGGTTCTGATGGCCGTTTCTATGTTCCTACAACAAAAAATGACTCCATCAACATCAATGGATCCAACACAACAAAAGATCATGATGTTTATGCCTCTTATTTTCGCTTTTATTATGAAAGATCTTCCAGCAGGACTTGTTCTTTATATTCTTGTATCGACTGTAGTTGGTATTTTACAACAAATGATCGTTTACAAGATGGCTGACTAAAAAACATGTATGAATTTTTATACTGATGACCAACCTATAATTGCATGCAGTACTGGCACTCAGGCCAATACTGCGATTGCAGTTATACGGTTATCAGGTTTTTCATCTCTCGATTCACTCCAGAATTTTTTTTCCGTACCCCTCGCAAAAATCACAAAACGAAAAGCGACTCTCACCAATATTCAGTTCGATAATAAAGTTTTTGATAATGGGCTTTTATTATTTTTCCCTGCAGGTGAGAGTTATACAGGTGAAAATGTTCTTGAGCTCAACGTTCATGGAAATCTTCTCAACGTTCAAAATATTTTAAATCTTTTTATTGAGCATGCCGGTTTCAGGGCCGCACATCCAGGTGAGTTCACTTATCGCGCACTCAAAAATAAGAAACTATCTCTCTCGCAAGTCGAGGGATTAGATATGCTTCTTAATGCAAATTCAAGTCTCATGCTTTCGCAAGGACTTGATGTTCTCCAAGGAGATTTGCACGCCCAATATCTGGCATTACACGAAGCCTTTATAAAACTAAAATCAGCTGTTGAGATCTCAATCGATTTTTCTGAAGACGTGGGAGTCGAGGAAACACAAAAACTTTTCAATGATTCATTCGAAAAGTTTCAAAAAATCATTTCAAGCCTCAAAACTCGCACGGAAGGCAATCTTTCTTCACTTCTTTCGCCTGAAATTGCCCTAACAGGGCAAACGAATGCTGGAAAAAGCTCACTTTTTAATCTTTTACTCAAAGATGATCGCTCTATTGTCTCAAATATTGCAGGAACAACCCGCGATTATGTTTCCGAAATCCTTCACATTGATGGGACCAACTATAAATTGGTCGATACGGCCGGAATTCGTGAATCCTCTGACGTCATTGAGAACATCGGAATTGAGCGGGCGCTTACTATCTTGAAGCGGTCCTTTTTCAAAATTCTGGTCATAAATCCATTTGAAACGAATCCCGAATATCTTAAAAAGTTTGCTGGATTGGAATTTGATTTGCTCATTTTTTCTCATTCAGATCAGCATGATTTTGAGAAAAAAGTAGGGGAGATTGATCATAGTTTCATTGGGAAAAAGCAGATTTTTAGTGCTGATTTTGTTAGTGGAGCCGCGAGAGCGGCGCACCCCAACTCGGCACAAAGTGGTTCTATAGAACCACTTTCGCACAATCTTGGTCCTATAGAACCAAAAAATTATGAAACTGGTTCTATAGGACCAACAAATAATGTAACTGGTTCTATAGGACCAACAAATAATGTAACTGGTTCTATAGGACCAAAAATTAATGAAACTGGTTCTATAGGACCAAAAAATCAATTCACTGGTTCTATAGGACCAACTGCCCCTATAGAACCACTAATCCGCAAATTGATCGCTGTAAAATATAGTGAAGCCACAGCTAACAACCCAATATTACTAGAACGCCACCGTCAACTAATAAATAAATTATATCTAAAAACATTAGAGCTTCGTAATAATATCAATTGCTTAGATGACGTAGCCATCCTTTCCTCAGAAGTAAACATCCTAGGCAACCACCTAGCTGAACTCATAGGAATCGTCTCTCCCGACGATGTACTTAATTCAATCTTTTCGAATTTCTGCATAGGGAAGTAGACATTTTTTACGATCGGCATTACAAATCACAAACGCAATTTACCAAACTGAAATGTTCCACGTAGAACAAAATATATGAAAAAAAATTTCGACATTCTTATTATTGGCGGTGGCCACGCTGGTTCAGAAGCCGCATACATTTCATCGCAGTTCGGCTTGCAAGTCGGACTCATTTCTGGACCCGGTGCAAGTCTTGCGTCGACTCCATGTAATCCAGCAATCGGTGGAGTAGGAAAGGGACAAGTTGTTCGCGAGATTGACGCCCTCGGTGGAATGATGGGAATGATCGCCGACAAGGCCGGAATCCAGTTCCGAACTCTGAATGAGTCTAAAGGATTCGCAGTTCAATCAACACGAGTTCAAGTCGACAAAGAACTTTATACTCAATACGCAACAGAGCTTTTAGAATCAATCGACAATCTTTCCATTGTTCACGAAATGGTTAAGGCCGTTAAGAAAGATCAATCCGGGTTTATCGTAGAAACAGAAGAAGGAAGCACTTTTTCAGCAAAAAAAGTCATTGTTACAACTGGAACTTTTCTCAATGGAAAACTCCACACTGGAGAGGAACAAACTTCGGGAGGAAGAGTAGAGTGTAAACCTTCTGTGGGTCTTGGAGATCTTTTTTCAGAAATAAAGACACTTCCAAATCGATTTAAGACTGGAACTCCTCCGAGATTGGATAAAAACACCATCGATTACTCTCAAATGGAACCACAAGAGAGTGATCCAGGCACAAGAAACTTTTCTTCGCTTGCAAATCCCTTTGAAAGAAACTCAAAACAGGTAAATTGCTATCTCACTCGCACAAATAGCGAAACTTTATCCATTATTAGAGCAAATAAAGAGAGATCTCCCATCTTCAACGGACAAATTAAAGGTGTTGGACCAAGATATTGCCCTTCAATTGAAGATAAAGCCTTCCGTTACACGGAAAAAGACGTTCATCACGTCTTCGTTGAGCCAGAAGGACTCGATGTAGAGACTATTTATCCTAATGGTATCTCAACTTCTCTGCCAAAAGACGTTCAAGAGAGCTTTATTCGTACAATTTCCGGTCTCGAAAATGCAAAAATACTCATTCATGGATACGCAGTTGAGTATGACGTTGTCGATACGTCTGAACTTTCTCGCACAATGGAGTATAAAACTCTTCCAGGATTATACTTTGCTGGCCAAGTTTGTGGGACTTCTGGATATGAAGAAGCCGCTGGACAAGGAATTATGGCCGGAATTAATGCTTCTTTGAGTTTTTTGAACAAAGAAAGTCTTATTTTGGACAGAAACGACTCTTATATTGGAGTTATGGTTGAAGATCTAGTCTCCAATAAAAGAGATGAGCCATATAGATTGTTCACTGCTCGTTCAGAAAACAGATTGTATGTTCGTGAGGACAATACGGTACAAAGGATGTCGAAATACAGAAAGGCGATGGATTTAACCTCAAAACTTGATGGTTTTCAGGAAAACTTCCTGGACGAAGCGGAAATTCTCGAAAATTTAATCGAAAACACCATGTACTATGCCCAGGCAGAAACGAAGAGAGTTTTTGAAGAGAAAGGTTATGGATCACTCGAAACAAATATCTCTTTAAAAGAGTTATTAAGAAGACCTAATTTAAACCCAATTGAAACTCTTAAAGCTGAAACTGAATTCATGGGTGCGCGATTTAATCCAGATGTTATCAGAACTGTAGCTATTTCTGCTAAATACGAGGGATATATCGACAGAGCGCTTGTAGAAAGTGAAAAGATAAATCGCTTAAGCAAGAAAAAGATAAGCTGGGAAGTCTTGGCCGAATCAAAGAATATCTCATTTGAATGCAAGCTGCGAATAAAGCAGATCAGGCCAGAAACATTCGGACAATTACAAAGGATGGAAGGAATTAGACCTGCCACTCTCGCATACGTTGCAGGAAATCTTGTATGAAAATCAATGAATTTAGCCAAAAATATCTCGACCTCTTAACAGGGGAGTTTGCCGGTATAAATCTCACGAGAATTGAATCTCCAGAAGAGTTTTTCCAAAAACAAATTAGAGATAGCATTCTTCCTCAAGAAGAGAGTGCTGTTTTCAAGAAGTGTTTAGAGAAAACAAAAGTGATGGTCGACATTGGTTTCGGCGGAGGATTCCCCATCCTTCCCATGGCATTCATGAACCCTGACAAAAAATTTTATGGAATGGATGCGAGAGCAAAGAAAGCGCAAACTGTGGCCAAGATTGCAGAGCGCTTAGAGTTGAAAAACACAAAGCTTATGCATCAAAGATTTGAAGAAGTAATTTTTAATCGAGACGCTGTGGTTACATTCAAGGCCGTCGGAAAAGTTTGTGACTTGCTGCCTTTATTTAAAACGAACAACAATCTCTATGTGTTCTTTTATAAGGGGCCAAATTTTTATGATCTTGAGGATATTGAACCCATGCTTGAAGATTGGGAAGTGATCGAAGAGACCTCATACGATGTTCCAGGTACCGAAGGAAGATTGTTGCTTGGCTTCAAAAATAAAAATGTTCTACGTGGAACAAAAACTCCAAAAAATA
>CAMLKK010000106.1 GCA_946480715.1 uncultured Bacteriovorax sp. | reverse complement strand
CTTTTAGAATTCCTTCCAACTCACCATTTTGCATAAGTTCCGTCACGATGTCGTTACCGCCAACGAGCTGCCCTTTAACGTAAAGTTGCGGGTAAGTAGGCCAGTTTGAAAATTGTTTTACACCTTCTCTGATATCCATGTCTGATAGGATATTGAACGTTTTATAGCTTACCGAGTGGTGGTTTAAAATGCGGATGACGTTCGCTGAGAATCCACATTGAGGCATGTCCGGAGTTCCTTTCATGAAAAGAAAAATCGGGCTTGAGTTGATGAGATTTTTAATGCGAGTGTTGAGGTCTAAATTTTTATTTTCTTCTTCAACAGCTACGCCTTGAACAACATTAAATGGGTTTGTCATATGAGGCTCCTTATTTTTTTAATGTGAGACCACGTTTTGCGGCCGTATCGTAATCCATGGTCTTTAACTGAACAGCATGAATTTCTTGTTTTAAACTTTCTTTTAATAGATCCATAACCATCTGGTGTTGAGCAATCAACATTTTTCCTTTGAAGTGATCGCTCACAATCAAAATATCCAGGTGATCCATTGTTCCAGTCATGTCTGAAACTTCTACGTGAGCATCAGAGAGACCAGATTTAATTAAATTAACGACGTTTTCAAATTGCATGTTTTCCTCTTATTTAGCAGCTACGGCCCAAAAGCTCGTAATGAGAGTTAATGTACGAAGAACAACCGCGGTCCAACCGAAAATTTTGTGTTTTGGTCTGATTGAATTGTCTCCCGCGAGCAGTTTTCTTCCAGTCCAGACGAGTAGGCCATAAAAAACCACTGACAACACTGCAAAAGTCACATGAATATTGAGGAGCATAGGATTAATCACAGCTTCAGAGGCCTTGTTAATCGCTCCGCGAGTGAGTTCAATTTGCAAAATGAGCAGAACGTCCCAAATCAGAACAGTTTTCATAATGGGAACGTGTTGCTTTCTGTTTTTTCGTTTAGCAATTCCCACCATCATTAAAGAAAAAATAATGACGGATTGAATTTGAAAAACAACTGCGCTTGTCATGGGTAATCTCGATAGTAAAAAATTAACTCCACAATAATAGAATCGGCAGGTTTCATCAACATGAATGGCCCTTAGACACGCGTTATCCGATCAAAAAAGATCACGCAGGTATAAAGCTTTTGAAATCCGTCACGTTTATTGTTAAAAATGAGGTCTACACATTGAACACTAAAGGAAATCGCATGGATCAGCATCGTCTGGGCAGATGGGCAGTTATCGATCTGGAAACATCGGGCGCCGATCCGTCATATGATCAAATTATTGATGTTGGTTTTTTATTGTTTGAAGGAACGAAACTTGTTCAAAAATATACAAGCCTCGTGCAATTTCCCGGTGAACTCTCGTCTTTCATTCAAAAACTCACAGGCATCACACCCGCTATGCTCAATAAAGCGCCGATCTGGCGTGAAGTTGAAACAGAAGTGCAAGGTTTATACGGCGCTAAACTGATTGCTCACAATGCGGATTTTGAAGAGGGATTTCTCAAACGCTCCTTTGATAAAATCGACGATGGCTCTCCTCGTGAAGAATACTGCGATACACTTTTGTTTTTAGGGCTTTTATTTCCAGAATATTCTTCGCTTAAACTCGAACACTTTATTCAGGACTGGAAAATTGCTGAAACTGAAGCACATAGAGGATTCGAAGATGCTCAGGATCTTCTCAAAGTTATTCTGGTGGCCACACGTTTAACTCGTCTTGATGTTGGTTATTATCAATTCATCAAAATGCAGTTATTAGAGAAAAAAATTCTGAGTGAAGAATTTTATCTGATGCAATTTCTGCATTTGTCGAATGAAGAACTCGCCGAGATCGCTTTCCAGATTGATTTTAAACTGGATGAACATGTTGAAATCGCCAAAGCTAAAATATGGGAAAAAAGATTCCCTGATTACCTGGCAGAAAAAAAACTTACGAAGAATTTTTCGTTGGAGTTTTCAGGGCAAAATATTAAAAATATTTTTTCTGATGAAGAAAAAATTCAGACGTTATATCCCAGCTATAAAAAGCGCCAGGCGCAGATAGATTTAGCTCTAAAGACAGGTCAGTCGCTAAAAAATAATATACACAGTCTTATTCAAGCTCCTACCGGAACAGGGAAGACGTTTGGTTATCTCATTCCATCGGTTCTTTTTAGTTTGGATGAGAAAAAACCAGTACTGGTGGCCACAGGAACGAAAACACTTCAGCATCAGGCATTCAATAAAGATGTTCCGCACGTGCGTGAATTTCTCGGGCTCAATGAAGATGAACTAAAAATTAAATTATTGGTTGGATCTAACAACCATTTGTGTGAATCATTATTTCGCCAGGAAGAAACGGAAAATTCTCTGCTAGGGTATGCTCAAACTTTTGAAGATGCATTTACATCGGCCTATTTAGAATCGATCTTTTTTCACAATGCTCGCATTAAAGGCTCGCAGAAAATTTTAAGAGATGATTTGCCTTACGTTCTTAAACGCAAGATTGAGCCGCTTCAAAAGCGTGAACGTGAAATTGGCGTTGATTTCCGGTCTTGCTCAGGAACAAATTGTCCTTTCAAAAATAATTGCAGTTACATTCTAGGATTACGTGAAGCTCGTGAAGCTAATGTCATCATTGGAAACCATTCGCTCATGTTCTCATGGCCGAAAGGGATGCCACGTCCTTCTCACATTGTCGTAGACGAGGCCCATAAAATTGAAGAGGAGGCGACCAAGGCCTTCTCGCTGGAAATTGATCAGAAAAGTTTTGAAATTTTTGTGAATTCCCTGCAACACATGCAAGGGGTGGGGTCCCTCTTTTATCTTCTTGCCCAAAATGAGACAGTGGCGGGAGAGTCGACGGAAATTATTAAAAAGGTTCGTGAAGAAACACTTCGCTCATATCAAATGTTGATGGATCACCTCAGCCCGCTGAGTGAAAAAGTGGCCTTCTTTTTCAAACGTATGCCGAAATACACTGAACTCTTCTGGAATGAACTTCCGATGATTACGAAAACCAGTCATTCGGAAGCGAGTGCTCAGGCGATTCTCAATTCATTGGAGAGTGTGGCGTTTATTCTCCAGACTTATCATGCTCATCTTCTGCCATATAGCGGACGATGGGATGTGAAAAATCTCAAGAGTGAAAATGAAATTATTGCTTTCACTCGATTTGAATCTTTTTTCTCGCAGCTTTCCGATTATATTGTGGCGTTTGATAAACTTCTCAATCCAACAAGCAATTATTGTCAGTCGATGAAGTACCTTGAAAACGACGGCTATCTTTTTTCTTCAGCACCAATTGATGTCGGTCGAATTGTGAATGAACAATTGCTGAAGCTCTCAGCTTCGGTTGTCTTTACATCGGCGACACTCGCCAATGGAAATGGCGATACAGGTGCGCGTGGAATTGAATGGGCGACAGGATACGCTTATCTGGAACCGGATCGTCGTTTTAAAACGGGAACGTATCTTCCGACAACTTACGATTACAAAGGAAAGACGAAAGTTTTCTTGTGTGACGATGGACCTGCTTTGTATCAACAGAATTTTGTCGAAACAAATTTGAAAGCGATCAAACCTCTGATCCGCAATCTCGGTGGTCGCAGTCTCTTATTATTTTCAGCTAAAGCTCGATTTGAAACCGCTCGTGAAATTCTCTTAAAAGAATTTGAAGGCCAGATTCCGCTCTTTATTCAAGGGATGGGAACATCTGTAGTTGAAGATTTCAAACGCTCTGGAAACGGAATTCTGCTCGGGATGGAATCCTTCGGAGAGGGGATTGATATTCCTGGAGATGCGCTTCAATTCATCTTCATCGATAAAATTCCTGATCTTCGCATGGATCTCGTTATCAATGAACGCCGTGATTTTTTCGAGGCCAATCTTGGAAACGAATTCACCGATTATTATCTCTCTCATCGCACTCGTTCACTTCACCAAAAATTGGGACGACTTCTTCGTACGGAACAAGATTATGGAGGAGTCATCATCGTTGATTCGCGTGTAAAAGCATGGAAAGGAAAAACGATGGAAAAACTTGTGAAACTGATGGAGCCATACGATCTGCATCGTGGAACTTTGTCAGAAGCTTGTGAGGAGATTGAGAAATTTATTCTTAATCACAAAACTTAATTCATGCGGAATGAGCAACTTCACCACATTCTAAAAGAAACGTTTGGATACAGCTCTTTTCGATTTGATCAGCTGGCGATCATTAATTCTATTCTTGATGGCCGAGATACTCTCGCCATTATGCCCACAGGTGGGGGAAAGTCGCTTTGTTACCAGATACCCGCTCTCTTTCATGAAGGAGTGACTCTTGTCATTTCACCACTTATTTCCTTGATGCAAGATCAAGTAATGAATTTGAAAGAATACGGAGTGAAATCTGTTTTTTTGAATTCGTCGCAATCTTATAAAGAGCAAGGTCAAGCAAAGTCTCAGATTTTATCGGGTGTAGCCAAAATCGTTTATGTTTCCCCCGAAGGAATTCTCGGTGGTGGCCTGCGCGCTTTTTTTGATCAGATTAAAATTTCTTTGATTGCTATCGATGAAGCCCACTGTGTTTCCCAATGGGGACATGAGTTTAGAAAAGATTATATTCGTCTCGGTGAATTGAAATCCTTATTTGCAGATGTGCCGATTCTTGCCCTAACGGCAACCGCCGATGCAAAGACAAGAATGGACATCGCTAATCAACTGGAATTAAAAAATCCTGCCATCTTTGTTTCATCTTTTGATCGTCCCAACATCAATTACATGATTCATGAAAGAACTGATGAGA
>CAMLKK010000105.1 GCA_946480715.1 uncultured Bacteriovorax sp. | reverse complement strand
TAGGTTCTTATGGTAACGTTGTTATCATCGATCACGGAAATGAAACGAGAACCATTCTTTTAGGCCAATTCGATGCGAGCGTGAATGTTGGTGATAACGTTAAAGAAACGCAAGTTGTAGGCCATACGAAACCAAGCTCTGGAGCTTTGGGTGACGGAAGAATTTATTTTGAAGTTAGAAAAAAGAATTTAGCACAAAACACATATTTGCTTTTAGATAAAAAATCTCTAGGTAAGACTTCGTCTAATTAGCATCTATCTATCCTAAGGAAGGAGTAGAGTATGAAGCAGGCACTGTTGGGACTTGTTGTCTCGGGCCTAATCGTGGCCCCATCATCGTGGGCACAAACCAAGAATACTAATCAAGAAGAAGCTGCAAAAAAATCAAGATATGAAAAGCTCGAACTTTTTAACAAAGTACTCTATTTAATCGAGTCGCAATACTACCGAGAAGTAGACACTGAAAAACTCATTCAAGGTGCTATTAACGGAATGATGGGGACTCTTGATCCGCACTCTGCTTATCTCGATACCGAAGTCTTCACTAAAATGCAGGAAGAGACTTCTGGAGAGTTTGGCGGGCTTGGGATTGAAGTCACTCAAAAAGATGGAGTGCTCGTTATTATCACTCCCATTGAAGATTCACCTGCTTTTAAAGCGGGTATTAAGCCAGGCGATAAGATTGTTGAGATTAACCACGAATCTATGGTGGGTGTCACTCTTCAGCATGCGATTGAAAAACTTCGTGGAAAAACGAAAACCAAAATTACTCTGGGGATTGCTCGCGAAGGAATTGAAGGGATTAAAAATATCGAACTCATCCGCGATATCGTTTACATCAAACCTGTTAAATATGAACTCATTCAAGATGAATTCGCTTACGTACGTCTGACTCAATTCCAGAAAAAATCTGGTGAATACGTAGCAGATGCTATCAAAAAAATGCGTGCGGAACTTAAACCAAAAGCGCAGCTTAAAGGAATTATTCTCGACCTTCGTTCAAACCCAGGTGGATTGTTGGATGAAGCCGTTGAGCTGTCTTCGATCTTTCTCAAAGATGGAACTGTTGTTTCTACTGAGAGCAGAGATCCAAAACAAAAAGAAATTCGTTACGTGAAAAAAACAGGACATAAAGAACTTGAAGTTCCTGTTGTCGTTCTCATTAACGGTGCAACAGCATCAGCATCTGAAATTGTTGCTGGCGCTCTTCAAGATGCAAAACGTGCGATCATCATGGGAACGCAATCATTCGGTAAAGGCTCTGTGCAATCGGTGGCGAAAATTGATGAAAGCTCAGGTGTAAAACTGACAATCGCTCAGTACATGACTCCAAGTGGGCGTAAAATTCAGGCCGTGGGTATTAATCCAGACGTTGAAATCAACGAAGTTGAAGCCGAGTGGGTTGATGAAAACCGCAAAGAAGCAAGCTTCATTCGCGAGAAGGACCTTAAAAATCACTTAACTGCGACGATTGAAACACCGGAAGAAAAAAAAATCCGCGAAGAACTGGAAATGAAAGAACGTATTGAGCGCACAGAAAAATTTAAAGCTATGCGCGAAAAAAAGAAAATCATGAAAACAAATCTTTCCAAAGAAGTTAAATCGTTTGAAGATGAAGGTGAGAAAAAAATCTCCCCAAAAGATGATTATCAAATCAATCAGGCGATTAACTATATTCGCAGTATGGGATTAATTAAAACGCTTAAATATTAATGTCACCTGAAATAAAAAAAGTTAGTGAGTTAGTCGGCGCGATCAAAAATACTTTGGAGCGCGACTACTCTAACATTTCCATCGAAGGGGAGATTACAAACCTTTCGCTGTCATCATCCGGTCACTGGTATTTTACTCTCTCCGATAAAGATGCTTGCGTAAGCGCTGCTCTTTTCAAAATGGATGCTCTTCGTAACCCTCAAATGCGCGCGATTAAAGATGGCGACAATGTCATCGTTATGGGGGACGTCAATGTTTATCCCAAGCGCGGAACTTTTCAAGTTATCGTCAAACGTATTGTTCCGAAGGGACTTGGGAATCTCAAAGAACAATTCGAAAAATTAAAAAGAAGACTGGCCGCTGAAGGTCTATTCGATCTCGAACATAAAAAACCAATTCCTCCAATGCCAAAAAGAGTCGCTATCATTACTGCTCAAAGAGGAGCGGCCCTGCAGGACTTTCTCAATATCTATAAACGTCGATCGCTGTGGATGGATGTCCTTGTTGTTCCCACTCTTGTTCAGGGTGATGAAGCGCCTAAGGCCATTCGAGCTTCACTTCACAATGTGATTAAGTATTCTCTCAATGCACCCGTTGAAAAGAAAATTGATGTCATCGTTCTCGCACGCGGAGGCGGATCACTTGAAGATCTATGGGCCTTTAATGATGAAGGACTTGCTTATGATATTCACGCATGTCCAATTCCGATTATCTCAGCAGTTGGGCACGAAGTAGATTTTTCTATTTCCGATTTTGTCAGTGATCATCGCTCAGAAACTCCATCGGCCGCAGCTGAAATGCTGACCCATCATCAAACGATGATTAAAGACCGTATGCTTTCTTTGAAACGCAGACTCTTAAGTTTGATGGAGCTAAGATCGGCCCGTCTCAATAACCGTTTAAAACACGCTCATCCCCAGAATGTATTGAATCTTATTCTTCGTCAGCTTGGCGGACTCGAGCGCAGACTCACTCGTTGTAAAATTCAAAACCGTTTGCATGAATTAACTAAAATCCATGAATTTTATCTTGCTCTCGATGACCAGATTCAAAGCTTACAGCAGGCCATGAAAGAACAGACTCAAGAATTCAAAAATCGACTGGATAAAGGCCAGCGACTTTTAAAAGTTCTCAATCCGAAAAACGTTCTTGAACGAGGATATGGATATGTGGAATCAGAACCTGGAAAAGTAGTTGCTTCAGGAGCTGATTTTGATCAATTCCCAGCGGGACGCGCATTGAACATACATTTCCATGATGGTACAAGAAAAGTACTTAAAGAAACGTAAGCTTTTCCCATGAAATACAAATTTAAAAGCAAAGTCCCTCTGGTCATAGACCCAGCGTTGATTTCAAAAGATTTATCAGCGTTGCTTGTGCGCGTTCTTCAAGAAGAAAAAATAAAATTTCAAACTTCGTTTCAAGAAATAGATGAGTCAGCTTCGGTTATTTTTTTCAGTGAGACAAAGAATCTTAGAAAAGTTTCCCGTTTTAAAAATAAACTCATTATTGTACCGGAAGATCAACAGCCGAGCTCGCTGGCGTTGAATCGATTGAATTTTAATGCTTACGAAGAGATCATTTCTTTTTTCGAAACGCTCCATCTCGCACAAAAAAGACAGGCGATTCAGGAACGTTTAAAAGACAGTATTTCTTTCTATGAAGATGTGAAAGAAAAACTTGAAGTGAAATCGGTGAGCAGCGTGCATCCGGATTTTCAACGTCTTTATGAATCTCTATTGGATCTTGAAGTCCTCTTGCTTAAAGAAGATCAAATCGACAATTGGAATGAACATTTCAAAACGTTCGCTAAAAAAAACAATAGTGACCTGACGATGCTTACGCTGTTCAATCATGATCAGCTTCTGACAGAAGATTTCATCATTGATGATCAAACTTTGCTTTTTAAACTTCCTGCGGTTGAACAATTTTTGTGCCTCAGATTTAAATCGTATGATTTTGATAAAGATGGGCCATTGCTGGAAATGATTCTTAGTATGATCCACAGAACACTTGGTTTGCTCGATCAGAAAATGGTGAAGAGCGATGGAGAAGTCGACTTTTGGAAAAAGATTTTTTCCAAAATTCCTTATCCTATGGCCGTCATTTCGAGCATGGGTGATCTGCTCATTTACAACGAATCGTTTGCAAAAATTGGACTGCTGCCAAAAGAATGCCAGCGTTTTAAAGATCAAGAAAGTGTTGAACTCTATCAACATTTTTATAAAGTCAGACGTATTGATTTTCCCATTAATTTGATAGACGTTTCATATTTTGTTTTTTACACCGCTGAAAAAGAACAGATTCAAAAAGTAGGTGCCAAGAAGACGGCCAATGTCGATGATCTAGGTATTATTTCAAGTTCGATTGCCCACGAATTGAACAACCCATTAGCAGGGATACTGGCCGCACTTTCATTATTATCTCTGGAAGATGATTGGACGCCTGAGGCCCAATCCGATTTAGATGATATGAAAAACGGAGCAAAACGCTGTAAAGAACTCGTTGATATATTTCTGGGCTTTTCGAAATTCTCACCTAGTGCGACGACACTTCCTTCAATTAAAGATTCTCTCGATCAGGCGATCAACCTGCTGCGCTTTCGTATGATTGAATCAAACATTCGTCTCGATATGCGATACTCGCCAACGCTAGAGCGCTTTTCTCATCAGGTAAATACTTCGATCATGTCGATGATTCTTTATCTCATTTGTTCAGAACTAATGACAGCTTTTGCTCACCACCGCCTCATCACCCAGAATCAGCAAGGGCAGTTGTCGGGCGACGTGCTCGAGTTTTCAAATCAAATCATTCTTCGCCTTGACCATGATTTTGAGTACGAAGAGAAGATCGCTCAATCAAAACTGATTCAGCACCTTCTTATTTTCGAAAAACTCGAAATCAATTTCATGAAACAAGAGCTTCGTTTAATCTATCGTTCTTAATTACAGATAAATTTGCGGGAACTGATAAGTGTTCGGATTGTCTGCAATGAATTTCTCAATCGGCTCTTTGATATCCGCATTGGTAATTTTCTGTGCTGAACGCTGAATGAGCATACTGTCTTTATGCTTTTTAAGATAAGCATAAAGAAAAGATGTAATGAG
>CAMLKK010000104.1 GCA_946480715.1 uncultured Bacteriovorax sp. | reverse complement strand
GGAGGATCTTGTCCTTGAGTGAAGGCCGTCGCTCCATCCTCATCACCGCCGTGACCAGGATCAATAAGAATCGTAAAAGCTTGCGACGAGCTTGCTAAAAACGCATACCAAATAATGAGAAAGAAAAATTTCATGCTTAAAGCTTAATACATCTTTTTCAGATAGTGACCAGGAAAGTAGTGAACAAGGATTCTTTTATAAGACCAACCACGTTTGGCGAGTGCAAACGCTCCCATTTGGCACATTCCTACGCCATGGCCAAGCCCTTCACCATTGATTATCAGTCCACCATCACGCATCGATACGGAAAATGAATTGGATGGAAAGAGAACTCTTCCGAAATATCTTCTGATGGCGGCTTTCTCGATAATGAACGGACGCTCATTAATGTAAAAATTAACAGTCGATTTATCAATGCTGTCGGGAACTAACACGACAGATGTAACTGCACCGTCCATTTTTTCTCTAAGAAGATTTTTTTCCTGGGCCCAACGGAAAAAAGATTTCATACGTTCCATGCTGACAGTTTTTGTCCAGCCTTTTGGCCCGATATCGTGGCAGAAAGGACAATTCACACCTTGATATCCAGGTTCGACATTATTCCAAACCTGGTCAGGTCTGATCGTCTTACCACCACATTTAGCGTGGAAAAAAACGGGTCTAATGGCGCCGCTTTCTGTAGTCAGTACTTCACCTTTTGTTTGTTCTGCTGCCAGCATTGTTGATTCGGTAGCATCGAAAAAAGCTCCGCCCACTTGGTGTTTTTCCGAACTCTCCAAGTCGTAAAAAGCTTCGTTGCCTAATTCCTTAGTGACTTGTTGTGAAAGCATTTTGTGATAGGCATAACTTCTCGCTGCGACAGCCTGTGCTTTAAGCGCTTCAAGCGGCCACTTCGGATTCATCTCTTTAGTCAGGAGTGAACTGATATAAGCTTCCATCGGAACATCATTGATGATGTCACAACTATCGCCTTTAGGATTCGTCACAACTTTAAACACACCCTGATATTTTGTATTTTCATATGACAATAATCCAGTTGGTGATTCAAGAGTCGCAAGTAAGATAGGTTTATTTCTTTCTTTATTTAAAGTGGTGAACGTCTGGCAGTTGAACTTTACTGTCTTCTTACCTGTGTAAGTTTTAAGATCATTGGCAAAAAGCAAATGACGTTTAAGATCCATTCCTGTGACATGAATATTTTTTAATTTGCTTCCAATGCGAACACTCACAACTGGAATGGCCTGAACATCAACTGTTCCAAAAATCCATAATAAACATGTGAGGAAAAGTGGTCTAAGCATCCTGCTTTTAATTTCCGAAAAAAGATTGGTGAACTTCAATCCTAGAAGTTCTTTCTTTATTCTAACGAGAGAAGAGCTGGCCCATCAAGACCATCAAATTTTCCCTACTCTCTCCATTACTTTTTGCAGGTCGATCCAAGCTGTTCTTTTCATGTTGGGATTAATGAGAAGAAAATCAGGATGAAAGAGAGGCATCATTGCGAAATGATGTGAGTCGATAGTTTTTTCGATAAATTGTCCATGAATACCTGACAGTTTCTCTCTCCTTCCGAGAAGAACATTTGTCACTGTGGCGCCTAAACTTACGACGATCTGAGGTTTAACTTTTGTGATTTTTGCATGCAATTCCGCCGTTGCGGACTCTGGAGATTTAAGATTTTGTTCGAGATCATTAATATCTTCTAAGGCTTCATTAAAAGCAAAGCGTTCAAACTCCTCCGGTTTTAATTTCATGGCAGCAATCATTTTACCCAAAAGATCGTCGGCACCAGAGGCAGCATTAAAAGTATCACCTACAAATAGAACTAATTTATCAAATCCTTCTGAAACTTTTTGAGCAGGTTTTACAACCACCTCTGGCGCTGCCGGAGTGGCAACCATGTTCTGGGTTTCAATCGCTGATTCCTCGAAGGAGAAAGGCCAATTTGTACCCTCAAAAAGGGCGCCTTCGAAAGTCTTGGCAAGAGGTTCAGTCCTTTCATCCCAAGCTTTAGCTTTTTGTAGAATTTTTTTAAATTTTTGTTCCATAAGCGTTTTTTTCCCAAAAATCGCATTTTTAGTCCGCAGTGTAAAGACGCAAAAAAATATAACCGAAATGGAAAAGGAGAAAAGACAAAAGGAGCATCCGCCATGTCAATGGACAACACTGATTACAAGTTCGAAAATTTTCAAGAATATTTCGGCGATATCAAAAACGTAAAGAAAATCATCAACGACTGCCAAATCTGTGGCGCTAAATTAGTTCTTACTCATCTTTCAGATTACAAAAATCTTTTGATGCAAGAATCTGCTCGCTGCCCTGATTGCGGTCAAGGTAATCGCAAGATTATCCATATTATAAACTAACTGAATTTTTGAACTAAATAGCTTTCTGGCGGAGCAAGAACTTCTTTGAGCTTCGCCTTTAAGTTTCTTAAAGTGTCACTTCGATTAATTGTACTCAGATATTATAGTCAACATGAAAATCGATGAAAAATTCGCACCAAATTTAAAAAGTACATCAGCTCCTGTTGAAGTGAAATTTGAACTTGCCATAGAAAATCATTCACTTGCTATCAACGACTTGATGATGGAAAGGAATCCAGATGAAGATAAAGAAAAAATAAAGCTTAAAACAAAACGCGAACTCGATTTTAACAAAAACGATCCCTACTACTGGCTTTACGTTGCCACGATTCACGATACCGTCATTGGTCTCTGTCGCTTTTTTCATTCTAAAGGAATGCCGGCGGAGAGAAAAAAACACCCTGCCCCCGAAGGCTGGTATGGCATGGGCATTCTCGTGCATAAAGACTGGCGAAGACAAAACATTGCCCGATTTCTCACAGAACAACGAATTGAAAAACTAAAAGAATTAAAGGCAGACCATCTCTACTCTGTTGTCGATATCAACAACCTTACTTCGAAAAGAATGCATGAAGAATTTGGATTTAAAAAAATCGATCAAGCAAAAGGTTTCCTGCATCTGGAATTTGATGAAACGGGAATTCTCTATCGACTGAATTTTTAAATCACAGGACCTGTCGGTTTCTTACGTTTTGTTTTGTCATTGAACACGCGTTTCTTTTCTTCTTTGTGGTGAAGCTTGCGTGAAAATCTATGCGCCTCGTCTCTCATCTGCACAATGATTTTATAAAGCGAGCGATTTTGATTGAGCATGTATGGATTGCTTCGCCCAGGAATGATCAGACGTTCTTCAGATTTTTTAATGTCTTCGTTTTTAAATCCTTCTTTCGAACGAACGACTTTAGATTTCGCGATACCGATTACCGGAATAGTAATGTTTACTTCGCGAAGCACTTCGCGGAACATGCTCACTTGTCCTTGACCACCGTCGACGATGAATACGTCAGGAAGATTTCCATTGTCTGATCGTCGCGTGATGAGTTCTTTCATCATCGCAAAGTCATTGTTTCCTTCAGGGCGTTCTTCAAGATGGTAGTATCGATAATTTTTCTTATCGGGTTTTCCATCGTGGAAAACAATTTGCGAAGCTGTTGGTGATGTTCCCTGAAAAATAGCGACGTCAAAACATTCAAGCACCACTGGACGTTCACGAAGGCCAAGCAGATCTTTTAATTTATTCAGACCAACGTAAACAGAATCTTCATGCAACATGCGAACACGTTGTTGTTCGAAAGCATGATCGCGAGTGAGGTTAATGAAAGAATCATACTTTTTCTGAGGCGGACGCACGCGAATATTTTTAAATAATGTGCCCAGGGCTTCTTCAAGCATATCGTTTGCTTCCTCCGACATGTGAGTGACAACAAGTTCGGGAGGAGAATCATAAGTTGAAGAATAATATTGAAATAAAAAATTGAGAATCAAATCTTCAACGCCTTCGATGATATCGAGATTTGAGAAGTTAAAATTTTTGTGTCCCAGCAGTACGCCGTTTCTCATCATGTAAATTGAAAGATCAACTTCAATTTCACCTTGATAGTAAGCAACGATGTCGAGATCACGCTCGTCTTTGTGTTCAGCATTTTCTTGTTTGAAGTTATTGGCAAACTCAATGAGTTTCGTGAGATTGTCACGAATGAGTGCGGCCTTTTCGAACTCTTCATCTTCAGCGGCCTGAACCATTCTTTTTTCGAGTTCGCGAATTGTTTTCACCCCACTTCCGGAAAAGAGATCGCGTGCATAACTCAAATCAAGTTCATAATCTTCAGCAGAAATTTTCTGCACACAAGGAGCACTACATTGTTTCATTTGATACAAGAGACAAGGCTCTTTACGTTTTCTGAAATCAGAAAGTTTACAATCACGAAGTGAGAAACTTTGTGTGAGAATGCGAATGATATCCCAAATGTTCGAGCCCGTTACAAATGGCCCGAAAACTTCTACGCCTTTTCCTCTCTTCACTCGACGAATGAATTCCAGACGTGGAAATGGTTCATTATTATTGATGACAACGTAAGGATACGATTTATCGTCTTTTAAACGAATATTGTATTTCGGTGTGTGTTTTTTGATGAGCGTATTTTCGAGTACAAAACTTTCAGCATCAGACGTCGTCATGATGAAATCAAAGTCGACGATGTGGCTGACGAGAATATCAGTTTTAGGGCTTTTTACTGAACCATTGAAGTAAGATTGCACTCGAGAACGTAAGTTCTTTGCCTTACCAACATAGATGATTTGATCATCTTTGTTTTTCATCAAATAACAGCCCGGTTTTGTCGGAAGAAGCTTGGCCTTTTCATCCAATTTCACTGTCGTCAATGTGAGTTTAGGCTTATTGTCCTTTACGGAATCGTCCACTTATTGTACTCTTGTTAGAATTGTCTCAACACTCAGTTCAAAGGTTCGTTATGTCA
>CAMLKK010000103.1 GCA_946480715.1 uncultured Bacteriovorax sp. | reverse complement strand
ATGTCTCATCTTCTGTAAGTGCGATTGCATTTTTATGATCTTCAACTTGCCAGATGGCGAAGTCGTAACACCAGTCTGGAGATTTAGAATTCACAAAATAGCGAGTGATCAAAACTTGAGTAGGATTAGGCGACGTTGGTAAATCGACATTCTTGTTGGCCGCAATCATTTTCAATTTGTTCAAATGTTTGGTGTGGTGCTGGACGAGAATCTCGCCAAACATTTGTCCGTTGGGACTAGCGCATTTTTTCTTGGCCAGCGTACCTAATTCGATTTCTAACAAATCGCCTTCGGCCATTTGTTTCATCCATTCAACATCAAAAGCATTTAAATTTTGAGCAGCGTGAATCAAGGGAGAAAAAAGCATCATAGAAGAAAAAGCAAGAGCTGTAATTGTACCTTTCATAAAGACTCCTTTGTTGGAGTTTTATTTATGCAAATGGTGCCACCGGCGGTGCCACAGTTCCAACACACTTTTCTTGTCGCAATTAAACAAGATAAGTGTGTTGGAACCTTTTGGTCGGTTAACAAAATATTACATTCATGCAAATAGATTGATCCTTAAGTAGAGAGGATTATTCTTAGAGATACCTCAAGAAAAATGTAACAAGGATTGGTACATGAAAAAAATTCTATCTCTCGCTCTTCTCTCTACATCACTCATTACAATCAACGCTCAAGCACGCTCAGTAGACAAAATCGTCGGCGGTGTTGAAGTTGATCCTGCTAAGACAGAAACGAGATACATCGTCAGCCTTAACAGAGGTTGCGGTGGAAGCATTATCGCGCCAAAATGGATTCTTACTGCAGCTCACTGCAAGTCACTTTTCAAAAGCAAAATCACAGCTGGATCAACTGACTTAAACAGTCCAGAAAGAATCACGTTAGAAGTTAAGAAGTCTTACATTCACCCAAAAAACAACGCTTCGACATTCGCAAGCGATCTTGCTCTTCTTGAATTAAAAACGCCAATTGATTTCGAAGCTACTAACCTTAGAAGCATCGAACTTCTTGAACCTGAGCAAGTCACAACTGGTGCGATTGCTGAAGGTGTAATGGCCACAACACTTGGTTGGGGAGCTATGAGAGAAGGTTCAAGTGTAACTCCAATTATGAGAATGGTTGAAGTTCCGATCGTAAGCAATGAAACAGCAAATGCTCCTGGTTCATACAATGGAAAAGTAGATGCAACAATGATCGCAGCTGGTTTACCTGAAGGTGGAAAAGATTCTTGCCAAGGTGACAGCGGTGGACCATTCGTTATTGAAGGATCACAAGGTCAACCAGTTCTTGCTGGTGTTGTAAGCTGGGGTAAAGGTTGTGCGCGAGCGAAGTACTACGGGCTTTATGCTAGTGTTGCTTCTGGACACGCATGGATCAAAGAAACGATGGAAAAAAATCCTTAATCAAAAATACAAAGGCCACCTTCGGGTGGCTTTTTTTTTGCTCAACTATTAACTGGACCGACCTCACGTAGGGACATTATATTGAGTTCCACTCACATGCTTCTTTTCGCGTATCCGATAGGCATTTAAACCATCGCCAGGATACAGCCAATGAAAAAAAATCTTTTGAAGGCCACTTTTTTTGGAACACTCATGATGTTCGCAAGCTCTACAAATGCCGCTTGTCCATCTGGTTGGATTTGTCCGACAAATCCCATTCTGTCACCCCAGACTAAAGTTGGTGCTTGGTACAGTATCTATTTTTACAAACCTGGAACGACACCGTTTGAGCATTGGAAAGATTGGGGTGTTCGCTACAAACCGACTCTAGGCTTTTACGATAGTGGTGATGTTATTAAAGAACAATATCCCATCATGAAAGCAGCGGGATTAGATTATCTGCTTCTAGATGATACGAATGGATTAGGAAATGATGGTGGTGAAATTCATCAGAATGCTTTAAAAGTTTTCGATACTCTTCCTGCGGATTTGCCTGTTGCTATTGCAAACGGTGCTGCTCTTTATAATTCACATGATGGAAATATGAATTTCATTCCTCGTGAACAGCGAAGAATTTATCAGCAAATTGAAGCAGACGTTATCATGGAGCAATTTGCGAAAAGACCAAACTATTTAAAATGGCTTGATCCAGAAACTGGAACTCAAAAACCACTCTTAGTTGTCTATAATAACTTAGAGGCTTCACATCCAAATGATGAAATTATTCGCTTCTGGAAAGATCCTCGCTATACAGTTCGTTATGCTGGCGGATACATCGACAGTACAAATCCGGAGTTATTTCCCTATGAAAACTTGGGTGGACTGTGGGGCTGGGCCGTAAAATATCCTCAAGCAAGAAACAATGAAACGATGATGGTTCAACCAGGATGGAACACATCTCATCTTAATCGTCCTCACCCACACGCTCCTCTTAAAAGAGATAAAGGTGAATCTTATATGCGACAGTGGCTTGCGGCCATCAAGCATAAACCAAAAAATATCATCATCCCTTCATGGAATGATTGGGCCGAAGAAACAGCAATTGAACCCGGTGTTCGTATTGATCCAACAGCTGAACTTTGGAGTGATTATTATGGTGAGGAAACACCAGATTGGTACTTACAAATCACAACCGCGTATACAAATTTACGTAAAGGTTTAATGGCCGGCGCTTTTTACAAAACTGAAAGTGATCCGAGGGTGTATCAAGTTGTGAATGGTGCTTTAGTTCATCAAACAGCAATGCCACGTAAACGTCCTGTTATTGTTTTACCCGATGGAGCGCTCACATTTTCAAATCCGCCTACTCCACCTGCTCCCACAAATCCATCTGGGATTTTTATCGTAGGAACAGGATTATATCTCGCGAGTGGAACAAATTATTGTTACTTCCCATCAATGACTGTCTATACACAAATGACTGGCAAAACAAATGCTGATGGAGTGACTCGCTATCAAACAATACCGAGTTCATTGAAATATACAGGTGCATGTAAGCCGGAAGAACCAGTTCTCACAAAAATTCCAGAAGGTTTATTTCTCGTTGGTACAGGACTTTATTATAGCAACGGCCAAGCCTACTGCTATTTTCCATCCATGGAAGTCTACACTCGTCTAACTGGAAGAACAGATGCTGCCGGAGTTAAATCTTATAGTAGCATTCCAAGCACAATGACTAATCACGGAACCTGCAAATAAAAGGTTCCAACACACTTTTCTGGTCGCAATGTAACAAGAAAAGTGTGTTGGAACCATTTTAGTGAGACATGCTTCGGCAAGACTCCGCACAACGATTGCACATTTGCGCACATCTTTGCATCATTGAATCTTCTGGATCAATGCTCGTACATGAATCAGCACAAGCATCACATACTTGTGCGCAGACCTTGCAAAGTTCATAAGCAAACTCGCCTTTCAGCTGCATAATGCTTGCACTCGTTCGGCATAATTCCGCACACTCCATCATCAACGTTATATGATCGGCTTCACTATGTTTTCCTCCCTGAGTTAGGCAATGGGGAATACATGAGAGACATGATTGATAACATTTGAGGCAACTTTCAATACACTCTTCCATGTTTGTGCGATTGTTTTGATCTTTATTAAATTCGTAGGTAATTTCCATATAACACTCCTTATCTATCGATGTGCAAATCGAGTTCCGCCGAATTCCATCATATGATTTTTGAAAAGGAGGTCCTTATGTACATTGATGGTTTCGTCGTCGCAGTTCCCAGAGAAAACAAACAACTTTATGTCGATCAAGCGAAAATGGCCGCTGAAAAATTTAAGCAGTTCGGAGCTACTCGTGTTGTTGAGTGCTGGCAAAGCGATGTGCCTCATGGAAAGAAGACTGATTTCTACGGCGCTGTGAAAGCAAATGAAAATGAAGATGTCCTATTTAGTTGGGTGGAATATCCTTCAAAAGAAATTCGCGATCAATCCATGAAAAAAATGGAAGAAGATCCAGACATGAAAGATCAATTTAACAAAATGCCTTTCGATGGATCACGAATGATCTTTGGAGGTTTTGAAACGATAGTGGATCTTTAGCGTTCGAAGATCACAAAGCCAACCATCTTACGGAAATTTTCGAGTTCCTTTGCAGGCATGATTTTATGTAGAAGTCGTGCCCACCAAGGAACGGGAAAATCTCTTCCCCACTTTTCTGCATCTTCGACAAGATACCGGATAGTTTTTTCTTTCCAAGATAGTTGATTGAAAAATGGAAACCATCGATCAGGAAAAAATTGAAAAGGAGCATTCCCCATTTCGCGTTTCTTTTTCATGTTACGTAAATTTTTATACATCATTGGCGAGTGATATTCAGCAATCCAATAATTAAAATGAGATTGTGCATGAAGATCATTCGCAAGAGTACTCACCTGCTCTTCCGTAAGATAAGGGATGACACCTTCTGTGAGAATAACGGCTTTCGTAATTTGCGAGTTGATTTGGTTAAAAAGTTTTTGACGTTCTTCCCTATTGGCCAGATCGAGAGAGATTCGCTCAAGCTGACAAACTGGTTTTTCGTTTTTCAACGTTTCTTCTTTAAAAGATATCAAGTGAGGATAATCAACTTCAATCCAACGAAGAGTTGAAGGAAGCTTCAGACGATAAGGCCTTGTATCAAGACCAGCTCCAAGATTAATAATTGTATCTACACCTTCAGCAATCAGTGATTCGAGCATTTCATCAATCACACGGGTGCGCATGACAATAGTCCAGGCGACATAATGAGCACCGGAGACATGCTCGACAATTTCTTGCCCCTTCTTCGCTGTTAAAATTGCAGCATAGGGATCTTTAAAAAGAGCATCTTTTCTTTTGGATTCTTCAGCTCTGAAACGAGCAACCCAAAAGGCCGTGTCGGATACGTGTGTGATAGTTTTCATAGTCTACTACTATAAGAAAATATTGGCATAAAGGCTAGTTACGCATGGCAAAGTTGACAATGCGAATGATTTGCATTTATTTATTGCAATTCATTTGCAAAT
>CAMLKK010000102.1 GCA_946480715.1 uncultured Bacteriovorax sp. | reverse complement strand
ATCACTCAACTCGCCTCTTACAAGAACTTCACATTCTCACTCGAGATGGAAAACTCAATCAAGACAGCCGCCGAAAACTCAAACAGGTTCATCACCTCTTTCAGTTCATAAAACCGCTGCTCGATGATCTTCATCAAACGAAAAAAAACTATTCACTAGTAGATCATGGTGCAGGAAAATCCTATTTGGGATTTATTCTTTACGATTTATTTTTTAAAAACGATGAGTATGCAAAAGTCATCGGGATCGAAACACGTAAAGAACTCGTCGATAAATCTAAGGACCTTGCGAAGTCATGTGGATTCGATCGCATGGACTTCCACAATCTTTCGGTTCTCGAATCAAAAACGAGTCAGGCCTTGCCAGCCAATATCGAAATGATCACGGCCCTGCATGCTTGTAATACAGCGACGGACGACGCTATCGATTTCGCGTTAACAAAAAAAGCTCAATACGTTGTTCTCATTCCATGTTGTCAGGCAGAAGTGGCGACATACCTGCGAAAAAATAAAACACATTCAAAAAATGATTCGCTCGCAGAAATTTGGAGACATCCCATTCATACGCGTGAATACGGATCCCACTTAACCAATGTTCTTCGTTGCCTGCAGCTAGAGGCGCACGGTTATCAAGTCACAGTAACGGAACTTGTGGGTTGGGAGCATTCGATGAAAAATGAACTCATCATTGCTAAAAAAAATTCTGACGTTAATTCTAAAAAAGCGGCATCGGCCCTCACAGAAATTCTTGAGCGTATGGGGCTGACTGAACTTAAGGATCGTTTTTATCTACCCGCTTGATCTCTCCCGTGACATTCAAAACTGGAAAAATGTCGGACTCAACATTGTTGTTGTCATTGATACTGCAAAAGTCAGTTCAATAAAATTTTCGCCGGAAGAAAAAACACTCGTTGTGCTTTTACATGGCGGAAGAGATCTTTGGAAATCAACGCAAAAAAATCTCGACCAATTCGCCCTTGATCAGGTTTCTCATCTTCCCCTTGCTCGAATTTTTCAGCTTGATGATCCATCGACTCCTCTTCAAAAACTGGGGCGTGAACTGGGGATCTGCTCACCTTCACTCCTCCCAATTGATATCCATTCTGCATTTGGATTCTGGTTTGGTTTTCGCGCAGTTTTCACACTAAAAGAAAGTGCAAAGGACTATCATTCGCATTTATTGGCCCATGATTGTTGTGAAAAATGTGAGGAAAAAATGTGCTTAGCTGGATCGAATTTTCGTGAGCAAAGGGCGCTCTGTCCTGTGGGATCAGAGCACCGCTATACAGATGAACAAATTAAATATCATGAAACTATTGCTTTTCAACAACTCTCTTTAAAGCAGAAATAATGGGTTCAACTTGATTATCGATAAACGTTCTGATGATCCCGCCTTCGATGCGATTGTAATCATCGCTCTTGTACATAAGTCCTTTAGAATGACCCATTAGAACTTTTGAATCTTTTTTATCAAAACATAAAGTCGCTGTTAATTTTTCAATATTTTTTGAAACGAGATCACTTGAATTCATCAGATCCATTAAGAGATCAAATCCCATGGTGCTCTTTGGGCAGAGGGAATCATTTCTTGTTATCGTGAGAATTCCATAAACATGTGCTGTCTTCTTAATACCCAGAATATTTTTTGTGGCATCAAACTCGATCACATTGCCGTGAACTTCTTTATTAGTGATAACTGCATCTACAGGTTGATATTCGATGAGAATAGGTTCTGGATTTCCGAGGGCCTCTTCTGTTTTTTCTACAACGTCTGTAGTTTTAAGTTCAAATTTAACTTCCTTCAGCGGAAATGTTCCTGCTGAAAAAGCTGTCGTGCTGATGAATAAACTTGTAAATAAAAAGGCCAACGAGATGTATTTCATGTGTCCTCACTTGGATGAAATTTTTTTCAACCAGCATAGGGCCCGCATGATCAGTTGGATATCTGCTGTCAGTCAATTTTAGAAAAAAAAGGAGAATTTAGTCGCACTCTGCGCGATATCCCTGTGATAGTGCGATACTTTCCTCACTGAAAAAAACTCGACGGTGGGCAGGAACTTTTTCGATGTCTGAACTTAAACATTTACGAGTAAAGTCGGCCACCATATTCGTGCCGGGATATCCTTTCACTTTTTGACGAAAAACGTAGCCTGGAAGAACTGATTGATCGGCCTTCAAGGCGCCTGCCTCAGCAGCAGTAACATATAGACTCACAACTTTTTTATCAAAAGGATAAATAAAATAAACGGCCGCTAAACCTGATTGCAGCATTTCGAGATTCAAATCTCTGCCTTGATAAATAATCTGGCCAAGCAAGCGACCATTACTATCAAGCGCTTTATCTTGGGTACGAACTTCTACCGTAGCATTCAAGGGCAATAACGAGCGTAAATAATCGCGTGCTTTAAGCGCGGCTTCTCCCTGTGTTTCGCCTTGAAAATCAACTTCGGGAGTATCTACGCCTAATAAGCGCACGCGCTCTTTCTTTCCTTTAATTTCCATTTGAAGAGTATCGCCATCGTGAATGGACAAGACCTTTCCGGTAATTGCGGCATGAGATGAAAACGTTAAAACGCTTGAGAGAATTAAAATGTAATTTTTCATAAGGATGCTTATGCCTGAGATGAATATTTTTGTCAGTACCATCAGCGAGAATGAGTAGTTTTTACCATCTTCAGAATTATGCCCAACATTCGATAAGCTCTTATCTTAAGTGAGAGGGAGGAAAAATGGATAAAGTTTTAATGAGCGGACTTATGGGTGGAGCTTCAGGAGCAATGGGATTTGCCCTGGCACAGAAAATCCATGGGAAAGATGTTGGTGAAAAGTGTTATCCTCTCTATGCTCTCGCCTTATTTTGCACACTTCAAATTCTCTGGGTTGTACTTTTTTCACACTAAATCTTGTGCGTTTGGAGCTGTGATAAAGTGATGACCTATGAAAAAAGCACTTTTGTTATGGCTCGTCTTTTCAGCAAATTCCTATGCACTTGAAACAGATCAGTTTCACGCTGCTTTTCACGATATACGTGAATCCTCATCTCCATTGAACGCTTATGTTGAAGAGAAAATGAATAAGGCCTTAGTCTCAGCAAAACCAGATGTTTCATGCGCGCAGATAAGTGATGCTGTCATGACTTCGATTGTGGGAAAATATTCCATAAGCGCTATTAGTTCATTTGCAAAAAGTTCCCCTGAAATCGATCGTTATCCTGATGATAGTGTGGGGATGCAGTCTTATCTCAATCAATCTATTTATAAAGATGCCGGATTCCCTTTTCTTCTTTTTGGTGTGATTTCAAAAACTATTAACGTTGGCGGCGTTTATATCGGCACGGACAAGTTAGGGCACTTTGCTTTGATTGGAAGAAATTATTATCGCCGTTTCTTGGAATTGAAAGCAAAAGGTCTCAGTGACATTGAAGCTGAAAAAGCAAGTGTCATGAAAGGCATTCAGCAAGAAGTCCATATTCTTGGATATACGTTAGGTGGTGTGCTTTCGTTTGGTGATTTGGAAGCTAATTTTCAGGGAATGCAATTTGCGCGTTCTCTTTGTAATGGGGAAAATCCCTATCTTTTAAAAAGGTATTCTCGCTGGGTAAAAAATCCTGAGAGAACATTTGATATTAAAAATTATATAAATCCTAAAATGGATGAATCTTTCTGGCCTCCACTTTGGAAAGGTCGCATCTGGAAAGATATTGTACCCGCTCTGAGTGAAGTCTATTGCTCATTGCGCTTGGAAGAATCTTATCAAGCGCGCATGAAAAAATATAAATCTCAAATCAACATGAACCGAAATGATGACTATGTTCGCGAATTTTTCAGCACAAAATCGCAATACGATCGCACATATCAAAACCTGGAAACTCTTTGCCAATAGTCATTTTTACAAACCTGCTTGCATGCTGTCCCGACTTGAAATATGAAGAGATCAACAAAAAATCATTCGGAGACAGTTATGAAAATTTTAATCCTTCTTTCGGCTTTATTTATGGGTGCAAGTGCAATCGCTGATGAGTGTCCAGTTGTCATGAGAGATGATAGATACCTTGATTACGTTATTCATAACATTGAAGCAGCTAACAGCTGCTGGGAAGCTAAAAATATCGCTGAATCATGCGCGCTTGGGGCCGGTGGTGATGTTGGCGTCGTTGCCGTTGCTATGGATGTTTGTGAAAGACACATGCCGAAACTTTCTGCACGTGAACTTGAAATGAAAAACTCTATGCATGAAAGATGTAACAAAAAATTCGAAGATATGGATGGTTCAATGTACCGTTCAGCGACAGCGTTCTGTCATCTTTCAGTTCAAGAAATGTTCGTTAATCTCTACTCACCTGCTGAATTCTAGAAAATTAATAGGCCCTCATTGCGAGGGCCTCTTTTTAGCACTTAATCTTTTTATTTTCAGGATCAAAGAGCGGCTTCAACGACATCATACACGGATAAGTTTTTCCGGCGATTTCAATCTCCCACTTCCCTTCGTTAATATATTGCGGAGTCACTGGTTCTCCACCTTCAATCATCACAAGACCAACAGCTCCTCCAAGAGTATGTCCATAAGATCCTGCGCGAACATAACCAACAGCTACGCCATTACGTTTAACGACTTCGGCGTGATAAAGAAGTGCTTCTGGATCTTGAACAAAAACTTGAGCAAGACGACGTTTGTATGGAGCAGACTCTTTTTGTTTCAGAGCGTGTTCACGTCCTACGAAGCCTTCTGGTTTTTTGAAGTCGACAGCGAAGCCAAGACCCGTTTCAAAAGCGTTGTCCGTGTTGTCGATATCGTGACCGTAATCACGGTAGCCTTTTTCCATGCGAAGTGAAGCAAGGGCCTTAAGACCAGCATGTTTCATATCGAATTTTTTACCAGCTTCTACAATGCGATCGTAAACGTGTGTAGCTTGTTCTGCTGGAATATAAAGTTCGTAACCTAATTCACCTAAGTAAGTAATGCGCACACAAAGAACGCGGGCAAATCCGATATCGATCCACTTGGCCGCTCTAAACGGGAAGGCGTCGTTACTCATATCTGTTGTCGTTAACGATTGCATTAATTCACGCGAACGTGGTCCTTGAATGTTTAGCTGCCCATAGGCGCCTGAAACGTCTGTGACGAATGCATGTGAATCTTCCATCATTCGTTTCATCATCGTTTCAGCGTGACGAAGTTGCGTATCAGTTACGACAACGAAAAATTTATCGTCTTCTAGTTTTGTAACTGTTAAATCCGCTTCTAGTTTTCCTTCTTTATTCAACCACTGTGTATAAGTGATCATGCCTTTATCACCATCAACATTGTTTGCTG
>CAMLKK010000101.1 GCA_946480715.1 uncultured Bacteriovorax sp. | reverse complement strand
GAATAATAATCGCAGAAGTCGAAAAATTTTTCGTCTTCCAGAAAATCTTCTAAAAGATTAAGCTGTCCATTTTGGAGGAATTTTCCTTTGCCAAGATGGAGATCGCTCAATACGAGAATGATCATAGACTACCTATGGGAGAACTGCTTTTTTCAAACTGGATTTAAAAACGTCTTGAGTATTGAAAACAACTCCACGACCCGACTCTTTTGCTTCGTACATCATGCGATCTGCGATTGAAAGAATTTGTTCCGCATTTTTTGCATCCGATGGAAATTCAGCAACTCCAATCGAAACACTTAAACGAACACTCTTATTGTTGGCCGTATCAACATCGTATTGACGTTCTTTAATTTTACTCAGGATACGCTCACCTACAATTTTGCCGGCACTCGCATCTGAGTTCACAAGAATAATAACGAACTCATCTCCACCGTAACGATAACTGATATCAGAATCACGAAGCAGAGATTTTATTTCTTTAGCGACACTTTCAAGAAGTCTGGTACCTACCAAGTGTCCATAGGTATCGTTGACCTTTTTGAAATAATCAATATCCACAAAAAGCACGCAAAATGGCTCTTCGTCTTTTTGAAATTTATCAACGAGCATCGAAAGATCTTTATAAAGTTTTCTTTGGTTATAAAGTCCTGTGACATCATCAATGTGAATGAGTGCGTGGGCCTTATTAAGCTGCTCCAGCTTTTCAATAATGCGCAGCTGGCTTTGAGAAAATTGCGAAAGATATTTCAACGTTTCCGTCGAGAGATCTGAAGGACAAGAGAAAATAGCAAAGTAGAACTGATTCCCTTTCGTTCCTAAATTGAGGAAGAAATAAAAACACTGATCAACTTTTAAACTCATACAATGAAGATCTTTGATATGCTCACGCTTCATCATAATCTCTTCAACAATCGTCGGACTATAGAGGCGCATTCTATCTTTTTTACCAAGAACAGAACGACATTTTTTTAAATCGAGTTTTGCAATTTTGTTTTGAATTGAATACACAAGCATTGGCCTGATCAAAAATGTTTTGGCCATAAATGCTTCGAGGTAAAGCATGAGCTTCTTTTCATCCTCAAACGGAGGAAAGTCGCTTAAAAATTGGATTAAATCTTCGCTCATTAATTTTTTTCCGATGAAGGAACATCTTCTTGGGCCAGATCAATATCTTCTTCTAAATTTTTGATCGAGTGTCTCAAGGTTTTCATTATTTTATTCAGTTTATCTTCTAAACGTCGTTTGTCTTCATTTGAGCGCTGTTCTTTTATGGATGCATTTTCCATATTGAATTCAAGAGCGTCTATTTTTCTTCTGAGCTCTAGAATCTTTTGATCTCGACCATGAACTTGTGAGTCGATATCCATAGTGAGCATTTCCAGTTTACTCTCGAGTTCTTTCTCTCTCAATTTTACCTGGTTGTAGTCAATGCGCACCTTCTGTTCTAATTTCTCGCGGCGCAGTTCTGATTGACGGGCCTTCTCTTCAGCGAGTGCCTTTTTCTCTTCACTCAATGTAAGACGATACTTCATGTCTTCGAGTTCAACCATATGTCTTTTGCGGAGAATTGAAATTTCAATTTTCGCTTCATCAAGTCCAGCTTTTAAACTTAAATTGTCTTGTTCCAGTTCGCGCTGATCAACTTTCATCGCCTTGATCTGCCCCAATAATTCCTCTCGCTCTTCACGAAGCTGACGAATAGTAGCATGAAAGCGAACGGAATCTTCGTCGTTCATTCTTTCGATGCGCACTTCTCTTTCCGGCATAGGTTGAGCTTCAGCTACTTTTTCACGACGTGGAGCTACTTCCGCTAAAGGAGTATTAGAAAATTGTGGTGTCACTGCTCCATTAAAAGCATCAAGATTGAATTCGCTTGTTCCTTCAATTGGAGTTGTATCGTCAATCGTAAAACCAGTTCCATCCTCATCAATATTCAAATCTCTTGTGGTGGAATGTGTGACCGAACGATCAGCTTGTAAACTGGCCGAAAGTTCTGGCAGAGAAAAACCATCAGAAGGAGTTTTGTCTGATGTACTCAACATCGATATATCAAATTCCTGAGTCGCATCTTTTTTGGGACGAATGATATCTTTTATAGTCGATTCGATATTTGCTTTGGCCTCTTCTGTGCTCATCAAATCGGCCGTACCTTGAGGAATTTCTTCTTCGGGTTGATCCAGCGAAAATGATTGTAGATCGACATTAGAGAGCGCCGACGAATTGATCACAATTGTTTTTTGCGTATTTTCGTTGAAATCCTGAAGAGGTTCAATTCCCTCTAAACTAAAACCGCTGTTGGTATCGTTTGGTGCGAGAGTGAGTCCTGAATTAGTCTGATTCGATGCCATTGAAGGCATTGATGGTGGCATTTTTTCCGGCACGAGATCGTCAACTTCGTTGAAATCGAGAGAAAAATCGAGCCCACTTTCATCAGCAATAATATTTTTATTCGATGGTGAAGAGACCTCTTTAACAGGAGCAACTTCTTCACTCAACTCATCTTCGATAGTGAAATCCAGATCAATAACCTGCGATTCTCCTGAATCTTTTTTATTTGCTGGAGCACTCATTCCACTGTCCTCTGCACGGAAAGACTCACCCATAGTCATGGATAAACTTTCAGAATCTGGCATTTCTGCAATTTTTCTTTTTACTTCAGCAGCTTTAAAAACCAAATCAAAACGTCGTTGAATACGATCGTTTAATTGATCTAGAGAATCAGCATTCGCTTTTTTTATCGCACTCATTTCACAACCTCGGTAGTGAGTCTTCAGTGAAACATGGTCTATTTCAATTTACCTTATCGGTTGATGTTTAAAAAAACCGTAGTCTTCGTGTGAATTGGTAATCACCATAAATTCTTTTAAGTTGATCTTAATTTCCCTTTTGTCTAAAATAATCACAACACGCTAATGACATTAACAAACTTGAGCAAAATGCAAGGTTATTTCAAGATGAAAAGAACGATCAAGGCCATGGTACTTTCCCTATCACTAGGCCTAGCTGCTCCTCTCTCTGCCCAAAACGTAGGACCAACTGGAAAAGTTTATCCTGCCCCACTACTTCAGCTAGATAGCTTTTTCGCTCACCATGTGATCGTCGCTGAAAAATCTACACATGCTCTTCACCTCTTTAAGAATAACGAGGGATACCCTGAGTTGATCCGTAGCTATCAAATGGCCACGGGAAAAAAGAGCGGTGATAAAATGGCCGAAGGTGATTTTAAAACACCAGAGGGAATCTACAATTTCACTGAATTTCTCACTAAAAAAGAATTGCTTGCTCAATCAGGCCCTGCGGCAGTTATTTACGGTGCCGGTGCTTTCGTTACTGACTTCCCAAACCCGGTTGACCTTCGCATGGGCAAAACTGGTTCAGGAATTTGGCTTCACTCAACTAACGATGAAACAAGAATTGATAAAGGTCTTGATTCTCGCGGATGTGTTGTAACGGCCAACAATGATCTTATCGATGTTTCAAAATATCTCGAACTCAACAAAACTCCGATCGTTATTGTTCAGGATCTTGTTTACTTGAATGAGAAAACTTTTGAATCACAAAAAGGTGATTTGAGAAAAATGGTTGATGGATGGTTAGAGGCCTGGAGAAATAAAGATATTGAAACGTACATGAGTTTCTATCACCCTACTGAATTCAAAGATCAAAAAGGTAACTACGCTCAATACAAAGCTTATAAAAAAGCAGTTTTCTCGAATCCTGGTAAAACGCAAATTGATTTGAAGCATGTTTCAATTCTTCAAGCGAAGAACTATGCTGTTGCAACTTTCACTCAGGATTATCAATCAAAAACTATTAACGATATCGGCCGCAAGATTCTCTATTTAAGACAAGATGAATCTTATAACTGGAAGATCGTTTCAGAAGTATGGACTAAAAAAGGACTGGAAAATCTTGATACACTCGCATTCGAGCCATCGTTAAGATTTTTTAGTGACGACGCTGGAAAAAAGAAAGGCAATAACTAGTGAACGAAACTAGGCCGGATCCAAAAAGCGTATCCATCATCTATCACCAGAAGAGTGACTCTCCTAAATATTTCGAAATTAAGAAATCGAAAATCTATCTTCTGTTGATTGGGCTTCCAACCATCACTCTCATTTCACTTGTTCTTGGTGCCATCGGTCTCGTGCACACAAGTCCTTTTCATCTTGTGCAAAATGTTCGCGAATCAAGTCGAGCTCAAGAAGCTTTGAACGCCAGACAAGATCTCATTGAAGAAAACACAGAACTGAAGGCCGAAGTAGAAAAACTAAAAGCAGAGGCCCAGGCAACTCCGCCACAAACAACTGGTGAATCTGCAACAGCAACAGGTGATACAAAATGTCCTGCTCCTGTGGCCTGTCCAGCAATAGGATCACCGCTCGCTGCGAACACTATTGGCCTTTCTACGCTTTCCTTCTTCAAACCGATTCAAGGCCAGAAGGATCGCACAAGACCTGCTCAAATCAATCTCTCAGGCTTTAAAACAGTTACTGGTAAAGATACGATTAATCTTCAATTCAATATCATTCCAGCAGTCAGTAATGACGCTAAAATTTCAGGACACATCATTGTTCTCATGAAAACGGAACAGACGGTTCAGGTCTATCCGGCGGCTGCACTTTTTGGCGCCGACAATCAAATCAATTATTCATCGGGCGAAACTTTTGCGACTCAAAGATTTAGACCAGTAGATGCTGTTTTCAATAAACCTCGTCGCGCTGGAAATGCAGTCTTTACGATTTTCATTTTCTCGCGCACGGGTGATCTCATTCATTATCAAAACGCCGCACTGGCGATTAAACTCTAAGGCCATTTCATGATTCATGACCAAAGCTTCACCACTCTGGGAAAAAAATCGCACTTTGAAGGAACACTTAAACTGAATGGTCCAACCCATCTTTTAGGTTCATTCAAAGGCGAATTAACAATTGAATCACAATCACTATTAGTGCTGGAAATCGGCTCTCTGACAGAGGGAATCATTGTCTGCGACCATCTAGAAATCTACGGTGAATTCACTGGCGAGATTAGAGCTACGGGAGTTGTGACGTTATATCCAACTTGTAGTGTGAATGGGAAAATCATTGCGAAGGGTTTAGAAATTCTTCCGGGTGCCCAGGTCAATATGAATGGACACACGGAAGAACTGAATTTTGCTGCTAAATAAAAGGTTTAAAATCTAAAACTTTAAGTTTCCCGTATTTCTTTTCAAGTTTCTTCAAGCTCGGAAGAATTTTTTTATCCCCCAAAACAAAGATAACCTGATCTTTCATCGTAAAGATTTCTTTGATTTTTTGTGAGACATCTTTTGGTCCAAACTTTTGAAC
>CAMLKK010000100.1 GCA_946480715.1 uncultured Bacteriovorax sp. | reverse complement strand
GAATTAGGGCGAGAGCTAAAACCTAAAAAATTCAAAGAATTTAATTATGCTCTTAAAATCAATAAGAAAACTACCCGAGTAGTCTAGTCAAACTAGGCAAAAAGGTTATTGCCTCTCCTAAAATGAATTATGCTATAATAATTTTTAATGAGAACGTTGCTCCTCGACTGCAACTATTTCCCCGTTAAGATTATCAGTTGGCAAAAGGCCATGATTCTACTCTTGAGCCAGCGGGCAGAAGTCGTAGATGAGTATCAGGATAAACTCATACGGACCGTCTCCACTTCTTATCGCCTGCCTAAAGTCCTTCGCCTCTATCAACGTCATCAGCTCTCACTAAATGTTAAATTCACCCGCATGAACGTTTTCTTCCGCGATCAATTTCAATGTCAATATTGCTCAGTCAAACTACCCGTTTGCGAACTAACCTTTGATCACGTTGTGCCGGTTTCTCATAATGGTGGAACGAATTGGGAAAACGTTGTGACTTGTTGTAAACCATGCAACTTCAAAAAGGGATCTCTTAGCTTAAAGGCCTCTGGCATGCAGCTCTTAAGACCACCTCGCAAACCTCGCTGGTCCCCGGAACTTTGTCTTCGCTTATCGGACGATGATCCTCGTGAATGGTGGGACTTCTTCCCCAAAAAATTGGCTTCTTAAGGAACTTTTTTTAAGGGAACCTTCAAAGGTTAGGCCTCTAAATCCTCAATATTTTTCCCATTAGTAATATCTTTATTTTATTTAGAATACTGACTTATAATGATTCTCTATGAACATTGATAATAAGCTATCCCTTTTCAAAAATTTCATGAGCGAGTGTCGCTTCGGACTCGATATAGGAAAAAACACTTTAAAAAATACAACTGTCACATCGACAGAGCAGAAGTCTGTTCAAATGGATCTTGGTACGGCCACTCCAAACAACCAAAAGTCCGAATCAAAAAAAGAAGAAAAAAAACAAGAAGACCAAAAGACCTTCAAAAAGGTTGAACAGAATCAAAATGACGAAGCTTCGAAAAAAATAAATATGAAACTTCTCAATCTTTTATAAGGATTAAAATTTGTGCGATTGATTTTAGTGACACTTCTACTCACCACTTTCAACTTACAAGCTGAAACAATTGTACTTAAAGCGGATAAGTGGTGCCCTTTTAACTGTGAACCAACAGAAAAAAATAAAAGTGAAAACGGCTATATGGTCGAGGTGGCCAAATATATTTTCGAGCGAAGAGGACATAACGTCGTTTATCAAACCGACAACTGGGCGAATGCAATTAAAAGTGTTCGCGAAGGGAAAGCGACGGCCTTAGTGGCGACCACAAAGGCCGATGCTCCTGACTTTATCTACAGTGATAAAAGTATGGGATCAAATAAAGAATGCTTCTATGTGAAGACCAATGATCCATGGGAATTTGTCGACATTAAAAGTTTAACAAATCGAAAGTTAGGAACCGTTGAGGCCTACGCCTATTCAGGTGAACTAACGGCGTTCATGCACGAAAATCCCACATCTCTCTATAAGGCCACTGGAGAAAATCCACTGGAACAAAATCTTGTTGAACTCAACTCAGGGAAGATCAATACGGTTGTGGAGAATCCCTTTGTCTTTAATTATCACACAGAGAAAAAGAAGATCCGCGATCAATATGCGGACGCAGGCTGCACGACAGGTGATGACCTCTATATAGGCTTCTCCCCTAAGAATCCCCGCTCTAAAGAATTCGCAAAAATCCTCTCAGATGGCATTCTTGAATTGAGAAAGGACGGCACTCTCGATAAGATCATCTCCAAATATTCGTTGAAAGAATGGAGTCCGTAAAAAATGCGCTACTGGTTGATGAAGAGTGAACCTGATGTTTTTTCCATCGATGATCTAAAAAAGAAAAAAACCTCCGGATGGGATGGAGTCCGCAACTACCAAGCTCGAAATTACATGCGTGATGATATGAAGATCGGTGATCTCGTTCTTTTTTATCATTCAAGCTGTGAAGTTCCAGGTGTAGCAGGACTTGCAAAAGTCTCTAAAGAATCACATCCCGATCCTTCGCAATTCGATAAAAAAAGCGAATACTATGATCCAAAAGCAACCAAAGAAAATCCTCGTTGGTTTATGGTAGAAGTTGAATTTGTTGAGAAGTTCGATCACGTCATTACTTTAACGACTATCAAAGAGACTAAAGGCCTGGATAAAATGCCACTCGTTCAAAAGGGCTCTCGCCTTTCGATTAATCCTGTGACTCCTGAAGAATTTAAAATTATTTCTTCTTTTGTCCATTAGAGAGCGCAGTTAAACTGAAACCTTGTTGAATGAGCTGATCCCTGAGAGGACATTGACCTCCAAACAACATACTCAATGTTGTTATGATCGAAGTTTGCGCCTCATGATCACTGACAGATCGATTGGATAAAAGCGCATTCTTTGGCCCCTGAGGTTCTTTTTTTAAAGTGGCCGAAAATGTTTTTTTGAATCACATGAGGCCATAATATTCATAAAAAGCGAGTTATCTTTTTCACGCTTTGAGAGGCCTTCTGTGAAATCTTTCATGCCTGGTTTATTTTTTTTATAAAAGCCAACGTCTTCAGTTCCCTTCGCTGTCATTTTTTCCGGGAAAAAATCAGGGCCTTCTCCAAAACGAGAATGACCGCTATAGATGAGAACGTCTGAAGTGCTCGCCGCTTCGATAAACTTTCGTCTTACACTTTCACTTTTAATTTTTTGTGCATTAGATTTTCTATTATTAGAATCATCAGAAGAAACTGAAGCATTATGCAAATAAACTTCGAATTTCTTTTTTTGCCCATTGGCCCAAGTCATCTCTTTAAAAAAGTATTCAGGATTTTCAGGGGTGCTTTTGAAACTGCAAAACGTCTCTTTGCCAACACACGGTCTTAGTAAAAAAGCTCTGAAGGCCGCTTTTTCAAAACCATCAACCACTCGCTCATCATAATTGAGATAACCAATGAAGTAATCAATGCGAATCTTTGATTTATCTATAATGGGTTTATAGAAATTAACACAAGCATCAATCTCATTCTTAGTTGCTTTCGTTCCTAATGTGCTTTGACAAATAGTTCTTAAACTTTGATTGTTCAAATTCGAGACGCGTTTACTTACTTCTTCAAACAAGCGAAAAATATTATCCGTCTGATCAGCACGTGCACTCAATGACAAAAAGAAAATAATCAAGGCCACCAATCTCATTTAAAACCCCATAAGCGACATGCTTCTGTCATTTCAAACTCACTGGCGCCTTCGCAGGTCTTTTTAATTTGTGCTTTTAATTCTTCAGGAACGTTTTTCAGTAAGTGGATATCTGCTATAAGTTCAAATTTAATTTCTTTCGCCGGATGATTGAGAAGTTGCTTCCAAACATCAAGGGGAAAATTTCCACTCTCCGAGAATTTCAACAGATAGCGAAGAAAACTTTGAACGACATCACTATTAACATGATTTACGAGCTTCATTTGTTGAGCATTGGTAAGCGAAAAGACCAGCGGATCTACACCATTTAATAAAACAATGAGTTCTTGATCTCGAAGCACATCCCATTTCTCAGACAAAAATGTTTTAAGTGGTGCTTTTACTTCTGACTTATTTAAAAATAAAACTGTATCCAGAACTTTTTCATCTCTGGTCTTTGTATAAAGATCAATCAGTTCAGTATCTAACTTTTTAAGCTCTAAACTTTGAATAACAAAAAGAGCAAGCTTCAAATCTTCCAATGACTTCAATCCACTCTTTACTTCATCAATAAGTGATGGTTTTGTACGAAGCTGTGCAATTGAATTTTTTCGGGAGCTTTCATCATATAATTTTTTTGCTAAACTCTGCCATGATGAATCGACTTCAACGGCCAAAGTAAGAAGAGGAAAGAGAATAAATATCAACAAGAGATTCTTCATAAAATGCTTGTCGACTAAAACTGATGCAGACATAAAAAAAAAGGCCTACTAAGTAGGCCTTATATTAGATTCTTTTTGGATAAAAGTTCATTGGCTGAGAGACATCAACTGTTCGTCCATTCCCTGGTGAAGGGAAACGAATTCCGTTAAGTACATTGAGAACACAATCACGAACGCGGTCACTTGTGATTTCTTCGCTCGAAACTGAAGAGTTTGAAACAGATCCATCACCCATGATTTTGAACTTGAAATTTACACGCCCTTGAAGGCCGTCTGCATTTCTCGTGATATCAAGATCGCGCTGGTAACATGATCTGAATTGAGGAATGTTATCACGAAGAATTCTTCTGATAGCTTCAGGGTCAATGGGTGAAACAGCAATTTTTTCAACCGGAACACCAGCAACAGTGATTGATCCCTTTGAAGCAAGACCTTCAAATCCACGAGAAGAATCGATCTTTCCTTTTGCTGATCCTGTTAAGCTACCAATGTTCGTTGCTACTTTTGCAATGTTTGCTGTACCGTTTGGTGAACCCGTAATGAAGCCGTCACCGCCTCCGCCACCTACACCATCTCCGATACCGCCGCCAGTTCCACGACCAGCACCACCATCGTCTTTAGCACCTTTGGCCGCCGCTCTTTTAATCCCTTGACCACTTTTACGGATAGAATCCGTAACGTTTGTCATGTCCATACCTTGATAAGTATCGCCGGATCCACCTGTATTGTTATCAACGGCCTTTACTTTACTTGGCGCTGAACCCGAACCTACAGTTGTCTTAGGGGCCTTACGAACATCTGTTCCAGGTTTATATGCTTCTCTTTTTTTAGAAGCAGGATCACCTTTTTGAACATCTTGAACTTTTTGTTGTGTCTTATCACCCAATGCTTTCGAATTTTTCACCACACGATCAGTTCCGTTATCGATTTTTTTCTCAGGAACTGCAGGCGGAGTAACTTTTGGAGTCTCTGTTGTTTCGAGTTTCTGACGAACAATAGGATTTTTCGCAGGAGGAGTGACAAGTTCCATCTTAATCGGAATGAGTTTTGGATCATCTTTTAATTTATGTTCCATTTGCAATTGTGGAACTTTCAGCAAAAAGAAAAAAAGGTGAATAATAACGCTCCCAATGAGAGCGCGTTTATTAAATTTTTTCGTTTCAGCTTCTAGTTTTGTTTCTTCACCACCGGGTGTGTACAGTGGTTTTCTAGCTGCACTCATGATTCTTTCCTTCGAGTTTATTTAACTCGCTTAGATGCATCTTCTTCAGCGGCGATTGAAAAGTTTTTTGCGCCCGCACTTTTAGCAATATCCATAATCTCTACGGCCTTTCCTAAAAACGCCTGCGTATCACCTTCAAGAATAACTGATTCAGTTTTCAGTTCTGCAAGCTTCGCTGTCATTGTTTGAGCAAGATCAGCTTCAGCAACATACTTTCCTTGAAGAGCAACTTTTCCACTTTTATCTAATGTGATGATAAGAATTTCGTCTTGTTTCTTTTCATTCGTGATTTGTGTTTTCGGCAACTCAATATCAAGACCCGACTCCAGAGCTGCAGTCGATGTCACCATGAAAATAATAAGAAGAACGAGCATGATATCAATCAGCGGAGTCATGTTAATCTCAGCGACGATAGCGTCATCATCACCTGAGTTTTGGTTTGAACTTCCCATGGCCATAT
>CAMLKK010000099.1 GCA_946480715.1 uncultured Bacteriovorax sp. | reverse complement strand
CATAAATCAGAAGATCGTTGAGAGCATTATTAAGTGCAATAAAAACGGATACTGGAGAGTGTGGTTCAATAACCGAATCTCCTGTTACGATAGTGTCGTTGTTCAGCAGAGTAGTACTGTTTTGTTCTTCACCAAGCTCTATAAAATCGAGGCAGAGAAAATGTGCACTTCCCTGAATACTATGTCCTTTTCCAATAGTGAGATTAAGTGATGGAAACTTTCTCTGTAAACGATTGAGTAAATCAAAAAAATGTTTTTGATCGTTTTCAAATTGAGATTTTAATTGATCGAAAGCCTTGTAGAGATTAAAAGATGAAGAATACAATTCGATGAGAACTTCTGGTTTTTTTTCAGAGAAATACTTCTCCAGTTCTAATTCAACGACTTTCCAATTCATGTCATTGAAAACAAATCTTCTTATATTGAGAATTTTTCGATTTATCTGAAAACAATCGCGACGCTCCTGAACTTCTCTCTCATTAATAATACGAAGAGTGGGGTAAACAATGTGATCAAGATCAATTTTTACTCCACAACCACATGGTCGCAGTGGGAGATCTGGAGACACTCTGTGAAGTTCATCGAATTCTTTTAACGTTTGACTATTTAGAGTCCATCCACTGAGATGCTCAAAATCCTGAGAATGACTTTTCATGTTTATGCCCTCAAAGCAATGATAACGACTCCGCCAAAAATGAGGATGGCCCCAATTAAAAGATTTCGCGTTATCTTTTCAACTTGTCTTAAAAAGATCCATGAGAAGAAAATGACAAAAAGAGGAGTTGTTGCCAGTAATGGTGCAACTATAGATACTTTTGATTTCTTAAGCGCGATAAGGTCAATGATATCTGTAATACCCACCATACCGCCAGCTAAAAGCAGGTAGCGTATCGAATCGCGATTGATGATAATTCGTTTGTAATTTTCTTTATAGATGAGAAAAAGTGAGAACACAAATATGGCCGACGTTGCAGCTGTTGTTGCAGCCGCAAGCGACGTAATATCTAAATTCATTCCTATCTTTCTTAAATTTGAGACGAGACCTGCAACCACGGCCGCAACAAATGGATAAAGCAAATCTGAAAATTTAAAAACTTTATCGCCGTTACTATGATGAGCATCGCGGCCCAAGAACCACGCCCCCAAAACAATTAAAGCGGCAGCAATTAGGGAATATTGACTGAATTGTTCGTTAAAAAAAATAAAGGCGAAGACAACAGCAAATAACGGCGTTAGCGAGCGAATAGTATCAGATCTGGCAGCACCTAACTTTTCAACCCCTATATAAGTCATATAACGGACAAACGGAGGAGCAATAACTCCGACGGCCGCAAAAAAGAGTAAACCCTCAGTGGAATATCTTTGTTCATTGATGTCACTGAAGAAAAAAACTGTAAGAACCAACCAACCAAAAAAAAGTGAATATACCATTCCGGTAATTGCATTGGACTGGCTTAAACCTTTTTTTAAAACAATTCGAGATAGCGCGGTGATTATACAGGAAATAATAACAAGGATGATAATATTTAAATCGTTCATTTCTGAGAAGCCTCAAGTCCATCTTTCTCGAAGATGTTATGGTAATCAATTATATATTTAACCATACTTGCACGATTAGCTTCTTTTTCGGAAATTGTTTTTAGTTTCTCAACATTATCGATTGCATATTGCATGCGATTTTTTTCACTTTCAGTTGAAGCATCGTTATGATGTTTTTTTAAAGAAGTTAAAACATTGTTGATGATTCTCAATCTCTCCATTGGCGTAGGCACACCACCTAACGCCAGAAGGGGAACGATGCTCACATAATGTTTTATTGATATATCCGGATTAATTTGGGCCTGTGATTCCCCTGGTACGCTCATTTGAGAGAGTTTCAATTCAGTGTTCTGAATTTTCTTCGATAAAAACGCCATATTCTCATCGAACGCTTTAGAAATGTCGTCTTTCAATTTTATTTTCTCTTCTTTTGTCGCCTCGATATATTCGTAAAATTTTTTAAATTCTTTTGGTGCTTGTTTTTTGCGTTTTAACATTTTTGGAATGAAGTCTTTAGGATGACTTTGCAGCATGTATTCAGCAGTGGAGTACCACGCGATTGAAGCAAAATTGTTACTTGAATACATAAATTTATTATCAACATTTGGTTGAAGAATTTTTTTAAATAGATCCTCAGGCATTTGATTATAGAAAAGCGCCATAGAGTAGAGCGATTGAATATCCAGAGTCAGTTTTCTTCTGATTAAAGATCGTTTTGCAACTTCGGCATTATCAGTAAAGGCGATACCTTTTTCCAGGCCTTTTAAGTAGATGTCGTAGGCGAGGTAATCATTCCAGAAATGGAAGTATCCGGCGTCAGCGATATGAGTGGCCATCGGAGAATTGTAATCCGTCGTTAAAGTGTCATGCCCTAGGAGAAACCAATTGATAGAATTATCAATTCTCAGAATTTCGGTGAAATTTTCGGTGTCACTGGGAAAAATAAACTGCTTGGGGTGAACATGATGATTTGTCATCAAATAGGAAAGAGCATGCTGTTGGGCCATGTATTGGTGCGCTTTAGGACTTAGATTCTGCAAAGAAATGTATTCGGACTTTGTAGGCACTAAACGCTGAAGAGAGCCGGTGAGCCATTCACCATTAAGGTTCAAGGTTGCATAGTGAATTTCCGGACTATCAATTCCGAGGTAGAGTCCGACACGGTAAATAGATACGGCTCCATCCATAGATGATCCCATACCTGTCTTAAATAACCATTCTTCGCCGTTTTGGTCTTTCAAGAGGACTTTGTAGGTCATCGAACGCTTGAGTTGTTTATCGGCTAAAGTGAAGCGTCTGCGGGCCATTAAGTCTGATTGCAGACTTTCTAGTTTTTCGAATTGTTGTCGATATTTTTTAAGATCAACGGAAGAAAATACAGATGAACAACTTAAAATAAGCAGTAGGGACAGAATTAATTTTTTCATGTCCTAAATTTTTACATTTGTGGGAAAAAAGTCAAGGAAGGGAAAGTGAGTGTAAAAAAAGAAAGCCGTTGATTAAACGGCTTTGATAAATTTTTGATTTTCGCGTTCTTGTTCTTCAGCGTGAGTGATACAAAGAGTAGTCCAAGGTTGGTTCTCCAATCTTTTTTCACCGATTGATTCATCACACTCTTCACAATGCCCGTAAGTCCCTTGTTCAATTCTATAAAGGGCCTCATCGATTGCCTTCAACTTTGAAAGCTCTCTCTGGCGCATATTAAATGTAACTTGTTGGTTGATTACAGAAGTCGCCAAATCAGCTTCGTCTGATAAATCGTCTGATGAGACAGTTAAGTCATCAATTGAACGCAGAATACCCCCGTTCATGATTTTCATCTTGGCTTGAAGGAGGAGGGTTTTAAACTTTTCCATAAGATTCTCCAAAAATACTTCAGTCAATGAGAGCGAATTCCACGCCTAAATAACCGAGCGTGAAGCAAACTTATACTATTCTACACTGTAATTTTAAATTGACACAAGGGAAAAAACTACCATTACCTTTCATCTCTGGCTGAGATTTTGACAGCAGCTCGAGTGTCATTGTCAAAAAAGTTTACAACTTTTCACTCAGTCATTAATATTGGGGAAATCTAATAGAGCGGAGTGAAAAATGTTTGCAGAAGAGTATCTGGCCCTTGTTCGTGAATGTCGTGATGAAGAAAAAATGTTCCAGTTTTTGAAAGAAGACAAACCTGGCGTAGCGCTTGAATTAGCAAAATCTAAAAACGTTACTCCACGTATTTTAGATATTCTTACTCGTCACGTTTCGATTACTGTGAGACATGAAGTTGCTAAAAATCCACTGACACCAATTGAAACGCTCAAGCGTTTGTCTGAAGACAAAGATATGCTTGTTCGCGATTACGCTCGTCGTACTTTAAAAGATCTTCAGTAAAAGTCTTATTGAGCTGGCGCTGTTTTGTTGCGCCAGCTTCTGCCCTCACGATTCTTTGCCGTCTTCTGCCATTTGTTTACAGCATTTTGATGATTCTCATAGTCCACAGAAAAAATGTGAGTGCCATCGTTTTGACTGACAAAATACAGAAATTCATGCTCAGCGGGCGTTAACACAGCTTTGATGGATTCAATACCAGGATTACTGATCGGACCAATTGGAAGTGCTTTGATGGTATAAGTATTGTACGGTGTAGGGTTAAGAAGATCGGAACGTTTAATGTTTCCTGTATAGCGCTCATACATTCCATAAATCGTTGTGGGGTCTGATTGAAGTCTCATTTTTTTTCTTAAGCGATTATGAAAAACTCCAGCGATAATTGGTCGTTCACTTTTATCACCAGTTTCTTTTTCAACAACTGAAGCAAGAGTAATGATCTCTTCTTTAGTTAATCGATGCGGACCGAATTTTTGATTATTGAAATCAATACTGGCCGTTTTTTTCTTAAATTGGTTAACCATTGCCTTAATGACTTGCTCTGCTGGTAAATCAGGAATGAAGTCGTAGGTTTCAGGATAGAGATACCCTTCGACAGTGTCGCCTTTAATTCCAAGTGAAGAAACAAACACTGGGTCTTTTGCAAGTGCTACGAATTCACTGTAAGAAGTGATCTCTCTTTCTTCCAGCATTTTTCCAATTTCATAAAGGTTTTTACCTTCAGGAACAGTAAAAAGCGCGCTCAGACTCTTTTCATTAATAAAGGTGTTGTAAACATCAATGAGATTCGAATTTGTCTTGATTTGATAGCGTCCGGCACGAAATTTATTCATCACTCCTTTAAATTGAGAATAGCGATGAAACAATCTTGCAGAAGAAATCAGCTGAGATTTTTGTAAGCGAGAGTTGATTGAGGCGAAGTTTTCGTTCGGACGAATGGAAAAGATCACATCAGGGCCTTGATATCTCCACATGTATGCTGAGTAATAAACTTTGATCCCTACTAACAAAAGTGCAAATAGAGGAGCGCCAACTAGAAATAAGTAATGGTTTTTTTTCATAATGAATTTAGCTTAAATGACATTGGAGTTTTTTCAAGGCGGAAAGAGAATGATGACCGTGTTAAATGCTCAACCATGTCATCCGCGAATAAAATCTTCCAGAATGATAGTCGCTGAAACACAATCAATCTGCGTTACATCTATTTTGAAATTGAATTGGGGAGAATTTTTCATTTTTTCTTCTGCAGCCTTAGTCGTTAATGTTTCATCTTGCTCAAAAAATTGAAGGTCAGGGTGAAGTCTCTTAAGCTCCAAACCTAAACTCCGAATTTTCTGTGTGTTCTCTGTCTCTTTCCCATCCAGCAAGAAAGGAACCCCATAAACGATAATTTTAACGTCTTCATTTTTGATCAGGTCTGAAAGTGCGGCAAAAAATGACGAGGGACTTTTAACAATAATTTTTTCGGCCATTAAGGGATAGGGATCTCGTCCTGGAGTAAAGAGCGCAGTCCCAATAACTTTAGATCCAAAGTCGATTCCTAAGAGCGTCTGGCCTTTAAACTGCGTAAAACGAGGATAGTGCGAATAATCGAGCATAATTGAGCATATCTTCAAGTGAGCATTTTGTCACAAAAGAAGTTGAGTTTGTCGTTGCTTCAAAGGCCAATATTGAGAACAATAGATAAGG
>CAMLKK010000098.1 GCA_946480715.1 uncultured Bacteriovorax sp. | reverse complement strand
AGCGTTCAGTTTTAAAGATGATGGCTTCGGTTGTCAATGAAAAGGCAGTCATTTTACGTGATCAAAATGCATAGCAATATTCAGAGTTATTGCATTGGGGAAAATGGTCCTCAGGGCCTTGCTTTAAGTAGCTCGGATATGAGCACTTTGTTGAGTCATTTTCCTGAAGGCGTTATAGCCGTTGATTTAGAGACAACAGGGCTCTCTCCGCTCGTTGACCGCATTATTGAAGTGGCCTTCTACAAAGTCACGAATGAGAAAATCGAAGTCTTTCAGACATTGGTTAACCCGGAAATTCCCATTCCTCCGCATACAACGGCCATTCACAATATTACTGACGAAATGGTCGCAGAAGCTCCTACTCTCAATACAATTTTGGAAGAGCTTAAGGATTTTGTCGGATCATTTCCTATTGTCGCCCACAACGCTAAATTTGATTTAGGCTTCATCGTCATGGGATTACAAAAAGGTAACTTTACGCTCTCACCAAATCCCATTTATTGTTCGTGTAAACTTTCTCGTCACACGCACAAAGAAACTCCTAATCATAAACTTGCAACACTTGTAAAAGAACTCAATATTCCGCTCGTGAATCATCACCGTGCACTCGATGACGCCTTTGCCTCGCTAAAAGTTTTTATTTCATCGCTTGAAAGATTGAGTGCTGCTGAACGAACTGAATTAAGAACACATGGTCACCTCTTCGATCTCGATCAATTTGAAAAAAGTAAGGCCGAAGAACTTCCTGAACATTTAAAAAATTTAGAAAAATTAGTGAAAGAAGCTGCTGTAGTAGAAATGCTTTACTCCGGCGGTAATCACAAAAATCAATATCGTCCGATCAAATTGACTGCGCTCTTAAATACAACGGAAGGCAGTGTTTTATACGCTCGTTGCTTGTGGAGTGGAATGCAAAAATCTTTTAAACTTTCCAAAGTTAAAGAGCTCCGCTCACCTTCTGCTGATGATATTCAAAAATGGCTGCTGAACGCTTAGAAAAAATTATGAAAGAAAGTTTTATTCAAAAATATAATGTCTGGTACCGTCTGCAACAAGTGCTGATCTTTGTTCTTCACCTCATTTTGTTGAAGTGGATGTTCTACACCCTCACGAATTCAGGACTCATGACGACGACGGAAGTCTTCTCGCATTTTATCGGCATGTCGATCATGGGCGCACTCCTCATTCGCGGAACGGCCTGGTGGGCGAAACATCACTACATCAAAGAAATCAGCAGACCAGTTGAAAAACCTAATGAAACACATGTTGGGACCAATGACCTGGACAAATGATTTTCGCGATTCACTCAAATCAACGAAAGATCTCAATGAGTTCTTTGGAGTTGAATTCCCAGAGGTGAATTATCCTCTCTTCATTCCAAAGTCTTTCGCTGAAAAAATAAAAGGAGCAGGGCCTGATTCTCCACTGTGGAAACAATTTCTTCCTCATATGGATGAGAATGCAAGTACTGGTCGCATTGATCCCATTGGGGATAAAGTTCACGCTCAGAATAATCAACTGATTCATCGCTATGAAAATCGTGTGCTCTTTACGCCGACTACGGTTTGTCCAGTTCTCTGTCGATACTGCTTTAGAAAAAATGAACTCACGGCCAATGACGAGATTTATCAGCAAAAGTTTTTAGAAGCAAAAAAATACCTGGAAGAAAATTCTGATATCAACGAAATCATTTTCACTGGAGGCGATCCGTTTATCCTCTCCAATGAAAAGCTAGCTTTTTATCTGCAAGAACTTTCCGAAATTAGTTCACTCAAATATATTCGCTTTCACACACGCACACCTGTGATTCTTCCTTCGCGCATTGATGAAGGATTACTCGCTCTTCTCCAAAGCGCTCAAGGCCTATTTAAAAGAGCGATGGTGATGATTCACTTGAATCATATCACTGAACTCACAAGTGATGTTATCGAGGCCATTGAAGCGCTCACAGAACATGGAATTGAAGTCTACTCTCAGACTGTGTTGTTAAAAGGTGTGAATGATACGACGAATGATCTCTACACACTTTTTTCTGTACTCGCAGATCTCAGAGTAAAACCATATTACCTTCATCATCCGGATGAAGCTCTTGGGGCCATGCATTTTTATTTGACGTTAGAAGAAGGTCGAAGAATATTTGCTCCCCTTCACGACAGACTACCAGGTTGGGCCATTCCTCAATACGTGATTGATATACCTGGTGGCGAAGGAAAAGTGACGGCCTTCAATCCGGAACAATATGAATTCTCGGGCACGCTCATCAATCGCCACGGCGACAAAGTTAAAATTTAAATTTTGCTTACTCTACCCTGACACTCAAAAAGAAAACTTTTACCGATATAATAATCAATCGAGACTCTATCTTCGCTGTAAATTCCGCCCATCAGTTTCAACGTATTGACAACAGAACTTCCCGATTCTGAGAATGTGATGAGACCATTCTTTTCATCCAATAATACATTCTCAATTTTGCGGATCTCTGTCTTGAACCTAGCTCTTTCTATTGTATTGTTTTGTAAATCTATATAAGTTGATGAATTTGGCCCCTGACAAAAGACTGCTTCAACTCTAGCAAGAATACTTGCGTTGGCATTTAAAGAAAAAACAAGAGTTGATGTTAGAGATAAGATTTTCAATGCGTTTTTCATCTTCATCCTCACTTTTAAAAGTCGTCAATATGGAGACTATACCTCCAAATAAAAGTCTTTGTTAAAACGTGAATTATTTACATCTACGCCTCATTTTTTAGGGAAAGTTTGCTAGAGAGGTAAAAATATTAAAACTGACTCTTAAGGACCCAAATGAAAACTATCTCATTGCTAGCACTTTTATGCTTAACTTCCCAGGCCCAAGCTTTCTTTTTTCCTGGTTCCACTCTTAAAATCAAGCAAGACGTTGAATCAATTTATCTGACAAAAGATCAACGCATGCTGGGGACGACTCTTATTCCTCACGCGATTTTTTCAGAGGGAATTAACCTCGTAAAAATTCCTGCCATGGCGGCATCAACAGAATTTTGTCTTATTCAAAAAGAAAAAGAACTCGGTTCACTTGAAGGTTTGTACATTTCTAATGGATATGGATTTTCTTCGAACAAACGAGTTTTGAGTATTTCATGTTTTAAAGCTCGTTTTAACAATTATAATTCCAGCTATATTCCGGAAGCAGTAAATGTAGATGCAGACATCCTCGCGCGCGCTCTAGGCGGATATGCCGAGCTAAAACTCGCCCGCGCAGAAAACTTTCAAGTTGGCGCCTACACATTCACGACAGGTTTTAAAAAAGGAAAAGAAGTTTACGGCGATTCAGAATGTTCGACGATGACTTATAAGGCGGGATCAAAAGTTAAGATTCTCTTCTCAGGCAGACACGCGAGCTGCTCTATGGATGTTGAAAGCTGGACCATGTTTTCTAAACCTGGCAAAGGTGAATTCCTGAAAATCGAAGGACGTGGATCATTTATCGGGGTTGAGACAAAGTGTTCGATGGAATTAGAAGTGAAAAACGGGCAATTGACTGGTCGCGCCCTACAAACAATCCAGCACAATAATTCTGGAAGTTACTGCCAATACTAAGATTTTTAAAAAGGATCGTTGACAGATTTCGATGCGATCCTTAATATCGGCGTTACTCAAATCGATGCGGGATTAGCTCAGTTGGCTAGAGCGTCTGCTTGCCATGCAGAAGGTCGAGAGTTCGAGTCTCTTATCCCGCTCCATTTAAAAAATAAAAAACATTAATCAAAGCCACCCTCGCGGTGGCTTTTTTTTTGGTTCCAACACACTTTCCTTGTTGCTTATTAACAAGGAAAGTGTGTTGGAACCTGTCTAGTTTTTAGACGGCCTGTAAGAAAGACCCTAGTTCAATTGTGAATATTTCGATGTCTGCTAAATTGATTTCATTAACACTGAAAGTAATGTCGCTCATTGGAGTCACAAATGAAAAATTTTATCGCAACCATTCTTTTAACATCAGTCCTCTCATTAAACTCTCTGTCTGCGCAGGAAGCGACAACTCCCGCTCAGCAAATTAAGCGCTCAACTGCCTATACTGGCATACTAAATAGTGCGGCCAAAGACTACGATGGCCTCGGTAAAGACCTCTTAAGGGGGTCAACGACTGTATCTTCAATAAAGCTAGGGCTAAAAGCAATCCTTCTCGTTGAAACAGTCTATTGGAGCTGGACGGCCGGAAAATTTATCAATCTTTGTAAGGGCTGTGGAGTAGAAAAAGATCTATTCGATCTTATCGGAGGAGTTATTCGTCTCGGGGCGACTGGAGCGGCCGGGTACCAGAGTGCATTTTATAAGCTTGACGATGCTCATGCCAATATCAATGACGAAATCGTTCTTAAAAAATTGGATTACATTAACGATCAAATCAAAAACTCAGAGGTTTCTGATTGGAAACTGAGAGACGGCAAGCTTAAAGATATTCAGACGTTTAAAAGTCTAAGTGCTTATGAAAGAGAGCAATATAGTAAGAAAATTCATACGCAATTAAAGGCACTGCCTTTTGCTTACAAGCTCGTTCAAGAAGGTATGAACGAAACTGTTTCGAAATTGATGAGTCAATATGATCCACAAAATATGTCATACCTAAAACGCGTTCTTTCATTGGGTGACGACCAACTCGCTTTCGGAAGAGTGGCGATTTATGGAGCTTTCGCCAGAAGAGATATCGCCACTGAATTCGCAAAATTTAACGAGCAATTAATTGCCGAGTACAAAGCAGTCCTAGCGATCGAGAAAAAGTAAATCAACAAGGCCAGGTGGAAATCAAACTTCATCTGGCCTCTATCCTCCTGTCAAAACTTTAGACAAAAATCTTCGAATCGGGACACGAAGTCGTTTTTACAATCAAATCACTTAAGAATAATCTCCAGCAATCGATAATGTTTACATGAAAGCGGCGTTTTCGAAAATCTTTGTAGCAAGTCTATTCCTTCTTTCTTTGAAGGTATCTGCTGAGCACACTCCGGAAATGGCCAAAAGAATTGCGAGGGCCGAACAACTTCTCAATAGCAGAGACTGGATTCTTAAAAAAGAAGCTGTCGTTAAAGAAGTCGTTGGACTCTTAAAGGCCAATTTGAAAACATCTCCGGACGATTCAGAGTCATTAAGAATCTATGCATCCCTCCTTCGCAACTTATCTCTAGAATCAGGCAGCAGTTACGATAAACCGATGATGGCCCAGGCACTGGAACTGCTTCAGAAGGCCACTGCTGCTGATCCTGCCAATCAGGCCGCTCAAATTGATAAAGTGCTCGTCCTCATATTTTTAGAGAATCCTGAGGGCAAACAACTGCTTTATAGCGCATCTAAAAATTGGGACAAGAGTAAAATGACTGGTAAGCAAGCACGAAAAGTCATGGAAAGCTTTTTTGATTTTGATGATCAACAAAACGGTGATGATTTTTATGATATCGCTTTAACAAAATCTGAAAGCAATGAAGATAAAGCGGCCATCTATTCTGTGAGAGCAAATTATTTTCACAAACAAAAAAATCACACTCAATGTATTGAAGAATACGAAAAGGCCATCAAGTTTGACAGCACCAAGCCATGGGCCTACGGAAATCTTTCATGCTGCTATAAAGACATCAAACAATACGATAAATCTATTGATGCCGGTAAAAAAGCAATGGCCCTTTT
>CAMLKK010000097.1 GCA_946480715.1 uncultured Bacteriovorax sp. | reverse complement strand
CCTTATTTTAATGTCTGATTGATTTAATCATCCTCTTTTTGAGGAGTATGAAGGAGATGATTCCTAAAGAAAGACGAAAGTCTCCGCTTTTCGGGGGGTTAATCCCGAAAACGGAGTGCTCACTAAAAGTCAGTTAGACTTAGATGATTGACCACAATAAGTGGCAGGTTTTACGAGTAAAATTTGTAGTAGTAAAAGAAGAGTCCGAAGATGATTCGGTAAATGGCGAAGGGAGTGAGCGAAAGTCGCTTTAAAACGACCAGGAAGCCTTTAATCCCTACAATTGCTACCACGAATGAGACGACGAAACCAACGAAAAGTGCGATGAGCCCGTCGGCCGTAAATTCATGATAAGACTTAATGAATTCATAAACAGTAATGAGTCCAATGACTGGTACTGAAATGAGGAATGAAAAATCAGCAGAAGTCTTAACATCAATTCTTCTCATCATGGCCGTTAACATCGTTCCGCCTGAGCGAGAGACTCCAGGAATAAGTGCGAAACATTGACCTAGGCCAATGATAAAGGCATCCATGTATGTTATTTGATCGAGTGATTCTTTTGTCGCTTTTGGTTTATAACGTTCAAGAATAATCATAATCACGCCCACAATAATGAGTGACATGACGACAGTATGAGAATTGAAAAGATACTGCTTTATAAAATTTCTTGAAACAAAACCGACAGCGAGAATAGGTCCAATTGCAAGAGCTATGTGAATGAGGTTTAGCCTTTCAGATGATCCAGCTTTAAAATCTGCAGGTAGTTTTTTGACATTTTCCCAATTAAAAAAATCGAAAAATCTTTCTTTATAGAGAAAGACGACAGCGAGGATTGCTCCTAATTGAATAATGATATTGAATGAAGCACTACTGTGTTCGAGTAATTCACCTGCGATAATCAAGTGACCAGTACTTGAAACGGGAATGAATTCAGTGAGACCTTCGACTAATCCTAAAATGGCGGCAATAAATAATGATTCCATCCGTTTATTATGGAAGGATTAATTAGTTTCCGCAAGAAATGATTGTAAAATCCGTGCTTGGTTTTCCGGCGAAGCTCGGCGGCAAGCAGTAAGCATGGTTGTTTAATTTTAGACCTGAATTAAAGAGACCAATCAGACCGTTGACCGAATCTTCGGTTGCACCCTCAATAAAGCGGTAGAGCTTTTCATCATCAGCGCGCCCAGGGATTTTTAGAAGTGTGACAAGAGTACCGAAACCAACAACACCTGAAGCACACATTTGTTTTTGACACGCAAGCTGAGCAACATAATATGGATCTTTAACATATCCATTAGCATCAAAAAGAGTGATGCTTAATTTCTTTCCTTCGCTCGATACATATTTATTGGTGTAAACACTCACATCAACGAAATCGAGTAGAGCACATTTGTTTGTTTTACCATTGATGAAACCTGTACAGCAGTGATCTGGATTCGCGCCCACTGGCATTTCAGTACCTGCCGGTAAACATCCGCGAACTTCATCCGGTTTGAAGATCATTTTCATGGCCTTCCAATTTGTATTGTCTGCTGCCGAAAGATATTCATTTGTTCCATCTGTGTATTCAGCGTGAGGAGCGACCGCTTCAAATAATCGTGATGGTGCCATGTAATTAGCTCCTGGAGACGTTAAGTGTCCAGGGTAAGAAGCATTTTGATTGCCAGGCTCAGATCGACAAGAAAGCTCGCGATCAACTGTTCCTTCGTAATAAGCTTCTTCCGGCATTGCGATTTGCGGAATACCCATCAATTCTAATTTTCCAAGATAATCAAAAATACCTTTCGCTTTTGAGCTTGAAGGTAGAGTTTGTGTAATACGACAGTTTGGATCATCCGGTTCCATATCTTTACATGAGAAGTTATTTGCACCTGGAAGCCAGTTGTAACATTGGAAAATTTTTGTATCAAATTTCTGGAATCGGGCCGCTTCCCATTTTGTTGTTCCCGTTGCAAAACTTCTTACCCAATCACCAGAACAACTTGTTCTCTCTGCGACTGCAGAAAAAGTTTTATATTGGTTAGCAAGCGAAGAAATATTTTTACAGTTTGCCGGCGTATTACACTGGTCTTTAATAGCTGCACTTAATTCCGGATAATTTGTTGGATCCGATTTCATGTCTTTATAAACTGTCGAGATACGAGTGTAACGATATTGATCGTTCAATGGAATATCCATCGATGGAACAGATCCAGTTTCTAATGGAATCGAAGCAGTTGAGCTACCAATTGAAATCGTTTTCCCAACGTCACGACAGCAGCGATTATTTTTTGGATCATATGTAGGATCTGTTTTAGCTGTTGCCTGCGAACAAACTAGTTCCTCTTGCCAAAATTTCACTTCGTATTTGTTGAGAATGCTTTGAACGTCAGTATCATCAGAGCTAATGGCCTTGATTCTGTCGGCAATCGTTTTAGAAGGCGCACATTCCATATCACTGAAACATGAAGCACCCGGAGCTCTCAAACAAGCATTTTGGGTGTAGCTGATTCCTGTTAACGGATCTGTATTATTTTTAAGAATATTTAGACTGATTTTTTTCGCTGTAAAAATAGAATTGAAAATGTTCAGAGCATTTGTCGGAACGGCCTGAGTTCCCGCATCTTGTTTTAGAATTGCGTTCGAAGCGTGAGATGCCGTTGCAGACGATACTACCCAGTGATAGTTTTTGGTGCTGTCTTGAATTGAACAAGCTGACAGATAACTGTCATCCTGATTTCCATCTGGAGTCATTCCGATTCCAAGAACTTTATCGCCTAACATTCGCGCAAGAGTAGGAGTGCGCGAGTTTTGAAGTGCAAAGGTATCAGCATCAACATCTTTACCTGGAATACACATAGCGATAGCTTTATTTGCATTGAAGTTTTTAAACGTTTCGGTTTTTATTGCTTCTAGACCATTATAGTTATATGGCCGTCCTGGAACACGGGCACCAAAGCCAAAAGCATCAACCGTTGAATCAACTTTCACTTTACCAAAACGAACAATACGGTTGTTAAACTTATTATTTGGAAGTCCACTTGTCGCTAGAGTCTGACAGTAATTATTTGCCGAACATCCATGGAAGACTTTTTCAGTTGTCGCATTAAATGTATTAGTACCAGAGACTGAATTATAATTCGGAGTACACATTGATCCGCGACCACGATAAACACAACGTTTGCCTGGCGAAGAAATATTGAGAATACTCGTTAATGTCGTAGCATCCGCATTGGCCTCAGGAATTTCTTTGGCATTGTCATCGAATTTCGGCCAAGACGTTGTGATCTGGTTAACCGGAGCACAAGCGTAGTCCCAGCCTAAGGTCGTTGCACAATCATTGTCAGTTGAACACTGGTGATAGCGCTGGCATTCAGCACCGTCTGAATCAAAATCTCTCGTTACCATTGATGATGAATCTGGGTTGAGACTTGAATTATTAATGGTCACTTCAAATGTTGATTCAAGAGCTAGATCACCAAAACGTCCGTTAACAGCTAAGAAAAGTTTATTTGTATCAGCTTTAATTCGACGATTAGTTCCAATCGCAAACCACTTAACACCATCGAACGATCCGATAACAGCACCATAATCAAATCCATACCAGTCATGTTGATAACCGTTGGCGTAGGCAAAATGTTGAGCACGCATACGACCTAAACGCTGATCTTTTGTTTCGTTTTCCGGATTATGAGTCCAAGGAATCATTGTGGCCGGAACGAGACAAGCGCGGCCAAAAGCAAACTCACTCGAGCGAATGCTTGATCCCGTAATTGTGTTTGTTTGCGAGCGAAGTGGAACTAGTCCACCACCATATTCACTGTAAGGATAAAGTTTTGTCAGATTAGAATAGTAATCATTACCACACTGGATACAGTTAGAGTATGTTCCGCGATCAACAAAAATATCGTAAGTGACACCTTTTTTGACTATGACTTCTTTCGCTGGTTTTGCCGTATTTGATCCGTAAACCAGAGAACCGTAGATTTCGTTAAAGCCGATATAATAGTTTGTTGAACTATTTGTTGTATCAGGAGGAGAGTTTGTGTCCGGTAAATTATTTGGGTTGAGCAGATTATCTTTACGATAGCTGAATGGCACTCCACCTTCTTGCGGAAGAGAGCTTGAAGTCACTGTAGATTGAGAGACTCCGTTCGAATCGAAGAGTCTCACTGGCACTGATTTCGAGCTCAAAAACACTTTCTGCGTCTGAGGTGGTTCTGGTAAATTTGGTTCCGGATAAACGCAGGCATAATCTGTAATTTGATTTAATGAATTTTTTATTGGAGTCAGCGTACAGTTGACATCATTACAACCACACAATGTTTTAATTTCTTTCAAGGCTGCCATCTTTGATGGCATTAAATCATCAGGGGCCACTGTCGAGAAATAAGTTATTTTTACTTTTTGATCTTTGAAAACATTATTCTGATTCGCCGGCAAGAATTGAATATAGTTTGGAGTACCATAGACAAGTTCCCAGTTGCTTCCTTCACGCTGAACGATTCCATCAACTTCAACTGTGATTGTACGAGATGTGCTTGCATAGATTGGAAGTTTAAAACGATTTGAATCAGGGTAGTGATCTGTTACACGACCTCGTCGATTTTGTTCAATTGTATCACCGCTGTTGTCCTGTCCTTGAATGTAATATTTTTCACATTTCGCGAGAGACGAATTAATCGGAGTACAACTTGCGTCGATTTTATAACGGATGACTAAATCTTTTGAAACAGCATTGGCCGGTAGGGGAGATTTCAATTCGATCGTTGCACCACTGGCCAAATCGTCGTTATGAATACCCGTGATACGAACTTTTGAATCGATTTCATCATAAATCATTTGAGAAAGGACAGATTCTGATTTTTGAGCATAATTAAAAAGAACAACTTCTCCAAAAATAACTTCTTCAACTGCGACTAGTGTGTTCACAGAAACAGGCAAGTGAGTGAAAGTTTCGCTGAAACTCCTATCGTCAACACCAGAACTGTAGGGCACACCAGAAGTTGCATTAGGAATTGTTTTTGTACAAACGCCGTATTCACCTTCAATCTTAGATGTACAATTGTACAAATCCTTCAGCTTTTGCATTCTTTTTCCAGCTTCAATGTTTGGGTTTACTGGAGTTGTAGGATTTGTCGGTGTGTTTGTTGGCTGCGAACAAATAAAATAATAATTTGGATAATTATAAATGTTTGATGGATTGTTGAGAATGTCCGCTAAGGCCTGCGCATAATCAGGAGAAGCAGTATCTACTCCAGGTTTTAAGGCGAGGTCTTTTACACACTGACCGAGACTACAGCAATCATAACCTTGAGCTTTACACTGTGAAGATTCAGTACAGTTGAGTCCTGAAGATCCACCAGTCGTTGTTTGATTGTTTAATGAAAAACTTAATGAAGATGTTCCAACTTGGTTGATCGATGCACCACCCGAAGTAAAAAGTTGAAGCTTCTCAGAGTTATAAGTCACAAGACATGTACCAGGTGTAGTACATAATTCAGCAAATTTATATTTCGGTGTCAGTGTTGGATACGTTGAAAAAAGCGAATTAATTAATCCTGTTTTTTGACAGAAACTCTGGTTGACGGCTGAATCAGAGGGAGTGAGGTAGTAATAATATTCAAGCGTCTGTTTAGAAATGTTGTAGACAGATTTCGGAATGGCCGCGAGAAGAATAACTTTGTTGACTGTCGCGTGTGTAAAGCGTGCTGCTAAACACGCCACGGCCTGAGTTCCCGTACTTCTGATGTAAGCATCTACATCTTTTCCGCGAAAATAAAGCGAGTCCGCAAAACTCAGATCAACGTTTGC
>CAMLKK010000096.1 GCA_946480715.1 uncultured Bacteriovorax sp. | reverse complement strand
GTGAAAAAATAATATGTATATGAAGTCGAGCCTACTTCCCATAAATGATATGAAAGCATTTCAACTTCTTCTGGCCTTAAATTGAGATCATAGGACCACAAGTCGCGCGCTTCATGATCATTGTATTCTCTTACCTTGTAGTAGTAGGGAAGATTGGTCCATATACCGCGAAATCCGCCCACCAATCCAAGGACGGCATATAACACTGGGTTATTCACACTGACTTGAGCTGCGTATCCTACACCAAAATCTAATAACTCCTGATGGCTATCATTTGATTTACGGTTGATTCTAAAAAATGTGTGTCCGAAAGCGGAGCCTGGACTGTCGCTATAATAAGAAGAAAAAACAAAACTCACCGACTTGGCATCAACGGCATTCAAATAAATATTTAAAAATGAGCAATTAACTTTAGGGAGTGAATCCCAAAAGCTCTTATGCTCGCTTAAATTTCTTTGTAAAAAAGTAAGTCTCGCCGGAAAGCGACAGATGGGATGTTCGCTATGATCAACAATATCTTCTTTTTTTGTATTTTTAATTGTACGAGCAAATTCTTCTGCTGGTTTTTGAAAAGCAAAGAGCGTAGCTTCTAACTCTGCTTCCGGATTATTACTGTCCCCAGAAAGAAAAAATCTAGCATCAGTAATCTGACTGCCTTTAATTCCAATCCAATTGCGTTCAATGTGAAGAAGTTTCTTCCACTGACGTGAAGTGCTTAGTTCTTTTTTTTGAGCGGATAAAAGAATTGAATCTGCCGAGTATGCAGGATTAAAAACAAGTGTAAAAAAAAGAGTCGCTAGAATTTTCATTCATAGCGACTCTAGAAGAGAAATCGATAAAAATCAATAAATCTTAAACTGCCAATTTGTTACATTTGCTTGATAGTTCTGGATTGCTAAGAATCACGTTGATGATCCCATCAGTGATTTCGTTAGTGTATTTTTCAGCTGAGAAAAGTGTCGAGTAGTTTGCTTTAAGCGACTGACCAATTTCTGTTGCTGATTGAGAACAACCCATGATTGAGCTGATAGCAGAGATTGATTCTCCGTTACCACGAGCGATGTCACCTTGAAGTTGAGAGTGGTTTACAATGATAAATTGATCCATTCTGCTTGCAACTTCTGCTGTTTTTGGATCAAGACAGTTTAATGTACCTGCAGTGATTGCAAAAGTTTGGTTCCCAAGTGTTCCGTTAGTTGTAGCAGCTGAAACTTGTCCACCATGCTTACCCATTACTACTGAACCAAGACCACAACCTGCTAAACCATATTGTCTTTCAAATGATTTTCCACCAGATGATCTTGTTTCTGAAGATCTAGATTCTGCTCTTGTTTCAGTCTCTCTAGATTCTGCTTGTTTGCTTTCTTTTTTTGTTGTTTTTTTAGTTTGTGCCGAAGCTGCTCCACTTAGAGCGATAGCTGCGATAATTAAATATTTCATGCTTGTTCTCCGATTAACCTAAAGTTGTGCAAGACTTTTGAACAGTCTCATTGCTTTTGATGGCCTTAAAAATTTCTTGAGTATCTTCAGAGTTGAAGATGTTCTTGTAGTCATTTTTAATTTCCATTTTTACGGCATTAACTTCTTTGCATCCAAGCATTGTCATTAATCCATCAAGAGTTTCACCATTTCCACGAGCAACGTCTGCCTTAAGAGCGATTTTGTTCGTATCGATATATTCAACCTGGGCCTGTTGTCCGCGAACTTCGTAACATCCAGACGTTCCAGATGAGATTGCAGAAGTTTGTGGTGAAATAATGTTATTCAAAGTTGCAGCTACAACTTGAATCATTCCTGGTTGATCTTTAAATACTAATCCGCCAATTCCACATCCCGCCATTCCGTACTCATACGCATGCGCTTGGGACATTGATGTAAGCGCTACAAGCAAAGCAAGTCTCTTTAACACAAATACCTCCGTCTAATTTTAGTCCTTAAATTAAAACCTGAGACTTGAATATATGCAACAAATAATGTTTCATATATTAGATGTGAGAACAAAAAATGATTCTTAAAAATAAAAAATGCGAAGCCCAGCTTCGCACTTTAATATGATTCAATTTTTTCTTGCTTTTAATTACAAGTATGGCTTACGCCTTCGGCCGGATTTCCATTAACATCCCACTTAGTATTGGGATTGTTAAACCATCTTTCGTAGCAATCTTTTCTAACGTAAATTTTCCAAAGTGACCGCTGAAATTGTCCCCCTGGATGTCTAAAGTTACTATAGACATAACCTCCAGCTTGAAGGGGAACACCAATTGAATCTGTAGAAGACAACAGTAGAAAGTTTGCAGGCGCTCCCGCAGTGTAAAAAATAACGTCTTCACCATTTGATAATCTAGCGAAGACGTTCTGAGGCGCTGAATTTGTCGGTGGGATACTTTCAATATTGAGAGTTGAAGGTTTATGAAGTTTTAAGACACCTTTACCATCTTGATATGCGAGATAATGATAAAAATTAGCATCAAATCCAATTGTACCCGGTGGTAGAAAGAATTTCATTTGTTCCAAAGTGCCGTGAAGATTCGACATCGCCTGATAATCTAAAACTTTCAACTCAACACGATCTACGGTCATGTTTGGAAGCATTTGCGGATTTTGAGACGACTTGAAATTGACGGAAGTTCCACTTTGCGAAACGATTGGAAGGAAATTTGGATAACTAGTTCCCGGTGAAGGTGGAATTACAATCGGTGCTGTTACTTTAATTGCTTGGTAACTTGGTTCACAAGCAACAATTTGTCCATTCGCTTTAACTCCACGATATCGGAGATTGTAAGTCGCTGGTTCGAAACTATTCGCCGGCCAAGCGAGAACTCCATTTAAAATACCAAAATCACCAAATGCACTATCTTCGGCGCTAACTTGAACACTCGCCAACCCTACACTTCTAATCTCAACTCTTAACTCTTGATTTGTAGCCAATTGGCTTGAAGTAATAACCTGACAGGCTTCTTCTGCGCCGTAAATATTCATTGAACCCATGAGAGAAGCCAATAAGATTGAATAATAACTTTTTTTCATAATCTTTTCTCCTAATTCACAGATATTACCTCATAATATTTTGTTCTCATCATTATTAACGAAGCAGAGTAACTTAGTGTCCCCATTGGTCTGATCACATAAAATGTTGTCAACTATTACTAAAACGATAGCCAAGATTTTTGGCGTTTTGTTTCTTGAATATATGGAACAAATAAGGTTTCATAAACTATTAATCAGGAGAAACTTAATGTTAAAATTTTCTATTATCATCTCACTTTTCATTTCAACTGCCGCATTTGCAGAAAAGAACTCTCAACCATTAAAGGAAGTCGTAGCTGCTCCAATTAGTTATCCAGAAGCTGCAGACATACGTTGTGAAAAAATGAATGGGACGACATTAGCAGATTTTAAAGAAAAGTTAGTAGAGACGTGTGATCTAAGTAAACCTTTCAGCACAACACTCACAAAACTATTGAATGATGAAACCTATATGTACTGTTGCAACTTAAGAAAATGAAAGTCTCACATCGAATAATAAAATTAAAAAAATAAATCCTGTCGCCTGTCGAGCGTGTATACAAATCTTTTTCGAGCACAAAATAAAAAGCTAAGCGGAGCGCACCCAAGGGTGATGAAATAAAATTCCAGAAACTCGCATCTGCTCTCGTCACCATTGAGTTCGTAGAAAAAAATAGTTCCACGCTGATCACGATGACAATCCAAGTAGCTTCATACTGTGGAGATCAAATGCTCAAGGGATGTGAGACCGGTTACAAATCTTCACTGAAAAATCTTGCGACTTTTTTGAAATCATTTCATTAAGAAACAATACTTTTAATTGCAAGTATGGCTAAATCCTTCTGCTGGATTTCCATTAGAATCCCAACGAGTGTTAGAACTATTATACCATTTATCATAACAATCAGCCTTGACATAAATCTTCCAAAGAGATCGCTGGAATTGTCCGCCCGGATGTCTAAAATTACTATAGACATAGCCACCAATGGGCAGAGGAGCTGCTATATTATCAGTTGAAGAAATGAGAAGAAAATTTGCAGGCGCTCCGGCCGTGTAAAAGTGTACTTCCTGACCATTGGCAAGTCTTTGAAAAACATCTTTATTGGCAGCAGCAGTTGGAGGAATGGTCTCTATGTTTACCATAGGTGGAACATGAAGCTTTAAAGCTCCTTTTCCATCTTGATATGCTAGATAATAATAAAAATTGGCATCAAATCCTACAGTACCTGGTGGTAAGAAAAATTTCATTTGTCCCAAAGTACCATGCAAATTCGACATCGCTTGATAATCCAAAACTTTTAATCTCACTCCATCAACTGTCATCGTCCCCAATGTTTGTGGACCTTGTGCTGACTTAAAATTTGTTGAAGATCCTGCCTGTGAAACGACAGGGACGAAACTTGGATAACTTTTTCCAACGGGCGGATTAGAAACTGGTTCAGTTACTCGAATTGTTTGACTGCTTGGTTCGCAATTAACAATTTGCCCATCAGCTTTCACACCACGATAGCGAATGTTATATGAACCTGGCGAAAAACTGTTCGGCACCCAAGATTGCACACCATTTATTGTAGTAAAATCTCCAAATGGGCCACCATCCGCACTTACTTGTACTCTAGCTAAGCCTCTACTACTTACTTCAGCTCTTAGTTCTTGATTGGATGCAATCTGATTAGGAGCTCCGATTTGGCAAACTTCACCTGCCGAATGAGAATTATTTGCTGCTAGGATTGAAACTAATAAGATTAGAAAATGTAATGTGCATGGAGATCGCATAATTTTTTTCCTCATTTAGTAATGATAACTCACTATCGTCTCTCTCCAATGAAAATTAGAGAATTTCGATGACTTCCAAGCAATAAATGTCCCCATTGGTCTCATCACAAAAGAAGTAGTCAATTATAAACTCTCACAGTGCCAATTAAAGTTGGCACCCGTTTAGAAATAGCGAACGTAAAGTTTTATTTGAACTAGAGGATATGAAAAATGAGAAAAACTTCGTCAGTATAAACTGACGAAGCATTATTGAATTAATTTTTTATGCTAATGTTTGTGCAGCTTGATTCTGATCTTAATAGAACTTCTTGAATATTCGGATTATTCATTTTTTCTTCAATGTCAGTATATTCATACCTGAACGCATCGATAGATTCCAAACCATCTTTATCTAGCCACACTGAAGTGGAAACACCCTTGTTGATAGGCTTAACTTCACCATTCACTAAAAGTTTACTGATGATAAACTTTCCGTCTTTGTATTCACCTTCTGACTCAGTAATCGTGGACTGAGTTACTCCTTCTGGAAAAACATATCTTCTTTTTGTCGTTTTTGTATAAGTGTTATCACCAGTAAAAGTAAGTAGGGTATCCATGAACATTCTGGTGTTGTACGAATCCACAGAAGTGGTAATGGTTCTAACTGTATCGCCATCAACTTCAACGATGTCCGTACCTTTAGATGAATCACTTTCAATTTTTCTTTTATAAGTTTTCTTTTCTTTATCCCAATACAGATCATTATTCTTACATTGTGAGGTCCACGAATATGAACCGGCATCAGAACTTCTGACCATCAGATCTTTGTAGCTAGCGTATTCAATATCGATAGTATTTGCAGAAGCAATCGTGGAAGCAATTAACAAGGTTGTGGCCAACATTAATTTCATAGAAGTCTCCTTTAAATTTTAAAAAGGATAACACGCCAAAAGAATTTAACTTTAGAGTCTAAAAAATTTATACGGCTACTTCGGCGCATGAGGCACTTGCCCGAAAAAATGCGCGAGCATTTTTACTCCGCAAGCGA
>CAMLKK010000095.1 GCA_946480715.1 uncultured Bacteriovorax sp. | reverse complement strand
GTTGATCGTGACGGAAAAGTTCATAGCGAAGTTGATGTGATCGTCCGGTTATTGGTGAAAGTTCCCAGAGAAGAATTCCATTTTTTTCATCAACCAATAAGGCCTCGGTGAGTGACTCTTTTCCATGAGGTGATTCATAGGCGCGTTTTTTTCCGCGAAGAAGTTTACATTTCCACGTGAGTTTTTCTCCCTTCTTGAAAGTATGTGATTTTCTTTCAGGTGAACTGGCAGAAAAGGATGTAAGCGCACTATAAGTTTTATGGACTTCTTTCTTTTCAAACCAGGCATTGCCTGCTTTTTGAGCGGCCGGAGTAAGGGCAAACATGATGAGACCACTCACTTCGTAATCGAGACGGTGAACGGGATAAATTTGGGTCTTTAAATCTTGTTCGAGAATCTTTCCCAGAATAGGTCGATCATCTTCGCGGTCTCTGGAAGGCACGCTTAATACTTGGGCCTCTTTGTCTACTATGATGAAAAATTCATTTTGAAAGCATATTTGGTAACTCGGACTATTCATTATTTTCCACTGGCCCCGTAATTTGGAAGGACGCGCGCGCTGGGATCTGAAACCTGGCAGTTCTCCCATTCTTTATTTGGCATCCAATAATCAGGGATCATCTTAGCGCGATTAGGATAAAAAGTTTCAAAGATATCGCGATAAAGAAGAGATTCTTTGGTGAATGGTGTTTTGTAAGGATATTTTTTAGCAGCGCCTTTTAGATCCTCATCACTATATGTTCTTTCTGCATGCGCCTTCAATTCATCAACCATGGAGTGACCTACGGCATCTGAGAAGGCCGCTTTTTCTCTCCATAAAATGGATTCGGGAAGAAGAGCTTCATCTTTGAATGCTTCTCTTAAAAGATATTTTCCAACCCCTGTCGTGTTCATTTTCAAATCAGGATTGATGTTCATGACAAACTCGACGAAATCCTTATCGGAGAAAGGTACGCGTGCTTCCAATGAATGCGCCGAGAGACAGCGGTCAGCTCTTAGAACGTCGTAGAGATAAAGTTCTTTAATTCGTTTGGCCGCTTCTTTTTGAAATTCAGCTGCATTGGGAGCAAAATCCGTATATTTATAACCAAAGAGTTCATCACTCACTTCACCAGTGAGCAGAACTTTAATTTTTGTCTTTTTATGAATGTACTGACAGACCAGATACATTCCGACAGAGGCCCTTACCGTCGTTATATCCCAAGTCTCAAGATGATAAATAACTTTTTTAAGCGCATTTAAAACTTCATCAAGAGTCATAGTGACATTCGTGTGATGAGCTCCAATATAGGTTGCAACTTCCTGAGCATATTTTGAATCAATCGCATCGTGAGTCATGCCCACGGAAAATGTACGTATTGGTTTTCCAGGATTAAGTTTTTGAGCAATAGCGCAGACAAGTGATGAATCAAGCCCACCCGAAAGAAGAAAACCAATTTCTGCATCAGACTGCAGTCTTTTATCAACGGCCGACTTGAGACGAGCATTGATCCCCTTTAAAACTTCTTCGCGAGGTGATGAATGAAAAGTTGAATGTTGAGAAAGATCCAGGTAACAAACAAATTTTTCACCATCAAAAAAATGTCCTGGTGGAAAAGGATAGATTTCGTCACACACTTCATGAAGTGCTTTGGCCTCAGAAGCGAAGGCCCACCCATCTTGTTTTTTTAGTTTTGATGTTTTCCCATAAAAAAGTGGTCTAATCCCCATCGGATCGCGGGCCGCGAGGATTTTTTTAGCAGTGTGATCCCAAATGACAAGTGCAAACTCTGCATCCAGCGCTTTGACCATTTTTTCGAGTCCATCTCTTTTATAGAGAGGAAGCAGAACTTCACAATCAGAATGCGAGATAAAGCGATAATGAGTTGATGATTCGACATCTTTTTTCAGTGACGGATAATTGTAAACTTCTCCATTACAAACGAGATAGTCGTTATCAGGATTACTGAAAGGTTGCGCCCCTAGAGGTGAAAGATCCATGATGGCCAGGCGATGAAAACCAAAAAATCCCCGTTCAAACCAAACCATTTTATGATCATCAGGTCCGCGGTGAGTAAGTGAGTCTTTGATCGATTTCGCAAGTGAGGGAGATAGTTCAACGTCAGTCTGCTGTAGACCTTCAACAAAAATAAAACCGCACATGTAAATGGACTCCTCTAGAAGAAAGATTCTTCTTCTTAGAAGAGTGTATCACTAGTTTTCAGTCTGGAGAATTATTCTGGAAGAGAAGAAAGTTGGAAAAGGTTACTCGCCTTTGTTGTTTTCTGCTCATAAGTGATCTGGCCGTCTTTCATGATAAAAATTCCACCAAGTTGCAAAGGATCTCCCTCTGTTTCTCCCTGGAAAATACGTTTCGTCGTGATGATCCAGGCCCCCCGCAACCAAGTCATTGGTCCAAAGAGTTGGAAAAAACTTCCCCGTTTCAAATCAAGAGACTTATAGAGAACTCGACCTGGATCAGAAATATGAGTGACTTGCTGACCATCAAAATAGTTATTGAAAAATTCATCGGCATAGGCCGGATCACTCATGTGAACAAACACAAGCTTGAGCTTTCTTTTGTCTTTTATGCTGGAGAGCTTAGATAATTCGGCCATATTTTCGCGACAAAAGATGCAACCGAATTGACGGATAAAAACCAGAAGCAGCCGCTCTTTTTTAGAAAGATCGAGCAATGTCTCTCCATGATTGGTGCGAACGTAGCGAATGAGATCGTGAAATTTTTTGGGAGAGCTTTCTTCGTAAGTGTGATGATCGTAGGCCGCTTCCAAAACAAAATAGAAAGGAATGATCCAAAAAATATCCGTTATGAGCAAAAGCGATCCCAGATAAAGCGGAAAACTTTCGTGGATAAAAAGAATGATAAAACCCACTGTCATAAGGACTTTGAGAATTAAACCAACAAGAACGATCAACCAATGTCGGGCCGGATCGAAACTCGCTATAATAAAACCCACCGAGAAAGCGATGTAGACAAGTCCAACGCATTGCCAAACTTGAGGATATTGGACGCTCTCAATATCGATGAACGAAAAAAAGGCCGAAGGGAAAAGCACGACAAAAAGTCCATAGACCAAATGAATAAGGCCTGCAGCTCTCAAAATTAGTGAATTCATGTCGGCGTGGAAAAGTCTTTTCATTTAACTAGTATACTCACAGTTTGGCCTTTTGGCCTGAGACTATGTTTAGACAACCCTTCTATTTTAATTTTTTTATGTTGAGAGAGCCACTTGCACTCTTCCCAGTGATCAGAACTTGGTAGTCAGCGCTGTCACCTAGCTCATTGTAGAGCTCTCCAGTGGCACTTTTATGCGAAACCCGTATCTTACAGCTAGCAGGCAGTTCAAGTGATGTGTCCCCAGAGGCCGAAATGAGATCAACGTCTGATCGTCCTTCGCATTTTTTAAACAGGCCCGTGATATTTCCGGTTGCCGTCGTGATGTCTAAGTTTTTCAAAACATCACCCTTCAGTGTGATGTTACCTGTTGAACTTGTGATGTCGAAATGGCCCACAACATTGATCGCGCTTATTTCACCCGTTCCGGAAGAAAGGTTATATTCTAAAAAAGAATTGGCCGGTATATCGACGGTTACTTTCGCTTCACAGTGAGCTGTATTAAAAATTTTATTGCCACTACCAACGATAATTTCGAGAGTATCACCTTTGATTGTTCTTGTTTCTGTGCACTTCTCATCAAACTTTATTTTCTCAACAGATGTACGAAGTATTTTTTCCTGACTGCCGCCATTGATGATGAGCTGTCCTTTCGCATTCGAGATTTTGATTTTTGAAATTCCAGTCATAGGAAATGTTTTAACACCTTCAGCATAAACCGGGCCAATGACCAGAGTGATAAGCGCAATTTTCCATTTGTTCATCATAAACATTTACTCCCAGAATAAGTCGAGTTAACCTCGAGCAAGTAAGTGGAAATATCATAACAAAATTAGCGATAAAATGAATCAAAGAAATCTACTTTTATTTGTACTCTGTACTCTTATTTGGGGAACCACCTGGCTAGTCATTAAATTTCAAATCGATTCGACTTCGGCCATTGTTGGAGTTTTCTATCGTTTTGCAATCGCGACACTTTTCATGTGGATGATCAACTTAATCTTCATTCGTAAGAATTTTCGTTTCCCTCCCAGAACACATTTTTTCTTTATGCTGCATGGATTGTTTAATTTTTGTTTGAACTACATCCTCACCTATATTTCCGAGAAATATATTTCTTCAGGATTGGTGGCGATCACATTTTCTTTGCTTATTTATTTCAATATGCTGATGCTGAATTTGATCTTTGGAATGAAAGTTTCAAAAAATGTTTTTATCGGAGCACTTCTTGGATTTCTGGGAATCACACTCATTTTTTCGGGAGAAATTCTCTCCATGGATACAAGTTCCAATGGCGTGTGGGGAATTGTCATAGGGATTATTGCAACATTCTGCGCGTCTTGCGGAAACATGGTCGCTTTCTATCATCATAAAAACAAAATTCCTGTTATGACCTTCAATGCTTATGGAATGATGTACGGGACTCTCATCAGTCTTCTTATTGGACTCGTGATGGGTGATAACTTCACGCTGCCGACGACATCATCATTTCTCCTCTCACTCCTCTATCTGAGTCTTTTTGGTACCGTCATAGCATTCTGGTCATATCAAACATTGGTGGGAGAAATGGGTGCTGATAGGGCCGCGTATACCAGCATTATTTCACCAATGCTCGCAGTGCTTGTTTCATCTGTTTTTGAAAACATTCCTTTTACACCAATGCTGGTGATGGGAATCATCTGTTGTTTAGCTGGGAATTTGCTGGCGCTTAAAAAGCCGCGTATATCAGAGCGCCCTCTTTGATCTGATCGATAATTTGTTTGTGAAGACGCATTTCAAGTGCCGGACAGCCATAACTTCTGCCAATTTTATTTCCGGGTTTCACGTAGTCCGCACCATGGATAACGATGGCCCTTGCGCGTGCATTGGAATTGGTTTTTGATAGTCCATCAAGTCTCAGCGAATATCCATTCTCACCAAAATATGTTTCTGCCGTAAGAAATAATCCTAATGAAGTTTGTTTGGAATCGATGGTATTTGAAAACTTAGTTGCATAACCATCAAAGTCGGGATCTGAATTTTTGCCATGAGCAGTCAGGTAAGATTCAACATCACCAGTGTTTAAATCAATGAGAAAAAATCTTTCTTTACTATTGTGGGCCTTGTAATCAATGACGACCAGATAATCTTGATTTCGAATTTTGCTCTTGTTAAGCTCGAACGAATCTAGGGCCACTTTCAAATGATGAGCAGGAATTTTTCCTTCAGGATCAATCCGTGAGCGATCATAACCGAAAGATGATGTCGAACACATGAACCATAAGGCGACAAATAAACTCAGACACAATTGTTTCTTCATGAGTTTATTCTAGAGAAGTGCTCAAATTCTCCTAGAGGGCAAAATTTCTCACCATCACTTTTACGAATGATCCCATTGATTTTTTCGAATAGGAAATCTCACTTTTGCCAGGCAAAATGAAGGCATTAAAACGTATAAAACTAGTATTAAAAGGCATGAAGCCTTTTAGATGAGACATCCACGGAGGATGAATGAAGAAAACAAAAGCACTCGCTATAGATTTAAAAAAAGAAATATTATCCGTAGCACTCTCGGGCCTTATGATGGTGGCAGCGGCCATGATCATGACTGTCGCGACTTAGTCATAAGGGGGAGCTCTAATTCCCCTTTCTTTTTTTCAGAGAAACTCTTATTCTCGTCTAATGGAAGATTTAATCAGCAATCACTCAACTCGCCTCTTACAAGAACTTCACATTCTCACTCGAGATGGAAAACT
>CAMLKK010000094.1 GCA_946480715.1 uncultured Bacteriovorax sp. | reverse complement strand
ATGAGCGAAATAAAAAGTGGAATTAACCAATACTTCTTTCTTTTTTTGATGAATTGCCAGAATTCGAGAAGTGTTTCCATAAAAATTCCTAAAATTGATCTCTGAAAGATGAAACGTCTTGTTGTTGAATCCAGTTAGACTCTTTTGTCCATCTCTTTCCTAAGCGTAAAGGGTCACGCTTGAAAATTTTCATCATTAACGACAATGGCACGAACACAATCACATATACGCATAGGAGCAAAGGCGGTGTGATAATTCTTTTCATAAGATCAGAAATCTTATTCCAAAAATTGAAAAGTCCTTCGGTCATAGTCATCATTGAACTATTATGACTTAAGAATGAAAGAGATAAAACTGTTTTTGTTGGGTTTCACTGGTGCAATTTGATCGGATATTGTCATTGAATCATGACATGACTTCTCTTGATAAAAGGGCCTCTTATCTGATCTCCTAGAAGTGATGTCGTTCAGAGGGAAAACATGACAAAGAAATTAATGATGGGCCTAGATGTCGGTGGAACTAAAATTGAAGGCGCTCTGGCCATCATCGATCATCTTCATCACGGCATTGAAGTTCTGGCCAAACATCGTGTTTCCACGCCCTCCGATATTCATCAATTCATTGATGCTGTTATCAATCTTCATAAAGATCTCATCCAATCTGCACGTATTAATGAAAATGAAATCTCGGCCATTGGCATTGGTCTTCCAGGTTCAATTGATCCTCAATCAAGACGAATGATCAATGGAAATACTTCGTTTCTCATAGGTGAAGATATTATTGAACTTCTGAAAGGTAAAAAGGAATGGGCCTCTCCCCTTTTTATTCAAAATGATGCCAATCTTTTTACACTCGCAGAAGCTTGGGGAGGAGTCGGTCTTGATTTTCAGCAAGCGACAAAAATCCACTTTAATGATCAAATTGCAGTAGGAATCACTTTAGGTACCGGCGTTGGAGGTGGGCTAGTTGCTTCTGGAAAAATATATTCTGGGGCCTATGGCGCAAGTTTAGAAGTTGGACATGTCACACTAGATCCTCAAGGAAGAAAATGCTACTGCTCTCAACTTGGGTGTGCTGAAACTTATCTTTCAGGGACGGCCCTGCAAAAAAACAGATACGATTGGACTTCAAAAGAAATTTTTGAAAAATATCGCGATGAAGATATCAACGCTGAAAAAATATTAAAAGATTATCGTGAAAGAATGTTGCAACTTTTAAGAACGCTCACGAATCTTTTTAATCCACATTACTTTGTTTTTGGTGGTGGACTATCGAACCAAGAAGATCTTTTCCACGATCTGCAAAAAGAATTAAGTGGCTCATTATTTCTCGGAGAAAAATATGCTCCGAAAATTTTTATTAATAATTTGGGTGACAGTGCTGGAGTTTATGGCGCCATGATTTATGCCATGAACGAACTTTATTAAATTTCAAACACCATTCTATCACGCTTTCTAGCCAACCTACAAACAGCATTGATAAGACCCACATGACTATATGTTTGTGGGAAATTCCCCCATTGTCCACCGTCTTCTGAGCTAATATCTTCACTTAAAAGTCCTAAATGGTTCGCATGTTGAATAATATTTTTTAAACTCTCTTGCGCCTCATCCAGATGTCCCAGACAAATCAATGCTTCAATATACCAATAAGTGCAGATAAGAAATGTCGCATGAGTGTCACCAAAATCATCATGTCGTCTATAGCGATAAATCATTCCTTCCGGACTAATAAGCTCATGTCTAAGTTTTAAAAAGTATGCATGGGTTTTATCATCAGTTGGATCAAGATAATTCATGGTGATTAATAAAAATCCTGTCGCATCGAAATGACTGCATGTTTGATCGGCCATATAGGAAAGATCTTTTTCACTATAACATTTCTCAATATTTTCTGCAGAGAGATCAATAATTCTTTGAGCGAGCTGTTTGAGCTCCTCATCTTGATAATAACTCGCAATTTTATAACCGGCCTTTGCTCCCGCCCAATGGAAGATATATGTTCCTAAATGTTTCTCCTGACGGCCTCTTAACTCCCACGTACCAGCATCAGGAATATCCATCACCTTTTCAATTGTAAGGAGTAAATCAACAATCAATTTTTTATCAACAACTTGCTCTAAGTGAATAATACGTTCATCGGTATAGAGAGGAAGCAAACTCAAAATAACTTGTCCGTAAGAATCGAATTGTTTTTGATAGTAGGCCGCATTTCCGATTCTCACAGGTTGATTATCCATAAAGCCACGCAGGTCGAGAATTTTTTCTGTGATTTCTGATTCACCATTAATTCGATACATTGGCTGAAGATCTTCCAGATTACCCAGCACATTGTGAATAAAATGCAGATAGCGTTCAACTTCTTCGAAATGACCAACACTGTTTAAGGCCGCGAGACTAAAATATGAATCTCTAAGCCAGCAGTATCGGTAATCCCAGTTTCTTCCACTGCCTGGATACTCGGGAAGAGATGTTGTACCTGATGCAATGATGGCCCCGGTATCTTCGTATTGATGAAGTTTGATTGTTATAGACGAACGAATAAGTTCTTTTTGAAAAAGATTTGGAATAAAAGTTTCTTTTACCCATCGTCTCCAATAATCCTTTGTACGATAAAAAAATTCTTCATAGGTTTCACGGATAGGGGCCGAAAAGGGCTCTCCTTCCGTGAAAAGAAAATAAAGATCTTCGCTTAGTAAAAAAGATCTCTGCTCCATTAGATATGTTAATGTGGCATTTGTCGTCAGACGAAGAGGTAGGTGTAATCCATTATAGTTGATGTGATTACTTCCAATATGCAGTTCTGGAGAAAGTGTACCGTACTCTCCTGTAGGTTCGCAAATGATTTTTATTCGTGGATGTCCCGCAATTCTTTTTATCTTTCTAAAAAACTGCAGAGGTTTGTGATAGCGATGATTAACATAAAATCTCGGTGCAAAATCAACGACGTCAAACTCTCCATCTTCACAATAAAAACTTGTCACTAGTATAGCTGTGTTTTCAAGATAACGTTGTTTTGTACGAATTAATTTTTCAGGAACAATTTTAAATTCACCGCCGCGATCTTCATCGAGTAAAGAACCAAAGACAAAACTTGAATCCATTTTTGGCCAGCACATCCAACAAACAGAACTATCGTCTCGCACATATGCAAGGTAACTACAATTTCCTACAAGACCTATGTTGTAACGATGAGCCTTTTTCACACCTTCACTTTAAATTAAGATCGCCGAGGATGAAAATGGATTTCATCAGTTTTTTTCCAACCACAGGTGGTCATAATGTCGCTTAGATCTAAGTGTCTCTTAATCAGTAATCGTCTTCCTCTTACGTATAATGAAAAAACACAAGAATTCACTGCAAGTTCCGGCGGTTTGGTTTCTGCAATAAAAGGACTCGATGCTTCTGTTGTCGGCCATCAATTTGAGTGGATGGGAATTATGACCGACGATATAGATGCGCAAAAAATTGAAGAACTAAAAACCATTCCATTTGGTGATTTCAAATGTCACCCTATTGTCGTTCCCAAAGAGGCCTATCATTATTACTACAATTGTTTTTCTAATAACGTCATCTGGCCGCTCTTTCACTATGAACGTTCGTTGGTTATCAATACAGAATTAGGTTGGAAAAATTATCAGGAAATAAATAATCTGGTCGCCAATGAAATATTAAATTTAGCAGATGACGATGATATTATCTGGGTTCATGATTTTCATTTCTTTTTAGTGCCTGGACTCGTAAAAGAAAAAAGACCCGATTTAAAAATAGGTTTTTTCCTGCACATACCTTTTCCCACATCAGAGATATTCCGTGAACTTCCTCAAAGGAAAGAAATCATCCAATCGTTAGCTCAATGTGATCTGGTTGGATTTCACGATCTCTCTTATATGAATCACTTCAGAAGTTCTGTTCAAAGAATTTTAGGAGAATGCCATCATGATTTGAATGATCGCAAATGGGGAGTTTATCCCATATCAATCGATACTGAACACTTCATCGGTCTTACCACAAAAGAACAAACCGAAAGTTTTTTAGAAAAGTATAAGGCCACTAAAAAAGATATGAAGTGGGTCCTTGGTGTTGATCGATTAGATTATATCAAAGGTCTTAAGATGAAACTTCAGGCCTTTCAGGAATTTCTCCGCAAACATCCTGAACAAAGAGAAAAAGTCCAGATGGTTCAAATCGTGATTCCATCGCGAACGGAAGTTCCGGAGTATCAACAATTAAAAGAGCAAGTCGAAATTCTTGTTTCAAGTATTAATGGTGAATTCGGCTCACCCACCTACATGCCGGTTTATTATCTCTATCATTCAGTCTCTGAATATGAATTATCTGCTCTCTACCAGTTAAGCGAAGTCATGTATATTGGCAGCCGCAGAGATGGAATGAATCTTGTCTGTCTCGAGTACGTTGTGTCCCAACGAAAAGAAAATCCGGGCTGTTTATTATTGAGTGAATTTACCGGTGCTCACTCGACAATGAGTTACGCTTTATCAATCAATCCTTGGAACATCGAAGAGACTGCTGAAAAAATTCATGAAGCTTTACATCGGGATCTAGATCAAAGAAAAGTTGAAATGCAGTCAATGCAGGAATTCTTAAAAAAATATACCGCTAGTGAATGGGCCCGATTCTTCTTGAGGGATTTGAGACGAGGAGTTCATCACGATAAACTCATTTCTCTTTCCAAAGATGGGCAATTCCATTGGATGAAAGATCTCAAAGATAAACGTGTCTTAGTCTTCTGCGATTTTGATGGAACATTAACACCTATAAGTTCCCGACCAGAAGAAGTCTCGCTTCCGCGAGAAACTCAGCAACTCCTTCAAACACTCACCCAAAAAGAAAATTGTGAAGTTGTTGTTATTAGCGGTAGAGATAAAGAATATTTAGAATCGCAATTTAAAAAAAGCGGATTAAATGTTTCTATGGGTGCCTGTCATGGCGCCTATGAATATCGTTGTGAAGCTGAAGAATGGGTTGACCTCGCAGCTCACGATCCGATGAAATGGAAAGAAAGTGTCATCGAAGTTTTTAAACTTTATACATCAAGAACTCCTGGTAGTTTTTTTGAAGATAAAGGACATGCCGTCACATGGCATTTTCGCAATTCGCCTCCCGAATTTGCGGATTTTTTGGCCAATAAACTCTATTTGGAATTAGAGGACATCATGCGATCACAAGCGGTCATGGTCACCAAAGGAAAAAAAGTTATAGAAGTAAAATCAGTTCACGCAAGTAAAGGACTATTCGTTGATCAGTGGTTAAAAAATTCTTCATTTAAACCTGAAGCTGTTATCGCGATTGGTGACGATACAACTGATGAAGATATGTTTGAATTTTTAAACGGCAATAATGACATCGAACCTTTCTGCATAAGAGTTGGAATAGATAAAACAAGTGCACATTATTCAATCAAAGATCAATCGCATGTAAATCTCTTTCTCAAACAATTAGAACAAAATATTTATTGAAAACAAAATCTGGTTTAGAATTTTTTCATACTAAAGACAAAAAGAGTTTTGATAAATCCCCCTTCATCAAGCTCAACTTTCTTATCAAGAGCATAGTGCCTTTGAAAAAGTTCAGAATTAAGGAGATTGAGAAAAGCAGTTTGATCTGTATTGGGTGATAAGAGTAGTTTATCCGCTTGCAGACATTTTTTTTCGAGTAATTGCGTAACAATTGTTTCAACCGTTTTTCCACCCACTCCTGCTATCAAAACATTTCCAAAAAGTGTCTCTGCTATTTCTTCGCCTTTCTTACAATGAAGCGTATAGAGAGAAGGATCGACGTCCACTTGATCAAGCAGATTTTTTAATCTGGACATGATGGAAGGCACGGGATCAACAAAATAAATATGCTGAAAACGATTCTGCCTGAGTGCATATAGTCCAACGTAACCGTGATCGCAGCAGAGATCCCAGAAATCACCACTAGCGGTGGCTTCTGCAACAAAAATTTGCATTCTTTTGGTAATTTTGGGTTTCTTTAGCAACATTCTTCCTTATAATAAAACAGTGATAAAGTTTTGTCTTTCCCTCTTATTAAGTGTCATGCTTGT
>CAMLKK010000093.1 GCA_946480715.1 uncultured Bacteriovorax sp. | reverse complement strand
ATAATGAAGTTTATTTCATCACTAAAGGTTTACTCGCTCGTGCTTCTGCTTTCGTTGAGTTTCACGATAAAAATTACAACCAATATTATTATGGGGTGAATGCCTCTGAAGTTACGCCAACGAGGACGCAAACAAATTTAAAAGGATCTCTCACACCTGGTGTAGGTGGAATGTTAATTTCCCAGGTGGTTCCGCGCTTTTCACTCCTCACCGGTCTTAACCTAAAAATCATCAGTAAAAAAATCCAGGATTCGCCAACGGTAAAAGATCAACCGTTAGATGTAGGTGGATTTATCGGATTTAATTATCGTCTTTAATCATGCGCCCAATTTCTGCACTGGTTCTGTTGCTGACGTTACCACATCAGGAGTTGTTGGACTTGGTTCGTCTTGTACGACAGTTTTTTGTCCATGAATTTCACTCTCCAGTTCAGAAATGATCTTCATGAGTTGTTTTGCCTGCGCTGTCAGTCCAAATGAAAACTCCAGCGTCTCGCGGGCCGTCTCTGAGTTGAAAGAGGTAATTTTATCAATCTCGCCCATCGCTTGAGCAATTTGAGTGACTCCAATTTCTTGCTCTTTCGCTGCCGAAACGACTTCGGTAACGAGAGCATTCATAGATTCAACATTGGATACGATTCGATCGAGCGCTTGATCACACTCGCCTGCAATATTTATCCCTCTAACAATTTTTGTCGTTGAAGAGTTCATAAGAGATTCTATTTCAGTTTGAGTTTGGCTAACAATTGATTGAACTTTAACAGTCGATGCATTTAGCATATCGAAAATTTCTTTTGCTGCATTACCGGACATAATGGCGAGATTCCCAACTTCTTCCGCGACCACAGCAAATCCTTTACCGTGTTCACCGGCGCGAGCGGCCTCAACAGAAGCATTAAATGAGAGAAGTTTTGTTTGAAAAACAATGTCATTAATCACTTTTGTTTTTTCAGAAATCTCGTTTATTAGAACAACAATCTCGCGAATTTTGTGATTCCCTTCAGTCGTTTTTTGTAGAACATCTTCATTACTGGCCTTAATGTCGTTGATCGATTCAACAACTTTTTTCATAATGTCTTTGCCTTGATCAGCAGCTTCTTTAGATTTTATTGAAAAATTGAGAGACTGTTGAGCGTTCTGTGAGGAAAGTTGAAGCATCGAACTAAATTCATCCAAAGTTGAAGCTGTTTTTTGAATCGAGCCCGCTTGCTCGTGAGAAGATTCACTTACAGAGTGAGAAGCGCGATTGAGATCATCTGAGGATTGTTCTGTTTTCTTCGCTGTCTCTTTGAGCTCCAAGGAAACGGCGGTTAATTTTTTTGAAAGTTTTGAAGCAACAATATAACTAATGGCCGCACAAACTAGTGCCATGAAAATAAAAGTTGCATAAAATGTCTTAGCTGCAGTGAGGATCCCACTGAAGGCGTCATTCTTATCCATAATTATTTTTACTTTCCATCCGATCGAATCGAGGAAACGTTCATGAATGACTGCCTGATTATCGATGAGATAATCATCTGCTTGATGACCGGCCGGAAGTGCATAGGGCTTAAAAGTCATCTTCTCCAAATCGTGAATGAAGTCTTTCTTTCCTGCATTGCTTGTTGGATCGAAGTGAACGATTACATTGTCACTCTTATCAAGAAGAGCAATGTTGGCCGATTTTTTTCCGGCCTTTTCCATGGTGTTATAGAGATTGCCGATTTCCGATTCGACCCATTTTACGTTCGCGAATGTCGTTAAAACACCAACCGGTTCTGCAGAATCATCTTCAACAATTGTTGAAAAATGTAAACCAATACGATCTTTTCCATAAACATTAGAAACTGCTGCATCTTTTTCAAATTTACCGACATAAGATCCATAAATTTGTTTTTTAATGTCTTCACTGAACTGACGGGCCTTAGTGGCCTTGAACCATTCTGTATCCGTAAATTTCATTGTTTTTAGTGAATCGATATTTAACTTTTTCCCATCAGCAGAGATGGAATTTGAAGCGATATAATTTCCGTCCATGTCCGTGTAGATGATGAGATCATACACTGGATATAAACTCGTTAGTTCATTAAGAATAAAATTGATATCAGAGAATTTTTTTTCTTGGAAAGCGCGATTTTTAATGAACGCTTGTGGATTTGAATAAAGACCGAAAAAAACTTGCGAAATTGAACCAATGAGATTTGAAGAGTACATGGAAAAAACTTTTTCAACTTCTTTTCTTTGTGCTTTTTGTCCTTGCTCGAATTGAATAAATACAGCAAACCCAAAAACTATGAGCATTCCAAAACTAACGAGTAATATTTTTGTTTGAAGACGAAAATTGAAAATTTTCATTTAGTTCCCGTGTAGTCACTGTTTACTTATAGGCTTGTCGGATCACCGGTGCTGAAGTTTATTTAATATTAACAAAAGAAGGAGGTAAAAACCTCCTTCTCTTGTACATTATTAGAAATCTAGACGAATTTGGGCATAAATGTTATCGGCCTTATTGTTAACATTCTTCGCCGGTGTTTGTTCTCCAAGAGCAAATCCGCGTGCATACTTATCAGTCTTTTGCATATAACCGATTCTCATTTTTAAACCCGTTTCAATTGGTTGTGTATAATAGAAATGAAGACCGTGACCTCTTGTTGTGTAGAAACCAACGACGTCTTTTGAAACGTTATCTGCTTTATTAAAGTATTTATCTCCATTGATGTATTCAACACCTATGTTGGGATTCTTTAAAAATGCAATTGGAAGGTTGTAACGAGTAGTTAGAAGGAAAGCTTTACCAGTATGAGTAGCATTTCTTACAGCAGAAAATGCTCCTCCACCAATCGCAGACACTATGCTTGTATTCTTAGTTTCTGAGATAAATCCAGTCACTGAAAAATCCAGTCCCAAGTTCATAATGTTAGTAATGTCTGTGTATAGCGAGTATGTTTTATAGTCTGCAATAACTTCTCCTGGAAAACCAGATACTGCAGTCGTCGCTCGTAAATACACGAGATCTTTCGCTGATAGAACTTGCCCAAGAACTAAAATGTCTCCAAAACTTTTTCCTTTAAGAGAATATTCAACCATACCGGTATAGAACGAAGAATATTCTTTTAATTTTCCCCCAGACGCTAGAGTTAAACTAGCCGGACTTCCAGCCGTGTTACCTCCACCGACGTTAGAAAATGGTGTAAGGATGAAACGAAGACTTAAATTATTTCCTTCAGGCATTAGCTTTGAAAGATTTGTCGTTACAGCTGCACCATCAAGTACATTTGAATAAGCTAAGTGAGCATACGTTCCTTCTCTAGAAACATTATCTTCCCAGTGTAGCGGTGGCCCATCAACGGTTGGTAAGCGACCTACGGAAAACGTGAGATAGTCGTTCATTGAATAGTTGAAATAGGCCCTTTCTAAAAATGCAGCTGGACCGGCATCAAATGAATCTGTAATACCTAAGTCTCTATTAACCGAACTCTCAATAGGAAGATTTTGAGTTGGCAACCCAGGAGCAGGTACATAAGTCGTTTCGTTGCGATGGAAATGGTTAAAGTATTTAGATGTTGTGTATCTTCCATAAAATTTAATTCGTTGGCTGACATCAGCATCAAGGTTTAACGAGAATTGCATACGATATAGATTCAAAGTATCAGACGTATAAGCGGCAGTGTTTGTGGCACGAGACTGGTATTGAACATTGTCGTAACTACTAAAAAAGCGACCGCCGAATTTTAGAATGTTCATATCCTGCTTAAGTTCAAGCTCAGAAAGACGTTCTTCAATCGTCGCTGCATTTGTTGATCCCATCGCAATGGCTGCAGTAAGAACTGGAAGTAATATTTTCTTTTTCATCATATCCTCTATTAATTATTAATTACCAATTGTTGAACCAGATTTTGTACATGTAATTTTGCAGCCATCACCTAAGTCGATTGTCGCTTCCGCACATTGTGAGAACTTAACAATATTCCCAGTCCTTCCAGGAGTTGCTAACTCTTCAGCTTTCTCTTTTGGTTTACTACATTGCTTAATGACGGCATCAATGAAATCTTCTTTTGCTCCAGCGAACACTTGAGGTGTTACTATGAAAGCGAGAAGAATTCCCAATGCCAAATACGGCAGACGAATCATCTTTAACTCCTTTTAAGATTATAAATTCGACGAGATTCTTTTTCTCAATCGTAAGCTGTGTAAAAAAATTGTAAACGTTTTATTGTGCAACTGAATTGTTTTTTAGATTGTCTTAAGGGAATTAAACTTTATTTTTTGATGAACATCATTTCGATTTCCGAGGCGACTTTTCTATAAGAAGGTAGCTGAAATCTTTCTTTTTGCTGTTTGATGATGGTTGGAATTTTTGAGTGATCATCAAGAGCGAGAATTTGTGTAACAAAATCTTCAACTACTACGAAAAAAACGGCCATCGGTGAAATAGAAGCTGTCAGCGCTTCAGGGAAACCAACACCATTAGAGACACCGTGATGTTGTTTAATGATGAGATCCACTCCTTGCGGGAGTTTTGGATATGATTGAACGAGCATGGCCGCGCGATTGGCATGATTGAGAACTAAATCTCTTTCTCTTGGAGTGAGATCAGCTTTTTTTAATTGCTCGCTATCCATGATTTTGAGCAATCTTTCTTCTTCTAAGTAGATGTCATGAAAAAAACTGACCATCGAAATTTTATCGAGCAGAATATTTTGTTGGTCGCCACTTCCCCATTCCATCTTTGGCAAAAGAGTGTACGACAATAAACAGATAATATAGGATCTTCGATAAGAATAACTGAGAGTATTATCGAGCAGCTTTTTGAGAAGTGTTCCCAGTTTGTCCGTTTTCACAATCTGGTTTTTCATATTCATGATTGTTTGATCAACCATCGCCACACACGCCGGCGTGATCCCTAAAGTTTTGATCAAATCAGAACTAACAGTGAATGAATCCCCGGTTTTTGTGACAACTGCTTGTTCATCTGCCGTTGGGAGTGTCTTCATCGCTTTAAGCGTTTGAGTGAGAAGTCCGTTCATAAAAAGTTCACGTTCTTCTCGAGCAATAAAAAATTCTTTCAATCCGATGTCTTCATACTTCATTAAATCATCGCGATTGAATTTTTCGCCGAAATTAAGTCTCTTGGCGTATTCATCACCTGATTTTTTCACCAGACGAATATACACATCACACGGTGAGAGATTCATCATGTAAAAAATGCGAATGGGAAATGAAATATAGTCTGGCAGCTTTAAATGCGAAAAATCTTCTTTCTTTTTGTCGAGGGCCTTGAGAACCAGGCGATTGATTTCTTCAATTCTTACATTATCAGAGACGAGGGCATACTTTTTAAATGCATGTTCAAATTCACCGATGACAATAAGAGGTGTTTTTAAACTCATATCGTAGACTGCATTTAAAAGCAGCTCTGCAATTGGTTCAGAGGGCGTATCAGGCGTTTCTTCAGAAGCATTACGAACGATAAAGAGGTCGAAATATTCCGCTTTTTTAATGATCGCCAACGCTTCAACGGCCGTCTTAACCCATTGAACATGGGCCCCGAATTCCCGGTGTAAGTTTCTCTCAATAACGTCGCCGGCCATTTCATTTGGCTCAACTAATAGAAATTTAAGTTGCATTCGTTTATTTTAATCGAAAGAAAGAAAAAGTGTTGATAATTTTCTGACAGCACGCGAATAAATGGGTCAAGCATTTGATAAACTTTAGGTTTTCAAAGTTTCATCCAATCAATTACAATTCCAATGAGCATTGATTCTATATCTTCAGAGGAAAATTAATGAAAATAACGATAGCACTTCTATTAGCACTCAGCCTCAGTTCCCTTTCTGCTTTTGGAGCAGAAATTAGCTGGGAAACTCTAAAAACATTAGAGATGGATGAAAAAACAAAAAAGCCAAAAATTCCAGATGCCCTCAAAAAAAGCTTGAGCAAAGAAGTTTCTCTTAAAGGCTTCATGATGCCGCTTGATTATGAATCAAAAGAAATTGTGGAATTTCTTTTCATGCCTTACGTGCCTTCATGCATGCACGTACCACCTCCACCTGCCAACCAGCTCATTCTTGTAAAAATGAAAAAAGGAACGAAGGTTAAACCTTC
>CAMLKK010000092.1 GCA_946480715.1 uncultured Bacteriovorax sp. | reverse complement strand
CGCAGACCTCAACACTGCCAGCGTTGCGCTCTACCAACTGAGCTATGAGCCCTCACCTGAGAAGTTACTAGATTAAAGATTCCAATATACTTTTTCAACTCCAAAACTAGCGAAAGTCTAACAATCTTAAAATTGACTTGCTCTTTCCTGCCCTGATACCATATTCTGCTTCCCCCTTTTAATAAAATAACACGAGGTATTGATGGGAATTTATATCAATCGCACGCTGAACATGAAGAAGATCAAAGCGATTGGATTCGACATGGATTATACTATTGTTCGCTACAATTCAGAGGCCTTCGAAAAATATACTCACCAGGAAACGCTTAAGAAGCTGGTGAATGATAAGGGTTACCCTAGCGATATTTTGAGTCTTGAGTTTGAATTCAACCGCGTGATCCAGGGTCTGGTGATCGACAAGTCGAAAGGAAATTTGTTGAAGGTTTCTCGTTTCGGGAAAGTAAAATCGTCTTTTCACGGACTGTCGCCGCTGGATTTTAAAGAACAACAACGCATTTATGGAAACGGGGTCATTGATCTCGGTGATCCGCACATTCAAAGTTTGGATACAAATTTTGCTGTTTCAAATGGTGTGCTCTATTCACAGCTTGTTGACTTGAAAGAACGCGGAATGGCGCTGCCGGATTACGATACACTTGCAATCGAAATCAAAGAGGCACTTGATATGTGCCACTCAGACGGAACGCTGAAGAATCATGTTCGCGCAAATATCGGCCAGTACATTATTCAAGATCCGGAAGTGGTAACGTTGCTTGAACGTTACAAACGTTACGGAAAAAAATTATTGGTTATTACGAACAGTGATTACAATTACACGAAACTGCTTCTTGATTACACGATCAATCCATTTTTAAAAGAGCATAAGCACTGGTCTGAGCTATTCGAGATCACCGTGACCTTAGCAAGCAAGCCCCGCTTCTTCACAATCAAATCACCATTTCTTGCAATTGATCCGACGACAGGAATGATGACAAACGCTGAAGGAAAAATCACAAAAGGGATTTATCAAGGCGGATGGGCCGGAAAATTACAAAAAGATTTAGGTCTTGAAGGTGATGAAATTCTTTATCTTGGCGATCACATTTATGGTGACGTTGTAAGTATTAAAAAAACTTTCTACTGGCGTACTGCTCTTGTGCTTGAGCCATTACATGACGAAATCAGCGCGATTAAAAAGTCCGCCCCGATTCAAGTGGAAATCGATAAACAAATGCTGGTGAAAGAAGCACTGGAAACAAAATTAAACGAACTTGATCTTCGTAAAAATGAATTTCATGAAGAAGTTTCTAAAGAAGAACTCGCGGCACTCTTTACTGAAATTGATAAAGTGAACACAACAATTTCAGAACTTCTCGATCAACATCGCAAACATTTCAATCCTTATTGGGGTGAGATGATGCGTGCAGGTCTCGAAGAATCTCGTTTTGCAGATCAGGTTGAAAAGTATGCTTGTATTTATATGGCGAAGGTTTCAGATCTGATTGAGTACTCGCCTCGCACTTACTTCCGTCCTCACAGAAGAACGTTACCGCACGAGCTTTAGAGCATACTTCAAAAATTGAAAATAAACTTCCCAAGACCTTTGTCCATAGCCACCGGCCATGACAAAGGATTGGGGAATTTTTCTCGATTCAAAAAAATCATAAATCATTTTATCGCGTTCAAACATCTGCTCGAGTGTGAGATTGATGAATGTCGAGCTTTGCAGTTCATCGTGTTCGTATGGATCGGCACCATTCACAACAAGAACCAGATCAGGTTTTCCAAACCGCTCTTCCATTTCTTTAAGACCCTGATCAAGACACGCGAGATATTGATCTTCTTCTCCGACATCAATTCCAATATCAACTGAACAAGGAATAAACCACGGATCGCGAACTGATCCCGAATTTAATGGCCATCCTTCTTTCATATGAATTGAAAGCGTCTTGATGTTTTTATCGTTCTTCAACATTTCAGCAGCGCCATCACCTTTATGAACATCGACGTCGACGATCCACGCTTTTTGAATGAGTCCATCTGCTTCCATTTTTTTGAGCGTGATAACAACGTCATTGATCAGACAAAATCCGCGACCTTCACTTCTCATCGCGTGGTGCATGCCACCGCCGAGATAATAACTAAAACCTTTCGCTAAGGCGGCCTTAGTTGAAGTTAAAGTCATCGATGTTTGCAGCAACACACAGTCGAGCAAATCTTCGAATGATTTTTTTTGTTTTTTGGGATTGTAGCGTTCGAATTCACCATGTTCGTTAATGAGTTCATAACATTTCATCACTTCATTTTTGAGATCTTCTTCTGAACCAAATAGACGAGCAATGAATTGTGAATCGTGAACGCGTTCAAGATCAGAACGTTTTACAATTTCGATATTTTTAAGATCAGTATATGTGAGTTTGGGATCGTGGGATTTGAGAGAATGAAAAACTTTATAAGCTCGATCATCCACGATTGGGATCTCAATTCCGTATTCACTAAATTTGAGATCACAATCGGGATGGTAAAAAATCATAGAGAAATTAAATTACCAAACGTATTGGCAGTCAATGTTTGCCCAAGCTTGAACGAATGGATCGTAGAAGTTTGAGTGAACGTAAACATCAACAGAAGTTTGAGGATAAATCACAACTCCGTTAATCCAAGCATTAAGAACAACGCCATTCCAAGTTCTGCCGAATGCTTGTCCATAACAAGCGATTGGTTGAAAGCTAGTGTTCCACACGCGAGCGATCGCAACTTCACGGTTAAGGTAGAAATTTGTTTGAGGAACGAATGCGAATGCTGATGAAGACATTGCTGCAAAAAATGCGCATGTCAGAAGGATCTTTTTCATAAGTATCTCCCTGAGTTTCCAAAAGTTCTTTTGCCCACTTCAACCATTATTGAGATGCTTTTGCAAGATCCTCGAGTTCGGTCATGAAATCTTTTTTGGGCAAGTTGTCTAAGGCCTTAAGAAGACCTTCCAACTGCCCAATATTGCGGGCCCCACAGATCGCCACATCAAGTTCTGGTTGCGCTAAATTGTAGCCAAGAGCGAGCTCCAAACCAGAGTGTCCCGCCTTATCTAAACGCGGCCAAAACTCTTTCATGACTTTCAGTTTGGGTGCGTTTTCAGAGTTCTTCCACCAAGGCGCCCATGAACGACAATCACTTTTATCGTATTTACGGTTTTCATCCACGCGTCCCGTGAGGATGCCTTTATCCAAAGTTCCCCAGCTCATAAAACTGATATTATTTTTTGTGAGATAGGGAAAAATTTCGTCGCGAGCACGCGTTTGAAAAAAATTAAATTCAGATTGCACAACTTCAATTTTTTCGATTTCACGTGCCTTTTCCAGATCTTCAACATGCGTGTTACAAAGACCAATGTGTTTAATTTTTCCCTGGGACTTGGCCTTGGCGTATACTTCCAACGTTCTACGAATGTCCACGCGTTTATCCGGCCAGTGAACCATGTAAAGATCTATATAATCGCTCTGAAGGTCTCTTAACGACTGCTCCAGCATCTTTTGGGCGATCGCTGGATCGTTATTCATATCGACTCTTTTGTTTTCATGCCAGGTCACTCCCGACTTCGAAACAATAAAGACTTTTTCACGCATATTCTTGAAGGCCTTTCCCATTCGGATTTCTGAAAGTCCAAAACCATAAATAGGGGCCGTATCAAATATTCTTAGACCTCTTTCATAGGCAAGCTTCAGGAGATCAATCGACTCATTTTCAGATACATCTCCGAAACCATACCCGCCCCCTTCACCACTGATCGCGGCTCCCCCAAAAGCGAGAGGAATATTCGTCTCCGCAATGACTGTTTCAAGTAATCTTTTCATGCTTCATCCTTTAGTGGCGATCTTCTTGTGATCGGACCTTATCAGGTGTATTAATAGTCATCTTCATTGGAATTGTACAGACCGAGAATAAGTCATGAGCAATCTTGTATTTGCATGCATTCTTCTTTTCATAACAAACGGTATGGCCTCTGATATCAGTCCTACCCTTTCGAAAATTTCAGAACTTGAAAAGATGGCGTTAGAACGTTCACCAGAACTTAAGTCGGTGCGCGCTTTCGACAAACAAAAGTCAGCAGAGAGCTACAGCCGTTTTACAAATCATTTACCAAACGCTGCGCTTAGAGTTCGCAAAGAAAAAGATTTTTTTGAAGAACGCACGGCCCAACTTCGCGCCCTTGGATTGGTCACGGCCGACTCATCATGGTCAATAAATTATGAATGGTCGATTCTCAATTGGGCAAATTTGAGCCGCACTCGTAAGACAATTACTGAAGCAGAAAAAGCGGAACTTGAACTTTCAATGAAAGAAAAAGAATTTCCCATCAGCTTTCGCACACACCTTCTCAATTATCTGTTATCAAAATACAAATTAACGGCCGTCGAGAATTCACTGAAAAAAGCTGAGACTGGTAAAAAAGAAGCTCAACTGGGATATGATCTCGGACAAAAAACTAAAATCGATGTCCTTCGCTCGGAAGCTAATTATGTTTCCCTCAATTCGAAAAAAACAACTTACATCGATGAAGAACAAAATACGAAGAGCCGTTTATTAGAATATAGCGGACTCTCTGCTTCTGATCTTGAGATCTTTAAATCGCTCACTGAAGATCAGACTTTAGCCGTCATTCACGAACTGACTAATGTGCCTTCGATTAATCAGTCAGTCATTCTGGAAAAAAGTCCACAGTACCAACAACTCGTTCACGAAGAAAAAATAAATAAACTTTCTCTCGAAGAACTCACTCGCCTTGAATACCCTGATCTCTCACTACAAGGTTCATATACGAGCGCCGGTGAAACTTTTGATCAGTCCCTTCACCAGGGACAAAAAACACATACAGTCGCCCTCGTTCTCAACATTCCACTATTTTCAGGTGGAAGTTTTGCTTCAACACAATTTGAAAAATATTATGCAAGCAAAAGAGTTGAACTGACGATTGGCCGTCAAAAGCAGGAACTTGAAAATAACTTAAACAACGCTCTTATTAAAATCGACGCTCTTAAGACATTGGTCTCTTCACTTACTTTGAATGTTTCTCAATTTGAAGAGCTCTACCGCCTTTCCTATAAATCTTATCAATTAGGAAAAGGCTCATTGTTTGAGCTGTTGGAAGTTCAAGATGATCTTCTCGACGCCAAAATCTCGCTCGCTCAAAATAAAATTCAATATTACACGCTTTCGCAAAATACTATCTGGCAGGCAGGCTTCTAATGAAATTGAAATACATCCCTCTACTGATTTTAATCGCCGCTTGTGGACCTAAGGTCGAAGTTAAAACGATTAAACTTTCAAAAGGAACAGTGGAAAGTACAGTAACGACAACGAACTCAGGAACAGTTGAGGCCAAACAACAGGCGGAACTTGCTTTCGGAACACCCGGAAGAATTTCGCGCATCCATGTTTCTCTTGGAGATAAAGTTAAAGCTGGAACGGTTATCGCTGAACTTGAAAACTCTGATCTGAAAGCAATCTTAGATGAAACACAAAAAGATTATGAACGTGCTGAAGAATTTTTTAAGAGTGGACTCGTATCGCGTGCGAACCTCGACAGCGCTAAACGCGCTCGTGAAGTGGCCCGTACGAATTTAAATAAAACTATGATTGTGGCGCCTTTTGACGGAATGATCACTGCTCTTAACTTAAAGATCGGTGAATTCTATCAATCGAGCGCAGGCATCACGACGTCGACAAAGAAAATCGATGTCCAAATCATCGATCTCAAATCGCGTTTGATTAAAGGTGAAATCGATGAAGTAGATCTGCAAAAAGTAAAAATTGGTCAAAGTGCACGCGTAAAAATCCCGGCCATGCGCAATCAACTTATCAATGCTCGCCTGACAAAAGTCGTTCCCTTCGTAAGTACTGTTAAGGATCAGGATCGCACCAGCCAGATTGAACTGGAAATTTTAGACAACGATCTTCTCATTCCTGTAGGTGCTTCGGCCGACGTTGAGATCGTCGTTGAAAAAAAAGAGCAGGCCTCGATTCTTCCCGCTTCAACACTTACAGGTGTTGGGTCTGATCGCTCTGTATTTGTCGTAAAAGATAATAAGCTTGTTAAAAGACCCGTTAAAGTCGGCACAGGAAATTATGATCGCGTGGAAATTCTAAGCGGCCTTGATGCCGGTGAACCAATTGCTCAGCCTCTTGAAGGAGTTGAGTTAACTGATGGGATGAAAGTTGATCCTAAAGAGATGCAATGGCCTTAATTGATCT
>CAMLKK010000091.1 GCA_946480715.1 uncultured Bacteriovorax sp. | reverse complement strand
CGGGAGGATACATCGATCTTAAAACAGGTCTCTATGTTGCTCCTGGATCAGATGCAGTTTTAGATACGGCCAGAGGTGTGTACCGTTCTGACAAAGGCGGTGATGTCGATGTGGATACAGGTGAATACTTTGCACCAAAAGGTTTAATCCTTGATGCAAAAAAAGGTTTCGTAGTCGACGAAAGTTTAAAAGATAAACCCGAACTTTTGGCCCTAAGAGAAGATCTTAACAAGGCCATCGCGCGTGATGTGGTTGTTGGACATGTTGATGAAGAAGCGCAAATGGCGTCTTACAACCTGGAAGAAAAATTTATTCGTGACAGAGTTTCTGTCTCTTTTGGAATCGGAGAAGAAGAACTTCTGGTCAACGAAGGAAAAGTAGGAGTTCTTTCGCTTGATACAACGGCCAATGACGTGAATAAGGTCGAACTTCTATGGGATATGGCCGTGAGTGGCAGATGGTCTCCGTTCTTCCAATTAGGTTACCGCAATGTCGAATTCAGCAATGGACTTGGTATACTTCAGGACTCATCATCGCTTTTTTCAACAAGTGGAGGGATGAACTACGCGCTTCATAGAAACGTCGATCTGCGTGCACAACTTCAACTTGTTCAATCCCATTATGCTGATCAAACTTCAGTCACTAATTTCTATCTAAAAAGAGTTGTCGTAACGAAATTAGCAATAGGTGGAAAAGGGCAGATATTTAAATCTGGAAATTTCTCTCTTATCGCAGAAGGCGATTTAGCAATGAATTTTAGAAAACGCTATAACAATCTTGTCATCAAGCCAGGCATGGGAATGGAACTAAAAATCATGCCAACGTACATTTTCTCTGAGAAACGTTCTATGGGATTGGGACTTTCAATTAAAAAAGAAAAGAACGACACGTTCAATTCTTTCGGTGAAAATGAAATTGAGAGAAGCAGAACATCACTTGAATTAAGTTACTCGCAGAATTTTTAAACGCCAGGTATATTTACCGTTCGGCTGTCGAGTTCTTCGATGTCGCTTTGATCGACACTTTGAACTTCTTTAAGCGGTGTGATGACCTGTTTTGTTTTCAGCGATTCAATAGTCATCGTTTTATCATTGTAGACAGGTTCATCGCGTGTAATGGTCTTGCCTAGATTATCCCACTGAATAAATTGTAAAGAGATCCAGCATCCCATAATGTCAAAGGCCTTACAGGCGGCCTCTGATGATTCTTCAATCTTGCGACGATCATATTTAGGATCATTGGCAGAAAGAATTAAATTCACATAAGTCTCCATAACGAGAACTTCATATGGAGGAGCGTTTTTAAAATCTATTCTCAGGAGAGCGAGCTCTTTTTGCGCTTCTTTAAATTTTTTCTGACGAATCATAAAAGCAATCGCCAGTGCTTTTTTCTTTCGATTATCAAGTGAACGATTGGTAGAACTTGAAACCATTTGAAGTCCATCATCCCATTGCTTGAGAAGCCAGGCGAGAGGAATGGCCCTTTCAAGTGCATTCACTGAATCTTGTTTCTTTTTTAGAGCGAGCTTAAAGTGTCCAAAGGCGAGTTCGTATTCACGGTTAAAAAGATTGAATGTTCCTTTGATGTTTTCAGCATTGGCCGAATCAATGTCATCGACAAATTTTACCGCACGTTCGAAATTTCCTTGTCGCATAAAAAGAAAACCAACAATCTCCCGAAGTTTTTTAGATTGATATGAAGATTCAGGAAGACCACCCAACATAAAGATAATTTCTTCTTCACGGCTCAAATAGAGTCCGGTCTTCATCCAGAGTTTAATTTGCTCATCATCAGAAAGCGTCGTGAGAATATCCATGATCATATTTTTTTTGATTCCACTTTGATCACGAGTTTTCAATTTAACCATGTTGTCGAGCCAGAATTGATCGTTCTTAGAATATTCTGCTGTTTGTGACATACATCCGGGAGCTTCTTTGCGAACGGCATCGCTGTCATTGAGCGCCATCATGTTGACGAGTTTTAAGAGACAAATTTGTTTGTAATTTGTACTCGTTTGTAAATTCGGTTGTGAAAGTCTTTGGAGTGATTCGCGAAATCGCCCTTCTATGAAATCGATGACTGCAAGATAGCGCTGTTTTACACTTGCGAGAGGAGAAGTCTTATCGTTAATTCTTCCCAATAAAAATCGTGCTGTTTTCAAATCACCATTAATCAATTTGAATTTTGCTTTCTGAAAATTATGAATATCAATTCTTCTTTGAGATCCTTCTTTAGCCTGGGCCGCATAGTTATAAGCGTCTAGTTCAAAGTATTCTTCTTCGAAAACAATTTCTTTAAGAGCTTCGTCATCTGAAAATGGTTTGAACTCAGTCTCTTGCGAGTGAAGCTTAAAACAGAGTGACATGCTCAGGAATAAAAGGACCCATACTCTTTTCATATTCAATTTTTCGTCAAGGAATCCCGATAACTTAAATATCAAATGAAAACTTATAGCTTGGGCATTATCATCCTCTTTTTCGCTGCGGTCACTTCACCGTCATGGGCGTTAGCGCCTGTAGAAAGTTTAGTGCTCGGAAATTTCAGCGAAGAGTATAAAGAAGAATTAAGTGATCCACTCAACTATGTTTTCACTCATGATGATTCCATAAAAAGTGAATCTTCAAAAAACAAATTGGCCATGGCCATGTATAGAGGTTTTTACGAAGAAGGAAAGAACCTCACCAACTATTGTAAGGCCCCTCGCCAAACTCGATATGCATCTGAGTGGGATAAAGTTCAGGTAAAGCGTTCAACACTCGCATTGGTTCAGTACATCGGGCTTGATTTACTTTCTAGGGCCATTCCCCAATATGCAAAAGCGATGGAATTCAGCAGAGAAGATTATACAAATCTCGCAGAAAATTTAGTGGGGAATTATTGCTCTAATAATCTCTCTGTCATTAGTAAAAAAGAGTTGCTTAATAATCTCTATCTCAAATTTGATAAAGAAAATCGGTTCGAACTTCCAGGCGTGAATAAAAATATTATATATCCAGATAATGAGATGGCCGAATATCTTCCAAGTAAGACGGGAATCGAACAGGAGTTTCTTTTTTCAGTAAAACTTTTTCAAGCTGTCTGTTCATGGAATGGAAATCCTAACTCTGCTGGACTGATGGCACCTATCATCAGGCATAGTGCTCTCATGGCCTTTTTCATTCGCCAAATGAGCAATCAGGCGATTGGTTGGAAAGAGCAGGATAATTCTCTCTTTCTCAAAGAAGATTTGAAGACAGTACAAGTCTGGTGTGAAAATCTCATTTGCCGCAAAGTCGATGCAGCGACATTTCCTCAGAAAGTACTTTATTCAGTTGGTGGAACTAATATTGGCGAAGATTTAAAAAGACTTTATTGCGAAGAATTTAGTGATGAAACTTATCGACCAAATGATTACGACGAACGCATTGCTAAGATTATGAACACGCAATCATTTGATGAGCAGAATTTTATTAATTCACAATTCATTTCGCTTATTACTAATGTACCCGATTTTCTTCACCGCGCTCCGAAGTTCACAGCAGGAGAAGATGTTTTTAGGGCCAGTGTCGACAGCACCTGGAATAAGTGGGCAAGAAAAATGAGTGAGTCTCAAACGAGAGAACTCTTTTTTGAAGAACCCCTAACAATGGAGCTTATCGATCGCTCAAGACTGCATGACTTTAGAAAAAATGAGTATCGAATTGGTTTTGATATCAATCTTGGAGAGTTCGATCGAATCAATGAACAAGTTGGAAAAGTAAAATTACTCTTTCTCATTAAAATTCCAAAAGCGTTTATAAAATATTATCGCCAGGCCATGCTTGATGTGAACTACGGCCACAAATCGAAGGAAGAAAAAGATCATTTGAAAAAACGCATGCGTCTTCATGTGACTAGGGATGTGGAGCGTGCAAAAGAGCGCTTTATTATACCGCCTTGGCGCGGAGATCTTGAAGGATTGATAGTTGAAGAACTCACGGCGCAGATTATGGAAAAGGCCGAAAAGACGATGGAATTTGAAGGAGTCGGTGAGCAGGACGTTAAAGTTGAAGTCAATTATGGCGTTTTTGCGCTTAAATACATTAACCATCAAATGAATGTCCTAAAGACTCAGGAAAAATTGCAAAGTTCACCAAAGAAATGACAATTCTCTAGGCCCTGGCGTATAATCCCTCCATGGTAAAAAAAGTTAATCCACCTAAATCAGATGTACCCGTAGTTGTGAATTCAAACGCACTCGTCGTAAAAGATATTCTTGAACACAACAACCCTGACAATCTGCCCACGAGTACTGATCCGCTCACAACATATGCTCGCGAGATCAGCCGTTATAAACTTCTCTCTGTTGAAGAAGAAGAAGCGCTTTTAAAAGAATTGCAAGATACAGGTGATATCGAAGTTGCGAAAAAACTTGTACTCGCCAATTTGAGATTAGTTGTAAAAATTGCGCTTGAGTATCGCTCGGCCTGGCAAAACGTGATGGATCTCATTCAAGAGGGAAATATCGGTTTGATGAAAGCGGTTTCGAAATACGATGCAAGTAAAGGTGCAAAGCTTTCGTATTATGCCAGCTGGTGGATCAGATCTTATATTTTAAAATTCATCTTAGATAATTTCCGTCTCGTAAAAATTGGAACGACCAACGAACAGAAAAAACTTTTTTTCAATTTGATGAAAGAAAAAGAGCGATTGACTGCACTTGGATTTAATCCTGATACAAAAATGATTTCGGAAAATCTTGGTGTTTCTCAAAAGGCCGTCGAAGTCATGGACCGCAGACTTTCCCATGGGGCCACTGAACTTTCTCTGGAAGCAAAAGTCGAAGAAAACGGAGCAAGCCTCGCGGACGTCCTCGCTGATACAAGCGAACCCCCGATTGATGACAGACTGGCCGATCTTCAGGGTGTGGAAATTCTTAAAGAACAACTCCAGCATTACCTGCAAGGGCTAAAAGAAAGAGACCGCGAAATCTTTGAAAAAAGGCTCCTTTCCGAAGTTCCTGCATCGCTTCAAAGCATTGCTGATCAATACGGCGTCAGTCGCGAGCGCATTCGCCAGATCGAAGAACGCTTGATCAACAATTTAAAGGTTTACATGTCGGAGTTTATCCGCTAAAACATCAAAACTATTAAAACTGACACCTTGCTCTCGGTTGGAATGAAAGATTCTTACTTGGACATAGGCATGGAGAAAAACATGATCACTTTAGAAGATTCAAAAAAAATCGTTGCTGAGTTCGGAAAAGAATTCGGTTCAGGAGAAAAAGATTCTGGTTGTACAGCTGTACAAGTTGCACTTATCACAACTCGTATCAACAACCTTGCTCCACACTTCTCAAAACACAAGCACGATTACTCTGGAAACCGCGGGCTACTTAAGCTAATCGGTCAGAGAAAAAGACTTCTGTCATACTTACAGATGACAAATGCAGATAAGTACCAAGCTCTAATTAAGAAACTTGGACTAAGAAAGTAAGAAAAAAACCATAAAAGGGAACCTACGGGTTCCCTTTTTGTTTTAAAAAGCTAAACTATTAATACGGAAAGTCCTTTGAAAAGTTTGTGATGTGGAATAGGGGATATTTGAACGTAGTGACCCAAAACCCCAGCGTATAAGTCCACTGCCTTGAACTATCTTTTAATCCCATCAAAATTCTAAAAAGCCTTTCCATGTTAGCGGCGTCAATGGTGACGTCTGATATGGAGAATTTATGAACGAAAACAAAAAAGAGTACAAGATTAACTACGGTGGCAAAGAAGTCACTATCGAAACTGGTCGTCTTGCTAAGCAAGCTGATGGTTCAGTTTTAGTTAGCTGTAACGGAACACAAGTTTTAGTAGCTGTGTGTTCAGCACGTGAACTAAAAGATGGGCAAGATTTCTTTCCGCTTTTAGTTGAATACCAAGAAAAATTTTATGCCGCTGGAAAATTCCTAGGCGGATTCATGAAGAGAGAAAATCGTCCTTCGACAGCTGAAATCTTAGCTTGTCGTCTGATCGACCGTCCTCTTCGTCCAATGTTCCCAGGCGACTACATGTTCGACACTGTTGTTACTTGTAGTGTTCTTTCTTACAACGAAACAGGAGATCCTGAAGTTCTTGCAGCTCTTGGTGCTTCAGCTGCTATCGCAGTATCAGACATTCCTTTTGCAGCTCCAATTGGTTTTGCAAAAGTAGGTCGTATCAACGGACAACTTGTAATCAATCCTAACCACGCTGACTGGGCAAACTCAGATCTTGAAATCGCAGTTGCAGGTTCAAAAGATGCGATCCTTATGGTTGAAGGTGAAGCGCACATTGTTCCAGAAAAAGAAGTTCTTGAAGCGATCAA
>CAMLKK010000090.1 GCA_946480715.1 uncultured Bacteriovorax sp. | reverse complement strand
AGATATTCGATGAAATGAGAACCGGCCCAATAAGCTAGTTGACCATGAGGATAAACACCTGGCTCATCGAGACAATCGATGGTTTCACAATATTCTTCTTTTAAAAATTGAATCAAGAGTTCTTTGCGAAAAAGCTGATTGGAGAGACGGCCTTTATCGAGCAAATGAGATTCTGCCCATACAGCAATCCCTTCTGTGAACCAGCGCGGGACAATATTCGTCGGTAGCTTGGCGATTGAACCGAAAATTTTTCGCCCGTCATCGAGGAATCCGCGCGTTTGATCAAGATGCGTGATGTGCACGAACTCATGAAAGACTAATCCTCTGAGCCAATCTTCCATAATCACGAGGTGATCGGAATGATCCGCTGGGAAGTTATACAAATTGATAACACTTGAAGTGAATACCCGAGCATTCCCATTGGACAAACGCATGTAAGGATCGACGTTGAAATGCACAAGATCACGAGGAACATAGCCAAAATAATTGATCACTTTGATCAGATCATTTTTAATAATTGTTTCTACTTTCTGCGCGAGGAGAGCGTCACGCTCATCAAAATGAATCTCTGCTTGAAGAATTCCATAATCAGTAGTGAGACTAACGATCGATGTTTTTAAAGAAACATTTTTTGCATGAGCGACTTCAATCTCAAATGAAAAAAAAATGAAGAGTGTAAGCAGGCAGGCAGAGATTGAAGGCATTTTTTTTCTTCCTTATATGCAGTAAAATATGCATAATCATAACTATCTTTAAAGTCATTTGAAATAAACATTTTTTGATTTTGTTAACAAAAGGAGCCTTCCCCATGAAATTGAAATCGCTTTTCATCATCACTCTTCTCGCAACATCTCTTTCATTAACTTCATGTGCGAGCAAAAAGAAATCAGCTGCTGAAACTGATGGAACTCCAAGTGTTGATACTGTAACTGAAAATGGAAACAACGCTGGAATGAGCTTAGAGCTTAACGGTGATTCAGATACTAACCGCGCTGGTGGATTAAAAACTGTATACTTCGACTTCAATTCATCTGCTATCGGTGGATCAACTCAAGAAACACTTATGAGCAACGCTGAATTCCTTAAGAAAAATGGAACTGTTAAAGTTCAAGTTGAAGGACACGCTGATGAACGCGGTTCAGTTCAATTCAACCTTGCTCTAGGTGAAAAACGTGCAAAAGGCGTTCGTGATTACCTTATCTCTCAAGGTGTAGCTGCTAACAGAATCACAACAATTTCTCTTGGAAAAGAAAAACCAGTTTCATTTGGTCACGATGAAGAGTCATGGTCAAAAAACAGAAGAGCTAACTTCGTTGTAACTGAAAAATAATTAATGATTAAAAATGTCTCTTTGCTTTTATTGATTTCCTTCCTTACGGCGTGCGGTTTAACTACCACGCGCCCTAAGATGGAAATGTCCATGGCCCAAGTTGCTTTCATGGCAGCCAAAGAATCCCAGGCCGACGTAAAAGCTCCAGGTCTCTTCCGTAAAGCCGAGTACTACTATCTCAAAGCTAAATCTTCCTACAAACGCAAGTACTTCAACAAAGCTCAACAATACGCTCTCCTCTCCAAAAAATATTCAGAGAGAGCGGAATATGTTGCCATCAGAAAAAAGACATTAGAAAATTTATAGTATAATCAATCTGACACGAGGATTTTTCATGAAAGGTCAATCAACACTCCTTTTAATCGCGCTTACTCTCACACTTGGTGCTTGTAAAACACAAGAAGACATTCGTCGTGAACGTACCGTAGAAAATCTTAATGAACAGATTCAACAAACACAAAAAAGCACCGCTGGCGTCTCATCTCGTTTTACAACAATCGAAGAACAACTTGCGCGCTTAAATGGTCAGGTTGAAGAGCTAAGTCATCAACGTGCTCAGGCCTTAAAAGATAATCAGGCATTGAATCAACGCCTTAATGACATGGAAGAAGGCCACAAGAAGCAAGTTGAATATCTTAAGGCCCTTACTGAAAAAGTGAATAATCAAAGCGGTTACATTGAAGAAGTTATTGAGACTCTTTCAAAGTTAACGAAAGAAGAAGAACGCCCTTCAAAAAAAAAAGCCGTAAATGAAGATTCCGACAGCAGTGATGGTGTCGAAGATGTCATCACATTTGCTGAAGGAATGAAAAAATACAAAGCAAAAGACCTAGACTCTGCTAAAGAAATTTTCCTCGCTGTTGAATCAGACAAAAAAGCAAAAAAGAAAGACCGTGAAGGTGCTACTCACTTTCTGGGAATGATTGAATACAAAAATAAAAAATATGAAGAGGCAAAAGTTTATTTCTCTAAACTCTTCAGCGACAATCCTAAGTCGTCATTCGCTCCTGCGACTCTCCTCAATCTCGCAAAAACTTTCGATAAATTAAAATCAAAAGAAGAAGCAAGTCTTACGTTAGATGAACTTCTTTCACGCTTTCCAAAAAGCAAAGAAGCTGCGGAAGCAGCCAAACTGAAGGCCAAACTGTGAAAAAAACTCTTTTAGCGACTCTCCTCGTTCTTATTACCTCTTGTTCTTATTATGTCGCTAAAATAGATGAAAAAAATGTAGTCCCTGCTTCAGTTAATAAAAAATTCTCACTCCTCTTCTCTCACAATATAAGCGGCGAAACACATCCATGTGGTTGCCGCAATTTTCCACTCGGTGGATTGCCGCAAGTTGCTGGCTATTTTGATGCCGTCTCAAAAGATTCTGAAATTCTCTACGTTGATACAGGAGATACATTTTTTCCTTCATCAGTTGTTCCGGCGACAATGAAGCAGTCACTGACTTTTGCAGCTGAAAATTTAGCAATTGGTCTTGAGCAAGTTGGCCTGAAATATTTCGTTCCCGGCGATCAGGACTTCGCGATGGGATTTGATTTCCTTAAACAGCTGGCGGAAAAAAGAAAATTCGATTTCTTAATTGCCAATTTAAAAGATGAATCTTCAATTAAACATAAACGTTTTGCGGTTGTTGATCGCGGACAAACTAAAGTCTTCCTCATCGGGCTTGTTGATCCAGAAGCGATGTTAGGTGAAGCTGCCAATTATTTTGAATCACCGGCAGCAGCTCTTCCTGAAGTTTTAAAAGAAGTGAAAGCGGCAGGATATGTTGAGGCCAATGCTTATCACCGCCTTGTTGTACTCTCGCACGCTGGAATTGATCCTGATGCTGCTCTCGCCAAACAATTTCCAATGATCGACTGGATTATTGGTGCTCACTCACAAAGTTTTCTTCGCTTCAGCCAGGACGAAGGGAATGTAAAAATTGTCCAAGTTCTTTCGAAAAATCATTACATCGGTGAGATCAAGATGGATCTCAATTCGAAAAAACAAACAGACACATACGCCATTGCTGAAATTCGCGATGAACTTGAAAAAAATCTAAGCCCAAATCCAATGCGCTCTTTTATTGATGATCACAAAGCGAAAATGAATGATCTGCAAATCAAAGAACAAGCGGCCATGGGAATGTCTGCAACAGATATGCAGAAGATGGCCCATGCTAATGTAAAAAAATTCAAAACAGCTTCTTCATGTATCCAGTGCCACACGGCCCAGGCCGATTTCTGGCAAGGAACGGCACACTCTATCGCCTACACGACTTTGATTAACGTAGGAGAACCAAACAATCTTTCATGCGTTGGTTGTCACTCTCTCGGTCTCAATGATCCAAAAGGTTTTTCAGCAGTAAAAGACATGGTGACGTTCAAGAAAAAGCCGGCCATTGATTATTGGAATGAAGTTAAAAAAATGGGAGCTCACATCACTTCAGTGAGAAACGCAGCTCCAGAAGAACGCAAAAAAGTTTCGGTTCAGTGGTTTGCTCTGGATAAAAAAACACAAGCGACTCACAACTTTGCCAACGTTCAATGTTTGAACTGCCATTCAACGGCGGACAATCATCCGAAAGAAAAATCGCCAGCAGCAAACATCAAAGACAAATGTCTTTCATGTCACACTCCTGATCAATCGCCTGAATGGTATGAAACGGGAATCAAAGTGAAAAAAGATGTTTTCGACGAGCACTACAAAAAAGTTAGTTGTCCAAAACTTTAAGTAGCTCGGCCCGGTATTTGTTTTTTTCGATGAAGTAGACATCACCATGTCCGGGAACATCCAACGTCCAGAATTGTTTTTTCTTTGTGGGAAGAGCCTCGTAAAGCTTCACCCCTAAATCGTAATTGATGACTTTGTCAGCTTTACTGTGAATCGAAAGCACTGGCATCGTTATGTGGGATAGTTTCGGATCAGCAGTGTAGTTATTTGAGATGAGCCACGCGAGTGCAAAATTAGTTTTATCGCGGGCAACAAGTCTTGGTGATAGAAAAGTAGAATCTAAAACAAGGAGCGAAATTTCATCACGATGTTTAAAATCCTCCAGGGCCTTAAGGGCAATCGCCCCACCTAAGCTCTGGGTATAAACCACAAACTGCTCGTAGCCCCCTTTTTTGAATTCCTCATAGGCATAATTAAGAAAGACCAGTCCGTCTTCGCTCACCCCTTTTGGATTCGGCTTTCCTTCGGAAATTCCATATCCACGATAATCAAAAATAATGACGTCTGTTTTGTGCTCCACTAACCAGTGAAGCGTCACATAATGGGCGGTGAGGTTTTGAGCATTGCCATGAAAAAAAAGTACGAGGCGTTTTGGTTTTTCTTTGGAAAGCAATTTCCACGCGGATAGTTTTGTTCCATCCAACGACTCAACTGTAAATGGTTCGTATTTTACTTTGAATTGTTCAGGATTGGCCCAAAAGTATTTATCAGGTTGGTAGATGAGACTGGTGCAGCTCACGCTTAAAAGAACGACGATGATTAATCTAGAAATAAAAACCATAACTCACCTGATGAACTGAGAAATCATTTAGAAATTTTGAATCCAGTCTAATATCTCCATCACTGCCTAAGAAAAATGCATGCCGAACAGTTAACGTGTTCACACTATCTTTGCGAATTTTTCGAGTGGCATCAAGGCGGAGTTCATCAATGAGTCCAAACTTATAAGCATTACCAAATTGTTGATAAAAAGAAATTTCCGCCGCAGGCCCCAGTCGATGACCTTTCTTCAGGTGTGAACTTGCTTCTCCATACGCTCCTAACATCGCAGCGAACACTCCTCTTTCATTAACTTTGAAAGTAGGACCACCGTAGGCCTGAGCATTTAATTTATGGCAAAGTTCGCATCCATCAACATAGAGACGATCACTACTCACTTTTGCTCTCCATGAAAGTTGCGGATCAAAGGTGCGGTATTCATGAAATGAGATGAGATCCACAAGTGTGAGTTGTTCGTAATCGAATTTTTTCAATTTAAAGTCATAGATCGCCGAAACAGTGAAGAAATCAAATTGAGAGAAAGGATCGAAGCCTTTATCGTTACTCATGAGATCGTGATAGCCTTGTTTAAGCTCCACTCCTAATTGAAATCGATCATCTTCAAGCTTAGTAAAAAAAGAAAATTTTTGTGGTTCATGCCCTTCATCCGGACGGTTGCTTTCATCGTATAAAACAGTTGCTGCTTCACTTTTTGGCAGAGCTGCACGTCTGATAAGGGCCGCGCGCATGAGCTTTTGCGACTCGCCTTCTAGTTTTTCTTTTTTTCGATTGCGAGTGAAATCGATATAACTTACAACCGCTTCAAGAACTTTTGGATTGGCATAGTCAGCAGGAACAACACCTTCATCAAGAATTTTTTCAACATCATCGATTTCCGACTGCGATAATGATTCCCATTTTTTTGTGAGTTGTTTTTTTAGACTTGGCCGATATTTTACAGATGCAATACGGCCAGGAAGTTCACGAAATCTTTTTACCATTTCACTGGGAAGATAGTACCAACGCTCGTGATCATTGATCACTCCGTCTTTATGAAAAGGAACGGCGAGAACATCCATCAAAACAGCAGAGCAATTTTCATCTGTAAAAAAATAATCAAAGTATGTGGTTTGATAAAGCTCCCAGAGGTGATTAATCATTCGATCGAGCTCATCTTGAGAAAGATTTAAATTATATTCAATCAAGTCGCGCGATTCGCCGTTATTGTATTCATTAACCTTGGTATAATACTTTGTGACTTCAAAAAGCCCTTTGTATCCGCCAAACATTCCTTTGTAGGCAAAGATGATTCCCGGATCATCCGATTCTGGAATCGCACTAAAGGCGACAGCGTAATCGAGAAGGTCATTCGTTTTATTTTTTTGGTTAAACCTGAGCAATGTGTGCCCAAACAATGACGAAGGGTTGTTTGGATAGGAAGAAGAAAAAATAAGTGTCACACTTTCAGCATTAAGGCCCGCTTTCCATTCGTCGAACTCTTTACAGGAAACCAGTGGGATCGATTCTAGCAGTCCTTGTTCCTGTAAAAATCTCAATCGCTCACGAAATACACATTGCGGATGATAATTAAACCATCCGGCCACGGCATTTTGATCTTTGAAGGCATTGATCGTCGCTGCCAGTTCAGCATCAGGATTCGTTTTACCGTTAGGAGCGAGAAAGAATTTTTCGGAGTCAGCACGAGATTTTGAATTTTTATCGAAATGAAGAAGTTTGAGCCAATAAGCGCGATCGTATGAAAGAGAAGTGGCGGACGCCGTAACCGGGCCCGCCACCATTAAAAAACTAGATAAGAGA
>CAMLKK010000089.1 GCA_946480715.1 uncultured Bacteriovorax sp. | reverse complement strand
TATTTTCTGACAATGCTTTTAACAGAGGATCGGAGTCGTGTTTACCACTGACTTCGCCACTCAGGTATGACTTAAGATCTTTAAAAATCATCTTGCAGGTGAGGTCGTGTTCGCCCCGAAAAATTTTTTCTTTGACGAATGGGTTGCGCTCTAATGGTTCATGCAGATGAAGATAAAAATCGAGTTGATTATTATAACGGACATGTTTGTCTTTTCTAATTTTGTCAGCAAGATTTTCAATCGAGAGCGCTACCGATGGCGTTTTAAGATGAAACCGGCCTTTCATTTTAGTCATGAGCGCATGATTATTTTCGGAAGGTGCAAAACAAAAGAAAAGGGCCTTCGTCACCATTTCTATAAGCATGTTATAGGAAGGATTGTAGGCCCTGGGTTTTAATGTTGAAGCGATGGCATAAAAGTCACAGATACTCTCAAAAGATAAATTCTCGATCACTGTCTTTAAAGCGAGTGCGAGTTTTTGATCCTGAGCTTCGTCTCCCGTTCCCCACTCTTCGCGTTTTGGAAAAAGAGAAAAGTCTGCGGCCATTATTTTATTTCAATGTTCAATTCGATTTTTAAATCTTTATTTCCCAGTTCAGCTGAAGGAAATCTGTTATCCATTCCTTCAAGTGATCCTGGAGATCTCATCGCATCACCGTTTGGCGAGTAACGAGCGATAACATGAAATGGTCCTGTGAATGGAGTTCCGGCGATCATTGCATTTTTTTGAGTCAACACAAACGCCTGTGGAAAAGAAGGATTTTCTATTTTAATAACGGCCACTGGTGGAGTGCGATCATTTGGTCCTGAATCCGGTCCTGCTTTTTTTGCGAAAACAAAAAGAACACCACCCTTCACAATTTTTTTCGCGAGTGATGGTTTCAATGTCACCATTCCCCCTACTTTTGGATCTGTGAAAGCGTGCGAGTTAACAGTGAGGCCAAGAAAAAATAAACATGTTAATAGAGTTTTCAAAGAAGGCTCCTTTATTGATTTGGAGTATGATAGCGTGAGCAGTATGAAAATGAAAATCACGATTATTGGATGCGGATGGTTAGGTGAACAACTGGCCACTAAACTTGCGGTAAGAAATGACGTCGAAGTCGTCAAAGCAAGACGTGCGACTTTTGATGTCGAACATTTTCATCATCTCCCTGCAGAATTCAACGACACTGATGTTTATGTTTACAGTGTTCCGCCACTTGCCCTGCCTAAAATTGAAAAATTTTTTCTCACTCTTGCGACTGAACAAAAACTCATTTTTATAAGTTCGACTTCAGTGTATGGAAAAAATTTAGGGAACGTCGATGAAGAAACGACGCTCGATGGATGTGAGGGCAATAGCATGCTTCTCGGTGTAGAAGCATTTCTGCGCGATCGTTTTAAAAAGTGCACGATCATTCGTCCTGGCGGTCTCTATGGTCTTAAACGCCATCCTATAACTTTTCTCTCTGGAAAAAAAGGCCTTACAACAGGATGTGAATACACACATCTCGTGCAGGGAGCTGACGTTGTAAAAATGATTGAAGCGGTTATTGACCGAAAGAGCTTCGGTGAAACGTTTAATGGTGTAAGTGATCTCGTGATGTTTAAAAAAGATTTTTATACTGAGGTGGCGCGAAGAAAAAATCTTCCTTTGCCTGAATACATTGAATGCGAAGTAAACAATCCAACAAAAATTTCAAATGCAAAAGCGAAGCGGATCTTAGGAATTGACTTCCATGATCCGCTCGATTCTTAAATTATTTTCCGAGAATAACTTTTCCACCTAAATACGGACGAAGCTTTTCCGGCACTCTGATTGTTCCGTCAGCTAATTGATGATTCTCCAGGAATGGAACAATAATTCTTGGAGTCGCGATAGCTGTATTGTTAAGCGTGTGAACGAATTGAACTTTATTATCGTTATCACGGTAACGAGTTTGCGTACGACGTGACTGCCAGTCATGTAGAGCAGAACAGCTGTGTGTTTCACGGTATTTATTTTCAGATGGAACCCATGCCTCAACATCGTACATGCGCACTTTTCCTGCGCCCATATCGCCTGTACAGCATTCAACAATACGGTAAGGAAGTTCTAAGTCTTGAACGATCTCTTCTGATGTTTCGAGAAGAATCTGGTGCCACTTCTCTGATTCAGCTGGATCGTTTTTACAAATAACAAATTGTTCAACTTTCATGAATTGGTGAACGCGGATCAGACCTCTAACGTCGCGACCATATGATCCGGCTTCTCTTCTAAAACATGGAGAATAACCAGCGTAGAGAATCGGAAGTTCTGATTCTTTTAGAATCTCACCAGCGTGCAGAGAATTGATTTGAACTTCTGCTGTTCCCGTTAAATAGAGATTATCTTCGGGAAGAAAATAGGCCTGGTCTCTTCCTGTTGGGAAGTGTCCTGTACCAAATAGAGCTTCTTCACGAGCGAGGGCCGGAACTGAAACGAGATTAAATCCTTTTGAAAGAAGTTTATCCATCGCCATACGGTGCATGGCCATTTCAAGCAGAACCATTTCGTTTTTAAGTGAGTATGAGCGTGAGCCAGAAACTTTCGCAATTCTTTCGAAGTCGGCCCAATTGTGTTTTTCAAGAATTTGCACGTGATCAAGTGGAGTGAAATCAAACTTTGGAATGACACCAAATTTTTTCACTTCAACGTTGTCACCGTCATCTTTACCTACTGGCGCTTTTGGTGATGGAATTTGCGGGACTAAATAGAGCAAGTTTTTTAGTTTAAGTTCGATCTCTTCGGCCTGGGCCTTAAGCGCCTTCGCTTTATCATCAATTCCCTTACTCTCTGCAATGAGACCAGGACGCTCTTCAGCAGATGCCTTAGGAATCTTCGCGCTTATTGCGTTTTTTTGAGTTAAAAGGTTTTGCTCTTCAGTTTTAAGCGTCACCATTTCACGATCAAACTTAAGCATTTGATCAACATCGAGATTGATGTTTTTTAGCTCGCAAGCTTTCTTTACTGTGTCAGAATTTTCTCTGATAAATTTGATATCTAGCATGGGATTCCCTTGTTATAATAAAAGCAAATGCTACCGACTATTTTGCCCTATTCTGGCAAATTTTGTATAGGAAAAACCCATGGCCCGCTGTAAGTTTTGTTCCCGAGAAATTACTTGGATGAAAGAAGGTGGACGTAATCGTCCGATCAACGGCGATGGCGGGATTCATTCTTGTGATGAAATGAAAAATTCTCTTAAAAGCATGAAGAATATCGAGCGCACGGATATCGACGCTGATCTCATCAAGCTTTATGAGAAAGCGATCAACGAAAAAGCTCAAAAAAAATAATCTGAATTAAACCGATTCTTCCGGCGCAGTGATCATTTCCAACGTTAAAGGCATACGCTTAACGAAGGCCGCTTCACGAATAGGACAATCACTCATCTCGCAACTTTCACAGTACACTCTTCGACAAGGATCGAGGTGCATGCGGAGTTCCCCATTCACGGGATAGTCTTGAATGATGTCCGCTTCAAATTTTTCAGAGAAATCATGAGAATCGGCGATCGTCCAGTATTCAGGAACGACAACGTGACATTCAATATGATGAAAATTCCCACTGCGAATAACTCGCGTATGGTGAATGTGAATGACTCCAGGTCTTCTGTGTTTTTCAAAAAGTTTTACCAACTTTTGAAGAAGTTTTTGATCATGACCATCGAGAAGAACATTTCCCGAACGGATAAGAATTTTTAAGCCGGCATATGTAAGTGCGCATCCAAAGAGTGCACCAACGATCGGATCGATCCATGTTTTTCCCGTCCACTTAACGAGCGCCAAACTGATAAGAACACCCGCACTCGTAAGAGCATCGGTCATAAGATGAGCGCCACTTGAGCGGAGAGCTTCGGAATGAAGTTTTTTTCCTTTCATGTGAAGGATGGCACCCATTATTCCATTACCCACACCTGCTCCGGCCGTGAGAATTAATCCCAACTCTAAAGACTGCAGCGGATGATTGGTGAAAAGAGCTTTGGCCGCTTCAAAAATAATGACCAAACCTGCAAGCGAGATGGCGCTTCCTTCGAAAGTTGCGGCCATGCTTTCGGCCTTTCCATGTCCATAAGGATGATCTTCATCGGGTGGTTTCGCTGCGATAATAACTACAGTGAGAGTAGCAAGCGAAGCAAGGACGTTAATGATACTTTCAAGAGCATCAGAAAAAATCGCTTGTGAATCAGTGATGCTGTAAGCGTAAAACTTCACGACAAGAATAATGATTCCTACGATGATAGGAAGAATGGTTACCCATAAACGGTCTTGAAGATTTTTTAATCTGGTATTCACCAAGTGATCATATCACAGAGTGAACTACTTTAGGAAACGCTCATCACGTTTCAGATAAGGACAACTCACTTTTTTTCTTTGAGAAGCAACAAAGTCATAAACGATGTTTCTTAGAAAGCGCGGAATTATTTTTAAACAAATGCTCCATCGATGACCGACATCTATGAGGGCTTCAATAATCGCATCACTCTTAAAATAAATCTTTTGATTGCGACTATAAACGACCGTATCGAGAACGGCCGGAACTTGGAAAGAATGAAAATAAGTCTCTCCGTTTAAAGGGGCAAACTTAAGTTTATGGTCTCGATCGGCCCTTGCAAGAAAAGCGATAGAGCGCTGGCATAGACCGCATTCACCGTCATAAAAAATGATCCGTTGTTCATTCATAAAAAAATTATGGCACTGCCCCTGCATCATGACCAGTAGTGAATACTAAGCTTTCGATCATTTCAGCCACTTATATTAAACAAAACTGTTTAAACAATAGACAGTTGTAAAAGGAAGACACATGAAAACATTATTTTTCACTCTCGCTTTCGCTCTTACTTCATTCAATGCTTTTGCTCAAGTTGATGATGAAGCTCTGATGTATGAAATTACAGAAGGCAAAATCAGAGCAGCTGAAGAAAACATGATTCGCGACCTTTTAAAAGATGTCGATGCTAAACAACAAAAAGCGGCCCAGCTCATTGGTCTCTTGGGTGAATCACTGAATGCCCGTTACAGTGATGACATTGCCAAAGAAGAGGCCCAATACGTTCACAGCGGATTTGTGGCCCGTCTTCAAGACATTCGCGAAGACCAAGAGACGTACGATCGCAAACAACTCATTCCAGATCTAGCGACATTGCAAAAACAAGATCGCAAACTGGATAAATTGATTGCTGATTTAAAAATTGCCCTAAAATAAGCTTTAAATCATTCGCTGCGAGGAGAATCTTCTGCATCAGAAGGTTCTCTTCTCACGCTTTTTCTGTCATAATCTTGTAACGGTAACCCTCCACTACGCTGCAAGGACATCATCTCATGGATTTTTACTCAGAATTAGAAGCGCGCGGATTAATCGCAGACGTTTCAAGTCCCGACCTTAAAGAAATTCTTAATACAAAAAAAATCTCATTTTATATCGGTTACGATCCCACGGCAAAATCTCTACAAGTGGGGAACCTCTTCACGATGATAACAATGAGACGTTTTCAAAACGCCGGACACAAGCCCTACATTCTTCTCGGTGGTGCCACTGGTATGATTGGAGACCCTTCAGGAAAAAGCACGGAGCGAGTACTTCTCACTGAAGACGTCATCAGAGAAAACGTTGAAGCACAAAAAAAACAATTTAATCGCATCGTTCGTCTCGAAGGTGAAAACGCCGCGACGATGGTTAATAACTACGACTGGATGGGGAAATTTACATTCCTCGAATTTTTGAGAGACGTTGGTAAGAAATTCAGAATTTCTGAAATGATTGCCAAAGAGTCGGTGAAAAAAAGATTAGAGTCGGAAGTTGGTTTGAGTTTTACAGAATTTTGTTACCAAATGCTTCAAGCCTACGACTACCGTCACCTCTCGCATAATCACGATGTCACTCTACAAATGGGTGGAAGTGATCAATGGGGTAACATCACTGCAGGTATCGACTACACTCGTAAGATGGATGGCAAACATGTTTTCGGACTTGTCTTCCCTCTCGTCACAGATGCTAACGGAAATAAGTTTGGTAAGTCTGAAGGCGGAACAGCGATCTATCTTGATCCTGAGATGACATCTCCATACCAAATGTACCAGTTCCTTTTAAACAGCGAAGACGCTTCTGTGGTGAAGTACTTAAAGTATTTTACATTTTTATCACTCGACGAAATTCAAGCTCTCGAAGAGAAAACAAAAAATGAACCGCACCTGCGTGAAGCTCAAAAAACGCTGGCCGCTGAGGTTGTAAAACTCGTTCACGGTCAAGAAGGTTTGGATTCTGCTCTCTATGCGACTCGCATTTTCTTCGGCGAAAAAATTTCGCAGCTAAAAGATAAAGATCTCAATGCTATTTTTTCAGGCGTTCCTTCCATTGAAGTGGCAAGAAGTGAACTGCAAAAAGGTTTTCCGATTCTTGATTTGCTTGCAAGCACTCCTCTTTTTTCAAGTAAAGGTGAAGCGAGAAAATCAATTGATCAAAAAGGTGTTTACCTGAACAATGATGCCATCACGGAGTCGACGATGACTTTGAATGAAGCACATCTTGCTTCAGAATCATGTTTAGTTCTTAGAAAAGGTAAGAAAAATTACTGTGTCGTAAAATTCAATTAAGGAAGAGTGAATACTATGAAGAAAATCTTTTTTGCTTTGATGTTTTTAATTTC
>CAMLKK010000088.1 GCA_946480715.1 uncultured Bacteriovorax sp. | reverse complement strand
ATAATAAAACAGTGATAAAGTTTTGTCTTTCCCTCTTATTAAGTGTCATGCTTGTTCTCGTAATTTTACCTTCAGTAGATTGCGATGATTTTATTTGTTCTCCCGACACGACAAGTGAACGTTCTTGTGATCATTGTTATCATCCTCCTTCAATGATGGCAGAAAAACTCCCTCCCCTCATAAAAACGGCCGACTTCATTTTTCAATTTCATTATTTTGATTCGCCTTCTATGCATCTTCAAGAATTCAATTCTTCAATTGATCGGCCACCCATTTCCCTTGCTTCATAAATTTCGTTTTATTCTTTGACACTTTTTAGGAGCAGTTTCATGCAACTTATTCGATACGCCCAATGGCTTATTGCGACTGTCGCGACAGCTGGAAGTCTCTATTTTAGTAATGTCATGATGTTTCCACCATGCTCACTTTGCTGGTATCAGCGAATCTGTATGTTCCCGCTTGTGCTTCTCTTTGGCGTAGCTTTCATTCGCAAAGAGCGCGCATCGGTCTGGTATACGTCACCGCTTATTTTTACGGGTCTCATCATTTCGATTTACCACAATCTTCTCTACTATGGTGTGATTGAAAAAAGCATTGTGGCCTGCACGGCCGGTGTCAGCTGTACAAGTGTTCAGCTTACAATGCTTGGATTCATTACTATTCCATTACTCGCATTAACCGCTTTCATTCTTCTCACACTTTTAACTGTTCTCTCTATTAAACATAAGGACTAAACATGACTAAAGAATTAAAAATCCTCATTGCTTCAATTGCTATCATCGCGGTCTGTGCCGGCGCTCTTCTTTGGAAAACACAAAAGAAAGAAGAATCAACAACGACATCGACTCAGATTGAAAATCTTGTTCGTGACTTCAACCATAAACTTGGTCCAGACAATGCGAAAGTTAAAATTGTAGAATTCTACGATCCTGAATGTGAAGCATGTGCTGCTTTTTATCCCTTTGTAAAAGAAGTTCTTGATCAACATAAAGATCAAGTTCAACTGATTGGCAGATATGCTCTTTATCACGGAAACTCACTTCCTGCCGCGAAATCGCTTGAAGCAGCAGCGAAACAAGGAAAATTTTGGGAATACCAGCACACACTTTTCACACGCCAGGAGCAATGGTCTCACAAGCAAGAAGTTCCTATGAACCTTTTTGTGGAGTATGCACTCAACCTGGGAATGGACACTGAAAAATTTAAAAAAGATTACGATGATCCAACAGCAGGTTCATTAATTGCGATCGATATCGCTGATGGACAACGAATTGGAGTTAATGGAACTCCAACGTTTTTTATCAATGGTGTTCGACTTGAACGTCTTCATCCTGATGCTTTCAAAGAAAAAATTTTGGAAGAACTAAAGAAGTAAATTAAACTTTCAAATTTAATTCCGCACTGGCCATTTTTAAAACGTGCCAAGACGAGTGAACGGCCAGTGCGGCCATAAAAAGTGCCACTAATAAATCGGGCCACTTGCTGGCAAAAACACTAACTCCCACCGAAGCTAAAACGACAGCTATGTTTCCAATAGCATCATTGCGGGAACATAACCATACTGATTGCATGTTACTGTCTCCACCGCGAAATTTATAAAGCAGATAAGCAACTGAAGCATTCACCAAAAGCGCAAGGCCACCAACCCAAGACATGGTAAACGCCATTGGCAGTTCAGGTGATTGAAAACGAATGATCGCTTCAACTAAAATCCATGCTCCAAATCCAAACATGGAAGCAGCTTTTAAAAGCGAAATTTTCGCACGCGTTTGAATGGCAGAGTTAATGACAAAAAGAGTAGCAAAATAATTAGCACTATCACCTAAGAAATCGATGGCATCGGCCTTTAATGAAAGTGAGTTCGAAAGAACACCGAAAATGATTTCGACAAAAAACATGGAGACGTTAAGAACAAGCGCTATCCATAAAACTTTTTTGAAGCTGGCACTTGTTTTTTTTACATCAACTTCGCATACATGATCACAGCAGCTATCACCCATTTTTCATCCTACCCATTCGTATTTATAAAATACATCTTCTCGCTTAGTGAGAAGATCATACATTTGTTTTTTGTCTCTGCCATTTGGATTCAGCCAATCATCGATTTTATCCTGGTGAAGAAAAATGGGGCAACGGTCATGTCCCATTTTTTCAATTTCGGGAGGAGGTCCATCTGTGATGATCGCAAATGATTTAAATTGAATGGTTCCATCTTTAGAAACCCATTCATCCCACAAACAGGGGGCCCACATGATCTCCCGATCTTCGGGAGAAAAAGCGATGAGTTTTGGTTTTTGATTTTCATCAGGAACCCATTCAAAAAAACGAACAAAGGGAATGATTCCGTGGTTACGCATGAACAGTGGAATCCACGTCTGTCGTGTTTCAAGAGCATCAATGCGTGCATTGAAAACATTATATTTCGTTGGAATTTCTTCTTTAGATCCGTGAGGACGAACTCGATAGCGCATCGGCATCATCACTCGTTCATCATTTTTTTGAATAATGACATTACTAAAATAATTTGAAAAAAGTCGTCCATCTTCGGCCGGAACTTTAAAGGGAAGCGTTCTTTTTTTCTCCGAATGTTTAAGCCCCATGAGACGATTGAATTCTGCGCTCTCGCGTTCTCGCTGCATTTTCAATAAATGCTGAAAACGCATCGACTCCGACGCATCAATCATAGCGCCAAAATAATCTGATAACTTATTGATATTTTTATCAATCTCAATAGAAAAACAGATAACGTCCTCCGAAATCATTTGCGTAATTCTTGCGTAAGTTTATAATCATCTCATGGAAACGCAAAAAGAACCAACAATCATCTCTGATCTTACCTCAAATATCATAGGAATCGAACTCCCCGTCCATTGGGGGCCGGCCTCTGAATTCCCGACTTTAATATCAAAACTGTCCTGTGGATTATTTGGAATCAGTGACGACTTCATTGAAAAATATCAGAGCCTGGATACGCTTTTTATCAAAAATAAATTCTCGACATTTTTTTTTGAAGCGGCCGGCGATTCAATGGAGCCAACTATTTTTCCCGGACAAATTTTAATTGTTGATCGTTCAAGAACAGATTTTCATGGACGAGTTTGTGTCGTCTGCCTGGAAAATAAAATGATCTGTAAACGTGTTCTGCAAAAAGGAAATGCAGTCATCCTTCGCTCTGATAACCCCAAACACAAAGATATCGTTGTTGAAAATAATGAGAATCTTAATTTCTGGGGAGTTGTGATTGCCAACGCTGGATTCATTAAATGAGTGAGCGCATTTTTGCATTAGTTGATTGCAATTCATTTTACTGTTCTTGTGAGAGACTTTTTCGTCCTGATCTTCGCAACCGCCCGGTCGGTGTTTTAAGTAACAATGATGGATGTTTTGTTTCCCGCACGAATGAATTAAAGAAACTTGGCGTTCAAATGGGTGAACCTTATTTTAAAGTAAAGGCCCTTTGTGAAAAACATAAAGTCGCTGTTTTCTCTGCGAACTTTTCTCTCTACACAAATATTTCAGATCGAGTGATGAATACCCTTTTTGATTTCACACCAAACTTAGAGGTTTATTCCGTTGATGAGGCCTTTCTCGATCTCAGTAATCTTCCCTATCAAGATCTCGTGGACTACTGTCGACATATAAAAGAAGTCGTCGAAAGAAATACAGGCATCCCGGTGGGAATTGGCATCGGACGGACAAAAGTTCTCGCAAAACTCGCCAATAGAATCGCCAAAAAGGATGAACGAACGGGCGGTGTTTTTAGTGTCCTTGAAAAAGACAATTTAGAATACGCACTCAACAAAGTTGAAATCGGTGATGTCTGGGGCATTGGCCGGCAAAGCACGATTAAAATGAAAATCCTTGGCATCCATAAGGCGATTGATTTTCGCAATTATAAAAATGAGCCGCTCATTCAAAAACAATTTACAAAAGTCGGTCGAATGATACAGGAAGAACTCAGAGAAATATCCTGTTTTCCCCTCAATGATGAAACTCCGAAAAAAAAAGAAATTGTCTGCAGCCGAACATTTGGAGTTCCTGTTTTCGATCTTGCCTCTCTTCGCGAATCAGTTGCCTGCTATGCAAGCCTTGCATGCGAAAAATTACGAAAGCAATCATCTGTCTGCCAGGAAGTTGAAGTTTACGTGCGCACAAATCCATTTAAAGAAGTCCCACAGTATGTTCGTGTAGGTTCGTCACTGCTTGAAAGTCCAACGTGTGATACGCGAAAAATCATTCGTGAATCCTGGCGAATTCTCGATGAGATTTTTATCTCTGGTTATGAATATAAAAAGGCACTTGTGAAATTAGGACGCATTCAAGATGCCAACGAACATCAAGTTTCACTTTTTGGGAACAATGACACTGAAGATGATTTAGAACTTATGCGCGTGATGGATAAGATCAACGCGCGTGAAGGACATGAAACACTCAAAATCGCTGCGTGTGGCGTGAACAAAGAAGCTTGGTACATGAAACAAATTCTCAAATCACAGCGATTTGTGAGTGGTTGGTCCGAATTAAAGAAAGTCTAAATCTACTCTAATACATCCCCGTCATCGCCAGAAGTTTCAAATGGAGTCCACTTCTTTTTGAAAAAGATGTGCTGATAATATTTATCTGCTAATGGATCGATTTTAATTTTTTTATTATCCATACACTTGCGATAAGCAGCTTCATCCGGTTTACCAAGCAAAATGGCATTTTTCCCAATACATGTTCTAAAGCTCCATTCCAGACGTGTGTAGAAGAGCGCCTGCTCTGCACTCATTTCATCAGTCACGGGAAAAGCGCTTGCTGACATTGGATTACGATGGGCCATTCTGAACGTTGCACGATCATAGAATTTCATGTCTTCTTCGAATTCAAAACCAGTATTGATGCCGGCCTTTTCAGGTTCAGGAACTTTTGTGAGATCAAGCGGCTCACCAAAGATTTCTGTTTTGAAGAAGAAATTTTCGTTGGCCGAAAGTTCGCCCTTGCAGCGTTGATATTTTTCTTTATAACCGTCTGCTTTGATATCCTGAATACAGTGATGAAATTTTTCTGGAAGACGGCAAATGAAAAGATCTTCAATTTCTCTTACTGTAAACTGTTCCTTCAAATTTTTAAGAATAGGATTGAAAGTGTTTTTAAAAGTACTGAGTGAATTGAAATTACTTAAACATTTGCGGTAGAAAACACGGTCATAGTCCATAAGGTAATCTTCAAAAGCAAATCGTGGATCAGCAATTGATAAGCGCCCTTTTTCTCTTTTACCATTGAATTCGACAACAAAACTTTCAGGGAATGGACTTTTTGCCCAATCACGATTTTCTTCAAGTGGGGCGATGTTATCATCATGATTAACGGCACCGATCGCACCGTCAATTAAACGAAGTCCATCAAGATTCATAAGTCCTTTTAAAATTTCAGGAACAAGAATTTCAGCAATTCGATCTCCTAAACATTTATGATGACCGAATCCGAAGTGAAGATAAGGTGTATCGGGAGATTGAATTCCCGGTCGATCAACGCGAAAGTTATTCGGGCGATTGACTTTTCTCTCGTCAAACATCGCGGAAATAACAGACGATACGACCATTTGTCCTTTTCTAATTTTTGTTTCACGAGAAGTTTCTTTGGCGATGACGTAGTCTTCTTCTGCATAACGAACGAGAACTGTGTTGACTGGCTTGAAACGAAGGGCCTCCCAAACAAAACGATCAAAAAGAACATCGTTGCCGTCTTGAAGAGCTTCGCGAGCTTTTGCATACACATTAGGATTTTTTAGGAAGAACTCCAGAACATTCACGATAGCAGCTTGAGTTGTTTCAACACCACCGACAAGTGTCCCAATGAGATTGGTACGAACGCGACCATCATAGAAGTTTAACATCTCACCTTCGGGAACGTTTGCTTTCATGAGACGAGCGAGAATGGTATCTTCTTGCAGGTAAGATTCATCTTCACGTTTCTTACTCATGAGTTTTTTAAGATGGGCATGCATTTCTGCTCCCACTTCCAACCCTTTTTCATGGTAGTGCTTTTTATTAATGACATTATGGAAAAAGCTGTACTGAGAATACTTCGACCAGCGATACATTGTTCTAAGATCGGGTCCCTTTAATCCAAAATAGTTTTCTACAAATTGCAAAGGAACTTTTCTCGCTAGTGCATTGACGACTTCAATTCGTCCGTTGACTTGTCCTTCTTCAATAGCTTGTTTAGTGAGATCACGAACCATCGTTCTAATTTTTGGAAGATCTTCTTGCTTAAGCATTGATCGCATCCACGCTTTTTCTTTATTAACATCAGCGTGATCATGCGCGAGCATGAACTTCCCTACACTTTGATCCATTTTGTGGCGGTAGTATCTTGTGGAAAAAATCTTTGATTGACTGAGTACTTCCCGAACATCTTCATCCAGAGAAAGGATAACGGTTTTTTCTTTTCCTAAATCATCATCGATAAATTTCTTAGAGCCTTTAACAGTGTTGATTTCATAAATTGGTTTTTCAGCACGCAATTTTTCGAAAAGTGGAATGGGATTTTCTAAAGACCATTTGAAAAAGGTGAACACATCATGCTGACCAAAAAGACTGGCGATGCTCATGCCTTCCATTTCTTTGAAAAAATCTTTTCCTTCTAATTCAGCAGGTATTTCAACATACTTGCTGGCGACATTACGCTCAGGATTTGGCGTTGAACAGGCCGTTAAAGAAAGAAGCGTAATAGTGGCGATTGCTTTTCTCATCATTTGCTGATTCCTATCTCAATTCACATTTGTTATTTTGAATTTTATATAACGGCAAGCTTGTCCATGC
>CAMLKK010000087.1 GCA_946480715.1 uncultured Bacteriovorax sp. | reverse complement strand
TTGCTTGGCTTCAAAAATAAAAATGTTCTACGTGGAACAAAAACTCCAAAAAATATTCAATTTTCACAGTTACAATAAGCATTTTTATCGGTATAAAATAGTCTAAATTCACACAATAAGGGGATTGTAAATGGCTAAAATCATTGCAATGATGAACCAAAAAGGTGGCGTTGGAAAGACAACTTCATCAGTAAATTTGGCAGCGTGTCTAGCAGTAGCTGAGAAAAAAACTCTACTAATTGATCTAGATCCACAAGGTAACGGCTCACTTAGTATCGGATTATCAAAAGAAACTTTCGCGGGTAAGAACATTTACCACGCACTCATTGGTCAGATTGATATCAAGGAAGCGATCTATGAGAGTGAACTTCCATATTTTCACATCTGTCCTTCTGATAACAATCTTTCAGGTGCAGAAATTGAACTCGTAAGTTTGTTCGCACGTGAATCAAAATTAAAGCAAGCTTTCAAATCAGTTGAAAACGATTACGACTATATCATCATCGACTGTCCTCCTTCGTTGGGACTTTTAACTGTAAACGCATTGAACTCTGCTCACTCGTACATTGTTCCAATGCAAACAGAATATTTGGCAATGGAAGGTCTTGCTCAGCTCTTGAACACTGTTCGATTAATTAGAACATCACTGAATCCAAATCTTGAATTAGATGGAATTCTTTTAACGATGTTTGATTCTCGCTCAGGTCTTCATAAGCAAGTTGTAAATGAAATTAAAACTCACTTTGGTGATGTTGTTTTCAAAACAATTATTCCACGTAACGTGAAGCTTGCTGAGTGTCCTTCATTCGGAAAACCAGTTATTCTTTACGATATCGAATCAAAGGGAAGTGAAGCTTATCTTGCTCTCGCAAAAGAACTTATTTTGAAAGAAAGATTTAAATCTGCTCCTGCTGCTACAACTGCAAAAGTTGTTGCCCAAGACACACAAGTCGCTCCAGCAGCAAAAGTAGAAATAGCTAAAGAACCTGAAGATGCATTAATGAGTGCGATTCCAGATTTAAGTAATATTTCATTCGACGAACCACCAGTGTTTGAGCAGTAGTCTCAGAGGAAGTTGTTATGGCTAAAAAAATGGCATTAGGTAAAGGTATTGCATCTCTTCTTCACGACGCTGCACCAGCAACAGTTGTGAATCAAACATACAATGCTCACTTCAATAATTCAGAAGCTCCAGCTGTTCCAGTTGAAAAAGAAATTGAAGTTAGAGTAGAGAATACTCCTCTGCTTGTTGACGTTGGATCAATTAAAACAAATCCAAATCAACCAAGAAAAATTTTTAAAGAAAAAGATTTAGAAGAACTTTCAGAATCAATTAAAGAAAACGGAATCATTCAGCCGTTAATCGTTGCAGAACTTGATGGCGGACAATTTGAACTTGTGGCCGGAGAGAGAAGATTGAGAGCAGCTAAAAAAGCTGGCCTTGAACAAGTTCCTGTTGTCGTTAAGAGAGCAACTGACCGTGAAAAAATGATCATGTCGATCATTGAAAACGTTCAGCGTTCAGATCTTAACTGTGTTGAAGAAGCTCTTGCTTACTATCAACTGATGAATGAATACAAACTCACGCAAGAAGAAGTGGCGAAGAAACTTGGAAAGGAACGCTCAACTATTGCGAACTTCCTTCGCGTTTTAAATCTTCCTCGCCCTGTGATTGACCTTCTTCAAAAAGAAATGCTTTCGTTTGGACACGCTAAAATTCTAGCTGCTGTTAAAGAGCGTGAGGATGCCATTAGACTTGCTAACGAAGCAGTTGCTAAGACTTGGTCGGTTCGTGAGCTAGAACAAGCTATAAAGGCTAAAAAACCGCTTAAAGAAAAAGCGCCAAAATCTAATCCATTTTTCGATGAGAAACTTGATCAATTTAGAAAGTCTCTCGAGCAAAAAACAGGATTTCATTACGGCATTACTTCTGGAAAAAATGGTTCAGGACAAATCATTCTTAAATTCTCGAATGAGGCAGAATTTAACGATATTTATGAATTCCTCCTTTCGAAGTAAAATTTAATTGAACACAAATTTGTGCATGAAGAGTGGTCCCATAGGACCACTTTTCGTTTAAAGGGATCATGTTTATGGAAAGACGTCGTGGAGAAGTTTCGGCCATCATCGAAGAGGGCTGTAAATTTGAAGGGAACTTATCTTTTAACGGAACGGCGAGAATCGCGGGTATCGTTAACGGAAGTGTTTTCTCCAACGATACGGTCGTTATTTCTGAAGGCGCGATCATCAACGCCGATATTAACGCAAACATCATCATCATCGCTGGATCTGTAAAAGGAAATATTAAGGCCAGCTCTCGAGTAGAAATATTGAAACCCGCGCGTTTTGAAGGAATCATAACTACACCTAGTTTAATTGTAGAAGAGGGCGTTATATTCCACGGTACAACTAAAATGCGTGATAAGAAAAATACCCAAGTTTAATCCGCGTCAAACACACTGATTATCTTAAATTTCCTTGACGGAAACGCCGGTAACCATTATCAATTAGTGACAAAAAAAAGTTCGTAATTCCACTATCCTTGCTAATAGCGCAGAACGGGAGCTTTCATCTCTATGGATATGCTTAATAATTTCTTTCAATTGACGATTATCAAGTCACTTAAAATCGATCAAACAGTAATCATACAATTCATTCTTTTCATTGTTGGTTTCAATATTATTGCTCCACTTTTGTTCAAAAGAATTCAAGAAATTCTAGATCTTCGTGAAGCTAAAACAACAAAGCTTGATTCAAGTGCAAACCACATTTTCAAGCAAGCTGATGATCTCTCTGAGCAATACAAAGGGAAGATCGAAAAAACTCACCAAGATTCACAAGCCATCGCGACTAAGAAAAAGAACGATGCTCTTGCTGCTGAAAAAGACATCCTTACTTCTGCAGAAGAAAAATTAACTGCAGAGTACGAAGCTAAGAAAAGTGTTCTCGTGAAAGAATTAGCAGAAAAAAGAAATGTTGTTATGGCCGAAGCTGAAAAACTTTCTTCAAACCTACTCGATAAATTAACTAAATAAGGATTTAAATGAAATCATTGATGAAGTATTCATTTATGTTCGCAGCTCTAAGCTCTCAAGCATTTGCTGCTGCAAAAGGTGGGCACCACGAACCATCTATTGCTGATCTCATGTACCCAGCAATTAACTTTGCTGTACTCGCTGGTTTCCTCTTCTGGAAATTAAAAAAACCAGTCATTGAAATGTTCAACAAGAAACATGACGATGTTAAATCGTTGATGAACTCTGCTGCTGAAAAAAATAAAGCTGCTCAAGAAAGATTGAACTCACTTCAAGCAAAAATGAAAAACCTCGATTCAGAAGTTGCAAAAATCAAATCTGATTACGAAGCTGACGCTAATAATTTTGCAAAAACTCAAGCAAGCGAAACACAAGCGACTATCGCTCGTGTAAAGCGCGATCTTGAAAACAAAATCGAAGGCGAAAGAAATGAGCTTGTCGAAAAAATGAATCAAGAACTAATCAATAAAGTTATTGAGAAAACTCAAGAGACAATTAAAGGAAACGCGGACATGAAAACTCGCGCTACTCAAAAAATTGTTTCTGAACTTCGCTAATAAGGGATTAACGTGAAAGAACAAATTATCGCGAAAGCCTACGCTCAAGCTATTGTTGAAATGTCTGACGAAATGAAATTGGACTTAACGTCTGAACTCACAAAGCTTACTGAAACAATCAATAAGAGCAACGATCTTGAAACTCTTCTTTTCTTAGAAGTTTTCACTGCTGAAGAAAAACTAGCTGTACTTGAAGCTGTTATGAATAAGCTTGGTCTTTCAGCTACGACAAAAAACTTCATGAATCTTCTTATCGAAGAACAAAGAATTGGCCTTATGCCAATGATCTACAAAAACGTTGTAGTGATCGACGATCACCGCAAAGGTTTCCTTCGTGGAACAATTGAAGGTGCTGAAGCTTCAATTCCAGACGATGTAAAAAACAAACTTAAATCTTACCTTCAACAGAAGTTAGGGAAAGAAGCGATTCTTGAATATAAGCAATCAAACAACGTAACTGCTGGTTACAAAGTAACGGTTGAAGATCTTCAATTAGATGCTTCGTTAGAAAACCAGTTAGAAAAATTTAAAGAAAGCGTTTTAAAATCATAATTAGTGTCACGTACTACTAGAGGTAAAAAATGGCAATGAATCCAGAAGAGATTACAAGTATTATCAAAGAAAGAATCTCAAACTTTCAAACTAGATTACAAGTAGATGAAGTAGGAACAGTATTAACTGTTGGAGATGGTATCGCGAGAGCATACGGTCTTAAAAACGTAATGAACGGAGAACTAGTTGAGTTCGCATCTGGCACAATGGGGATGGTTCTTAACTTAGAAACAAATAACGTAGGTATCGCCGTTCTTGGTGAAGATACAGAAATTAAAGAAGGTTCTTCTGTAAAGAGAACTGAAAGAATCGTTCAGGTTCCAGCTGGTGACGCTCTTCTTGGTCGCGTAGTAAACGCAATCGGTGAGCCAATCGACGGAATGGGCGAAATCAAAACTAAAGAATCACGTGTAGTAGAACTAAAAGCTCCAGGGATCATTGCTCGTAAATCAGTTCACGAACCAATGCAAACAGGTCTTAAAGCTATCGACTCTATGATTCCAATCGGACGTGGTCAGCGCGAGCTTATCATTGGTGACCGTAAGACTGGTAAAACAGCAATCGCTATTGATACAATCATCAACCAAAAAGGTAAAAACGTAGTTTGTGTTTACGTAGCAATTGGACAAAAACAATCTACAGTAAGACAAGTTCAACAAAAATTAAAAGATGCTGGTGCTCTAGAGTACACAATCATCGTTTCAGCAACTGCTTCAGCTTCAGCTCCAATGCAGTTCCTTGCTCCATATACTGGATGTACAATGGCTGAGTACTACCGCGATTCAGGTAGACACGCTCTAATCATTTATGATGATTTAACTAAGCAAGCTCAGGCTTACCGTCAAATGTCACTTCTTCTTCGTCGTCCACCAGGGCGTGAAGCGTTCCCAGGGGACGTATTCTTCCTTCACTCAAGACTTCTTGAGCGTGCATGTAAATTGAATGACGAACTTGGAAACGGTTCACTAACTGCTCTTCCAATCATCGAAACTCAAGAAGGTGACGTTTCTGCATACATTCCAACAAACGTAATTTCGATTACAGACGGCCAGATCTTCCTAGAGTCGGATCTTTTCAACTCTGGTATCCGTCCAGCTGTAAACGTTGGTCTTTCAGTTTCACGCGTAGGTGGATCTGCTCAAATTAAAGCTATGAAAAAAGTAGCTGGTACTCTTCGTCTAGACCTAGCTCAGTACCGTGAACTTGCAGCTTTCGCTGCTTTCGGATCTGACCTTGATGAAGCGACAAAGCGTCAGCTTAATCGTGGAGAGAGACTAGTAGAACTTCTTAAGCAAAACCAATACGCACCAGCTGACGTTATTGACCAAGCTGTAGCGATTCTTGTTGCTACAAAAGGTCTATTCGACGTTGTTCCAACAGCTCAAGTAAGAGTTGCGGAAAAAGACGTTCTTGAATTCCTACACTCAAGACACGGCGACGTTATGAAAGACATTTCAGCTGCAAAAGAAATTAAAGCTGATCAAGAAGCAAAAATTCTTGAAGCTGTTAAAGGTTTCTTAGCTACAAAAAAATACTAATTAGGAATTAATAACAATGGCGAATATTAAAGAGCTGAAAAAGAAGATTAAGGGTACCAAAAGTACTTCTAAAATCACGCAAGCCATGAAGCTCGTTTCGGCCGCAAAATTGGCGAAAGCTCAGAACAACATTCTGAACTCTCGCCCATACGCTCGTGAACTTGAAGATACAATTAAAACTGTATCTGCACTTGTTCAGAACTATGATCATGATTTTTTAAATGAGAAGAAAGATAACAACAAAGCAATCCTTTTAGTTATCTCTTCAGATAAAGGTCTTTGCGGATCGTACAACTCTCAACTTGCAAAAAAAGTTAGAAGATTTCTTGATGAAGCTAAACTTGATGTAAAAGTTTATTTCATTGGTAAAAAAGTAAGAGACCTACTGGCTTCTACTTACAACAAAGGCAAAACATACTCTTTCGCAAAATCTGAACCAACGTTCATTGAAATGGAATCAGTTGGAACAGAATTAGCTGAGATGTTTAAGAGTGGAGAAGTGGGACATGTATTCGTGGCCTACAACGTTTTCCAATCGGCTATTTCTTTTGAACCAACAGTTAAGCAACTTCTTCCGCTTACACTTGATGTAGCGAAGAAAGAAGAATTGCGTGAGAAGTTCCCATTCGATTTCAAGTACGATCCGAATCCTACTGAAATTTTGAATACGCTTATTCCGCAAACGTACATCAGCACTCTTTATACAGCTCTTCTCGATGGAATCGCGGCAGAGCATGGATCGAGAATGGCAGCGATGGACTCTGCAACTTCGAACTGTAAAAAAGCAATTAGAACGTTATCAATTAAGATGAATAAACTGAGACAAGCAGCGATTACAACAGAATTATCTGAAGTAGTTTCCGGTGCTGAGTCTCTGAAAGGTTAAAAGGGATCAGAGGAGTCATCAATGGCTGAGAATTACGGAGTAGTAAAGCAAGTAATGGGACCGGTACTAGACGTTGAATTTTCCAACGGAAAAATTCCAGCGATCTATAACGCTCTCAAGTTAACAAACAAGACGATCTCGAATCAAGAATGGAACCTAACTGTTGAAGTATCTCAACACTTGGGTGACAACATGGTTCGCTGTATCGCTATGGACTCTACTGAGGGTCTAGCGAGAGGACTAAAAGTTCTTGATACTGGCAGAGCTATCCAAGCTCCAGTTGGTAGAGAGTGTTTAGGAAGAATCACAAACGTTATTGGTGAGCCGGTTGATGAAGCTGGTCCAATCAACGCTAAGAAAACTTACTCAATCCACAGAGAAGCTCCTGGATTTGATAAGCAATCTACAAAGCTAGAGCAGTTCTACACAGGTATTAAAGTTATCGACCTTCTTGCTCCATACGTTCGCGGTGGAAAGATCGGTCTATTCGGTGGTGCGGGTGTAGGTAAGACGGTTCTTATTCAAGAGCTAATCAACAACATCGCAACTCAACACGGTGGATACTCAGTATTCGCTGGTGTAGGTGAAAGAACTCGTGAAGGTAACGACCTTTTCCACGAAATGACAGAGTCTGGAGTTATTGCAAAAACTGCACTGGTCTTCGGTCAAATGAATGAGCCACCTGGAGCTCGTGCACGTGTTGCTCTTACTGGTCTTTCTATGGCGGAATATTTCCGTGATGAAGAAAACCAAGACGTTCTTTTCTTCGTTGATAACATCTTCCGCT
>CAMLKK010000086.1 GCA_946480715.1 uncultured Bacteriovorax sp. | reverse complement strand
TTAACATAAGCTGGCCCTATTTGAAACAACGAATAAGGAATTTACCATGCAAAACCTCGACTCTTTAAAGCAGCAATTTCACCAACATGTGAAGAACCTTCAGCAAGAGATTACTAAGGCACTTGAAGGTGCCGATCCCACTCTTAAGCTCACTGAAGATCTATGGACAAGATTAGATGTGAAAGGGCAGCCAGGAGGCGGGGGGATTACTCGAGCTTTTACTGGCGATGTTATTGAGAACGCTGGAGTCAATACATCTGAAGTCTATGGCGCCATCAATCCGGACTTTGCTAAACAATTAGGTGGTACCAATGATGAAATGTGGGCCGCCGGTATTTCGCTTATTATTCATCCCAAAAATCCTCGCGTGCCAACGGTTCATGCAAACTTCCGCATGATCGCTGCCGGTGAAAAATTTTGGTTTGGTGGAGGAGCTGACCTCACACCTTTTTATCCTTACGAAGACGACTTCAGGTATTTTCACAATGTCTGGAAATCCGCATGTGCGCCTTATGGACTCTACGATCAAATGAAAAAAGCGTGTGACGATTATTTCGTCAATGCCCACCGTAAGCATGAATTAGGCGCAGAAATGCGTGGAATCGGCGGAATCTTTTTTGATCACTACAATACGGGTGACACTGAAAAAGACATGGCGATGGTGATGGAGCTCTCAAGACATTTTATAAATTCCTATTTTCCATTAGTCGAAAAACGTAAGAATGAAATTTACACAACAGCGGATGAAGACTTCCAACTTCACCGTCGCGGGCGTTATGTTGAATTCAATCTTCTTCACGATAGAGGAACAATGTTTGGTCTCAAAACAAACGGACGAACAGATTCGATTCTTAGTTCTCTACCTGCACGCGCGAAATTTACCTACAGGTATGCTCCGCCTAAAGGATCTATTCACGAAATTATGATGGAAAATTACTTTCCAAAAAATTGGGCCTAGTTTTTTAAATGACAAAAAAACAAATTTTTCTTCTCAATATAGGCCTCCTTCTTTTTTCAACTGGAATTTGGGGGTATGGATTCATCGCTACTCGCTGGACTCTGGAAGGACTCGATCCTTTCTGGTCGAACTCTTTACGATTCGGCCTAGCAGGACTTTTAAGCCTACCGATACTTCTGGCCAAAAAATCATTCACTCGAAAAAACCACATATTGAAAGAATCATTCATCAGTTCGCTTTTTCTTCTAGGTATTCTACTTTTTCAAACAATTGGTCTCTCGCTTACGACAGTTGCTAAAAGTGGTTTCATCACGACGTTATACGCCTTGTGGATTCCAGTCACAACGATGTTGGTTTTTGGAAAAAAATATCGTGCGAGCTTTTGGTTACTCATCGTCCTTGCAATGATAGGGATGGCGCTCATGTGCAACCTTGAAGTGAAAGATTTGAATAAGGGAGATCTCTTCACACTCATCTGTTCTTTGAACGCTGCTTTTCACATCATCTACATTGGAAGAGTGGCCAATCATATTTCTTCGCCCATTGAATTTAATTTTCTCCAGAATTTTTTTGTTGGAGTACTGTCGCTTCCGATTGCGCTTATCTTTTCTGGACCGCTCGACATCAGCGTGCCGCTGGCTAATCCTTCGGTCATCAAAGGGCTTCTCTATTTGAGTGTGATTTCGAGCATGATTTCTTTTACTGTTCAGGTTGTTGCTCAGAAAAAGATTCCTGATCATATTGCGGGTCTTGTCTTCTTGATGGAGTCGCCATTTGCTGCGGTTTTTGGATACACCGTTTTAGGAGAGTCGTTATCGATGATGAATCTTCTAGGGGCGGGGTTTATTTTGATTGCGGTTTTTTTGGTGCCTGTATTGGGGAGAGAAGTGACTGCGCAGGTACAATCCCCGCACAGCCACTGAAAAGCTTAGTTGTATTTTTTATATACGTTTTTAAGTTGAGTCTTGATCGCACCCTTCATATCTAACATAAGAAGGATTCCAGAGTTTTCACCGTTTTGATCTTTACCAACAACTGAGATTGTTCCAGCACGTTTTTGGTTAACGTAGTATCTGAAAGAAGCGATTGCTCCATCAACACCTAGTTCAGCTGGGATGAAGATACCGAAGTTTTCCTTACCAAGGTAGAAAGACATGTTGTGGAATTTTTCAATTGAGAATGCTACAGCTGGAAGTGATCCTGAAGCTACACCTGGAAGGTTACGTCCACCTGGAAGTTTTTGTGGCTCTTGAGCTTCAAGTCCACCTTCCATGATATCTTTAAGTGAAACAGAGATACTCATAAGAGTTCCGTTTGACTGAAGATCAGGAGAGATTTCAAGGTAAGAATATTTATACTTTGGAATGTTGTAACGAAGTCCACCATCAAGTTGAACATTTTCGAAAACGAGAGAGATCAACATATTGTCTTGAAGAAGACTAACAGTTGGTCCTTTAACACCAGCAATTTCGATGTTTGATGTGTCGTTTTGTCCGCATGAAGTTGCGAAGAAAAGTGATGAAGCAGCAGCGATTGTGAGGAAAGTTTTTTTCCAATTGAACATAGGTGTCTCCTTGTGTGACGGATGTCTTTCTATCGTGGACATGTTTTTTGATTACATCGGCTTTGAAATAAAAAAATGTTAGGAACAATTCCTGTCCGAAAAAAACTTTTTGGACCGAATGTAACTTTCTTGGATAGTTAAGAAGTGTAGTTGAGTAGAACTCTCAGAAAAAAGTTCCCTCTGTTAGTTAAAGACGATTTTCTTCTGAGAATTTTTTAGTGAGGAGAGTAAGTATTTCTTCATCAGTAAGCTCCGGGTGACGGGCCTTCTGCTCCGAAATAAGCGATTCGATTTTAGAGATGATGACTAACAGAGGGTGACAGTTTTGAACGATCATAAAGATCCTCCTGTTTATATCTTAATACCAAAGTTTGAGATGTCAAACTCTTTTCTTTTGGTAAAAAGATCCACCCTTTAAGATTATGGAATTATGGAGAAATATCTAGAACTCCGGAGCGATATAAACTTCAATTTCTGGATTGAGTTCATCACGAAGAATGGCCTTAATCGCTTCGAGTGTTCCCGTCGCTGAAGAAGGACAAGTCCCGCAAGCACCTTGGTATTTAACCATCAAAATGTTGTCTTGGTACGAGAGTGCTTGGATATCACCACCGTCTCCTTGAAGACCTGGGCGAATCGTCTTATCAAGAATGTGTTCAATCTGTTGCAGCTCAGGAGAAAGATTTTTTCTGCGTTCTGCTTCAGGATTTGGATCGTTATAGTCTGCATCGTGAGTTGGCATGAACTCCATCAACGTTTTTGAAATCGCCACTTCAACTGTGTTCCAGTCTTCATAAGAAAATTTTGTGACAGCAATGACGTTTTCAAAAAAGTGCAGTTGATCGATGCCACGAATTTTGAAGAGCTCTTGAGCTAATTTATTTTCTCCGCATTCAGAAGGAGTTCTGTAAGTAGAATTCCCCTGGTTTTTTACCGGCACATTGAGAATGAACTTAAGTGCATTCGGGTTTGGAGTGGGTTGAATATCAATATCAATTTCAATTTTTTCTTGTTCGTTCATAAATATTCCTTAAGCAAGAAAATCGCGGGCCTTTTTTATAGCAGCGATCAAAGTATCAATTTCTTCTACAGTATTATAAAAAGTAAACGATGCTCGAGCACAAGCAGAGATGCCAAAGCGTTTCATGAGAGGCTGTGTACAGTGATGTCCTGTTCGTATCGCCACACCTTGTTTATCTAAAAGTGTTCCCAAGTCGTGAGGGTGAACACCTTCAATTACAAATGAAAGAACACCAGACTTATCTGCCGCTTCACCGATAAGGCGTACACCTTCAATAGTTTTTAGTTTTTCAGTCGCATAAGCGAGTAATTTATCTTCGTAAGCTTTGATGGAATCAAAACCAAGACCTTCTACATAATCAATCGCTGCTTTAAACGCGATGACTTCAGCAATGGCCGGAGTACCTGCTTCAAATTTATTCGGAAGAACATTGTATGTTGTGTTTTCGAAACTCACTTCCGAAATCATTGAGCCGCCGCCTTGATAAGGTGGCATTTCATTTAACAGTGCTTCTTTTCCATAAAGAAAACCAAGAGCATTCGGCCCATACATTTTATGAGCTGAGAAGACGAGGAAGTCGCAGCCAAGTTCCTGCACATCAATTTTCTGGTGAGCAATTGATTGAGCCGCATCCACACAAACTTTCGCACCAACAGCGTGAGCGAGTTGTGTGATCTCTTTAACAGGATTTACGGTTCCTAATGTATTTGAGATATGCACGATCGCCACAAGTTTCGTCTTAGGCGAAAGCATTTTTTTATAATCATCCATCATCAATTCTCCGCGATCATTGATCGGGATAACTTTGATAGTGGCACCTTTTTTCTGGGCCATCATTTGCCAAGGAACAATATTCGAGTGATGTTCCATGCCAGAGAGGATGATTTCATCGCCGGCAGAAACGAACTTTTCGCCAAATGAATAGGCGAGAAGATTGATAGCGTCTGTCGTGCCTTTAGTATAAATCACTTCGTGCGCGTGTTCAGCATTGATTAGCTTTTGAACAGCAATTCGTGTTTCTTCAAAATAACGAGTGCCTTGTTCAGAGAGAGTGTGAACTCCACGGTGAACGTTTGCGACCTCATGACTCAGATAATGAGTCATAGAATCAATCACAACTTTAGGCTTCAAAGTTGTGGCAGCGTTATCCAGATACACGAGATCTTTTCCATTAATTTTTGTATGCAATTGTGGGAAGTCTTCTCTGATTTGTTTTAAGTTTAAATCTTTCATGCTTCCTCCGTTACCAGAGCTGAAGAAAGAAAACGTTCAGAAAGAAATGCTTCTGCTTTATTTCTAATGGCAAGATCATCAATTTTAAAAAGTACATCAGCAGCGAACCCATGGCAGAGCATTTCACGTGCTTTCGCCTTTTTGATCCCACGACTTTCAAGATAAAATTCTTCTTCTGCCGAAAGCTGACCAATTGTAGCTCCGTGAGCACATTTAACATCATCAGCTGCAACGAGAAGTTGTGGACGAGTATCAATATGAGCGCGCTTTGAAAGAAGTAAATTTTTATTCAACTGTTCTGAGTTAATCAGCTGAGAATCTTTTGCCACTACGATTTTACCGGTAAAAGCACCGTGCGATTCACCCGCGAGAATACCTTTAAAAAGTTGAGTTGAATTCGTGTGGGCAGCAGCGTGGTCGATATGAGAGAAGACATCGGCGTGTTCGCTTTTTTTCAAAGCAAACAGACCATTCACTTGTGATTCTGCTCCCGCTTCCAATAAACGAACTTCGATATTGTCGCGTGAAGTTTTAATCCCTAAATCAATTGTCATTGATTTAAAATTGGCATTTTTTAAGACGAGAGCTCGAGTAAGACCGACGTGAGTCGCTTCAAAGGCTTCTGCCTGAATTTTAACATGTTCAACTTGAGCGCCGTCTTTAAGTTCAAAAGTCGTAGAAGCGTTCGTTGTATATTGGAAAAGATTATTCTGTTTAGAACTAAAAATTTCAGCAATAGAAACTTTTGCAAATGGCTCAGCGACAATTGTTAAGCGGGGAGATACGATTTTGTTCACTCCTGCTTCATCTACAAGACGAACAATTGTAATAGGGAAGTCGAGAACCGTATTTTTTTTGATTCTTAAAAACAGTGGGCTCATGGCCGTAGCAAAATTGAGCGCATCAAAAGCATCAAAAAAGTCATTTGTCGGGCGAAGTTGATCTAAGCTCACCCCTTCAGGAAGGACTGATTGAAAACGATTAAAAATACCGTTGTTAAAAACGATAAAACCACGTTGATCAATAACTTCTTTCGGAATGTCGTGCACGATTTCACTCTGACGAGCATAAAAGCGGGGAGAGAGAACTTTCGCAATATTTGTATATCGCCAGTCTTCATGTTTCTTTGAAGGTAATCCACGGCCTTTGAAAACGTTTAGAGCGTCTTCCATTGCTGACTGATAGCTTGCTCCCAACTCAGTTGTGAGCTTCATGACTTCAGCGCTATTTTTTATCAATTCTTGCGTAAGTAAATTTTCCATTTGGGTCCTTAGTCGTGGTCCTTCGTTAACCACTCGTAACCTTTTTCTTCAAGTTCTAGTGCCAGTTCTTTTCCACCTGATTTAATAATTTTCCCTTTGTAGAGAACGTGAACATGATCAGGAACGATGTAGTCTAATAAGCGCTGATAGTGAGTAACGAGAATAGTGGCGTTGAAGCGATTTTTAAGAGCGTTTACACCTTTAGCAACGATCTTAAGTGCATCGATATCAAGACCAGAATCCGTTTCATCTAAAAGTGAAAGACGCGGATTTAAAACCGCCATCTGTAAAATTTCATTTTTCTTTTTTTCACCACCAGAAAAACCTGTGTTTACCGGGCGATCTAAAAAAGAATCATTCATTTCTAAAAGTTCAAGTTTAGGCTTTAGAAATGTACGGAATTCTTCCATCGTCATTTCCGGTGCACCATTGTACTTACAAGTTTCGTTAAACGATTCAAGAAGGAATGTAATGTTTGAAACACCTGGGATTTCTACCGGGTATTGAAAGCCTAAAAAGATTCCGCTTTTAGCGCGTTCATCTGCTTCGAGTTCAAAGAGATTTTTATCCTTTGCATTGATCTTGAAGTTGATTGTTCCTTCAGTGACTGTGAAAGCAGGGTGGCCAGCGATGACTTTTGAAAGTGTACTTTTTCCTGAACCGTTGGGTCCCATAATCGCGTGTACTTCACCGGCCTTAACTTTTAAGTTAATTCCTTTTAAGATTTCTTTTTCGCCTACACTGGCATGGAGATTTGTAATTTCGATCATTGTACTATCCTATAGAGTTTTCTAATTTCATTTCAATTAACTTAACCGCTTCAACTGAGAACTCGAGAGGGAGTTCTTTGAAAACGTCTTTGCAAAATCCATTAACGATCATGGAAATACATTTTTCTTCCGAAAGACCACGTGATTGCAGATAGAACAATTGTTCTTCTGAAATTTTCGATGTCGAAGCCTCGTGTTCAACAACGGCCGTAGAGTTTTTCACGTCAATGTACGGGAATGTATTGGCGCGCGCTTTATTACCAATCAACATTGAATCACACTGTGAATAATTGCGGGCACCCGTAGCTCCCGGCATGATTTTCACGAGACCGCGATAGTTGTTTTCGGATTCCTCCGCACTGATCCCTTTTGAGATGATCGTTGATTTTGTATTTTTACCCACGTGAACCATTTTTGTTCCCGTGTCTGCTTGCATGAAGTTATTTGTAAGCGCTACTGAGTAGAAGGCCCCTTCAGAATTGTCACCGATAAGGTTACAAGAAGGATATTTCCATGTGATCGCCGAGCCTGCTTCAACTTGCGTCCATGAAATTTTAGAATTTACACCTAAGCAATTTCCACGTTTCGT
>CAMLKK010000085.1 GCA_946480715.1 uncultured Bacteriovorax sp. | reverse complement strand
ATATAAAAATTTTTATTAGGGTAGAGATGATCATCACTCAATGCACTTTTTTTAATTTGTGAATCCGAAATTGATACGACTTCAAAAACTTGAGTTGGATCTTCTGCCTGCTTAGCTTCCAGTTCTCTGACGAACGATTGTATCTCTGTGCTGGTTGCATTCGCGGAGATCCCGATTTGGTTATTTGAAAGAGTCACACCTCTAGTTGTTTGAACCTCAACCTTTGCTCGACATGAAACGAGCATCATCAAAAAAGGAATCATGAGTACTAGTGACTTTTTCATAATGAACTCCATATTAAGGATGTCCTCATTCTATGGGATAGAAGGATCTAAGGGGTCAATCGTGGATTTTTTTCTCACCGAAAATGTGATGTTTCGTCCCAATTTACCCCAAAAAGACTTGTTTTGACTGGCACCGATGATGCACATAAGGGCGAGGACAAAGGGTCGGGGCCATTACCCCAAAACTTTCGAATTGAAAGGGCGATCTGTATAAATTACAGGGGTTATTGGTCCGAACGCTTCCCTGCGTTATAGTGTAAAGAAGTTTCTAAGTGGAGGTCTAAATGTTTTCAATTGGTGAATATGCAGTCTGCCCCGGACATGGTGTCGGCCAGATATGTGACATTGAAGAACGGACCATGGGTTCTGAAAACAAAACTTTTTACATCATTAAAATTCTAGCGAATGGTATGACTGTTATGGTTCCTACGGATTCTGAAACTGGAATTCGAGGGTTAGTTGGTGAAGAAGAAGTACAAACTGTATTCAATCTTCTGACAGATCATAATGTTAAAGTGGATAACTCTACGTGGAACCGTCGCTACAGAGAATACTCTGCGAAAATCAAAACAGGTTCAGTTGTTGAGATTGCTGAAGTGTTACGCCAACTGTTTCTTCTTAAAGAGAAAAAGAGCTTAAGCTTCGGAGAAAAAAAGATGCTTGATCAGTGCCGTGAGCTTCTTGCTCAGGAATTCTCACTGACAAAGAATCTGGATAAAAACACCGTTAACGAAAAAATCAATTCTTACTTCCAATAGAAAAAGGGCCCTAGAGGGCCCTTTTTTATGTTAGACTATGAGCTTAGCAATCAAGCTCAAGGTCTAACGAAATGGAAATCAAACTTTTTAACAATCTCACCCGTCAAAAAGAAGTTCTTAAACCAGTTGATCCAAATTGTGTTCGTTTATACAGTTGCGGCCCCACGACATATAATTTTCTGCACGTAGGGAATGCACGCGCGCTTGTTGTTGCCGATCTTTTTCACCGTACTTTAAGAACTCTTGGTTACAAGGTTAAGTTCGTTCGTAACTTCACTGATGTTGATGATAAAATTTTAGAAGCAGCAAAAAATCGCGGCATTCACCCAAAAGTTCATGCTGATGAATTTATCCGCGAGTGTCTACAGGACATGGATTGCTTGGGCATGCTTCCGGCGGCCGTTACGCCAACAGTTTCTGAGACAATGCCAGAAATTATTCAAATGATCGAAGACTTGATCAAAAATGGTTACGCCTACGAAGTGAATGGTGAAGTTTATTATCACGTTCCGAAATTTGAAGGATACGGAAAACTATCAAAGGTTCAACTCGATTCACTTCAACACGGAATTCGCGTTGAGGTCGATGGTCAGAAAAAACATCCATCGGATTTCGTTCTATGGAAACCAGCAAAACCTGAAGAGGGTTGGAGTTGGGATTCTCCGTGGGGGAAGGGCCGACCGGGATGGCATATTGAATGTTCCGCCATGGCAAAAAAACACTTAGGTGAAACGATCGACATGCACCATGGTGGTGTTGATTTAATGTTCCCACATCATGAAAACGAAATTGCTCAATCAGAAGCGGCAAACTCATGCCCTTTCTGTAATAACTGGTGCCACAACGAATTCCTAAATTTTGGCTCTGAAAAAATGTCGAAGTCTCTCGGGAATGTTGTTACCATCAGACAATTTACAGAAAAATTCTCTGGCGCGATTTTACGTCACATTCTTTTGTCAGTTCATTACCGTTCAAAGCTTGATTGGACAGAAGATGCGATCTCTAAAGCAATCGGAGAAATTGAGCGTATTCATGAGTGTGCACTTTCACTTGAGCATCCTGTTTATAGTGACATTGTAGACAACGAAGAAATTAAAAAAGTTCAAAAAGCATTCACGCATATAAAAGAAGAGCTTGCGAATGATTTCAATGTGCCTGCTGCCATGGGAACATTTTTCGGTATTATCAAAGATACAAACCGTCTGATGAAGGATGGAGCTTGTAAAGAATATTTAAGTGAAGTTCAAAAAGTTTTTAATCTGATTAAAGAATCAACTGGTTTAGTTCATGACAATCCTGCTGAAATTTTAAAACAACTCAATACGGCCCGCAAACACTTAGCTGGAAACACAGGTGGCGATGATGCAGAAATCGAAGCACTCGTTGCTGAACGCTCTGTCGCTCGTGCCGCTAAAAACTGGGGACGCTCAGATGAAATCAGAAATCGCCTCAATGAGCTTGGTGTTGTTGTGAAAGACAATCCGGATGGGACAATCACTTGGAGTTATAAATAGGTGAACGATTCATTTCAGCTCACTCCAATGACGGAAAGTGAATTTGTTGAATGGCATGTTCAAAGTAAAAATAATTATCGTGATGAGCTTCATCGAAGTGGACTTTCTTTGAGCGAAGCTCAGAAAAAAGCTGATGATGATATGTCACGTTTGCTCCCTGAAGGTTTAAACTCTAAAGATCAATTTCTTTTTTCCATGAAAGATACTGGCCGAAATGTTGGTATCCTCTGGTTTGGCATCAGAGGCGCAGAAGATAATCGCAAGGCCTTCATTTACGATATCGTCGTAGACGTTAGTGAGCGTGGAAAAAAATATGGTGAACGCGCTTTGAAATTGCTCGAACTTGAAGTTAAAAAAAGAGGACTGTCCCACATTGGTCTTCATGTCTTCGGACATAATCTTGTGGCCCGCAACCTCTATGAAAAAATGGGCTACGAAATTACTAATCTCAATCTCGAAAAAAAATTATGAGCGAACAAAAAAATGTCTTCACTGAAATGAACGGCGATTTTCCCGGAAATGCAGAATTTCAAAAGGCCGGTATCGATTATGCCAATCCTGGAGAATTTAGAAAATGTGTTGAGGCGAGACGTTCAGTTCGCAAATACACAGCAGAAAAAATTCCCGATGAAGTTGTTAATGATTGTCTGGATCTGGCCTTACTCGCACCAAACTCCTCCAATCTGCAAGCGTGGGAGTTTTATCGCATTAAAGATAAAAAAGTTTGGGATGAAGTCGTCTATGCATCTTTTTCTCAACCTGCTGCCGCAACAGCCGCAGAAATGATTGTTTGTGTGGCACGTGCAGATAATTGGCGTGAACACTGCAAACTCATGCTCGAAGAATTATATAAGATGCCAGTGAAGCCACCGAGATCAGCGATTCTCTATTATTCAAAGCTAGCTCCCTTTGTTTATACGATGGGACCTTTTTCAGTTCTCACTCCATTTAAATGGCTCTTTAATACGGTTGTTGGTCTTTTCAAAGTTGTTCCTCGCGAACCCATATCAACATCAGAACTCAACACGTGGGCCATTAAAACAACAGCACTTGCCTGTGAAAACCTTATGCTCGCTTTTCGCTCACACGGATATGATACTTGCCCGATGGAAGGTTTTGATTCATGTCGCGTGAAAAAGGCCATGGGCCTTCCAAGAAAAGCTATGATCGTCATGATCATTAGTGCAGGAAAAAGAGCGGATGGAGGGATCTATGGACCTCGTATTCGTTTTGAACGCTCTCGATTCATCAAAACAATTTAGGAAAATTTATGAAAATATTTTTAATGACTCTTCTTCTCACAAGTCCACTTTTTGCTAGTGAACCAAAATCTGATTTTCATAGTCTCTGCAAAGCAACTTTTCAGTTTAAGAAAGAAAAGCTTTCTATCTGTGATGAAGTTCAAGCAAAACTTTTTTCGAAAACAGGTACAAATGATATTGCTCCCGTGAAACCGACTGATCTCAAAGCAAAAGAGAGTCCTATTGATGGAAAGGTAGAATTTCTCGCCTTTAATGATCCCAATTATCTTCCCGCGATTGCATACTGTTATTTCGTTTATAGAAACTGGATTAGTCCAACGACTTTTTCTCCTGACGACATGGCCTCAAACGCTTCAGGCTTTTCGATTCTCAATGAGGATTTAGATAAGTATCAAACATGGCTTAAAACAAATGCGTCCGGAAAACAGTGTGAAGCGCGTGTCTTAAAAGAAAGTGAAGTGAGCGTTGTGAATCTTGCTGATACTTTAAAAAATAAAGTCGCACTCATTGGACTCAATCCCTATGCATCACTTCAGCAAGAGAATGCAACTTTAGAAAGTGTCATGCAAGATATGATGCTGACACTAAATCATGAGCGCATTCACGCTTATCATGTTGCTTGTCCTGAATTTGAAAAATGGTCGATCAAAGAATGGGAAAAACTTCCATCGGCCAAGAAGAATGAATATATGAAAAAATATCCAAGTTACAACTGGACTGTGCCTAAGATTGCAGGACGTGAGTATATTGGATTTCTATTTGAGGCGACGCCAGAGATGATCAATCCCCACGTCGCTAAATGTAAGCTCTAAACAAGATATTCTTTAGCAATTTCTCTTTCGTTGTAGTTTGAGGCCATGGTGTGTCCATAAGCTCCAGCGTTGTCGATAACGACGAGATCACCGCTCGAGAGTTTTGGAAGTTTTCTTTTTGTTCCAAAACAATCTGAAGTTTCACAAATTGGTCCAACAATATCTGTCGTGATTAAATCTTTGTCCATCACTGCAGGAAGGACTTCATGATAAGCTTCGTAAAGAGCAGGGCGGATCAGATCGTTCATTCCAGCATCGATGATCGTAAAATGATTTCTGTCTGAAAGTTTTGTACGTACAACGCGTGAGACGAGTACACCCATTTTTCCAACGAGGATTCGTCCAGGTTCAAAAACGATGCGCGGACAGTGATCAGTCTGCGAATAGTAAAACTCATTTAATGCTTCAGAAACTGTTTCCATGTAATGGTCAATTGAAGCCAATTTGAGTTTCTCTTCTTTTGTATAATCTATTCCCAAACCGCCGCCGACATCGAGAAACTCCAAAGGAATTTTGATTTCTAGCGCGAGTTTAGAGAGTTCTTTAATGGCCTGAACCGTTGCTTTCATTTCTGTAAGCTGGCTTCCAATGTGAATCGAGAGACCAACGAGAGTCGTGTTGGTCCAAAACTCCTGTACCGTTAATGCTTCGATTATATCTTCTTTTAAAAGTCCAAATTTGTGCGTCTTATTTCCAGTGGAAATATGTTTATGAGTTTTAGCGGCCACTTTTGGATTTAATCTAAAGGCCACGCGCGCTTGTCTTTTTTCTCGACGAGCAACTTCATTAATCAAAGCGAGTTCCTCAATCGACTCAACGTTGAATGAGTAAATTCCTTTTTTGCCGCTTCTGAGAGCGAGAGTAATTTCTTTTTCAGTTTTAGCGACGCCGGAGAATACAATCTTCTGAGGATCAATGCCTGCTTTTAGTGCTTTTTTTAATTCCCCGCCAGATACAACGTCAGCACCACTTCCCATCGCCTTTAACTGCTTTAATACTTCAGTATTAGAGTTGGCCTTCAAAGCATAACAAACAAGAGGTGAGGGAATCTCGTAGCGTTTAGCACTATTAGAAAAATGTTGAAAATAATGCTTGAGCGTTTTCTTGCTGTATAAGTAAAAAGGAGTCGGTCTTTTTGCGGCCAGCGTTTGAAGTTTCACTCCATCAAAGAAAAGTTGATTGTTCTTGTATTGAAGGGGACTTGGTAGCATGTTGCCATTTGCTGTTTTGCTTTGTAATTTCATAAGAACATTATAGAAGTCAAAACACTCATGAAGAAAGAAAAAAAATCAATATTTAAGCTCGAAACTCCTTTTCCACCTGGTGGAGATCAACCCAAGGCCATTAAGGAACTTGTGGCAGGATTTAAAGAAGGAAAAACCAAACAAACACTTTTGGGTGTAACGGGATCAGGAAAAACTTTTACGATGGCCAACGTGATAGAGGCCCTTGGTAAAAAGACCCTTGTGCTTGCCCATAACAAAACACTCGCTGCTCAGTTATACGCAGAATTCAAAGAATTCTTCCCGCACAACGCTGTTGAATATTTTGTTTCTTACTACGATTACTATCAACCGGAAGCTTATGTCGCGGGAACTGATACTTATATTGAGAAAGATTCCGCAGTTAACGAAGAGATTGAAAAACTTCGTCACTCGGCAACCCGCAGTTTAATTGAACGTGATGATGTTATCGTTGTCGCTTCTGTTTCCTGCATTTATGGTATCGGTTCGAAAGAAGAATATTCTGCGATGAAGGCCACGATCTCTGTTGGTGAAGTTCTCGACCGCGATGAATTTCTTCGTACACTCGTTGCCATTCAATATGAACGTAATGATATCGATTTCTCGCGCGGCTGTTTCAGAGTTCGCGGTGATATTGTCGAAGTCTTTCCATCTCACGAAGAAAGCAATGTTGTTCGTATAGAATTTTTTGGAGATGAAGTAGAAAGCATTGCTATGGTTGATCCGCTAAGAGGAAAAGTCATTCAATCCCTTCAATATGCAGTCATCTTTCCAAAGTCCCATTATGTTGTAAGTGAAGGACGCCTCAAATCCGCCATTCAAAATATTAAAATTGAATTACGTGATCGCATTCAAGAATTGCAAGCACAGGAAAAACTTTTAGAGCGTCAACGAATTGAGCAGCGAACGTTGTTTGATTTAGAAATGATGGAAGAGTTAGGTTACTGTTCAGGAATCGAAAATTATTCACGACACTTAACGGGGGCAATGCCTGGTGATCCACCTCCCACACTCATCGATTATTTTGATAAAGATTTTCTGATGATCATCGATGAGTCTCACATCTCCATCTCTCAAGTAGGCGGGATGTATCGTGGTGACCGTGCCAGAAAAGAAAATCTCGTGAATTATGGATTTCGTTTGCCATCAGCACTTGATAACCGTCCTTTAAAGTTTAATGAATTTGAAGCTCGTCAGGATTTAGTGATGTACGTATCTGCTACTCCTGCAGAATATGAATTAGAAAAAACGGGCGGAGAGTATGTAGAACAAATTATTCGTCCCACAGGACTTCTTGATCCACTTATTGAAGTGAGATCAGCGGAAACACAAGTTGATGATCTTCTCAAAGAAGTAAGAAAGACAGTTGCAAAAAATCAACGTGTGCTCGTGACAACGCTTACTAAAAAACTCGCTGAGGAATTAACGAAATATTTTACGAGTTCAGGAGTGCGTGTTCGCTATCTCCACTCGGATATCGATACACTTGAACGTATGGAAATTATCCGCGACCTTCGTCTGGGTGAATTTGATGTTCTCGTTGGTATCAACCTCTTGCGAGAAGGTCTCGATATTCCCGAAGTTTCACT
>CAMLKK010000084.1 GCA_946480715.1 uncultured Bacteriovorax sp. | reverse complement strand
GGATTTTTTGACTCACTGCTGTCTTATTTGAAACATGCTCATCAAGAAGGATTTATCAAAGAAGCCCACATGGAACTTCTAAAAGAAATAAAAGATGTCGAACAACTCCAGAATCTGCTGGGAAAGTGATTGTTTCGCAGGGCTTAAAAAATTGCCAAGCTTTTGAAAATACCCTATAATTTCATTTTCAAACGACATAGAATTTTTTCGCGATCGACGGGAGAGTCATGACTAGATTGATTGTTTTTTTAAGTGTTCTTGTAGGATTCATTTTTGCTCTAGTGATGTTCTCTTACAATTCACTTCCGGTGAACAACGAAAAATTCGACATGAAAAAAACAGCGGACGCTTACCACAGTCACACTGAAATGGTTGCGCACCTGATGGCCCCAAAAGAAAAGAAAGCTGAAGAAGAAGAAGAAGTGTTTGCAGAGTACGCACCAGTTGTTGATCTCAACACACCTCAACTTGTAAGCGGTCACAAACTTTATAATCAATGTATTTCATGTCACGGAAAAGGTGGTGAAGGTAAAACTTCTCAAAAAGCTCCTTTCATCGGTGGACAGTTTGATTGGTATATTGAAAAGCAACTTCTCGATATGAAGGCCGGGACACGTATCAACGTGGCGATGAATCCAATCGTAAAAGGTCTATCACCTCAAGACATTAAAGATGTAGCGGCTTACGTTTCTAAGCTTCCTTGGAAAAAAGAAATTCCGGGCCAAGCTCCAGCGACTTCTGAGCCAGGTACAAATCAACCAGCGCAATAATGCCTCTCTATTCTTTTAAAGGAATCAATCCAACAATCGGTGCTGGAGTATTCGTTGCTCCTAGTGCAGACATCATTGGAAAAGTGGTTCTCGCAACTAATGTGAACATTTGGTATCAATGTGTCGCTCGCGGTGACGTTAATACGATCACTGTTGGAGAAAACACCAACGTTCAAGATCTCTCTATGCTTCATGTAACGAAAGACTGGCCTCTTATTATTGGAAAAAACGTGAGTATCGGTCACAGTGTAACCTTGCACGGCTGTATCGTCGGTGATTCATGTTTGATAGGAATGGGTGCGGTTATCATGGATGGTGCAGAAATTGGCGCTAATAGTGTTGTCGCTGGTGGAAGTATTGTTCCTCCTGGAAAAAAATATCCACCAGGCTCAATGATTATGGGAAATCCCGCTGTCGTGAAACGTCCACTGACAGCGGAAGAAATGAATCAATACGGAAACCACTACAAAGCTTATGTTCTTTATAAAGAAGAATATCTCGATCCAACTTTAGTAAAAAAACTTTAATACTTAACTGCGCATCCATATGGTTTAAACGAACTGACCGTTACTGGTTTGTTGTTCATGGCCGCATCCAAAGTCATGCTCACAAAATTTTTTGATGAAGGAATATCTTTTGGATCGTACGAAGGTTTATCGTCAATCGCTCCAGCAAAAAGAACTTTTTGGTTCGGATCAAGAATGAACATATGAGGAGTAGTCTTTGCTCCATAAAGTCTTCCCACTTTTCCATCAAAATCTTGAAGGACGGTAGTTGGATTCGCACCAAGTGCTTTCTTGGTTGCGAGAGCTTCTGCTGCTGATTCGTGACCTTGTTTTCCTGCAGCTGAAGAATTGATGGTCAGCCAAATAACTTTTTTTCCCGTGTATAACTTCTGCAGGTTTTGCATATTGTTGCTGCCATAATGTTTTCTCACAAATGGACAATCTTTGTTAAACCATTCGAGTACAACGTAACTTCCTTTAAAGTCTGAAAGCTTTTGAACTTTATTTTCATAATCATTGAGAGTGAAATCGGGTGCTGTTTGCCCTGGTGTAACTTCAGCAGATAAAAGTGTTGACCATAGGAATGCGAGAGTAAAAAGTTTTTTCATTTGATTCCTCCTGAATAATGACTAGCCACCATTAGGATAATCGCCTTTTGTCTCAAACAAAAGTGTCTAAAAGTTAGACAGTAGAGTGTACGAACTCCTTACGGCCCGAAAATTTTAGCGCAGCTTAGAGCTTGAAAGTATTCAGGAAGGATAAGGCATGAAAGTTGCTCATTTTGCATTACTATTATTGTTTTTTTGGCGAGGCCTTTATGCTTCATCTCATGATTGCATCTTTAATCGCACTGGTTATGGCCGTTTCTCCTTGGGCAGCTTTTGCTCAAGAGATCGATATGAAACGTGCAGATTATCTCATCAAAAAATACAACACATCTTATGAAAAACCTAAATCGTGTCCATTAGCTTCTAAAAAGTTTTCAGATCTTATTGCTAAGACAGAAGCTATTAAAGGCATTCTGAAAAGTAATTGTATGAACAAAGAAAACGATAAGATGAGTGAAGTCTTAACGTCGATCAAAGAGATTCAGGAAGAATTAAAAAATAAAAACATGGTTTCTAATTCTTCCAATTCGGTTGGAAATTTACTAAATCAAATAAACGGTTCGTCTACAACATCTTCAAATTCAACTTCATCTTTAAGTGGTTTAAAATTTTCAGCATTGTTTTCTAACATCACAACAATGTTCAAAAAGAACCAGTGTAATATGGATGATGGCCGAGTCTTAGAAATGACTGCCGATCTTATTTACGATTCAACTCAACTTGGAGTTCTCGCAGGTAATGAGCTTGGGCTTGTGGTTGCGGGCGCCGGATTTCTTGTTTCATCTGCATTGAGACTTATTGATCTCATTTTTAAACAAAGATTCGATTTTGATAAAACAGCTGATCGTCAGTCATTCATCAAATTAAATTGTTCATTTTATGAAATCCGTCGTGAACTTGATTTGAATGGCGTTTTTGATTTAGAAACAAATTCTTCCAGAGAAGATTTCCGCGATATCAAAGTTATTACCGAATCAGTGAGCAAAGAAATTAAACGAATTGAAGATGAGACAACAAATCTCTCTAAAACGCATGAAGAAATGGATCGTAAGGAATTCAATGATAAAATCGGTAACCTCAACGACTTTAAGAAAACACTAAATCGCATTCACGGATACATGTTATCTGGAATTACAGCGACTGAAATTCCTTCGGAAACTCAAAAACTTCTAATGATGTCCAAATTAGCTCAAGACTATGACGTCCTGGTGACTCAATTCTCGTTTTACAAAAGTCTGGGATTAAGTTCAATTCCAATGCTTGACTCGCTATTTTTAAATGAAATGAAAATTTTTGATTCGCTTAATGAATCTGCCTTCACCGAGACTTTGAATCTTTCTGCGAAAGAATTCAATGATAATATCAGAGCTAAAATCCTCTTCCATATCATTCGTATCAACGATGATATTGCTAAAAAAGAAGTAAAATTAGCAGAAGGAAGTGTAAAAGTTAAAAAAGAAGCTGCAGCCGCACTGGATAAGAAAAAAGCCGAACTGGTGAACAAACTCGTTGAGTTGAATAAAGTTCAGACACGCTTGGGTAACATTGTTTCTCCTGCTGAGTATTCAGGCCTCGATGATGGTTCGGAAAATTTAGTCGCCATTTTAGATAACCACAAAAATATCTCTACTCAGATCTATGGAGAGTGGGGAGAGAAATTCCTTAAATATGCAACTTTAAGAAGTAGCGATGAATCGAAAGAGTTCGCCGAAAAAGCGACACGATTCAGAACTAACTATAGCGATATCATCACTAAAAATAAACCCGAGAAAGTTTCACTTTCTTACTTATGTCAGGATGCTCAGCGATTGAGACTTCTATATAAAAATGCAGACAGCATTGTTCAAGAAGGTTTTGATTTTATCGTGACGAATAAAGATATCATTCACACTGATGCAAAAAATCATTATAACCGTGAATTAAATGAAGAACGTAATAGCGGTAATGCGGTTAATTCAATAGAGCGTATTCAGCGTCACTATAAATCAGCGGTCCTCGCTGTGAGAAAAATTAAAGGTGAAGCCATCGATCCAACAGAGGAAGCAACTTATCTTCAAAGATCATTCTTAGGTGGAACTTATATCGGTAGGGCCATGTTGGATGTGACGAATGCAAAAATCGAAGCTCGACTAATACAAGAAATTTATGATCGAGTTAATTGCCAGAAGACGCTTGCGGATGAATTGCATTAAGAGCAACTGTTTCTCCATCGCAAATTTTCTGAGCAACATGAACTAACATGCTATCAAAATCATCACGAGAGATATTTTCGTCTACGACAATTGGCTCACCTATGACGATGATGATTTTAGTGAATGGCTTTGGAACACGAAATTGATCCCAGCTTTTTGTGAAGGTCCAATAGTTTGTCGCATAAGCAGAGAGAGGTACTATTGGTACTTTTGCTAATTTTGCGATTTCAACGATTCCCGGTTTTACGATCTTTGATGGTCCTTTCGGTCCATCAACCGTAATTGCTCCAGGCAGTCCGCTTTTTAATTTTTTAACGATTTCAATAACGGCTTTTTTTCCGCCACGAGTAGAGCTTCCTCTAACCGGCTTGTGGCCGAACTTCTCACATGTCACTGCAACCAGTTCACCATCTTTTGATTCAGAAACAACCATGGTGTATCTTTCTTCCCCGGTCGAGTGGGAGAGCATTGTCCCAATGAGATTCTGATGCCAGCAAGCATAGATGTAACTCCCAACTGGACTTTTACTTTTTGCTAATTCCTTATTCTCTTTTCCAATAAACTGATAGCGATAAGTGAAATTCAGGAGACGAATAAAAAGGTAGAGAATTTCTGAAATGATTCTAATTTTCACTTATTCAACATCCGTGCGAAACCATCCCGTGAGGGAGTAGCGGTCATCCATTGTCTCAAGAACTTCGTGATAAATTTTATCACTTAAAAAGCATACCATTGTTCCTGCTTCTGGTTTAATTTTTGTTTCAATAACGTCTGGCTCATCACGTTTGTAAATCACGAGTTCGCCTCCACTTTGAGGTGAATTCAAATAGGTGATTGATGAAAGAACGCGAGAATTAGTATTTTGATGTTGATCCAGATGTTTTTTGTAATAGCCGCCTGATTCATAATGAGCATAGTGAAACTCAAAACTTTTGATGCCTAAATAGAGTGTGCGGTTGACTAGCTCTTGAAGCTCTTTCATCGCTGAAAGGAATTTTTTTTGTGATGAAGTGCCGTTGTCGTTATCAAGCCAGGCAATCGAATCTTTGCGAATAGATTCATTGATAAGGTTTTGTCCTTTTCCAATGCCTGCTTTTTTCATCTCCCTAGGGCGATCCAGAATCAATTCTTGGCATAGTTCAGAAGAGAGGAAATTCCTTGTCATAAACCAGCCTTTTTCTATGAGCTGATCAATGAGTATTTCTTTGTCCATGCACAAAACCTAGCTTATAATGTGGAAGATTTCAATGAGCGTACGTTTAAAAAGTACTAATTAAGGAGTGTCCTTTGGAAGTTCAACTTTCATGGTGGGTTTGGTTTCACGTTTTTGTATTTGCTATGCTGGCATTGGATTTAGGAGTTTTCCACCGCAAAGAACATACGGTATCCGTTAAAGAATCTTTGATCTGGACGGGAATTTGGATCTCGCTTGCAATGGTTTTCAACTACGGTGTGTACCATTTCATGGGCGATGTTCTCGCTTATGAATTCTTAACAGCTTACGTTTTAGAAAAAAGTTTAAGTGTGGATAACATTTTTGTCATGACGATTATCTTTAGCTACTTCAAGGTGGAATCCCGTTATCAGCACCGTGTTCTTTTCTGGGGTATTCTCGGTGCTCTGGTTATGAGAATTCTCTTTATTCTCGGCGGAGTTTCTCTCGTTAATAAGTTCCATTTTATTTTGTATTTCTTTGGAGCATTTTTGATTTACACAGGGATCAAAATGCTCTTTTCAGGAGAAGAGGATATCGACACTGAAAAGAATTTTATTTATCGAATTGCTAAGAAACATTTCCGCATGATTGATCACTTTGAGGGGGAGAAATTTTTCGTAAAACGTAATGGCATTCGTTATATGACCCCATTGTTTCTCGTTCTTCTCATCATCGAATCGACAGATCTCATTTTCGCAGTTGATTCAATCCCAGCTACACTCTCTGTTACGAAGAATGCTTTTATTGCTTACACGTCAAACATCTTTGCCATTTTAGGACTGAGATCTCTTTATTTTGCTTTCGCTGGCATCGTTCAGATGTGCCGCTTTCTTTCTTACGCACTTTCAGTTGTATTGGTGTTCATCGGATTAAAGATGTTGATTGAGCATTGGTATAAAATTCCAACGAGCTATTCACTAGCTTTCGTTCTTGGGGCCATTGGACTTTCTATTCTTCTATCTTTTATGTTTCCAGAAAAAGAAGAAGCTAAATAGACTTCATAAGTTTTGAAGCAATCGGGTTATCAATTGTTCGTTTTGTTCCAATCAACCAATACTCTTCCTTGATGTTAGGAAGAGTTCCAATTCTATGAAGCAGACCTGATCTCACTAGATCGAGGGCCGCAAGATCGGGTAGTGCTGCAAGTCCTGCCCCTTGGCTTGCAAATATTTTCATGAGGGCCGTATCTTGTGTTTCTAATTCACTCGTAATTTTAATTTTTTTTGAATCAAAAAAATCATCCAAGTCATGTCTTAGTTTCGAATGGTGAGTAGGAAGAATCATCGGCTGGCCATTCAGTGATTTGGGAAAATTGTTTTTACAGTGAAGGAATTCTTTCGAAGAATAAATGGAAACAGAGGCCTTCACAAAAGATTTGCTGCTCATGTTTTTATCTTTTGAAATGTCCCCAGAATAATTCGATATGAAACAATCAACACTTCTTGAAAGTAGTTCTGAAGTTAATTCCTCTTGCGAGCCTTCAACGATACTGACAAAACAATCACCGAATGTGCGGGCCTTTTGAGCAATTTCCCACACGATCTGCTTAGGCACACTATCCAGGGCCCCTAAGCGGAAATGTGTTTTGTTGGTGTACGTTTTATTCTCGATGACTTGTATTAATTCTTGCCCGAGTTGACCGATTTCATTCGCGTATTTAAGCGCAACTTTTCCAGCATCCGTGAGGACTAATTTTCGGTTTTTTCTTTCAAAAAGCTCAACTTGTAATTGCTCTTCAAGTTGTTTTAATTGGGCACTTAATGCGGGCTGACCAATGAGTAATTTTTCAGAAGCTTTAGAAATACTTCCCTCGTTGGCGATTTCACGAAAGTAAATTAAGTGGTGATAGTTTAACCATTTCATTGAGATTCTCCCTGGAGCTACTCAAGCATCTTAACAAACACATCGAAAAAAACGAACTATTTTTACTGAAATATCGATTTTTTAATAATCAAGCTGTGTCGTATTATAGGCGTAACGTAATCCATAGGAGGATTTATGCGAGAAATAACCATCGATGAAATGCGCATGCTCAATGCAAAACACGGCGCACCGATGTTATCAATTTACTTAAACAAGGACAATGGCGTCTTCGAGACAAAATCGTTCGATGAACGCTGGAAAGACTCTATACAAAAAGCTGAATTTCTCATGCTGAAAGATTATACAAGATCCTTCGTAAATGATTACTTAGCTCCTGTTAAAAAATTAGATTTAACAGAGATTGTTGAAACGAGCGATAAAGGTATTGCAGTGTTCATGGATCATGACCATGAAATTTTTTATCTGCACGCTCATAGCCCCATTCAAGATCTCACGGTAGTTGCGGACAGTTTTCACATTAAACCCCTTATTAAAATTAAAAAGAGTGAGAAAGGTTTTTTTCTGGTCGCTATGACATCTAGAGCGGTGAACGTCTTTATTGATAATGAAGGCCATCT
>CAMLKK010000083.1 GCA_946480715.1 uncultured Bacteriovorax sp. | reverse complement strand
TTCAACCACTGTGTATAAGTGATCATGCCTTTATCACCATCAACATTGTTTGCTGAAAGTTGATTTAAGCAGCGGCCCGCATCGCGGCCTTGGACTAAAAATTTGCACATGAACGACATGTCCATCAGGATCACGTTTTCGCGAGCTGCTTTATGTTCAGCTGCCCAGTAAGGCCACCAATGCATGCGACCAAATGAAAGTTCACCTGTCTCTGCTTTTACTCCAGGAGGAGCATACCAGTCAGCACCTTCCCAACCTGATACGTCTTTCATATAAGCGCCTGCAGCTACTAAGCGGTCATGGAATGGAGATTTTTTCGCTCCACGAGCTGTCTCTGGTGATTTCGTTGGATAATGGCATTTATAGACCATTCCAAGTGATTCAACAGTACGAGTGCGACGATACTCCGGATTGTTTTGATAAACTTGCAGACGGTCGATATTAAAGCCTGTGACGTCGACATCTGGAGTTCCGTTGATGATCCAATGAGCGAGAACTCGTCCAAGTCCACCACCTGTTAAAATACCAATTGAGTTTAAACCAGCGGCCACAAAATAATTTTTAAGTTCCGGAGCTTCACCAACAATTGGACGAAGATCAGGCGTAAAACTCTCTGGTCCGCAGAAGAATTTTTTTACTCCCACGTTAAGCGATTTAGGAACACGTCCCATTGCTTTTTCTAAGTATGGCGCCATACGGTCCCAGTCCGGAGAAATTTCACCGAAAGAAAAATCATTTGGAATACCTTCAACTTTCCAAGGAGCACAGACTGGTTCGAAGAGACCAATCATGAGTCCACCAACTTCTTCTCTTAAATAACAGTATGAAGACGGGTCTTCTAATATCGGAAGATCCGGAGTCATCTCTGGCATATCTTCTGTGATGAGGTAGTAATGTTCAGCGGCCTGGTTAGGAATATTCACTCCGGCCATTTCACCAAATTGTCTCGCCCACATTCCTGCTGTGTTCACTACAAATTCAGCGTGGATGTCACCAAGGTTTGTACGCACACCAGTGACTGCGCCATTCTTTTTCAAGATGCCTGTGGCCGAAACTTCTTCATACATTTTTACGCCCATCATACGAGCGCCTTTGGCCATCGACATTGTCACGTCAACTGGATTTACGCGACCATCTTCTTTCACGTAAAAACCAGCGAGAATGTCATCTACTTTGGCCAGTGGAAAAAGGTTTTTAACTTCTGCTGGTGAGATTTCTTGAACATCAACGCCACAGTATCTGTTAAACGCAGAGACACGACGATATTCTTCAAGACGATCTTTATCTGTCGCTACTTCGATAAAACCGACAGGTTTAAATCCAGTTGCAAGACCTGTCTCAGCTTCTAGTTTATTGTAAAGATCACGCGTGTACTTTCTCATCTCTGTTGATGTTTCTGATGTTGATCCAAACGTCACCATGAGGCCCGCTGCGTGCCAAGTTGTTCCTGATGTTAATTTATCACGTTCGATGAGAACGATGTCATTCCATCCCATTTTGGCCAGGTGATAAGCGACAGAGGTTCCGATGATTCCGCCACCAACAACAACGACGCGTGCATGCTTAGGTAAAGTTTGCGTGCTCATAAATTCTCCAATGAAAAAAGATGCAAAACTCTATTCTTCCCTGCGGAAAGAGTCAAGAAATGCGTCGATTCTCCAGCTAATCTTGAGAATAAACGCTCAGCACTGAGATCACAGATTGTGAAAAGCTCTTGTTATCACACAGGGTGACTTCACGAGGAGAAGTCCTTTCGATACGTTCTCGTGAAATTTCAACAGGAGATTCAAATGAAATATTTTTTTATGTTTTTTTTAATGACAGCAGGAATGACAGTTCAAGCGGGAACGATGACAATCAATGCTCGTGAGGTAACTTGTAAAGAGCTAAAAGTTACAGTTGAAAACTATCGCGAAGTCATTGTGATTTCCAAGGGACTAGTTGGAAAAATTTATACACGTGTCTGGGATCAACGTCCGGCATGTCTTCCGTTTCACACACCTAATCGCGCTTTTTTTAGAACACAGGATAAAAGAAATTGTCAGGCCGGATGGATGTGCGAATATCGTCCACGCGAATAATTTTTTATGACAAAAGTTTGTTAAGTGAATTCGTAAAGGCCTGCGAATCTTTTGCACTAAAAGACGCAGGTCCTCCAGTGACAGCACCACCATCGCGTAGCTCTTTCATAAAATTTCTCATCGATAAAACTTCGCCGATATTTTCTTCATCGTAAATTTCACCGCGAGGATTAAGAGCTATCGCTCCCTTCTCGACAACTTTTGCAGCAAGAGGTATGTCAGCTGTAATGACCAGTTCATTAGGTAAAACATGATCGACAATATATTGGTCAGCGACATCATCGCCACGACCGACAACCACGAGACTAAAAAGTTCGAACTTGGGTATGGTTAAAACAGAATTAGCAACGAGAACAACGGGGATTTGCACTCGAGCACCCGCTTTAAAAATATTTTCTTTAGCGGCCTTGGGACAAGCATCAGCATCTACCCAGATTTTTGTCATTTTTCTTTTCATATCTGCTTATGATAACCGCGAGAATTTGCTTGCCAAGAAATAAACGGCCAATTATTATCGTTAAACCATCTATATTATGCCCAGGTGGCGAAATGGCAGACGCACTACCTTGAGGTGGTAGCGCCGCGAGGCATGCTGGTTCAAGTCCAGTCCTGGGCACCATTCTTTTCTAAGTTTTAAAACCAAATCGCTTTCTGTTCTTCTTCCACTTTTTTCACATCATCAACAGTAATGCATGATTTAAGTTTTGCCCCTAACTCTGGATTCTCTTTTTTGAAATCAATGATGTCATTTGATTGGTAAGGATCAGAGACAATGTAGCCCACTTTTTCTTTGCAGCCTTCGCTATCGCAATCTTCCCAGTAAGCGCCATAAACAATGCGTCCGTCTTTTGTGTAGCCCGGGTATGAATCCGCACGAACTTTTTTACCAACATCATCAAGTGTGAACATTTTTTTCAAATCGCGGTTGTAGAAATGAACGCCATTTCCTTTATTCGTGAGACTTCCGCTAGAATAAAACAGAGCGCTGTTTTCTTCCTTATCAGAAAAAATAATCTTGGCCGCCATCACTTTTAAGTCATGCACTTTTTCGCAGTCTTTATTATTTTCTCCAATACGATAAATGCGCATTGATGGTTCACCGTCTTTCGGATTTTGCGGCATTGATGAAAACTCCATTCCATCCGGAGAAATCATGGGAAGACTCATGACGTTTCCATCAGTCGATTTTAAATTTCCGCACATGTAATTGATTGATGTGCTATCAACTTTTTCTGCTTCACCTTTTGCATTCATCTTCGCGGTGATGACCATGTTGCTGAGAACACCGACACCCTGGTTATCTGGATCGCCCATTGGCCACGACAAGGAACGAATCTTGTGTTGTTCTTTACTTCCGCCTGGGAGTTCCGCGGCGACAGTGTAAAAACCGCTTATACCGCCTTTAAATTGTTTTTTTGCTTTCTTCTGTTTTGAGACGATATCTGAAAGTTTGTAGTGTTCTCCACCAATATCTTCAATGTATCTCCATGAACCTTGAACGGGAAACGCTTCGTTTTTAAGGGGAGTTTCATAAAACTTTACCGTATTTTTTTTCGGATCACGATTGAGTTCCATCAACGTCACCTGGCTAAGTCCTACACCTGAGTAGGAACGCAATACATATTTTCCATCCGGACTCACGCGCGCGTACATTCCAAGTGCCACTTGTCCGCTTCCGTCTGTTCTTAAAAGTTTTCCTTCAAACGGAAAATACTCATGAGCGGGAATGCATGTTGATGCATGCGAGTAAAACGGTGAAACAAAAAGCGAAAGAAGAAGTAGTGATTTCATTAAAGCTCTCCTGCGTATTCTTTCGACATTTTAACGAAGTCTGTTTCCGTCATCACTCCAGTGATGAATCTGGGATGAATTTTTTTATTGTTGTAGATATATGTCACAGGAAAATGATTGAAGCCAGAACGCATGAAAAGATCTGTTGAGAGATTGCGTTTGAATTCTGGTTTCGTCCACGAAGCAAATGAGCGTTTAATCATTTTATCTTTTGATAATTTTTGCATATGTTTGAAAGCAGCTTCAATTTCACCTCTCGTCACTCTCGGATCAACAACAGGAACGAATTCGTAACCTATGGCCTTCGCCATTTTTTCGGCTTCAGGATACCATTCAACTGAATAGATGAATTTTGGTGACCAGGTATAAATCATTCCTTTTTTGCCAGAATAAACAAGTGTTCTCAAATCTTCATTTTTCCAGTCTTCCGGCATTTTAGTTTCTAAAACTTTTTGCAGAATATAAGGTAATGGTTCATTTGAGCTTAGCCATTCACACTTTTCGGTTAGTGAATGTTTTACAATTTTCTCATCACTAAGTTCAAGAACGTAAGGCGGCTTATCTTCTGCTTGTGTTTGATGAATTTCTTTCCACTGTCCAATCGGATTTGAGATTGTTCGATAAACTGTTTCTCTAAAATCGCCCGACACAACTTCACGCAAATTTTCACTATGCAAATTGTGTGAAACTTTGAATTTATCAAATTCTTTTTTACACATTTCTGCGGCCTGAAGGTTGAGAGTGAAAAGAAAAATGGAAGATATTAAGATTTGTTTTTTCATAGAAAAATCTTCGCATCGAACGATGTAAAAACAAACTGAAAAACTTTTCCGGCGGGACAGACGGTTTTAGTCAGGAAAACATTTCTTTTAAGGCAGCATGAGTTTTCTCATACGTGAGTTTGGTGTATTTGGGTCTCAGTATATCCAGGATATGTTCGATGTCCTTCTTTTCAGGCGGGGCCTGAAGCTTTAAAACTTCGTCTACAAAGTCTTCAACCACAATGAACATCTGACTAATGGGAGAAACGGCAATGCTGAGATGGGAATGGAAGCCGATGCCTTTAAGCGATCCGTGATGCTCACGAATAATCGAGGCCACATCTTCCGGGACAAATTTGAATGAACCGACAATATTTGCCGATAACAAAGCATGGTTGTTGATGAGATCTTTTTCAGATGTTTTGAGATCAGCTCTCATCATGGCCTCTTCTGAATTGAAGGCGACGAGCTCTTCAGGAAGTGCGATATCGTGAAAGTAGCTAATGAGAGTCATCTTTTCTTTGATTTTATGAGAGAACCAATAAAACTTTTTGGCGATTCTGTGTAAGATCAGGCAAGTTAAAAATGAATGTTGATATCCGTAAGACCCTTTGTTGGATTGAAGTGTTTCCATAAAATTGCTGAGCGCATTTTTTTCTCCCAGTGACTCTTTCATGGAATTAACAGAAGATTCGACTAGCTCTACTGTTGTTTGATCGATCCCTAAACTTTTTATTCTCTCACTCATTAAATTGATGGAATCTGAATTTAATTTATGTCTTGTTTCAGATGACATTTTTTCTGATTTCAATTTATAAAGTAAATGTTTCATCGAATGATCGATGAAATGTTTAAACTGTTCCTGGGTAATATAAAATTGATGAAGACCTGAAGACTTATATTTTTCAATGATCTCTCTGCCAATAATTTCATCCGCATGAAATCTTTTAACATAGTGAACTTCAGTTCCTTTTTTCACTCCGATATAGACGTCACATCCAATAGGAATATCACTGACAGATAGAAAATAATTTATCCCCACTGGATTAAAAGATTGTGTTTGAATATTTTTTTCGAGATCAATTTCAACTTTAAGGATCTCACCTGTTTTTTTAAGAATCTCTTCCCAAGATGCTTCAGATTTTATGTGTTGAAGGTGTGCATAATCTGATTGCATTTCACCTAGTGTAAGAATGGGTGTAGTCAGATTATTTTTTTTCAGAAAGTTAATGAGCAGAAGGGCCGTGTTCTCATTTTGAATCATTGGTCTGCAAATAATGAGGTCAATGTTGAAATCAGTTTCCATAAAGGCCAGTGAAATTTCAGCATTTGATTGAGAGAGCACATTATATCCTGTGCATTTCAGCAAACTTAATTTCACAAGTGCTTTTAACGTTTCCTGGTCGTCAACAATAAGAATCTGAGACATGATATTCCCTAGAAAAAAACTTTTTAGTAATGAGATTTCTTAATGATAATTGAGAGTTGTGTTTTTACAATTGAGTCACTTATGAACATTTATTCACGAGTTTCGTAGTCAGATTTGCTAAAATCAAAAGATCAGCATACACTCCGTCAAAATTTCAACGAGGATGGACTATGCTAACAACTCTTCTCACACTTGCGATGATTGCTCCTTGCCAAACTTACGAAGTTAAATGCCAATGCGGACCTTCTATTCCTTTCGAAGGATTTCAAATGTACGTCGTAGAAAAATGTGATGGAAAAGAAATCTGGCACACAGACTATGGCCAGCAACAATTCACATCAAAAGACGAATGCACAGAGGCCATTGCATCAGAGCCAGTTTGCCAAAATCTTTAAGTTTCCGACTGGTGTGTGCGAGTTAGAAGCACTACAGGTGTACATCTAAATAAACCGACTTTACCGTTTTTCTACTAGATCCGATGTCTTTTCATAGGGGGAAAAAATGTTAAGGAAAGGTTTACTCGCACTCACCGCTGTTTTTAGCTTTTCACTTCACGCTGAAGTGAATCCACAATATATCGAAACACTCGATCTCTCCGCTGGATACAATCATGTCTGTGCTCAAACAACTGCGGGTGTGAAATGTTTTGGAAACGCAGAATCTGTCACCACCAAAGTTCCGTCAACATTGAAAAATCCACGACTGTTGAAAACAGGAAATAGATTTTCATGCGCTCTAGTTGATGATGGAATTCGTTGCTGGGGAGAAATACCCAACACTACTCGCACCGATGTCTTGATCAATCTCAACACATTTCCTAAAGCAAAACTTTTAAGCGTTGGTTTCGATCACTATTGTGCTGTTTCCGAAACAGATAAAATAAAATGTTGGGGGAGCAATGAATACGGTGAAAGTACTCCACCTGCTGAGCTAAAAAACATTACGGAATTATCACTGGGAATGCACAACACTTGTGCGATCGCTGACAATCAAGTGGTCTGTTGGGGACTCTCGCAAGCGGGCTCCACCACTCTCCCATCAACTTTATTAAATCCAAAAAATTTGACCTCAGGAATTTGGCATCACTGTGTTCAAACAGATGAGGGTCTCAAATGTTGGGGGAACCCTTACAAAGAATTCACTTCACCTGACGACTCTACTCTCACCAATATTCAGTCCGGTGGACTTTTTAACTGCGGTCTTTCAGAAGCTGGGGTGAAGTGTTGGGATGAAAAAGGAAAAACAACATTAATTCCTAATACTGTTGGAGCAACTAAATTAACGGTTGGAACTGGAGTCGGTTGTGCTTTTACTGAAACAACGGGAGTGATTTGCTGGAAACTCTCAGGAAAAGATATGTTTGCTCCCATGTCTTCATATGTTCCTGCTGGCGGAATTTCAACAATTGAAAATTTATCAACTGGCCATGGTAGCACTTGTGCTTACGGTGACGGTGGAAAATTAAAATGTTGGGGAGCAAACTATGACAATGCTCTGGATGTTCCCTCTGAAATCGTTGGTCCAATTACATCTTTAACAGTTGGTGCCCATAGAACGTGTACGCTCAAAGATTCTGCGGTTGAATGTTTCGGTGACAGTGCACCCGAATACAAAACGCCATCAAAGCTTGGCCCAGTCTCATTTGTATCTTCTGGCGGAAATCACATCTGTGCTGGCACAAATGAAAAAGTTAAGTGCTGGGGAAATAACTATCGTGGTGCTCTGAACATTCCTGCAGAATTAACAAATATCACGCAAGTATCTGCAGGAATGTTACACAATTGTGCTGTTTCAAATAATGAAGTCACATGTTGGGGGGGCGACGGCCTCATTAAAGATGTCAATCCTCCAACGAAAATGATTAATCCAAAAGCAATCTGCACCGGGGGAACATTTTCATGTGGAATTAATGAAGAAGGAAAAGTTCAATGTTGGGGCGAACAAATTCCTTTCAATCATATGGGTGTGAATCGCAAACAAGCAAACGAAGTTCTCAATGTTCCAACTGACATAACAAACGCTACAGAAATTTCTTGTGGAGTAAGCCACGGGTGTGCTGTCTATGCCGGCAAAATAAAATGCTGGGGTTCTGGAGCTTATCTTCCAGAAAGACTTGCACCACCTAAAATTGAAAATCCGCGACTTCTCTCAGCTGGATGGAACCACACAT
>CAMLKK010000082.1 GCA_946480715.1 uncultured Bacteriovorax sp. | reverse complement strand
TTTCCTGATCCAGGCATCATGGCCGTTTCGATAAAGAGAATATCACCACCAACTGGTGTCCATGCGAGTCCTGTCACAACACCAGCATGCGATTTTTCCTGAGCGAGTTCATGCGTGACTTTTTCAACTCCGAGAACATCTTCAACTACGGCTTGATCAATGTGAAATTCCGTTTTCTCCGGATGACGAACAATTTTTTCTGTCAAACTACGAAGAAGTTTTGCAATTTTTCTTTGCAGATCACGTACACCTGCTTCGCGAGTGTACTCATTGATGATCGACTTCAAAATATTTTCACCAAAAGTGACTTTGAATTTTTTCTCATCACCATTCACTAATCCATGTTCCTTCATTTGTTTTGGAACAAGGTGGTTTTCAGCGATATGCAATTTTTCATCGCTGGTGTAACCTGACAACTGAATGATCTCCATTCTGTCTAACAGCGGCGCTGGAATCGTATCGAGTGAGTTTGCTGTTGCAATGAAAAACACTTTCGATAAATCAAAAGGTAAATCCAAATAATGATCTGTGAACGTTCCGTTTTGTTCCGGATCGAGCACTTCGAGCATCGCAGCTGCGGGATCTCCACCATATCCACGAGAAAGTTTATCAATCTCATCTAACATGAACACAGGATTTTTCTGTTTCGCACGTTTGATTCCTTCGATGATTCGACCAGGGAGAGCTCCAATATATGTTCTGCGATGACCGCGGATTTCCGAGTCATCGCGAACACCACCGAGAGACGCTCTTACAAATTCACGTCCGAGTGCTTTAGCAATACTTTGACCGAGAGATGTCTTCCCTACTCCTGGAGGGCCGACGAAAAGTAAAATCGAACCTTTCTTCTGAGGAGAAAGCTTCATCACAGCTAAATGCTGAATGATGTGTTTTTTGATTTTTTCTAAACCATAATGTTCGTCATTAAGAATTTTTTCAGCTTTATCTAGATCCAATTGCTCAGGGGCCAGATCATTCCATGGCAATGCTAAAATTAAATCGAGATAATTTCTGATAACATGTGATTCTGCGTTTTGCGCTCCCATGTTTTCATAACGATTGAGTTGATCAAGCGCCACTTTTTCAACATCTTTAGGAAGTTTAGCTGCAAGAATTTTATCTTTTAAACTTTGTTTATCGCCGCCTTCGCTATCCGTATAACCTTCACCTAATTCTTCTTTGATTGCTTTTAATTGCTCTCTTAGAATTGATTCACGGTAGGCCTTGCTGGTTTTTTCTGAAATCTTCAGACCCATTTCATTGTTAACTTTGATCATCTCTCGTTGCTCAACTAAAAGTTCCAAAACTTTCAGCGCGCGATTTTTAATCGAAGCAATTTCCAAAATCTCCTGTTTTTTTGGAATAATGAGGGGAAGGTTTTGAGCGACAATATTTGTGAATTGTCCCACATCAGAAAAACCATCCATCGATCGTTTTAGATTCGCACCGGCCTTCAAGCTTTCAAGAATTTCTTTAGAAATATCTTTTAAACTTGTCAGTAATGCTTTTTCGGTTGGAGCATCAATATCGACAACATCGGGATTGACGTGTCCTCTTGCTTCCCACGATTTAAAATCAGGAGAAAATTTAATCTCATTGATTGAAAAACGCTGGACGGCAACAATGTAGGCAATCGTCTCCCCATTATCTGTTGTCTCGAGACTATCGACGATACAAAGTGTCCCAACATTATAAAAATCGTTTGGCTGAGCTGAGTCAATCTCCACACCCTCTTTGAGGGTAAGAGCTATAATGCGCTTTTCTCGGTCTTGGGTAAGTGCGTGGTTAATAGCATTTAACCCCACCTCTTTTGAGACGAGAACAGGTAGTGTGATCCCCGGGAACAAGACGGTGTTCTTAAGGACCAAGGTTGGTATGAATTCTTCTGGTATTGTATGTATTTGTGTTTTCATAATCAAAAGATGAGAACGCTTATAATTTCGTCAAGGCTGTGCCTTCTTTTTTGTTTTTTATTCCTTATTGTCATGCGTTTTGATAAAGTATCCGCATGAAAACAATCATTAAAATATTATTCATCTTTCTTGCCATCACAGGTGCCTCAACTCTTTTAATTAACTACGCAAACGTCGAATTTAAGAACGTTGATTTTTTCGTTAAACATGGATGGTTTTTTCTTTTTTCAATCGCACTATTCCCACGCTTGACTCTCCTAGTATCAGGTCTGTTAGTAGGTTCCATTGAATTTGGTGGACTGCTTTGGTGGGTGGGATTTTTCATCGCTCCAAGAATTCTTGTGGCAACATTGGCCACCGTTTCTTACTGGCATACAAACCAAATTTTAGTTGTACTCGCATGGTTAATCGCGCTTGGTGGTGAATCGTCAGAAAAATTTGTCATCACAAAACGTATGGGTTCTGCTCGTCCACAAAAGTTTAACCAGTTTGATGGAACAACAATCGATGCTGAATACAAAGTGAAGGACGAATAGTTTATGTCTACCTACTCAATAAACCTTGAATGGACGAATTCGGATTTAGACAATTTCACTTACGATCATTTTAATCGTGACCACCGCATTGATTTAGGTGGAGATCAGAAAATTAACAATTCTGCATCTCCTGAATACAAAGGCTCTGGCAAAACAACCAACCCGGAAGAATTGCTGGCAGCTGCGCTAGCTAGCTGTCACATGATGACGTTTCTTGCGATCGCAACGAAATCAAATATCAAAGTTCGTGAGTATTGCTGTCGCGCTGATGCTCTATTAGAAAAAAATGAAAACGGTAAAATGGCCGTTACTAAAATAGATCTATTTCCTGTAATCGATTTTTATGGTGATAAAATACCTTCATCAGAAGAATTAAAAAAACTGCATGAGAAAGCTCATGCAAACTGTTTTATCGCTCAATCGATTAAATCAGAAGTTGTTGTCCACTAGGAGTTAACGTGTCTGCACTAAGTAATTTTTCTTACGATCCTGCGAAAGTGTCTCTTGCCGATTCACTTTTTCAAGCACTTCAAAAAATCGAACCTAATATTCCCGCCGAACTGACGGTTGTTGATTTTTTCAAAACATTGGAACAGCCGCCAGAAAAATCTCTAGGTGACTATGCTCTTCCGTGTTTTCGTTTTGCAAAAGCGATCAAGAAAAACCCTAACGAAGTTGCGACAGAATTAAAACGCCATCTGGAAGAAGCCAACAACCCATGGGTTGAAAGTGTTGTTCTTAAAGGTGCTTTCCTCAACATCTTCACTAATCAGAAACAAGTCGCAAAAGCGATCGTTCCAAGTCTTGTAAGCGGTGATGGATTTAATCTCCTAAAGAAAAACGCTGAAAGAAATAAAACGAATGTGATGATTGAATTCTCTCAGCCAAACACTCACAAAGAATTCCACGTTGGTCACGGACGTAACGTTTGTCTGGGTGACAGCATTTGCCGTCTCTTCATTTACAATGGTTACAAAGTGATTGCGGCCAACTATATCGGCGACGAAGGAACTCACATAGCTAAATGTCTTTGGGGCGTTGATCACTATACTGGATCTGACAAACTTGAAGAAATGGAAAACAAGGCGGAGTGGCTTGGACAACGTTATGTTGAGGCCAACAATAAGTTAAAAGATGCGGCCGCTGATGAAACATTAAAAGCTCAATACCACAAAGAAATTTCGACGATCTTGAAAGAAATAGAAAACAAATCAGGAAAATATTACGAAACATGGAAAGTCACTCGTCAGTACTGTTTAGATGATTTTGATCGCATTTATAAATGGCTTGATGTGAAGTTTGATCACTTCTTCTATGAATCAGAAGTAAGTGAGGATTCACAAAAAATCGTTGATGAGTATTTAAAGAAAGGTGTTTTCAAAGAAGACCAAGGTGCTATCGGAATGGATATGTCTGATAAAAAACTTGGTTTCTTCATGGTAAGAAAAACTGATGGTACCACTCTCTACGGAACTAAAGATCTCGCTCTTGCCGCTGTTAAATTTAACAAATATCAAATTGATCGTTCTATTTACGTTGTAGCAAGTGAACAAAACCATCACTTCAAACAAGTGTTCCACGCTCTGGAAAAAATGGGTTTCCCGCAAGCGTCTAAGTGTTACCACCTTTCATATGGAATGGTTGTTCGTCCAGACGGAAAAATGTCATCGCGCTCTGGAAACTCTTTCACATTCCTGCAATTGATCGATCTCGTTATCAACGAAATCAACGTTTATCTGGAAAAGTATAAAGGTGAATGGGATGAAGCTCGCATGAAGGATACAGCTCACAAATTAGCTGTTGGTGCGATTAAATACGGAATGCTTCAAGCAGATCCGGTTAAAGAAATTGTTTTCGATCCAAAGGAATGGGTTTCTTTCGAAGGAAACTCAGGTCCCTACTTGATGTACTCATATGCACGTACCCAATCAATTCTCACAAAAGCCGCTGAACAGGGAATTAAAGCTTCGTTTGATCATCTCGATCTGCTTACGCATGAGACGGAAAGAGATCTTATGAGACATCTTTACGACTTCAATCAAGTGACAATTGGTGCATGTGAAAACTATCGTCCAAGCACGCTTGCTAATCACCTCTTTTTTACATGTAAGGCGTATAACCGTTTTTACACTGAGCTATCTGTTCTTAAAGCAGAATCAGAAGAATTGAAATCAGCACGCTTAAGCTTGTTAAAAGCATTTGCTGATACATTAAAAACGGGTCTCTATTTGCTAGGAATGACTCCGCCAGAAAAAATGTAGTTTTTAGTTGATGCTGATGACTTCGATGTTTTTCTTTTTAAGTGATTTTAAGCTGTCTGGAAGATGATCAACGATTTCTTCTTCCAGCGCTGTAATAATCTTTTCCTTCAGAAAAATTCTATTGTGAACTAGTGATATTTCTCTTGTAGGTACTGGAGATTGAAACTCTCTCACAAACTTCTTATCTTCGTTTGAAAGATTATTTACGGCCAGCTGAGGAAGTAATGTATATCCATTGCTGTTCGTAACCATGTTCTTTAGAGTTTCAAGATTTCCGCTTTCAAATTTTAGGTTATCGTGTATCCCTTTATCTTTAATGCGGCAAATGTTCAGAACCTGCTGACGGAAACAATGTCCTTCGTTGAGAAGCCAAACATCACTGGTATCGAGATCGCGATCTCTAATTTTTGTTTTTTTCAACAGCTGGTGATTTTTGGAAGCAAACACAGAAAACGGTTCGTGAAAAAGAACTCGCTCAATAAATGTCTCACCTACAAGAGGTGTTACCAATAATCCCGCATCGAGCTCATCTTTATTCAGAAGTTCAATGATATCTTCTGTTTTAAATTCTTCTATCGTGAGACTTACTTGTGGATATTTTTTAACAAATGCACCGGCAAAAAGCGGAACGACATAAGGCGTGAGCGTGGGAATGACTCCCAAACGGAAATCGCCGCTTACTTCTTCTTTTGAGGCATCGATGATAGAGAATATTTTTTTATATTCACGAATCACTGATCTCGCTTGCACGATTATTCTTTCACCTTCCGGTGTCGGAAGAATCGGATTCTTGGAACGATCAAAAAGAACAACGCCTAATTCTTCTTCAGCTTTCTGCAACTGCATCGACAACGTCGGTTGAGTCACATTACAGGCCTTGGCCGCTTTACCAAAATGGCGAAATTTATCTACCGCGAGAACATATTCTAATTGTGTGATTGTCATAACCTTAGTTTAGCCAATGTTGAAGTGGAAGGCCAGTAAGCCTCCACACAAGCAGAGGTACACCAGGAAAAAGGTCCAAAAGATCTTACGATCGCGTGCTGAAGTTTCATAACTAAAATAGAAACTCTTGCTGGGGTTCAATCCCCTGGTCACGAGGGATAGAGATCCTCTTTGCGAGTGCCTGATGGCAAATACGAGAAGCGGAAAAAGCATTCCGATTTTTTCAAAAAAACTCAGACCGCGAAGTTTCCCGTTCAATTTTATTTTTTCATATTCTTCTTTAAAAAGCAGAATTGAATTTAAGGCAATCATAATAGGATATCCCCAAAGAACTTTAAGCCCTTTGTGGATGACTAAAAAGAGAACTACTTTTGTATAGTTGAGTATTCGCCCCGACGCCATAGAAGCTAGTATGAGCAAAAAAAGTCTTAATCCTAATGAAAGCGCCTGCTGTTGATTGCCCCAAATTAAAGTAAATCCGCCCATCATTGCTGCAAACAACAAAGCAACCACACAATGTTTGAAAAACATTGATAACTGCATACCGTTTTTAAAACATAAAAAATGAAGGAAAAGGACGAGAGCGATATTGGCATAAAGGTAGGGAGAGAGAAGCAAAAAAATCAAACAGCAAAAGCTTATCAACAATAAATACCAAGAGTGAATGAATTCTTGTTTTGCTTTCAAACGAGCACTCCATCTTCCAGAGTATAAATTTTATCTGCAATATCTTGAATAAACTCTTCATCGTGGGAAATCACAATCTGAAGTGGTCCATGTTTTTTGATCGTTTTCATGAGCGTTTTAATCATCTCTTTTGATTGAGTGTCCTGTCCAAAAGTTGGCTCATCATAGAAAAAGAGCGATTTCCCCATAAAAAGTGTGAGCAGAATTGAAAGCCTTCGCTTTTCGCCTTCTGACAACATAAAGGGAGATTTATGAATATCTAGCTGATGAAAAAAGGCCTTGAGAAGTTCTTCTTTTGTCTCTGGTGAAATGTTTTTTTTCATCCCCTGAGCGAGCTCTTCCGCAATTGTATCGAAGAAAAAATGCGTTTCGGGGTTTTGGAAAATGAATCCGCAATAATCCTGCAGTTTTCTGCCAGAGATCTTCTTTCCTTCTTCTAAAGCAAGATTCACTTTCCCGCTTTTAGGTTGAAGAATGCCAGCAAGAAGTTTGAAAAGCGTACTTTTACCAACTCCATTTTTTCCTCTGATCACAATGATTTCGTGACTCTTAAAATGTGCATTTAATCCATTGATCAAAGGATTCTTTTTATCGTAACCAAACTTCAAATTTTCAACTGAGAGTTCCAGGTTTGGAGAAGTTTGATTGAATTTTGGTTCAACTATTTTCCTTTCAATTTTATCTACCAGATCATTCTTATCGCGCTCAGATATTTCCCCCGAGCTATCTACGTAAAACACTTTGTCGACAAAAGGAAGTACTTCTTTTACGTGATGATCAATCATAATGAGCAAGCGATCCTCTTTCATTTGAGGAAGGTAGTGATAAAATTCACGTCTTCCTTCCGGATCAAGAAAAGCTGTTGGTTCGTCTAATAAGACTACTTCTGGCTGAATGGCCAATAAAGAGGCGAGAACTAAGCGCTGGCATTCACCATTACTAAGTTCCTGCGTTTTTCTTCCCCACAATTTTTCTAATCCAAAACTTTTTTCAAATTTCAGTTTTTGTTTTTCCATTTCCTCACGAGTGAAATTGAAATTTTCCATTGAGAAAAAAAACTCTTCGTCTGCGTAGGGATAAATCAATTGTGTGAAAGGATTTTGAAAAAGATAGATGATGCTTTTCAAATTTTGATCAAAAGCTTTTCCATGCAGCGGCAGTCCTTTAAAATGAATCTCGCCTTCTAATTTTCCCGCTACAAATTGCGGAATTATACCTTTTAACAATTGTAAAAAAGTACTCTTTCCTCCTCCGGATGGTCCAGTAATGAGAATTGTTTCGTTGGCATTTATTTCAATTGATTTCGAAGAAAATAATTTTTTCTTTCCGCCGCGATATGTGAATGAAAAAGGAGATAATTTATACATCTTCAAAACGCGCGATGAGGAATTGATCAAGCACGCCTAATCGTAAAAGCCGTTGCGAAAGAAGATGCGCGGCTACTCCTGCAAGAAAAACAGATGAAATGGCAAACGATCCCCACTGCAAAAGATTCATCTTCAAATCAAGATCGCCATAATTGTAGATGAAAAAATCGAGGGCATAACTAAATGTCGAAGAAAGAACAGCTGCCATCACTAGAACCACAACGTTCCATCTTTTGTAAGAAAGAATAAAAAAGACGGCTTCAGCTCCCAATCCTTGCACGAGTCCCCATACGAGCGACATCAGTCCCCAATGAGTAAGCAAACTTTCGACGAAAGCGGCCATCACAGAAGCAATGATCGCTACTCCTGGTTTCCGAATAATGTTGGGAATCAACACACTGGCCAAAATCCAAAACCCCGCCGTCAAATAACCGAGTCCGAATATTTTTAAGGCCGGTTTGGCGAATTCATAAACAAAGGTCCAGCCCCAAAATGCAACACCTAGTGCCACAGCGAGCACCAATGTAAGAACGACTTCAA
>CAMLKK010000081.1 GCA_946480715.1 uncultured Bacteriovorax sp. | reverse complement strand
GTTCACCGATCTCAATTTCTTAAAAAAAGTATAGATCCAAAAATCGCTGCTGAACGAATGACTGTACTTGAAAAACTCACTTCTCCTCACATTCTTATGAGTAAGATTGTAAGCAACTATCTTGAGCATGTTAGCTTTATCAGCGATGTGAGTGGACCAGGCTTAAGTGTTTTAAGTGAGGTCTCAGAAGCTAGTAAGATCAATTTACAGCTCGATGAAATGCGCTTTGATAATGTCGAAATTCTCAATCACCCTCGAAAGAACTACACGACAAGCACCAATGGCCCCTGGCTCATTATTGCTGATGAAGCGATTGTAGAATCTATAAAAGTTGATTTACATAAGGCCGGATTCACAGAGGCCCATTTGGTAGGTTTCACTCAGGATATTTCGACATCACCTAAGATCAAGTTGTCACCAACTCTATTAGACAGGTATCAAAAATCAAAGTTTAAATATGATGTTTTTTCACCTGAAATTACAGTGCAAACTGAGCATGGTCCTCAGATATTAAGGTGTCCACTCTTCCCTTAACAAAGATTTCGAGATTTATAGACTCGCTTGATGATTTTTTTGCCTTTACCGGATTCATTAGGCTCTATAGGGAAGCGTTCTTCAGGCTTTCTAAGAATAGATCCGCTATCATTACTGCTTTCTAGGGTTAAACCTCGGCTTTGAAATGAAACATAAACCATAAGTCCTAACATTAAGAAAAAGTAGCTTCTAAACAATTTATTCTTCATGAATATCTTCCTTGTTCATCACCATCCTTTGGTGACTCTCACCTCTTACACTAAGCAAAGCCCTCGCCAACCGAATCAGTGTCACTTTTTCACTGATCACGTTCCTCCGGGGGATTTTTCATTTTTTGGGGTTACTATCCAAATCTAAGACAGTACGCTGAGATCACTGTTTAAAGTTTAGACGGCCCACTATTTTTTTATCGGCCTAAGATGAATTTCACTCTCTAACACCTTGGATACGTAGGAATTAAGCTTGGCAAGAGGCTTGCTTTGTTAGGGAGAGAACAGATTAAGCGAAAGAAATTCGCGTGAAATTTTAAGGGATGACCATGAAAAAACAAAACCTCAAATCAATGATCAGGAAGATTGTAGTTGCGAACGTTTTGGCGACCTTGTCGTTTTCGGCAATGTCTCAGACTGCTTCATCAACTTTTGTTCAACCCAAGAAGCTTGAACAAAAATCAGATGAAAAAATCTATTTCGACGTTAAAGATTTAACTTCTAACTATGTTAGCTGGGGTATCAACCCTGAAAATCCAGCGAGCATTAATTTGCTTGAAGCTTGGAAACATTTCAAAAAGAAAAAAGAAATCGTAGTCGCAGTTGTTGATACTGGGATCGATCCTGAACATCCATTTCTTGAAAAGAACATCTTTGTTGGTTCGGGAAAGGTAGATACATCGAATTTTGGTGTCGACTTTTCAAAAGATAAAAAATCTAAAGGTGCTCCTCTTGATCAACATGGGCACGGCACTCACGTTGCCGGAATCATCAAGAGTATTGATCCAGATGTAAAAATTCTAGCTTTAAAATATTATAATCCTGCAGCTTCAGGACAAGATAATCTCAACTCAACAGTTGAAGCTCTTCGCTACGCTGTTGAAAGCAATGTTGATGTTATTAACTACTCTGGTGGTGGACCGGAAGCGGCGATTGAAGAATTGAGAATTCTAAAAGAAGCTGAGAAAAAAGGAATTCTTGTTGTTGCAGCAGCTGGTAATGAGGAATCTAATATTGACGACAAAAGAAAAGCGTACTTCCCTGCAAGCTATGGCTTAAAAAATATCATCAGCGTAACAGCACATGATGAAGATTTAAAGATTTTGAGTTCATCGAATTATGGTAAATCAACAGTTGATATATTTGCTCCTGGATACAGAATTAAATCAAGTTTACAAAACGGTAGAGCAGGTTATTTAACGGGTACAAGTCAAGCAACAGCATTTGTTACTGGAGTTGCGGCACTGATTAAATCTCAGTTTCCTCAAATCCCGAATGATAAAATTAAAGAAATCATCAAAGCTTCAGCACGTAAGGAGCCAACGATGGAAGGGAAATGTGCAACTGGGGGACGTCTAGATGCTGGTTCTGCACTTCTGCTTGCAAATCAACTTTATGGTGATGCAATGGAGAGCACTAAGAGACAACTGGCCAATCAAGATTCTGGATTAAAGAAAGAAAAAGAAGGAAAGATCATCTACCGACTTGCGAACGAATAATTTCATAATATGCTAAGGCCACTGCTACGACAGTGGTCCCAATAATCAAACATTTTAAAAAAAGTTCGACTCTCAAAACACCACCCATTTTATGTTTCAATAAAACAGAGCTCCAATGAGGATGTTTATTCAAATTAAATTCTTTTGCTGATTGATCCAAATAGTTCACGAGATCCTGAGTAATAAGCGCACCAGAAAAACCTAACTCTTCTTCAATCTTCGCTCTCAAAATTGAAGAGGGTTCTCCATAACGAAGAAGCTCATCAATTAATTCTAATAACTCAACATAAAAGAACCTTCGCTCTCCTGGAAGAACGGATTCATTTTCTGAAAGGGCCATAAGAAGATCATTGAATCTTTTTTTCAAATGGCGTTTATAACTAAGCGCGCGCGCATCTTTTTTATTTTCAAAAAGAGGAAAAACCTGGACCAAATAAGGCAGCGTCGCATAGAAGCGCTCTTTTAATCCATAAAGACTTTTAGAGCTGAACGGCTCTCCGATCGGATGGTAATTCAGTGTGCGTCCGCAAGCTTCACACTTCGAATCAGAAAGATAAACAGACTGACAGTTAGGACAGCGCTTTATCGGACGATAAGCAGTTTCTGGAATACTCGGTCTGTAATGTGATCTTTTTTCAATTTCCATTATGAAAATTTTAAAGTGAAAAGTCTCTCATTGGCAAATAAACAGATTAAAACTAAACTCTTCCCATGAATACGACTATGCGCAAATCTCTCCCACTTCTTGCCTCTCTAATTGGCGGATCCCTTTATGCCTTAGGATTTCCATTGCACGGAGGTTTTTCACTCTTTTTTGCGCCCATAATAGGCTTTTTTCTATTCAATTGGTCTTTGGATCAAGACAAAAATCTCAAGCGCCAATTACTCACAAGCGTCTTTTATTCTCTTGGTTTTTATCTAGCTGGTTTTTACTGGATACCTTTTACGCTCAAAGAGTTCGGTGGACTTCAGCCACCCCTTAACTATTTGCTGGGACTTTTATTTTCTTTTGTCATCATCCCTCAAGTCTACGTCTACGTCGCTTTCAAAAGAAAAATTAAACATCCAGTAGTGCTTGCTCTCATCTATGTCCTGCTAGAGCGAATTGTTCCTCAACAATTTCCCGCTCATCTTGGACACTCCTATGCTTCACTCACGCCTGATGTTTATTTAACTTTCGCTCCTCTATTTGGTGCTGCTTTCTATTCTTTTTTTAGTGCACTCATTGGACTTGCTATTCTCGATCAAGTTAAAGAAAAGAAAATCTCGTGGTCCATCAACGTTTTTTTGATAGTCGTTCTTTTAGGTCATTTGCCTTTTTTTAGAAAACCTGATGTCTCAGAAAAAAACCCTCCACTAGCTGTAAGAGTCGTTCAACCTAACATTGGTAATTTCATCAAGCTTGAATCTGAGCGAGGAAACCGTTCATCTTTAATGGCCGTCTTAGATAGTTATTATCAGCTCTCGACTCAAAATCATGTGACTCCCAGAAATCTCATCATCTGGCCGGAAACCGCTTATCCTTCTCTTTTCTACAGTGAAATGTTGAAAAAAAATAAAGAAGCTCCTCTGCCTCCATTGATTCGCGATATTTTAGCAAAGACTCAAGGAGAACTTTTCATTGGCGGTTATGATGCTAGTTTTGGCCAGGGTTCAGAAGGGCAAAGTGATTACAATTCGGCTTTTCTTTTTAGCAAGAATCAATACCTAAAAGAAGTTTATCACAAGAAAAAACTCATTCCGTTCGGTGAAGGTCTACCCTTCGGCCCACTAAATCCGATGTTCAGAAAACTCATCACTAACATTTCATACTTTGCAGAAGGAAAGGAGTGGACTGCTTTTAAAACCGATAACGAGATCGCTTTCATATCTGCCATTTGTTACGAAATTCTATTCACAGATTTTGTACGCGATTTTTTAAATGAACAAAAAGATGAAGCTCAATTTCTCGTCAACCTGACAAATGATTCATGGTATGGAAATACTTCAGAGCCGTTTCAACATCTCTTCCTGTCAAAATGGAGATCATTGGAATTTGCGATTACACTTATTCGCTCAACAAACACAGGGATAACGACCATTATTTATCCTGATGGAAAAGAAAGTCAGCGTTTAGGTATTGGTGAAAAAACTTATCTTGATGTCGATCTATCGCTCGAAAAAAGATCTGCAACACTCTATCAAAAATGGGGACTGATGGGACTTATAGGGCTAGTGATCGCACTTCTGGCCTTTGATTTACCCTTTAAGCGAAAACCCTTCCTTCAACAAATCATGCAAACGGATGAAACCTAGAAACTGCTTGTTCTCGATGACTGGAAGAACCTGCAACGAGCGTGTTTTCGATTCCATCAGTTCAAGAGCTTCATAGGCCAGTTGATCTGGACCTACTGTTATAGGATTTGTATTCATTATATCTTTAATTTTTGTCTTCAGACCTTCATTCTCTCTCGTGAACGTGCGTCTGATATCACCTTCAACAAGAATTCCTTTAAATGTCCCATTATCAATAACAGCACAACCACCCACTGGAATTTTCGTCATTAGTAGGATGACATCTTGAAGTGTCTGTTCACTACTTACGACAGGGCAATTTTCAATTTTAATTGTGAGATCTTTAACTTTCATACGCAGAGATTTTCCGAGAATTCCGCCAGGGTGATTTACAGCAAACCCCTCTTTAGAAAGTCCCACATATGCTTCATACATCACGGCCATGGCGTCACCCATAGCTAAAGCTAATGTAGAACTTGTTGTTGGGGCCTGATTATTGATACAGGCTTCTTTATCGACTGAACAATCAAAGAAAATTTCGCACTCTTTCGCAATCGGTGATTGAGCATTTCCAACCAAAGCAATTCTACGTGAGCGAGGAACTCGAAGGAACGGAAACAATTTGATGATTTCTTCTGCTGTACCCGATTTGCTCAAAAAAACGATGGCATCGTTTTCACCAACTCTCCCCAAATCTCCGTGCAAAGCTTCCGTTGGATGCAGAAAAAAGGATGGAAGACCTAATGAAGTGAACGTCGAGGCACACTTTTGCGCAATAATGCCGGACTTTCCAACTCCACAAAAAATAAGTGAAGATCCCACAGCACGAAGTTGGTCGAATAAACTCTTTAGTTTTTCAACATCGCTCGTGTGGTTTTTTTCTAACTTATCGGCGGCACTAATGAGTGATTGGGCCTCTAATCTTAGAACATCTGCCATAGTTTTAGTGTGGGTCATAGGTTCCTTTTTCAAATACTTTGTCTTCTTTTTATAATCCGATACAATATAGCTAAGATGATAAAAAGTTTTTCTCAACTTATAAAGAAAAGTTTCAGAAAGTGCATGGCACAACTCATTGTAGTTTCGGCCGTTCTTGCTGTTGTTTCTGGCTGTTCTTCCTATGAAAACTATCGCCATGTAACCGAAGACCTTGAAATTCCCAGCCAGGTCTATCGTTTCGATTACAACAAAGTTTGGATAGAGCTTCTAAAAATTACCAATAAATATCCTAGAGAAGTCTTCGTTCAAGATGCGGGTATCATCAAGACGAGATGGATTGATAACACTCTTGAACTCAACTTTGCTGATTCATTTGGCTCAAACGATGCAGTTAAATCTGCCGAATTCAAACTCATCATCAATGCTGTAAAAGGCTATCGTGGAAATAAAGAAGTGACTAAAGTCACAGTTTTCAAACGCCAAAGGATTGAACAAGACTTTCTACAAGGCTGGAAAGTTATCCGCAGTGATGGAATCCTTGAAAAATCTATCCTCTATCGTCTAGAGCGAGCACTGGAAATCGAAGCAAAACTTCAAGAGATTGAAGACAAGAAAACTAAAGAAGCTGAGAAAGCTTTTTAATTAATCGTTATTCAATGGTCGTATTAAGCGCTTGTCTCTGCCAGAAGATTCTCTTAGCTCGGGCATCACCTTTAGGTGGATTGACTCCAGTGATTTTCACAAGACTGCTTTCAATCTCTGGGAAAATATCGTTGTAGCGATCTTTTTGGATCATTTTGATTAGTGGCAATTTTGCTTTTTCGAACTTCAAATCACCAACTGTTGTAATGACATTTTTAATGATGTTGCTTCTCTTGGCCTTAAGTGCTTTTCCATTCATCGTAGGTTGGTAGTAATTTTTTTTATCGTACAACATGGCCCAAACTTGAGGAGCACTTTCTGTTAAACGCAACTGACGGATGTTATCGAGAGCTTGTGAACGTACAAGAAAAGAATCATCGTTTAGCAATTTAGCGTAATGAGAACTGTAATTTTTTTGTTTCAATGCAAGCATTGTTTTCAAGCTCGCCATTCTTAAAACCCAATGAGGATGTTGAAGAAATTTTGCGAGAAATGGCGCTGATTTTTCTCCCATGATTTGACCTAAAAGAAAGGTAGCGACCCAGCGATTTTTATCCGGATATTTACCATTCTTCATAACTTCAATCAGGGCCTCAACAGATTGTCCGCCATATTTCAGTGTTTCCATTTTCAACTGAGCAAGTTGAGTTTTGTCAGAATAGTTTTCTGAATAACGTTTAAGCAGAGAATTTTTCACATCAATGTTGTTGATCGCTGCACTCGCCTGTACGGCAAAAGTGAGGCATAACCCTAGGCTTAAAACAACCGCTGATCTCTTCATATTCTCTACCTTGTTATAAATTAGCCGAGCATTTTTTCGAATTCTGAGAGTAACTCTTCCGCAGACTTTTGTTCGCCTTCTTCAGCTGGAACATCATCAACTGGCACTTCAACCGGAGTTGCTTTTGAAGCCGGTTTACTGTCAGCAATTGCCTTGGCCATTTCAGCTTCTAAGTCTAACTCTTCTTCAGCTGGTGCTGGAGCCGCGGCCGGTGCTGCTGCTGCCACTGGAGCTGCCGCTCCTGTTTTTCTTAAGGCCATCAATTCTGCTTTTAATTGATCATTTTCTTGCTGTAGACGTTTAAGGTTAGCGAGATCTTCTTCGATGATTTCATATTCTTTCAATCTTTCGCGAAGTTCGTTTCTGTCGTTTGTAACGGAAGTCAGTTCTTTTTGAAGGTTAGCATCACCACCGCTGGAAGCACGAGCTTCTGCCAGTTGATTTTCAGTTTCTTTCAAACGTTGTTGAAGTGTAGCGAGATCTTTTTTCAGAAGTTCAGTTTCTGCGCCAAGACCTTTTCCTGCCGAGAGATCCTGTAATCGTTTTTCAAGATCAGCAATTTGCTTTTGAGAGTCTTTTAGCTTTTGAGCAAGAGAAGCAATCTCTGCGTTTTTTTGAGTGATTTCTTCGCTACCAGATCCAATCCCAATGCTCATTGATGAAGGAAGGTCACCAACTGGAACAACAGAAGGGATACCATTACCGATATCTAAACCACCGCCACGGAACAAACTTGATTTTAGAGAATTTGAATTTTGAATAATTGAATCTAAATAATTCTTAACAACTGAAGCTGGAATTTCATGCGAGAGTTGGTGAAACTTCTTACGGTTATAAAACCAATAAATAACAATCGCCACCATCGTTACTAATAAAAGCAAACTGAAGACAGTGATTGTTTCATCAGTAAATTTTGTGAGTATTAAACGTAATGTTTCCTGCACGGTCCCTTCCTAGGATTTATGAGATTCAAGTGGTAAGAAAATTATAATCTGTTACCAAATAAAGACAAGATCTCAGTGTGCAGCCCACCTCTAGCAGCAAGAATTGTTTCCTGGAAAGGATGAAATTTCTGACCTTGATAATCAGTTACTTTCACTCCCGCTTCCTGACAAATGAGTCCAGCAGCGGAAACATCCCAAGCTGCTAATCCTCTCTCCCAGAAGCAATCGAAGACGCCTTTTGAAACATAACAGAGATCTAGGGCCGCACTTCCCATCCTGCGAATGCCTCGGCTCTTACCAACCATCATTTTAAATAGAGCGAACTCTTGATCAAATACTTCGCCTTTTTCAGTTGTAAAACCTGTTACAAGCAAAGAATCTTTTAATTTCTTTTTATTCGTAGAGGTAGAAATTTTTTTAGCAGGGGAACGTTTTGTAAAGTTTTGAGTGTAGTTGACTATTCTCGTTCCTTTTCCTTTCTGAGCGAGAAAGCACTCGCCTGTTGGTGGTCTCATTACAATACCAACAACTGGTTCACCATAATGGGCCAAAGAAAT
>CAMLKK010000080.1 GCA_946480715.1 uncultured Bacteriovorax sp. | reverse complement strand
GGCGCATGAGGCACTTGCCCGAAAAAATGCGCGAGCATTTTTACTCCGCAAGCGAAGCACTAGAAAAACAAAACGATGCCATTAGAGTTCGGGCAAGCGAACCGTAGGTTCGACGACTAGGAAATCTGATTAAACGGGAAGGATGACAAGAACTACCAGACAAGTAAAAAATGGCGCAATCGGCAGGAGTCGAACCTGCGACCACTTGATTCGTAGTCAAGTACTCTATCCAGCTGAGCTACGACTGCGCATTTTGAAAGCTGAATATAAATCTCAGAGTCAATTAAGTCAACGATTTAAACCGGAGCATACACTGAAGATCGCTTGGCCTTCGATGGCTTCTTTGGCGGTCTTTGATACACCCTTTTTAGAACTAAAACTTTTGAAAATTCATAACTTACAAGAAGCGTCAGGGCGGTGTAGTAGACCCAGGCGAGGAAAGCGATGAGGGATCCGGCCGCCCCATACGCCGACCCCACGCTCGCTTTTCCTAAATAGATACCGATGAGACTTTTCCCTGCGAGATAAAAAATCGTACTGACGACACCTGAAATAAGGCATGTTTTCCAACGCATTTTTTGGGAAGGAATGAAGCGATAGATGAGAGTGAAGATCCATCCAAACATGAAGAAGTTCACGATGTACGAGAATACTTTTAATAAAAAACCTTCACCGCCGGGAAAAACTGCGGCCAACATTGAAGAGAGTATAAGTGAAACGACTGAGAGAAATGCAAAACCAAAAACTAAGCCGATACTAAAAATTCGATCTTTAACAAATCCTCTGAAGCCAGCCTGGCGTTTGGCTATTTCATTATCGTTGATTTTATCGAGAGCAACTCTTAACTGATAAAAAATGGCGGAAGCAGAAACAACCAATACAAGAAAACCAATGATACTTGATAATCCAGAAAGAGAAGGATGCTCCTTTGTATTCGAGACGATTCCCAAAACGGCTTCACCTGCTTGTGGACCAACTGTTTCTGCCATACTGTCGTAAAGCTTAGTCTGCATTTCAGGGCCTAAAAGTGAAGCAACAGAAAGAAGGATAAGAACAAAGGGTGCTAAGGCGAGTGCCGTTGTGTAAGCAATCGAAGCAGAGAGTAAAAATATTTCGTGTCGATCGATATCTTCAATAAATTCATCGAAATTTTTTTTAAAATAAAGATTCATATTCACCACCCCTGCAACAAAATATGCAAAGGAGATGCTTGAGTTTTTTCTTCAAAAATTTCTTAAGTCATCGATCGTGAAATAAAATGTTGCACCTCGATTGACTTCTGACTCGGCCCAAATTCTTCCACGATGCAGATTAATTATTCGATGGACCATGGCCAGGCCAATCCCAGTTCCTTCGAATTCAGATTGGCGATGAAAGCGTTGAAATGCGGCAAAGAGATTATGTGCACGTTCTTTATTAAAACCGGCGCCATTATCTTTTACGAAAAAAACTGGTCTTCCTTTTATTTCAACTTGTCCTACTTCTATTTCGGCGTTTTCGATTTTACTCGTAAACTTGCATGAGTTTCCAATGAGGTTTGTTAATAAGATCTCAAGAAGGTGAACATTACCTGAAGTTTTTAAGTCCTGATGTATAATAAAATTAACATTGCGATCACAATGTTGTTCTTTCAAACGAGCTGAAACAATTTGCGCTAACTTTGTCAAATCCACAGGCTCCCAGCGAACTTCAGTTCTTGTTACCTGTGAGAGTTTTAGCAAATCATCAATTAGACTTCCCATTCTCTGAGCTTCACTTCTCACTCTTTCTAAATAGTTTTTTGCTTTAGCTTCTAATGTTTCACCGTAGTCTTCTAGAAGTGCTAAACTCCAACCATCAATTCCACGCAAGGGCGCACGCAAATCATGAGAGACAGAATAAGAGAAAGCTTCAAGTTCTTTGTTAGTAATTTCCAACTGTGCAGTTCTTGCAGCAACTAATTCTTCTAGCTGTTTTCTATACAGCTGTAGTTCCTCTTCTGAAGCTTTTTGATCTGTGATGTCTGCATTGATACCAACCATACGAATTGGCTTTCCATCTTCTCCTCGAAACGTTTTTGAAATACTTCTCAAGTAATGAATAGATTGATCTGGCCAGCGAACCCTAAACTCAGAAATAAATTCATGTTCGCCTCTTAATGCGGCTTCAACTTGCGCTACAGTTTGTTCTTTATCCTCGGGAATCAAACTCTTTGACCAGGCCTCATAAGCGCCACTGAATTCGGAGCGTTCTACACCGTAAAACTTGTACATATTATCATCCCAGATCAGAATATTTTTTTCGATATCCCAATCCCAAATACCAAGATTAGCTGCTTTAATGGCCAGCTGGAGACGTTCTTCATTGATTTCGATTTCGTTGAACGAATTCTTCAGTTGTCTCGCCATATTGTTAAATGAATCGGTGAGAATTCCTAATTCTTCCAACTGACTTTTTGGTAATTGCTGATCCAGATCTCCACTTGCCAGAAGTTCGGTTGCTTTTGCGATTCTGATAATTGGCTTGGTAACAACAGTCGCAAGAATAGCAGCAATAATGAGTGCGAGAAAAAGCGCAATGGCCACGATCATCGCTGACTGACTTTTTCCCGTTCGTACACCTTCCAGATAATAAGATGCTGGTATTGAAACGATTATGATCCATCCTTTTTTTTCATAAGGTGTAGCATAACTAAACCACGATTCGCGTGAGAGTGGCTTTGACGTGACAACATCAAAACTGAAGTGCTGTGATTTTATAAAACTATTAGGCGTGAATGTTTGAATGAAATTGGTAATTGCTTTTTTCACCACCTCATCATTTCCATCAGATGTACTCGCCATAATATTTGCATTTTGATCAATAATAATGGCCCTTCCATCTGTAGCAATGGGAATTGCATTTAAGAAAGTTTTTAAAGCCGCTAAATCTTGTCCGCTCTTATCAAGTTGTAGTTGAATATTTTTTGTGATTGCTAGTTGGAGTTTACCGGCAAGTTTTTTCGCGGCTTCTTCGGAACTTCTAAGTGTAAAAAAAGCCGTCGCACCAATCATTGTTAACATCAAAACAACAAATGGTGTAACCAAGAAAATTCGAACAGGAAGACTTCTTTCTCCTTTTTGCCATTCACCTCGAAAGCCCTTTCCGCTTTCCCACAACCATTCGTTTGAAGTTAGAAATTTTTCCTTAACGTGGCCGGGAATGTCGGCCCAAAATATTTTAAGTTTTTTAGAAAACGGAAGGATTAATAACATCGCAAACGGGGCCATTAACCAGGTCGTAATTGTTGTGAAATAAAGTGCTGGAGTAATGTTTCGATAAGAAATTTCAGCCGTAAATTTGTCAGCGCAAATATATCCCCAAAGTATCGGTTCAATCAGCATAAAGATAAAAACAAAAAGAAAATATTTTATCCACACCTGAAATTTTCTAAAATCGGGATTTCTCCCAATCAACATGTGCGCAATCCAAAAGCATGCTGGATTGATGAAGTATCCAATAATCCAGTCCCATATAAATTCAAGCGGAACGCCTTCAACAACATCTGAAAGACCATAGGCAAATGGAACTATAAGAAGAGCTGGATATCCAAAAATTAAAATGCAGATAAACACCGAAAGATCTTTCAAAGATTCAAATGTCTGCGCTCCCTCTACGAGAACTATAGTTGATCCTATGTAGCCAGTGAGGGTGACAAAGAGAAAAGTGTAGATGATGGCGTAGAATGCTTTTGAATCCCAAAATTGCTTATGTCTTCCAATTCCGAAAGAATTACCTGGTGAAAAAGTAATTCCACCATAAGCACAGATCATGAAAAATAAACCAATGAGAAAACCAAAACTTCCCCAGATCTCTAGTAACTGTAGTGGGATGCTTTGAAAAAAACGTTCAAGACCTGAGATGAATGAAGACATTGAGTGACTCCGCAGAAATTATCCACAAAAAATCATAATTCATTTGATACAAATTAAAATTTAAGAGTTCTTCAAGCACAGGAAGTGAAAATAAGAATGAATTTGAAAGGGATATAAAAAATGGCGGAGACGGTGAGATTCGAACTCACGGTACCCCTTGCGGGGTACGACGCCTTAGCAAGGCGCTGGATTAGACCACTCTCCCACATCTCCAACAGAGGTCACGTTTACGAAAATGGCGGAGGACATAGGATTCGAACCTACGGTACCTTGCGGTACGGCGGTTTTCAAAACCGCTGCAATAGACCACTCTGCCAATCCTCCGCATTCGTAGGAGACATATTAAGTGTTTTAGAAAAAAAAGACAAGAAAGATCATTGGAGATTTCTAATTAAAGTTTCAATTTGATCTTTATCCGGCGCAACCGGGTTCAGCTTGAGGTAGTCTTCGTACTTTTCTTTGGCTAACGCTCTTTGTCCAGCCGCTCGATAAGCATCACCCATCTGCTTGTGGATCGTAGGATTCGTGGGATCTTCTTTTAAAGCACGGTTATAGAGCTCAATGGACTCGCTTGTGTAGTTTTGATTTAAACGAATCCAGGCCATCGACATGAGGGCATCTGTAGCCTTGGGGTTCAAAGCAATGGCCTTTTCATATTTTGGAATCGCTTCACGATATTCTTTATTGAGTCGATGCACTTCACCCACGATAAAATAAGCGCTGTCCAAATTTGGATTAAGTTCTAATTCTTTTTTGGCCATTTCACCGGCCTTGTCCATTTCACCTTTGGCCAGATAAACTTTTGCCAGTTGATAGTGAACTTTCGGATAAGACTGAAGCCTATCTTTTACTTCAGTAAATTCATCAATAGCATCGTTGTACTTTTTCTCTTCAAGGTAAAATTCACCAAGATTCATCCGAATTTTTAAGTTACCAGGATTCAGCTTTAGAACTTCCTTGCTATAAGTAACGAATTCATCTTTTCTCGCTTCTAATTTAGCTGCGGAAATGAGGAATTCATAAAGTCGTTCTTCTTTAATGGGAAGCTCTTGAACTTTTTTGTAATAAGCCTGGAACTCTTTAATCTGACCACTCTTATAGTAAGTCATAGCGATCGTTGAAACGAGAACCGGATCTTCTCCAAACTCGGAAATAATGTCTCGTAGATATCCAATCGCAATGTCTGTTCCATCTTGCTCATAGAGAATATCTGAGTTGAGAGCGAGATAATTAACGTTCTTTGGATCAAGAAAAATCGCTTTAGAAATCCACTCACGCGCTAATGGATATTTTCGCAAGCGTAAAAATATTTTTGCTATACGATACATATCCACATCGTTGAGCGGATCACGCTTTAAAGCTTCGTTATACCACTTCAATGCCATGTTTGTGTTACGTTTAGCTTCTGCCAGCTGGCCTCTTAATGAAGCGTAGTCAGCACTACTTGAATATTTCGTTTGAGCTATCATCACTAATGCTTTTTCAACTTCATCAAGCTTGTAAGCTTTAAGATATGTTTCTGCTAGTAGTTTTCTCAGCTGATTATTTTGTGGATTATCAGCAATCGCTTTATTTAGAGCAACGATGGCCGAATCAAAAAGTCCACGCTCGGTATTTAATTTAACCTGGAAAACCAATGCGGGAATGTAAGTTGGAAGTGCATCTACTGCTTCAATGGTAAAAGCAAAAGCGCCGTCGACATTTTTATTTTTGTATTCGGCTTCAGCTTTTTCTAATAGACCAATGACCTTACTTTCAAGAATAAGTGTTTGGGAAAGTTTATCTCCTGAAACTTCTAAGCGAGCTAGCGTTGTTCTAAGATCATCGGACTCTTTGAGATCGAGTGATTTTTTAAAGAAGACTGCCGCTTTTGTATTGTCGTCTTTAAGAGCGTGCAGATAACCCATGTGCTTTAAATATTGCGCCAGAAAAAATGGTGATTCTTCTGCTTCAATGGCATTAACTTTTTCCAGAACAGCTTGGTATTCCTTGATCGCTTGCTCTTTCAGAAGAATATCGGCCATGGATAAAAGTAGTAGAGCACTTTGAGGATAGTATTTTAAACCTTCTGCCAGAATTGTTTTTGCTTGTCCTGGTTGATCATCAATTAATTGAAAATTTGCCAGCTGCTTGTAAGCTTCAATTGGTTTTTTAGGAATCTTATTAAGTGCATCGAATACTTTTCTGGCTTCTATCAATTCGCCTGCATTGATAAGTAAGCGCAGATAATAAGCTAACATTTTTGGAGTTGGTTTTCCCCCAGCACGAAGATAGTTTTTAATAGTGTTGATACCAGTTTGATATTTCTGAATACTATCAAAAAAGACTGCTGTACCCGTTACAGTAGAAGGGTCCGACAACATTTTACTTTCTGAAATTTGGATATATTTATAAAGAGTGTTTGCCGCTAATGTTTTATCTTTTGTATCATCCAACAGTTCAGCATACGCTTGAATGATTTCGCCCATAGCTTCGTTGTTGGCGAATTTAGCTTGTAATGAATTTAAATAAAAGCCCGTTGAAAGAGCTCGCTTCATGTAGGTATTTTGATTATACAATGTACGAGCATCCGCCAAAAACTTATTAGCTTCCGGAATATTTTCCACACCTGCAATCGGAAATTTTACATCTACAAAAAGAAGTTCCTTTTTCTTAGGAGCTTCATCTGGAGTCATTAAAACATAAATTAGGGCCATGAAGGCAATGGCCACAATGACAGACATTCCTTTCTTTTTCTTTTTAACGACAACTTCACCGTCTTTTTCTTCGACGACTTCAATTTCAACTTCTTCATCTTCTTCTTCCGCTTCTGCTTGAGCAGCTTGCCGAAGAAGTTCTTCCTGCATTTCTTTTTGTTTTTTCTTTTCTAGTGTTTCTTCAATGCGCGCTTGTTTATCGAATTCAACTTCTGAAACGCTTAACTGAGCATTGATTGTTGGAAGCAGTGATTTGAGATTGATGAATTCAGTATTCTCACTGATTAACTCTTCACGTGTCGGAGCTGGAACTTCAACTTTCTTTTCAACGACTTTTTTAACAGGTTCTTCGACTTTAGGTTTTTCAGGAATTGGAACAACAACCGTTTTTTCCATCTCAACTGGAGCCGATGGCTTCTTTCTCAAAACGACTGTTTTTTCTATTTCATTATTTGAAATGTAATCTGGATGTTCTTCCTTAAATTTTTGTTCTAGCTCTTCGTAGTTAACGTCGATGTTGACGTTTTTTCCAAACTTAAACTCTTTAAAACTTTTAACTCCCGATTGAGTTCCTTCATGATGCTTTTGAGTGACACCTGTTTTGTTTGAGTCTTTCTGCTTTTCTTGTTTGGTTTGGGTGACAGTTGGATCTTTAAGATTTTTTTTGTCTAGAACATCAATGAGCTGCTTGAGTGCAGGAAAAGATTGGAGTGATCGCCAGTCACCAATAGGAAATTGTTGGCAGGGTTCATTTCCCGCAATATGTCCCTTGAGAAATAGCTCTCCGATTTCTTCGCTTGAAAAAGGTCCAACGACCCGCTCATTCTGAAGTCGGATCCGGTACTTTAAACTCATTAAGTCCTGTGTCTACTTACTACTTCAATCCTAAGAAGAGTGATGGAGCAATTCCAATCGAGAAGATAGACACTAAAATGATAACATGAACTAATGATTCGCTAAAACGTGTTTTTAACTGGGGAACCTTTACCGAGGCTTCATCTTCACTGAAGAGGTCGCTGACGAATCGGATATAGTATGCAAAACCGATGATCGAGCTGATGAAGATAGAAACGGCTTCAATAGTGAACCCTTCACGGAAATAATTCGTGAACAGCATATACTTCATTGAGAAACCCGAAGTCAGTGGAATACCTGCTAAGCTGAGAACGAAAATAACCAACATCGCTGATAAAGCTTTATTACGGTAGAAACCACCTTTAAGAATGTTCCGACCGTCTTTATTCTTATTTAACTCAGCAAATTGGTTCAGTATTAATACAATTCCTGTAGCTGTCATTGAATATAGAACCAGGTAGCTGATAAGTTGAATTTCATAAGCTTCATCTGGGTTTAAACAGATCATCATCAACATGTAACCAGTGTGTGCTACTGAAGAATAAGCGATGATTCTTTTAAACTGACCTTGAACAAGGGCCATGATGTTTCCGTAGAAAGCCGACATGACGGCAATAACTTGAACAACGCGGATAAGGATGTCCTGAAATTGAGGATCCGATTCAAGAAGTAATGCTTGAATCATAACAATGAATTTAAAACCAATAACAATTTTTGAAATGAAAAAGTTAGTCGCTAAGTTCCCGCGAGTAACGTTTGAATAAACATCTGCAATCCAAGCATGGAAAGGGAAAGCTCCGAGTTTAAAACATGCAGTCAGGATGAAAATTCCTAAACTAACAGCGTATAGTTCTTGGTTAACAACTTTTACACCGACAAGAGATACACTGTTTGTTGCTCCTAAATAGAAAGCGACACCAAGAAGGAAAATAACAGTAATAACTGAACCCTGGATAAGATACTTAATCGCTGCTTCTCGTGAGTTTTCTAATCCAGAAGTTGCAACCAGCGCGTAACCAACAAGAGCGATCGTTTCCATCGCTACGTAAAAAGTCATAAGTTCATTAGCACCTAGAAGGAACACCCCGCCCAGGAACATGAAACTCATGAGAACTGTATTACGAACTTTAACCAGGCTTTCATAACCGTTGATTAAAATCATGAGAATGTTGAGAATTGATACGACCTTCAGAAGAAGAATCTTATTTCCTTCTAAACTAAAAGATTCACTGAGGGTGAAGCTATCACTTCCAAACAACATATAAAGGAAAACAAAGCTAGCAACTAAGCTTGCAC
>CAMLKK010000079.1 GCA_946480715.1 uncultured Bacteriovorax sp. | reverse complement strand
TTCATTTCAGGCAGAGAAACTTCGCGTCCCAAAACAAAACGTTTAATGCCCAAATCAGCAAGTAAGTTCATCGCCTCATAGTTCGTCACCGTCATTTGCGTTGAACCGTGAATAACCTGATCAGGGGCCATTTGACGTACGATTTTCGCGAGGCCTACATCTTGGATGATGAGCGCATCCGGGCGCGTAGGAAGAACCTCTTTTAAAAGTTCAATAACGGCCGGAAGTTCAGGTTCAAAAATAACAACGTTAAAAGCAAGATTAACTTTCACTCCGTAAAGATGACAAAGATCGATCATCTCTTTGAGTTGTTCCGTGGTGAAATCAGTCGTTCTTCCGCGAGCATTAAAATGTGGCATTCCAACATAAATAGCATCTGCGCCATTGTGAATAGCGGCCAGACACATATTCATGTCACCAACTGGTAACAAAAGTTCACTTTTTTGATTCTTTAACATAAGCTTTTAAGTGTTTTAATTTTCAATAATCTTCTGAGGAGATCGTTATGAAATATTTTAAGTCATTAGTCACTATTTTCGTTACAACTATTCTACTTTCTTCATGTGGAATCCAAAGTATTCCTACAGCTTTAAACCAAGTAGAGGCCGATTGGGCCGAAGTTCAAAACCAATATAAACGTCGCGCTGACCTTATTCCTAACCTCGTTAACACGGTTAAAGGATATGCTGGTCACGAAAAAGAAACACTTCAAGGTGTGATCGAAGCGCGCGCTAAAGCTACATCTGTTAATTTTACAGCGGATCAGCTCACTGAAGCAAACATGCAAAAATTCCAACAGGCCCAAGCAGGCCTTTCATCAGCACTTTCTCGTTTAATGGTAACCGTGGAAAAATATCCAGATTTAAAGGCGAACGAAAATTTCCGCGACTTACAAGCGCAACTTGAAGGAACAGAAAACAGAATTACTGTAGCGAGAAACCGCTACATTACGTCGATTAAAGAATTTAATAATCTCGTAACTGTTCCTCCTACGTCGTGGACAAATTCACTCTTCTTAAAACATGCGAAGAAGCCGCAATTTGAAGTTGAAAATCTTCAGGAAGCGCAAAAAGCTCCAGCGGTTCAATTCTAATGAATAAATTTTTAGTTTTCATCTTAACAACACTTCTTTCATTGTCCGCATGGACGATGGAAGTGCCGGCCCTCACAGGGCCGGTGGTTGATGAAGCGCAGTTTTTAAGTCGTAGTGCTCACGCGGCGATTTCCAATGCGCTTATGAATCTCTATCAGGAAAAAGGAATTCAGTTTCAAGTTCTCGTCATTGATAGACTGCTTGATGAAACCATCGAAGGGTACTCCATCAAAGTTGTCGATGAATGGAAACTCGGTAAAAAAGGCGAAGACAAAGCCGCACTTTTTCTCATCTCACTTGAAGATAGAAAAATGCGCATTGAAGTTGGTCGCGGTCTCGAAGGCGAGATCACCGATCTCACTTCCCGCAGAATTATCGAAGAAGTAAAACCATTTTTTCGCAATCAAGATTATGACAACGGAGTCGCACTCGGTCTCTCACTCATGGGGCGAGCGGCCGGCGTGGAACTTAAATTTGCAGAAGGTTCAGTTAGACCGCGCCATCAACGTCGCATCAGTTCATCATTCATCATGATCATACTTTTTATCGTCATTGCTTTCTTGCAACTCTTTACTCGTAGAGGACGTCGTGGGATGTACAGTTCGGGTTATGGCGGATGGAGTGGCGGATCTAGTTGGGGCGGCGGAGGCGGCTTCGGTGGAGGATCATCAGGCGGATCATGGGGCGGTGGCGGCGGAGGATTCTCCGGCGGCGGTTCATCAGGTTCTTGGTAATAAAAATTTAAGGATTAAATATGATTTCTGAAAAAAGCAAAAAACACATTCGTGAAATAATCGCGCAGGCAGAAAAGAAAAGCCATAGTGAACTCGTTCCTATGATTGTTTCAACGAGTGACATCTATCCTGCTTCTCATTTTCGGATGGCCATTATTGTTTCGTTTCTCTTTTCTCTAGGTCTCTATTTCTCACCTCTCCACATCATCAACCCTATTTATTATCTTTGGATTCAAATTCCGGGGCTTCTTTTAGGTTATTGGTTAGGGAGATATCCCTTTTTCCAAAGATTACTCGTCACTAAAAATGAAATGGAATTCGAAACACGCCAGCGTGCTTATGAAGCCTTTTTTGATCATGGCATACACGTCACGACTGATCATAATGGTGTTCTTATTTTCATTTCGCTCATGGAGAGAAAGATTCACATCATCACTGATGTAGGAGTCAGAAAAAAAATCGAACAAAAAGTTTGGGATGAGCTCGTAGTCCAATTTGCTGAAAAAGTTCACCAGGGTGATCTAGCGATTGCGCTTAAAGAAACAATTGAAGCAGCGGCCGCCGTTCTTGAGCACTATTTTCCGGCCAAAGATGCCAATCGTTCAAATGAATTGAAAAACGAACTGATTATCGAATAGGAAGACCCTTTATGAAATTCATTCTTCTAACGCTATTGAGTTTATCAATGACAGCAACTGCTGGAACACTACCTCATACAAAAGAGGATTTCTGTTCACGATTTAACAACAATGAAATGAGAGTGCGTGAATTTTCTGCTGATCCAGTTAATCTTATGAGTTTTAAAAATGATGGCGGACTTTTTAATGGTGGTGTCTGCTGGTGGCATTCCCGCTTTCAAAGAAACGTTCTCTATCTTGCGGTTTTTCGCCCTGATCTTGCAAAACCCAATGCACGTGATCTAAAAAAATTGATTAAAGAAATTCGTCGTGGCGAAAATGTATTCACTATTCCCGGTTTTGCTAATTTTGCAGAGTTTTCAAAACATGCTCAAAAAGAAATTCAATCTGAACTTAATGATTGGCAAATTTATGATGGTGTTGTTCTCGGCAGTTGGATGGATGGACTTCAAGGAGACACACGAATTGAACCATCAAAACTAAAAGCATCACTCGATCAGCTTTTTACATATGTAGAAACAAAACAAAAAGTCGCTTATCAAAAACTGCAAATTAAAGGCATCACTTCGCATTCATGGCTAGTGATGGGCATTCGTTCAATGCCAAATGGATACGAAGTTGGTTTTGTTGACAGCAACAATCCTAATCAATGCCAAAACTACAGCTATAAAAATGGCGAAGATAGTTTCTTCATTAAAGGTTACGGAAACTTTGTTCCTTATTTAGGATTCACAAGAGAAGAAGAACGTTTAGTCACAGCGGCCCGCACGTACTGCGGATTAAGTCTCAAAGAAAACACTCTTGCTGATAGCTGGCGTGATGATTACGAACGTGACCTCAATGAGATGAAGGCCATCAAGTGAAATTATGGTTTTTTTGCCTGCTCTTGTTAACAAGTGTTGCTACGGCAAAAGATTTCATTCACGATTTTAAAAAAATTGCGATCCCCGGTGCAAAATGCGGAAACGGTGATCAGTACTACATTTTTTTCAACCGTGGTTCTTCTGAAAAGCTGCTCGTTGAATTTATGGGTGGTGGTGTCTGTTGGGACAGACTATCATGTACGGCGGTCATTCCGAAGGCCTGGATCTACCCTATTCCTAACGTCAAAAGTTTCAGCGTTTTTACGGCCGATCGATCTTATAATCCCTTTCGTGATCACACGATGATTTATTTTCCTTATTGCACAGGTGATGTTCATGCTGGTGATCATATTGAAAATTACAACGGCAAAAAAATTCATCACGTGGGATACACCAATACACTTCTTGCCCTCAATTTTCTTCGCGATCAAAAATTCATTGATGATTTTAAATCATTCAATGATGTCACTGTTTGGGGTGCATCAGCTGGTGCCATTGGAAGTTTGATTCATGGGAAACATATTGAGTCGATTGTTTCTCCCAACGCTAAAAAAACGATGATCGTTGACTCTCCTGGACTCCATTATGGAAAAGATTTTTGGAAGAAATTTTCCAAACAATCCTTTCAATCTTTTCAGCGTGCGTTTTCAAATGTTGGACTGGAAATCGATTACAATGACGGTCATGTCGCTAAAGATATTGGACCTGTTTTTGAACTTTATGATGATTGGCAGATCGGAGTTCTCATGGGTACTCGCGATGTCGTCATGTCGATTGGATACGGGGCGATTTCACCTAAAGAGCAGGAAAAATTAATTTTGGGACCAAAGGGATTACCTGCGATAGCTTCTCACTACAGCAACATCAAAGTGTGGTTGAAAAAAACGTGGATGCACACTTTCTTTTTAGTTAAAAAAAGTGCGCACATGAAATCAGAGGATGGTGTTGATGCTCTGGAATTCGCTGAAGAAGTTTATAATCACTAGTCAGCGCGACTAAGAACTTTAAAAGTAAATCCTTCGAATTTCTGTTCTTCAGAAATCGACCATTCGCTCAGTGTGAGCTTAGGAAAAAAGACATCGGCCGGTCCATTATAGGGAACTTCAGAGAGATAAATTTTTTGCGTGTACGGCATGAAGATTTCAAAAATCTCTCCACCGCCAATAACCATCATCTCCATATCTTCCAAATTTTTTTCTTCTTCAATTTCAAGGGCCAGATCAAACGCCATAAGTGGATCATGAACGACGATCACACCTTCAGGTGCCTGCCACTTTTCATCACGAGTAATGACGACATTAGTTCTGTTAGGAAGTGGTTTACCGATTGATTCATAAGTCTTGCGGCCCATGACAATCATTTTCCCTGTCGTGATTTTCTTAAAATTTTTGAGATCCTCTGAGATATGCCAGAGAAGTTTATTGTCTTTTCCGATTTCACCTTTTGGCCCTGTGGCCACGACCATGCTGACGATCATATAGCAACCGGTGCTTTGATGTGCGGATGCGGATCGTATCCGACAAGCTCAAAGTCCTCAAATTTGAAATCAAAAATGCTTTTTACGTTTGGATTGATTTTCATTGTTGGAAGCGGACGGCATTCGCGCGAAAGCTGAAGCTTCGTTTGATCAATGTGATTTAAATATAAGTGAGCGTCTCCCATCGTATGGATGAAATCGCCGTATTGTAATCCTGTTACCTGCGCCATCATCATCGTCAGAAGCGCATATGAAGCGATATTAAACGGAACTCCTAAAAAGATGTCCGCTGAACGTTGATAAAGCTGACAAGAAAGTTTTCCGTCGGCCACATAGAATTGGAAGAAAGCGTGACATGGTGGAAGTGCCATTTTTTCAATTTCGGCCACGTTCCACGCAGAGACAATCAATCTTCTTGAGTCAGGATTTTTTTTGATTTGATTCACGACACTTTCGATTTGATCAATCGTTTCGCCATTTGCTCCCTGCCAAGATCTCCATTGTGATCCATAAACAGGCCCTAAGTTCCCTTCTTCATCGGCCCATTCATCCCAGATGGAAACGCCATTATCTTTTAGATATTTAATGTTCGTTTCACCTTGAAGGAACCAAAGCAGTTCATGAATGATCGATTTAAGGTGCAATTTTTTTGTTGTAACGAGAGGAAAACCCTCAGCTAAATTATAGCGGGCCTGGTAACCAAAAACTGAAACAGTTCCCGTTCCTGTGCGATCTTCTTTTTTAGTTCCATGCTCGAGAACGTGCTGCATGAGCTGGTGATATTGTTTCATGAATGTCTCCGATTGCGTGTGTGTTGTTCTATCTTAGCGTTTTAGCTGACAGTTGATAAAGTAATCCTTTACAAAAATTCCTTGCTGTTCAAAAATTTAGGGAGTTAAACATTCACGGAAAGGAATCTAGGAAGTTTTATGACAAAAGTAGTGACGGGACTTGAGCGATTAGTAGCGGAGAAATCTCTCCAGGATCAAATCAAAGGAAATATCGGATACCTCTGTCATAGCGCTTCGATTGATTCTCAATTCAATACCGGCGTTCAGCTCCTCCAAAAACTCTTTGGATCACGTTTAAAAAAACTATTTGGACCTCAGCATGGATTTGTGACTGACGTGCAAGACAACATGGTTGAAACATCTCACTATGTTCATCCCTATTTTAAAATTCCGGTTTATTCATTGTATTCGGAAACGAGAACGCCAACAGACGAAATGCTCGAAGGCCTTGATACATTGATCGTCGATCTGCAGGACGTAGGCACGCGCGTTTACACATACATTTCAACTCTCTCACTCATTATGGAAAAAGTTGTCGGTCGCGATTTAAAAATCGTTGTTCTTGATCGACCAAATCCTGTGGCCGGAGAAATGATTGAAGGAACTGTTCTGCAACCTGGATATGAATCATTTGTTGGCCGCTACCCAATTCCTCAACGCCATTCACTCACGATGGGTGAAGTGGGAATGTTTGGAAAAAAAGTTTTAAAAACAGATTGCAACATCGACGTTATCACGATGAAAAACTGGAAACGCTCAATGTATTGGACAGACACTGGGCTTCCGTGGGTACTTCCCTCTCCCAACCTTCCAACGGCTGAAGGCGCGATTACATTTGCTGGAACTGTTCTCTTTGAAGGAACAAACGTTTCTGAAGGGCGTGGAACAACACGTGCTTTAGAAGTCGCTGGATACCCTGGAATTGAGTCTTTCTCGTTCTGTGAGAGAGTCATGAAACGCATGCACGAAGAAGGATTGTCAGAAGGATTTAATCTTCGTCCGATCATCTTCCTTCCTACATTCCAAAAACATCAGGGAAAAAATTGTGGTGGTGTTCACATCCATCCGACAATCAATCATAAATTTAAATCTTGGGCCGTCTCGCAAATGCTCTGCCGTGAATTTAAACGCGAGTTAGGTGACGCTTTTGAATTTCACAGTAAACCCTACGAATATGAATTTCATAAACTCGCCATCGATCTGATCAATGGAACAGATGAAGTTCGCCACTGGGTGAATAATTTGGGATCGTATTCAGAACTCAAAAAAATAGAAGAGAAAGGTCATCAGACCTTCCTCAACCAACGTGAAAATATTTTGTTATATTAGAAATTCTTAGCGAATATTGAGCAAATAAGTAGCGGCCACCATCGGCTCTCTCATCAGCTCTGCGCCTTCTAAAGAACGAACAACGTAAACTGATTCGAGGTTGAGCACTAATTGTGCAGGCATTTTTAGGTGCGGGATAATCACTGACGTTAAGATCTCGCCTTTTTCATTTTCTTCCAGAGATGCTTGTCCGAAGACCTCACCCATTTCTGTATAGGCCATAAGTTTTGTCTTCGTAAGTTTCGTATAAATTGATCCAAGTGTATTTGTTTCAACGTTAAGTACTGGCTGAGCAACAAGATCATTCAATTTTACTTCGCGAAATTTGATATCAATTCCACAAGCAAAAAGACGAACTTTAAAATCCAATTTTTTATGCGTGTTTGTGTTTGACTCATTCAGAAGAACAAGTTGATAAGCACGAGTGCCGATATCAGCGCCTTCTTGACAGCGGGCCGCGCCTCCATCAAATGTCTTTACCAACTGGGAAGTCGAAGACAACGCTGAAAAAGAAATAAGCGAGAGAACTACAAGGATTAATTTTTTCATGAGTGGGTATTTACCACACTCTTTAAAAAGAGAAATCACCTCACTAATTTTTACCGACTTTATGTCCCGTCATTTGCAAGTTAATCAATTGGAGGTGCTTTATGGCAACACATGCACAATCAGAATTTAACCGTTTAAGTGGGTTGAGAAAACACCGTGAACCACCAATGCACATGTCCCAAAAAACTCACTTTGAGATCTCATCGGTGGCCATCTTTATAGGTGTGGCGCTTTGGATCGCAGGCCTCACATGGATCGCCCATCTTGTAGGCAAATGGTCTTACTAAGCGGTCTTCTAAGTGGTCTTCTAAGCGGCCTTACTAATTGATAGCTTGCGAAAGTTGGGAACCTTTCTCTCAATTAAATCATAGATGATTGTTTCATCTAGCCCATCAACTCGCGCGGCCCTTATGAGAGACTTCACTTTAAAGTCGAGTTCTTCAACGTTTAAATGGCTACGATAGACGGTTTCACTCTCGACAATCATTTCATCAATCACTTCTGTGTATTGTCGGATTAGTGTTTGTTTAAAATCGTCTTTCGTCATGCTTACCTCGCTCGAAATTTGTTGGGACTTTTTGAGTATAGACCCACAACCAAATCCTTTTTGTTAATTCTCATATTCGAGTATTTCTAACAATTTATGTCAGGTAAACTAAAGATTGTTAATTTTCTTTACAGGCCCACAAGTCATGTGCTTGAATTTCCAAGGTATTCTTGATCGAAATTCTTCTATCTGTTTCATTTTACTAAGGAGTGTTCAAATGAAAGTTACTCGCTTGCCACACAAAATTTTGGCAATTACTACTGCAATGGCGCTTACTTCTTCTGTGTTCGCTGCTGACTTAAAAGTTGGTGTAGTCTCTCCTATCACTGGTGCGACGGCCACTTTCGGTCAAGAAAACGCAAACGGGATCAAACTCGCTTACGAAAAACTGAAAAAAGCTAAAGGCCCAAAGTTTGATCTGATCATCGAAGATGATAAATCAGAGGCCATCGAATCAACGAACGCTACAAGAAAACTTTTATCTGTTGATAAAGTTTCTGTAATGATCGGAGCTCCGACTTCATCACTTGCTCTTGCTTCTGCTCCAATTGTTCAAGAAGCAAAAATTCCATTCATCACTCCAACAGCAACAAACGTAAAAGTTACTCAAGTTGGTGATTATATCACTCGCGCTTGTTTCACGGATGATTTCCAAGGTGTAGTAATGGCGAAGTTCGCTCTTAATACACTTAAAAAGAAAAAAGGACTTGTTCTTATCGAGAACACATCTGACTACTCTAAAGGTCTTGCAAAAGCATTCTCTGACGAGTTCAAAAAACTTGGCGGAACAATGGCCTCAAATGAAGA
>CAMLKK010000078.1 GCA_946480715.1 uncultured Bacteriovorax sp. | reverse complement strand
GTTTTCTTAATGATTCTAGAAATGAACTCATTAACAGCGCTTACTTTGATCAAAACCCTGGCTTCTGGACACATGGAGATTTTGTAAAAATTTCTAAAGAGGGTACGGTTACTGTTTACGGACGTTCAGATGCGACTCTTAATCCAGGTGGTGTTCGAATTGGAACATCGGAAATTTATCGTCAAACGGAAACTCTATCATTCATTGCTGATTCACTTTGTGTCGGACGTCCCACAATGGGCGATGTCGATGTCCTTCTTTTCTTAAAAATGAAGCCGAATGAAGAATTAAGTAATGAACGTAAGAAAATGATAAAGGATCTTATTAAGAAGAACACGACTCCTCGTCACGTTCCTAAAGATATTTATGTCGTCAATGATATTCCTTATACACGATCTGGTAAAAAAGTAGAGCTTGCGGTTACAAAGATTCTAAGTGGTAAACCAGTCACGAATGTCGAAGCTCTCGCTAATCCTGAATGTCTCAGTGAATTTGAAAAATATAAGATTTAGTTTGAATCATAGACTTTCCTTCTAATAGCTTCTTTTTCTTCTGGTGTAGGATCCTCACCATAATGAAAGCGGTATTGGAAGAGAAGTCGTGTGTATTGTTCATTCTTAAGTTTTAAATCGTCAGTAGTATTTTGACTGATTTCATCCTCAAGAGTGCCATTGATGTTTTCTACAATCTGAATGAATTTTTGTTTTTCTTCTTCCTGATTTTCTTTCATATCTTCATAGAACTTTACATTGAATTTTTGATAGTAGAAAAGAAAACCAACAGTGAAGGCCATTGGACGATATACTTTTCTAAATCTCTCGTAATGATCAATCATATTCTGAGAGTGAAGATGTTCTATAAGTTCTCTGTTATGAACGGACAAACCATCTACGAGAATTTTTTGCAGTAACTCATCTGGTACTTTAAGTTTTTCCATCCACGGTAAATCATAAGGAAGGACCATGTATTTCCAACCTTTGTGTTGGAAAAATTTCTGGACCAAGAAGCGACCATTTTCCATTCGAGTATAGGCCTCTTTTTCCGGGATTCTTTCGAGCATTCCCCGAAGACCCATCATCAACATATCTTCTTGGACGACACGAACGAGTCGCGCGTTTTGAAGCGCTGTTTTGTTCGACGTAAAATAATCCAGGAGGGAAACTGGTGGACCTTTTAAAATGATAAAGAGATCTGCAGCGAAATCGTTGATGTCATTGCGACTCAATTTAGAAGTGAGATCCCATTTCTCTAAATGTTTTGCCAGTTTTTTTAATTTGAGAGCACTGAGTTTGTTAATTTCTGCAGCTAGAGTCGGCCCTTGATTTTCAAGTGCGACTAGTTGTCTGGAGTGGAGGACTTCAATTAATGCAAGTTTTTGCTCAATAGTAACTGGATTGAGTTTCGAGATGTCTTTTGAATCACCATAAATTTCCTGCCACCGGAAATACTCTGCTTCATCAAATTTCTCAAAATCCTTATTACTAATGATTTTGTTCCAGATGCTGTTTTTAAATTTATAAACGATTTGATCTTCACGATCTTTTTCGTTTTGAGCGTTCGTAATTGTTTTGACGATTTGCTGACAATCGAGAGATGCCGGTGAGCGGTTGGCATGAGACTTCGGCGTCTGCAGTGATGCAAGACTTACGAGTCCAAGACTGATGCCGCAGAATAGATAGGGCAGGGCCGTTTTTATAAAGACCTCCGGTGTTCTATTATCGGACGAAATGGCTCGGGAATTAAGTGAAATTTTTTAAATTAAGGTGGTCTTAAATAAATAAAATCACGCGCTAAAACTTATATGTAGAGTTTATAGAAAGACTTTCTTTTTTTTAAACGTCGTTCATAATGAAGAAAGTGATTGAAAAGATATGAAGGTCTTTTCAGCGAAATTAAGGAGGATTCCATGAAATCATTGAAAAAAGTTCTAGTTGCGATTTCTCTCATCGCTCTTAGTTCTCAAGCACAAGCATCATTCTTAGTAGAGCCTCATTTGGGTTTTAACCTTAAAGGAAGTGGAGAATCGACTTCTGGCGGGATTAAAGACGAATACGATTATAACGGCACACAATACGGTTTAAGGCTCGGTGGCCAGTATTTAGGCTTTATGGCCGGACTTGATTATACGGCGTCTAACCCTGAATTCGAAACTAAGACAGGCGGTGTAACTTCAAACGATAAACTCAAAGTTAGTGAAGTAGGTTTATTTGTTGGTTACAACCTTCCTATTCTTTTAAGAGCATGGGGTGCCTACTATTTCAGTTCTAAAGGAGAAGATGATAATTCAGGAGGAGCTTATGCTGCTGGTACTGAATTTAAAGGGAGCACGAAAGAATTGGGTGTTGGATTCACAGGTCTTCCATTCGTAAGCTTAAACCTCATGTACAGAAACCGTGTATGGGATGAAGTGAGCGGTGGTGGAGTCACTGTTAAATTAAATGGTGATGAAGAAGTATCAACTCACGAATTTGTTGTCGGCGTAAGTTTACCACTTACCTTGTAGTAATATTATTATCTCCGGAAGGGAGGCTCAGGCCTTCCTTTCGTTTTCCATATGACTCGTGAATAGTTCTATCCCAAGTTTCTTCAACAACACCCGATTCGGAATCAACAAGCGCTTTAAAACTACTTCTATCGCCGTTACCACTTAAAAAGGTAACTATCACTTGTTCATAAAAACGACCTTTACCGTTCATAACACGAATAATCGGCATTTCATTCTTTACTAAAATTTTCGTGTCTTCGGATTGAAATCGCATTAGATCTTCGCCCAATCTTTTTTGCCAGTCAGGATTGACGGTATTTTCCATTGGGAGAGGTTGATCTGGATTAGAAAATTCTGAATCGCGATCACCAAAGAGAACTCTGTTGCCGCGATAATTATAAAGTAGATTAGGCACTACACTGTTGGGACTTCGGCCATTGGATTTTTTTTTAGTGATACGTGCTGCGAGCAATTCTTCATCTGTGGATTTATAACTGGCCACTTCACGGCTTGGTTTTTTTACGAACGTTTTCCACTCTTGATCATGTTCAGTGAAAGTATAACGTGCCTTCTCTTGTTTCGTGTAAAGAGTTATTCCGATGGCCACAATGAATGAAAAGAAAAAAAGCCAAAATTTTTTCATATTAGTCTGTTATCGGAATCTGTAAGTGAAAAACTTTAAATGGTTTTGGTCCGTTGTAATCAGAATCTTTATAATCGTTGTTGCTTGCAGAACCATCATGAAAACAATCTTCACAATTCGTAAAACGAACACGGAAGCGGCAATCAATTACTGTTCCAGGAGGAACGTGTTTTGAAACTTCTAAGAAAACTAAATTTCCATATGACATTTTTGGTGCTTTCACTTTCGGATCTGTACTTGTAAAAGTTTTTGTCCAGTTTGATTTTGGATTTAACTTTGAAAGATAAGCTGAATCTAAATCTCTTACGGCGCGAACGAAACAATCTTTGTCAGATGATTTGTTCAAACAGAAATTCGTATCAAGTGCTAATTTTGTTCTGAATTCGCTCTGAGAAATCCATTTTGTCGCGCTTGATTCATTTGATTGAACAAAACAGATTGGAGCAAAGTCATCTGGAGTCGATGCAGACACTGTATTACAGTTCGCCGCCACTGATCCGCCTTCGGATTCGAGCGGCCACGTATCATTCGACATACCAGCAGCGAACTGACATGGACGACCTTTGTTTGGTCCAGGAGTCGTATCAGCGTGATCCCAATCATTGGCAAGAATCTGGACACCAGCGATCGTAGAATTTGAATTGTTGTAAAGGTTGAGGGCGAGGCCTACAAACTCACCCGGAGAAACTTTCGCATTTCCGTTATTGTAAGGAAGACCATCTTTAATATCATCTGATAAATTTGGAATAATACCTGCTTTACCTAAATCTTCCAGCGCTCCCACAAGTTCTTTTTGATCATCGTAAACGAACGCGAGACTAGCATCTGGTGCAGGATCAAACGTCACGGCATTTTTAGAAACGAGCACAGACTTCTTACGATTTGTTGGAGTGACAGGTGTATTAACCTTAGTTGTTCCATTCGTTAAATTTCTGTGTTGGTTGTAAGTTTTGAAAAGAAGCAATCCATAATCATCTAAGAGTGATTCTAATTCATCCTGCGGATAGAAGCCGCCATTACAACGGGCAAGCGTAGGATTTCCAAGATTGATGAGAATGTTTTTTGCAAACGTTTGAGTGAATGAACGGTAGTTAACGGGATTAACTGTATTAAACCAATGAAGAGCATATGTTGGATTGAGATTTACTTTTCCTGTGATTGAAGCTTTTTTCTCTGCTTCAGTTCCATGAGTATTGATGTCACCTAACTCTGCAAGTGTTTCAGTTACGGCCAACATGACATAATCAGCGGCCTTGCGATGCTCTAAAGTACAACGAGTTTTGATGTCTTCAGTAAGGGCCACTAAAAAATGGGCCATGATCATACCGCCGTTGTGAATTTCTTCATGCGGAGTTGCGGGATCATTCGGGTTGTATGATAAATAATCCGGATAAGCGAGACGTTGGTCACGATCACTGGAAATTCCAGCAACGTGAAGCGGATCGCTCTCTGTTAATGGTCGAGAAGCTTCTAAGTAACGACCAGCTGCCCATTCTGCAAAGTGCGTTCTTCCATTGATGAAATAACTGAAATAATCTGAAAGACCTTCACCCAGAGATGCTGCTTCAGTGTAACCCTTGAAAGAGCCAAGTTGAACACGATAAGGGAAGATTGCTCTTGGATTTCTGAAATTTAATTGAACGTCTTGAAAGAAGTGTCCTGCCTCATGATAGATAAGACTATCATCATGGGCCCAACGAAGAACTCCATTTGGTGTGTTTGTAAAACCAAAACACAGCAGTGACTTTGCCGGTTCAAAAGCCGCGTTGTCGACCAAATCACAATTCGCAATGGCCTTTAAAACGGTATCGTTCAAATCAATCTGGCCATCTGTCTTAAAAGCGTCTTTGTTTAAACTCGTATTGTATCTAAGCGCCGTTAAATTATAAGCTTCATCGATACCAGCTTTTAAGTGATCGATGAATCGATTGAAAATTAAGTTGAGGTGATAAAAAGTGTTAACCTGAGTGAATTCTTTCGACGTTGGGTGATAACCCCATTTTCCGTTTGTCGTTTGCAGTGAAGCAGGAGAGTTTCGTTCATCAAAAATTTCAAAACAGTAAGTTAAGTTGTAACAATTCGCCTGACTTTGAAGAAAAGATTCATCGGTAATTTCAACTGTCGTTAAAAACTTTGTGAAATCATCCGCCGGAGTAATCGCCTTGTTGTTTGACTGAACAACAGGGTTTTGAAGCATAACACGGCCTTCTCCTGGATTGAGAGTAGACGTATCCACGAGACCAGATTTACCTCTTCCGCGCAGTGAACTCTTTGAAGCAGATGGCATACATGAAACGGCAAGCGACACTACGATGAGTGCCGATGCTGTAAGCCTGAATGTTGCCAACGTTTTATTCATCTATTTTGATTTTCCTAATATCGCCTGATCATGTTGCATTAAGAAATCAGTGCTATTAAACATTTTCGGCATATTGTTGTTTGTTGCTTGGGCCGTACAAGGGATGCTTGAAGCTTGCTCACCGATACGGTCGAACTTTTCTTCCACAACTTTTTGTTTTGACGGCATGACAACTAAGCTACTAAGAGCTTCTTTCAGAAGTTTTTTATCTTTACTCTCTTTAAAATCTGCTTCAGCTAATTTTAATTTGCTTTTTAATTCGTCTACTTCCGGTGATTGCTCTGCTAGTTTGATTTTTTCACGGATTGGATCGGCTTCGGCTTTGTATTTTCCTACGCTATCCAATCTTTCCCCAGCACTTTTTCCTTTATCCTCAGCTTCTATCTTTCTTTCAATGTCAGCTAAATCTTTTTTTAGTTTTGAAACTTCGGTATCCCTTTTAGATTTCGCTTTTGCTTCACTTTCAATTAGTTCTTTTTTTAATTTTGTAATTTCATCATTCTTTTCTTTGAAGTCTGAATCACTTAGTTCAACCGCTTCATTTACTTCTGCAAGACGTTTACAGACTTTAGTTTTATCTAAATTTTCTTTTCCAACTATTTGACTAATTTTAGAGAAGAATTCTGCACTTTCCAGTTCATCACCTTTTTTAAGCACATCTTTAATCGTAGTAGCTTTACCGATGATTTTTTCATCTTCAGGAACTTTCTTTGCTACGTTAGCAAGGAAGTCTTTATCTTCTTTATCGCCTTCCACTCCGCAAAGAGAGCTAAGCTTAACAGGTTTAGATTTTTCCTGATCTTCAATTGATAACTTTCTTATGTAGTCTTGTTTTCTTTTCTCACAAGCACTTCTATCAGTTTTATTCTTCTTTTCACTGCAATCGTCATCCAAAAATTCAACATCTTTTTCGTTGTTCACGCTGTTGCAGGCATTACGGAATTCGCGAGTCACTTGACGAGCACCACCAGAGAGGTGAGCGCTGATTTTATCAGCATCTTCCGCTAGTTTTTTGGCGTCATCACAACTTGGCATTGGGTTGTCGCGAAGGTCGCTGTAACGAGAACAGAACGAAGCAACTTTTCCATCAATTTCAGCTTGTTTCTTTTGTCCTTCAGCATTCATCTGTGCCAGTTTGCTTGAAGCACTGTCGATGTTGCCTTTACATTCAGAAGCAAGTTGGCTCCAACGGTTTTTCTCACGATCCATCGCCATTTTTTGTTTGGCGATATATTCTTCGATAGTCGCGTTCGCTTTTTCTTTTTGTTCTTCGAAAACATTTTTAAGAAGACCAATTTTCTTTGGAAGTTCATCCATGAAAGAAAGGTTTCCATCGTTTGCGAGTTCAATTCCATAAGTGTCTTTTTTCATCTCAGGCATTGAAATGAATAAACCTTCAGGAATAGCAAAGTTTGTTCCGGGGAATTTTGCTTGAATAACTTTTGTCATTTCAATAACAGCATTTTTTTGTTGTTCATAAAGAGCATTTGAACGGGCAACTAGGCCTTCAACACTTTTGTTATATTTAGCGGCAATGGTCGCCATCTTAGCTTTACGGGCATCAACTTGTTTTGAAGCTTCAGCATAACAACCCTGGATTTCGTTGGCACAATCATTGGCCTGTGCCATACAGAAACCTTCACTCTTATAGTTGAGAGATTCTTCTGAACATGTACCACCAGCTTTTTTAGCTTCTCCGTTACAGTTGAGTGTTTTTTCTAAAACGGCCTGGCCTAAGTTGCTGGCAAAGTTATCATGAAGACCTTGAAGTTCGCGAAGGAGAGTTTGTCCACGATCAACTTTCTTTTGTTGATTGAAAGTATAGTTGGCCGCGCATTTTTCGGCCGTCTTCATAAACGTTTGATATGGGCTTTCGATGATGTAGGCCGATTTACTGTCTTGGTAACGAAGAACAACTTGAGGATACTTTGCTGAAAGAGCTTTTAGTTCCTGATCGATATCTTCTACCGATTTTCCGCTTTCAACGATGTTCTTATAAGCTTGACGATAATCTCTTAGGTAACCTTCTCCAACAACACCTTTTATTTTTGTTGTCATCCCTTCAAGAAGTTTATCAACAGGGATAGCGATTCCTTTATCAGCACCAGTCACACATTCATTGATATATTTTTTCTTGAAATAGTTTTTTGATTCACCTAGAAATTCTTCAAAATCAGCTGAGAAGTTTTTGTCTAGTTTTGGTGCTTCGTAGTCGTATTCTTTTTTAAGCTCACCAGCAATACGAGCATAAGAAGTTTCAAATTCCATTAATTGTTTTGCTGCTGCATTTTTTACAGTGGCCATGCTTGAAAGATCAGCGCCAAGTGGTCCTTTGATGTTATTCATCCAGTCGCCAAGACCAGATGTTCTGATACCATTTTGCATTCTTTCGATATCTCTTCTGATATCGCTTTCAATTGAATTTTTGTTTTGAATAAAGTCTGTCGCTGGTTTTGCTTTAGCAGACATGATGTCGAGGATTCCGTTGAATCCTACGAATCCCGATGACTTTGTAAGAGCATCTTTTCCAATCGCTGATTGACAAGAGTTCGAGAAGAACTTTGCCGGATCCATTGTTTTAAGACCAATATCATTTTTTCCATTACCAAAAAGTTCTGCATTCGTTACAGCAAGGTCTTCGAGGATTTTTTTATTGTTGTCGCGAAAAACTTGTTTGTCTTGATTAAGACGATCTTGAAGTCGAGTGAGGTTGTTGATCATTTCTGTGATTTGTGAATCAACGGCCTTCTGTTTGTCTTCCAAACATTTTAATCCAAATGGAACAGCAGAGTTTGAAGCTTCATTCGACATTTGATCATAGTAATTGATCCAGCTTTTTGAAATCGCTTCGTATGTAATCATCGAGCTGATTGCACCAGGATCAGGAGTTGCAGCTGAACACACGTTCTCTGGCATGTTACTCATTGAAGCTGGAAGCGGACACTCTGGAAAAAGTTTTCCAGGCACAGTAAAACATGAAGTCCCATCAGGCTTACGACAGTTTGGACTCAACTGTTGCATCATCTGTTGATTTTTTTGCGCTTGAATTTGTTGCATAACAATCTGCTGTTTTTGTCCCAGCATTTGTCCATAGAGTCCCATTGCCGTTTGGGCAATTTGAAGAACTGGATTTGATTGAACTGAAGCTTGTGCGTTCGCAGTCTGATAAGGAAAAGAAGTTTGAACTAATGAAAAGATCATCAGATGTACGACGAATTTTTTTGTTAATTCACGCATAGTTTTCATACTCAGCTTCCATTAAGTTAAGGTCATTCTTTAGTCTTTTCGGATGTTTTCCTAAAAACTGTGAGGGTTTACCTTATTTTAATGTCTGATTGATTTAATCATCCTCTTTTTGAGGAGTATGAAGGA
>CAMLKK010000077.1 GCA_946480715.1 uncultured Bacteriovorax sp. | reverse complement strand
AGTGAGAAACCTTTTGAGTTTTTAGCGAGTTCTTTAATAAACGACTTTTCATTCATGAGTCTAATTCTCCATATGAGCACATTATCTTTTTAAACTATTTATATCGATGAGTGGTACGACGACTGAGAAGATGATGAACGCAACTGCAATCCCCATGACCACCATCATTATAGGTTCTAAGACCGATGTTAGTCCACTAAGTTTTGTATTCACCTGGTCTTCGTAATTCTCCGACACAATCTGTAGCATAGGTTCTAATTCACCCGACTTTTCGCCCAGCTTAATCATATGGGTTACCATTGGTGGAAAAAGCTCTGAACGGACAAGCGGGCCAGTAATTGATCCCCCTTCGGATATGCTTAGTCTTGCTTCATCAACTGCTTTTTTCATATGCACGTTACTGACAAGATTTGAAACGATTTTCATTGATGAAAGAATAGGGACACTTGATTGCAGGAGAGTCGCAAGCGTAGAACAAAAGCGAGAAACGTTGACCATCGTGACGATTTCACCCACGATAGGAAGTTTCAAAATAATCATATCAAACTTAGCGCGGCCTTTTTCGGTATTGATGTATTTCTTAAAACTCACCCAAGCAAAAATAACAGCGAGGATGACCACCCACCAATAGTTGACTAGAAAGTTTGAGATCCAGATACAAATTTTTGTCTGCAGTGGAAGATCTTTTTTCATATTAGTGAAAATCTTAGCGATTTTTGGAATAACGAAAATAAAAATGAGCATGATCATTAAACCACCAACGCTCATCATGATCATGGGATAAGTCATGGCACTTTTAATGCGGTTTTTTAGCTTTAACTGACTTTCTGTAAAGTCTGCAAGACGGAGCAGAACGACTTCCAGCGTACCCGAAGCTTCTCCGGCGTCCACCATGTTGACATAAACCGTGTCGAAGATTTTCGGATAATCGGAGAGTGCTCGTGCGAGTGAAGAACCTTCGTTTACTTTTTGACGAATTTCCGAAAGTGCAATTTTCAAACGAGGGTTATCCGTTTGATCAACGAGGGCCGTAAACGCTTCAACAATTTGAATTTTAGCTTTCAAAAGTGTTGCAAGCTGTCTCGTCATAAGGGCGAGGTCACCAATGGAAACACCCGAACCAAATGTGATACCCGCAGCTTTTTTTACAGTAGAAGAGGTTTGTTCGTTGATTTCAATCAACATGATGCCCATGGATTTCAAGCGTGCTTTGGCCGCATTTAATCCTTCAGCGTTGATTGTCGCCTTAAGTTCTTTACCTGATTTATCGATCCCTTTGTACGTGTAAATTGCCATGGATTAACTCAGTTTAATTAGTGTTGATCGTCGTCTTCTTCGTTGATCGCTCTAACCATTTCTTCTACAGAAGTGATTCCTTTGAAAACTTTTTCAAGCGCATCCTGGCGAAGTGATTTCATACCATTTTTCATCGCCATCTTTTTTACCGTCGAAGCATCTGCTTTTTTCAAGATAAGAGGACGAATGTCATCTGTCATTACCATAAGCTCAGCAACAACAGTCATGCCGGTATAACCCATATAATTACATTTTGGACACCCAACTGCTTTGTAGAGTGTTGTCTCTTTAGGCATTGAATGCACATCGAGCATTTGAAAATCGTATTCAGTTGCTTCATAAGCTTCTTTACAGTCAGGACACAGCTTTCGAATAAGTCTTTGGGCGAGAACTCCAGCAAGAGAAGAAGCAATCAAGAAGGGTTGTACACCCATATCAATGAGACGGTTGGGTGCTGAGGCCGCATCGTTGGTGTGGATAGTAGAAAGAACAAAGTGACCCGTAAGGGAAGCTTGAATCGCCATCTCTGCCGTTTCCAAGTCACGCGTTTCACCCACCATGATAACATCAGGGTTTTGACGAAGAATTGAGCGAAGTGCTTTTGCAAATGATAGATCAATTTTATGATTAACTTGAATTTGGGATATACCTTGAAGTTCATACTCGACTGGATCTTCAACAGTGATGATCATTTTGTCAGGAGTATTAATACGATCGAGCATCGCAAAGAGCGTCGTTGTTTTACCGTGACCTGTTGGACCCGAAACATAAACAACACCGTGTTTGCGGCGAGAAAGCTCATCGAGGGTTTTTAAAACAGAACCGTGGAATCCCAGGTTCTCCAATGTTAAAACGTTGTTTGATTTTTCAAGAATACGCATTACGATGCGCTCGCCGTTTTGAATAGGAACGACACTCACACGAATATCAATATCCTTTCCGGCCATTTTAATTTTAATACGTCCGTCTTGCGGAAGACGTTTTTCAGCGATATCCATCGACTTCGTCATAACTTTGAGACGAGACGTCACGGCCGCTTGTGTTTTAATCGGCTGGCGAAGAATTTCGCGCATAACTCGGTTTACACGAAAGCGGTAAACAACTTCTTTTTCATACGGCTCAATGTGAATATCGGAAGCCTTGTCTTTAATCGCACGGAAAATGATCGAGTTCACAAATCTGATGACTGGAGCTTCGTCGGCACCTGCTTCCAGAATATCAATTGGTCCGTCGAGGTCTAAGTTTTCATCGAATTCACCTTCGATTGAATCAACGACATTACGATTTGCTCTTTCATAAATGCGGTTAATGGCATCTTGAACTTTTAACGGAGAAGAAACAACAAGCTTAACTTCTTTCTTAAAAATTTCCTGGATGTCATTAATAGCGTCGAAATTGAATGGATCAGTAACGAGAAGAGTAATGGTGCTTTCTGTCTCTAGAATCGGAAGTATCTCGTGCGCTTTTGCGTAGTTGATACTGATGTTCAAAGTAAGGTTAGGATCGATCTCTTCTAATTTGAATTCAGATACGTAGGGTATATCTACTTGGTGACAAATAACCTTGATGATGTCGTGCGGATGAATATAGTTCTTCTTGAGAAGAATTTCCCCCAGAAGCATTCCAGATTCTTGTTGAATCTCAAGAGCTTCTTCGAGTTGTCCGTCAGTCAATGATGTGTGCTTGAGCAGAAGCTGACCAATTTTTTCTTTTTGGCCTTCCACTTTTTCAAGCATATGATCAGTTATTTTCAAAAGAGCTCCTATTCAATCGATTTAGTTGCTGCTGTCTCAACACCTGTATTGACTACGTCTTTAGCTTCTGCTTTTTTCAAGATGTCTTGATAGTCAGGAGCTTCAGCTGGAGGTGAGTCTAATAAATCTTTATTCAACGAAAGATCAGGGTGAACAGCTTCATTGTTGTCTTGATACTGTGAACGCTCTGACGTGTCGTATAACGGTCCTTCCCCTTGCTTTTTAGCTTTTTCGTACAATCCTTTAACTGTAGTAGAGAACGAATCATCATCACCTGTCATGTTTTTGAGGTGAGATTGACGACGGTTAAGCAGATCTTTTACGTTTTCAGAATTTGTCTTCTCATATGAAGCCAGGATTTTTGGAGTCATAAAGAAGAGTAGGTTAACTTTTTCGACTTCTTTTTTAGTGTTTTTGAACAACCAGCCTAAAACTGGAATGTCACCTAGAAGCGGAACTTTGTTAATCGAATGAGTTTCTTTATCTCTCATTAAACCACCCATTGCTATTGTATCTTTATCGCGAACAACGACAGTTGTGTTTAATGATCTGATAACTGTACCGACACCATTATTTTGTACACCGGCCGGAAGTGGACGAGAAGAGAAGTCTTCGATCTTCTGGTCGATTTTCAATTTGATAAACCGTGTGACTTTGTTAATTTGCGGAGTAATTTTCAACGTAAGTGCTACAGTCTGTTGTTCAACTGACGTTTGTGAACTACCGTTCGAAGCATTCGTCGTTTTTAATGTTGGAACTTTTTCTCCGTTTTCAAAAACACCCTCTACGTTATCGAGTGTGAGGATTTGCGGAGTAGCGAGAACGTTTGTTGTTCCGTGAGTAGCAATTGCGGTAATGAGTCCGTTAACCGAGTTCACAGAAATATTTTTTCCATCTGGACCAGGAAGATCGATCTTTCTTCCAATACCACCACCCAAGAACATACCAGAGAGGTTGGTAATATTGTTTGTCATGAGCGAGAGAAGATCTGATGTATTTCCATATCCAACTTTTTGCGTTCCACCTGAACCATAAGCACCAAGCAGTGAAATACCAAAAGCATTTCCTTTCGTAACTTGCGTCTCCATCATGAGACCTTCAACATAAACTTGATCGCGTGGAACATCGAGTTTTGCGATAACAGATTTAACTGTTTCATAGTCAGTAGGAGAAGCGGTAACGACTAGTGCGTTGTTGTCTTTATCAGCAGTGATTTTAACGTCATTGTTGAAAAGTGTTGCTGTCGTTGCTGTCGAAGCCGTAGGAGAAGAAAAACGAGTTAATCCACCGGCGCCAGAGCGAGGAGCATTGCTTACGAGTGAAGAAAGCGTTTTAGATAGAGCTTCAGCATCACCGTAATTTAAATAATAAACATGAATTTGACCTGAACCAGCGGCCACAACTTTTACATCCAGTTTTTCAACAAGAGATCTTAATTCACGGGCACCTTCAGAGTTTGCCATCGCGATGATTGAGTTCGTTCTTGGTTCTGCAATTATGCGAGAGATATTTACTTGAGATGTTCCACCAGTCGTCGAAGAAGACGATCTGATTTTCGCATCGGCAGTGTTGCCTTTTAATATCTTATCTAAAAGACCTGCAATCTCTTGAGCTGAAGAATTTTTTACCTTGATGATTTGAAGTGATTCTTCGTGACCTGGAATATCGATGAACTTAATGAGTTTCATCAAGCGATTGATGTGCGTACCAGTTTCTTGAACGATAACAGTGTTTGTTTGTTTGATCTCAAGAATTCTTCCGTAACGAGACATGAATGGACGGAATGAGTTTGAAACTTCTCTCGAACTTACATACTTCAGCGGAATAATCTGCATGACGTAGTTTTCTGTGTTCGGTGTATATGTTCCTGTATACATCGTAGTAGGAGAGTAACGAATATCTCTGTTGTTGACGATTGTATAGAACGCGCCAGATTTTACCAGCGAGTAACCATTGATTGAAAGGGCCTGTAGATAAGCTTTCCAGGCATCTCCAATGGTAATTGGAGTAGGAGAGGAAATTGAAATTTTTCCTTTAATGTCTTTATCCAGGATTAGGTTTAATCCCGTAAGTTTTTGCATATGTTTTGTGAGATCAAGAATCGAAACGTTTGGAAAATCAAAACTCGTTACAACTTCTGGTCCAAATGCTGTTTCCGGATTTAAGTTAACAAATTTTTTATCAACTTTACTAGGTTTCGTCGTTCTTCCAGAGCTTCTTCCGAAACTGTCGCGTCCACCGCCGCTTCCGCCTTCTTCGCCGCCTTCATCTGAAGCAAGTTCGTCACCACCTTCGTCGCCACCCTCATCGTCTTCTTCAAGGCCTTGAGTCGTGAATCCCGAAGCATCGGCACTTCCAGCTTTTTCAATTAAAGATGAAGCCGATTTTCCCGTGTCTGGAACACTAATTCCTTCAGCAGGAGGTGCAGCTGGTTTGTTGAAGCGTGTACGGCTTTTGTACTTGTCGAATTGGGCCATTACATCAGGTGAGAGACCAGCAGTAAGCGCCATCGAGACGGTAAGGACTTTAAGAGTGCCGTTCTTTTTCATGTGACTTCCTATTTTGTAAAATCGTATTCTTTGTTTTCACTCATGCCATTTCTTTTTAAGCCAATTTCGAAATGGTCTATTTCCTTAATGCGCCCGAGGAGACTCGTAAGCTCATTTAGATTTTCAATTTTCTTTCCGTTGATACTTGTGATGATGTCATCATTTTGAATATCAAGTTGTGAGTACACACTTCCAGGAACAACTTCCGTCATTTTAAAAGAGAGTGTTCCATCGGGATTTGTAATCGGAATAGCTCGAGCTTGAGTCAGAACTTCACTGATGTTGTTAATCATCTGGTCGCGGAATTGACGTTTGATCGCAAACTTGTTTCCTTGATTCTTTATGCTTGGGTGAGTGCTCTTAAAGAGGGCCTGACCTTTTTTAGGAGAAAGAATCGTAAGATTTGGCATCATTGGAGCATCTTCTTCTTCACTTGCTACATATTCGCAATCGCCAGTCTGAAGATTTTTAAGAATAAGTTTCATTCGAGTAATTTTTGAAACTTCTACACTGCTTCCGATTTGTTCACCTTCACGAACGTTAAGAAGTTCACCTGTACCTCTTACTTGAACACTGGCCACCGATTTAACAGCATCTTGAAGAACAATTGTATCCATTAGTTTTACAGGTTCACTTGTAGGTTTTTCAGCTTCATTACAAACGATACTTGCAATATCAATTGCAGCTTTTTGGGTTCCTGCTTTATCGCTTTCTTTAACGTTGAAAAGATTTGTGTTGGCGATTTTATTAACGTCCGCAGAAGTTGTATCAGCTTTTTCAATCGGTAATTGAATATTACTTTTCACTGCGACTACTGGTGGTTGACGGTTAAAGAAAAGTGCAATTCCTTTACCTACCAGATAGGTGAAAGTAACGACTAAAAGTATCACGAATGCGCCGTGAATTTTTCCTCGCGTATAAGGCGAGAAAAAGCGAAGAACGATATCGTTCCAGCTCAAGCGGTCAATTGTTTTTAGAGGCGAAGTGCCAGAGAGACCGTTAGCTAGACGGGCCTTGATTCTATTCGTTGTTTCCTGGCGATTGAATTTAGGAAATTTAAAACTAAATCTTCGGGCCGCTTCAGGTTTTTCAGAGGGCAACTCTGAGTCTCCAGAAACGTGAGTGTTGAAATTGGGTCCTTGCATTTCTTGAAAATCGCTGGCATCGGTATCGTCATCGTCTTCATTGGAATCGTCAGCGTACTCTGGCTCATCGTAATTCGGCATATCGCCAGGAGAGTGGGACTGTTGTTCACGAAATTTATTCAGACTAAAATTGCTTAAGGTTTTCTCAGCAAATTCCTCAGGATTGTCATCAGAATAAGAGACATCGTCATCTACCGACTCACTATCATCAGTTGATTCAACATCTTCATTTTCTTTTTTCCTGAAACGATCGAGGAATTTTAAATTGAATTTAAATTTATTCTTCATGATTAAACTTCATGTTATTTTTGAACGTTCTAGTAAACTTCAAATTCACCTTCCATGGTGGATCAATTTTATTCTTATCTTCTATTCTAAGAACTTACGTCATACGGAGCAAGGAAAAACATGTTGCCGGGGATAAGACATAGTATTTTTGTCGGACATAGACTTTTCTTTCCCTTTTTACCAACTTTGATTATCCTAGACTACGTCCATCAATAATTTCTTAATTTTTAAAGGTGATCAAAAATGGCAACTAATGAGTCCGGGTTTCAATCAGTCGTAGGTTCTTTTTTCTTCGGTGAAGTTAATGAAAGTTTAGTTTTTCCTTACCCGCACTTTTCAGACGCTCAAGTGGAAATGGCCAAGGAAATGACTTCAGCTGTAGATCAATTTGCTAAAGACAACATTAATGGCGAAAAATTCGATAAAGAAGCTCATCTTCCAAAAGAAGTTATTCAAGGTCTCGCCGAAATGGGCCTACTCGGACTTGGCGTTCCTGAAGAACACGGTGGACTTGGACTTGATTACTCATTGTACTCGAGAGTGTTTGCTCAAGTGGCAAGTCATGATGGTGCCGTTGCGACGATGATCGGTGCTCATCAATCAATCGGGTATCGTGCGCTTTTAAATGAAGGAACTCCAGAACAAAAAGCTAAATGGCTTCCGAGACTTGCGAGTGGTGAAGTTATTGCCGCTTTCTGTTTAACAGAACCAGGATCGGGATCAGACGCTTATTCAATCAAAACGAAAGCTGTCGATAATAAAGATGGTACTTACACAATCACAGGTCAAAAATTATGGATCACCAATGGTGGTCTCGCTGGATTTTATTCTGTCTTTGCTAAAACTGATCATGTTGTTGATGGAAAGACGGTGGAAAAAATTTCTTGTTTTATCGTGGAAGGAGGAATGCCAGGACTTTCATTCGGTGAAAAAGAAAACAAAATGGGAATCAGAGCGAGTGAAACACGCGCTGTTTATTTTGATAAAGTTGTTGTTCCAAAAGAAAACATTATTGGTGAATTAGGAAAGGGATTTAAAATTGCGATGAACGTTCTCAATTCAGGCCGTCTTTCATTGGGAGCAGGTTGTGCTTCTGGAATGAAGATGATTCTTGAAATGGCAACTAATCACGCGGCCAACCGCAAGCAGTTCGACAGGCCAATTGCTGAGTTTGGTCTTATTCAAGATAAACTGACAAAAATGGCTGCTATGACTTATGCCACTGAGTCTATCGTTTACCTCTCAACAGGTAACATGATCAAAGGCATGAGTGATTACTATATGGAAACGGCCGTCTGTAAAGTTTACGGTTCAGAATGTTTGTGGTCATCAATTGATATGGCCATGCAAATTGCCGCGGGTAACGGATATATGAAAGAGTATCCTTATGAACGTATCATGCGTGATGTGCGTATCAATATGATCTTCGAAGGTACAAATGAAATTCTTCGTTGTCTTCTTGCTCTATCAGGAGTGCGTGGACCATCAGAAGATCTTCGTGATTTAGGAAAACTCTCTGACGTATCAAGCGCGCTTAAGGATCCAATCAAATCTCTCGGTGTCTTTACAAAGTTTGCTCGTAAACGTCTTTCAAAAATGATGGGTTCAAAAGAACTTACAAAAGCGCACCCTGAATTAAAAGAACATGCTGAAAAGTTCTCAGCTAATCTTGGTAAATTCGCGATCGCGGTTGAAGACTCTCTTATGAAATACGGTAAAAAGATTGTCGATAATGAACTTCCACAAGGGCGTTTAGCTGACATGGTTATCGAACTGTACGTGACTCTCGCAGTTATTTCACGCACGACGGCCATTCTTAATTCTTCAAAAGCATCAGCTGAGCAAAAAGAGCATGTCCTTCGTTTAACGAAATACATCTGTAAAGATTCAAGCCGTAA
>CAMLKK010000076.1 GCA_946480715.1 uncultured Bacteriovorax sp. | reverse complement strand
TGGTTTATGTATTTTGAATTGAAGTGCTTGAAATAGTTTTATTGGGTGAACACCAAATAAAAAGATTGTCGCCTTTACCGATGAAGGCAAAGAGCGACCAAAGTGTCTTCATTAAGCGGAATCGAAACTTCTTCGATTCGGTTATTCCCCAATGCATGTTTTGATGAGCACTCACTTTAATTGTTTTAAAGTGACAATCTTCTAAAACTCGCTTTAGTGATTGAGGTCCAAATTGCCAGACATGCTGTTCTGGAAGATATCCATACCAGAACCAATTTGATCCTTTGCCTGATTTTCTTTTATTAAGAATGTTCAAAATCTGGGGAATTCCACTTTCAGCATTGGGACATACAGCGAGAAATAAACCATCTGGCTTCAGCAGTCTACGAACATGACAACTAAAAGTCTGTAGGTCTGGGATGTGTTCAATAACATGATTCATAACGATGACGTCATAACGATCGGAACCAGCAATGTTTTCAAGTCTTTCTTTTCTCAGAGGAATATTAAATTTCTTTCTGCCGTAATCAATTGCAGCTTGATTCAGATCTATCCCTTCAGCATCGTAGCCAGCAAGAATAGCTTCATGAACGAGTACGCCAATGTTGCATCCTACATCGAGAAGTTTTCCATCCTGTTTATGGAGCTTTATTTTCTCAACGACTTCTTGTGAAAACTTTTTCCAAAGATCTGTATTTTGCTCATGGGAGCTTGATACTGAATCTTCCTCATAGATCTCAGGCATGTCTAATATAGGAGTCGGTGAAGTCCTCATCAAACCGCATTGAGAACATCTTAAGATTGAAGCCTGTTGAAACCTTTGAATAAAACGCTGATCGCGATAGGGAATAGTTTTAACAGCGGATGCTTCTATAGATCCACAGAAACATTTAATCGTTTGAGGAGTAGATAACATAATCAACCTTGGATTTTTTTGTATTAAATATAATATCAATGAATGATAAAAATTTGTGTTAAAATTTGCTTTAAGATTTTAGAGAGGATTTTTTATGCCTAGACAAACACTCGCAGTTGTTATTCCTGTACTCAACGTTGCAGGCTTTATAAAGCCGACCCTTGATTCGATCAAGTGGGCCGATGAAGTCATCATTGTTGATATGTTCAGTACAGATAATACCAAAGCACTCTGTCTCGAATATCCCAATGTAAAATTTTATGAGAACAAAGATTTTATATATGCCAACGTGAATTATGGAATTGAGAAATCAACTTCGGATTGGATCTTACGTCTTGATAGCGATGAAATTGTTACTGAGGAACTTAAAAAAGAAATTGAAGAAAAGGTTCTTACTAATCCTACAAATATGTATGACGGTTTTGACGCTCGATCTGAAGTGTATTTTATGGGATATCTCTTAAAGCATGGATTTGGTGGCGAGAATTGGCGAGGAACTCTTTTCAGAAAAGGAAAGGCCTCTTATGCCGCAAGGTCTGAACACGAAGATCTAAAAAAGGAAGGAAAATGGGGAAGACTTGAGAGTCGCTATCTTCATTACACGAATCAAACAATATCAAATTGGGTTAACAAGATTAATTATTATTCAGATAAAGATCTTGCAAGATGGGACGCTCAAAAGGATGAACCTATAACAATGGGTAAAGTTCTGTATAGGACTGTTCGCTGGTTTCAACGACACTATCTCTATCCCCATAAAGCTTGTCTTGATGGTGTGCCGGGATTGGTTGTTTCCTTAATCGCTGCTTCTGGTTTAATGATCACTTACCTGAAACAATGGGAAAAACAGCAGCGATATTTAAAAGGCGAAGATGCTTTTCCCAATCATCCCAATGCTCGCTGGGGAAATAAAAAGTAATCACTTTTTCAGAAAAGTATCACGTAATTTTAATGTTGGCTTTTCAATAAGATAATAAGAAGCGGAACTAATCAAAAGTGTCAGTATTATGAAGATTGAGAATCTAACAAGATCATTGTTATGAGAAAAAAGTTTTAAAGACACTTTAACAGTTAAATTATTCCATAAATATATTCCGTAAGACCAAATGGCCAAGTAATGAAATAATTTTTGCCCCGGGATACTTTTTAAATCATAACTTCCCACAAGAATTAAAGAGAATGCGAGAGCTAGCAGCTGAAAGCTTAACACCACTCGATCGCCTGTATTATAGGGACCGATATAAAGACATGCTCCAATCAAGAGAATGACTCCGGAGAGAAGAAAAGGTTTCTTATTCTGCAAACCAATCCATTGATCAAAACTTCGTGCTAAAAATAATCCCCAGGCAATTCCGTCCAAATGACCTAAAAAAGAAAAGTGATAATTATAAGCAGCGTTTGTAATGTTGAGGGCATCAACGCCTACGAGATAAAGCACTAATCGATATGACAATGAAGCAAAACCAGGAAGTAGCCAAATATAGGCAGGAGCATTTCTTAAATTGAATTTAAAGAAAAGAAGAGGAAAGAGAATGTAGAATTGTTCTTCAATACAAAGTGACCAACTTTGTACAAAATCTCTTGGCTCAAAAAAATTCTGAACAAAAAAGAAGAATTTAAGAGGTTGATCATTAAAGGGAAAACCTGCAAGTGGCTTGAAAACCAGATACACGATCAATACAACATAATACAAAGGCCATGTTCGAAAGAAACGTCTAAGGAGAAAATTCTTTAATGGTCTCTCTTCATGTCGAGCATTGCCAAAAACTTGCCTACCAATAAGAAATCCAGACAACACAAAAAAAAGATCAACGCCAATCCACCCAAATGAGAAAATACGGTATATGAAATCTGGAGCATGGTTCAAAAGTTCGGCACTGTGAAGTAAAAGCACAGCTAAAATGGCTAATGCTCGTAATACGTCTAGTGAGAGAACTCTTTTTTCGTTCATCATTTATACTTGGTAGAAGTTTTTGAGAGTTCGATCCCAAAGGCCTTGCTTTCCTTTGTAGTATTCCCTTTCAGCTTCATTTGCTGTGAAAGTTTTTTCTTCCTGCCAGATATTCTTTAATTGATCCATCGTTGTAAGTTCTGCACCTATGGCAGCGGCGAGAGCTGCACCATAAGATGTCGTCTCAATAACTTTTGGTCGAACAATTTTGGTTTCTGAAATTGATGACTGCATTTCCATCAACAAATTGTTTTCAACTGCACCGCCATCAACTTTTAAAGTAGGAATTGTTAAACCTGTGTCTTTTCTAAACGCTCTTATCAAGTCATTTATTGAAAAAGCGATTCCTTCCAAGGTTGCTCGTGCAAGATGTGTTTGACCTGAATCACGAGTTAAGCCAATAATCGTTGCGGTCGCTTCTGCTTTCCAATGAGGTGATCCAATTCCACTAAAATAAGGAAACAGAAGAATGTTTTTTGTTTCTTCTAAATTAGAAATTTTTCTCGCCATGGCCTCTATTTCTGAACTTTTGGTGATGAGTTTTAAATTGTCTCGCACCCACTGAACAGCAGCTCCAGCAATATAGCTGGATCCTTCAAGTGCGTAACAACGTTTCCCTTTGTATTGGAATTCGATTGTGGTGAGCAATCCTGACTGAGACATTAAAAGTTCTTCACCGGTATTTAAAACGACGAAAGCTCCAGTTCCGTAAGTGCATTTCATTTCACCTTTGGTGAAACCAGCTTGGCCGAAAAGAGCAGATTGTTGATCTCCTAGAATCCCTGTGATTGGAATTCCATCTGGGAGAAAACTTAAGTTTTGAGTTTTTCCAAAGTGACCGAATGAATCTTCAATTGTAGGTAGATTACTTTTGTCGACTCCAAAAATAGTAAGCAATTCAGAATCCCATTCGCCCGATTTAATATTCATGAGCATAGTTCGAGAAGCATTGCTTGCATCTGTTTTATATGATTGACCAGAAGTTAGTTTATAAAGCAGGAAACAATCAATAGTTCCAAAGCGTAAATCATCTTTAGCTTTTGCTTCTTTAATTTGCGAAAGATTGTTAAGCATCCAGTTCATCTTGGTTGCAGAGAAATAGGGATCAATGGGAAGACCAGTTTTTTGTTTTATGAGAGGAGCGAGACCCTTTTCATTAAGTTGTGAGCAGAATTCGCTGGTACGACGATCTTGCCAGACAATTGCGTTTGTTATTGGTCTTCCATCTTTACTAAACGCGCAGGTCGTTTCACGTTGGTTTGTAATCCCAATGGAGATAATTGCTTTAGGATCCACATTGTGGCGTTTGATAAGTTCAGTAACTGTGTATTCTACAGTTTGCCAAATATCGTTGAGGTTATGTTCAACCCATGAAGGTCGTGGGTAAATTTGCGGATACTCTTTGTTTACTTTTCCAATAAAAATAAACTTTTCAGCGTCGAGTAAGCACGCAGTTGTTCCTGTCGTACCTTGATCAATAGCGATGATGTACTTCATGTGAATATCCCTCTTAAGGTATTGTGAAATTTCCGTCTGGAACTGAAATAATCCGTATCATTGTTTCCCAACGGCCACCAACCATTGTGCGGAAACCTTTTAAGAACCCAAATGAGATTGTCGTCAACAGCAGCAGAATTAGAATGAATTCTATGAAGGTTTGTCCTTTTTGATTCTGTAAAGGTGGTGCAGGCGCATGTTTTGACATACTATAATTCTATTCTAATTGGAGAGCTTGCACATGAAGAAATTTTTACCATGGATTTTGTTTGGATTCGTTTTCAGTGGTGTCATCATTTGGCAGGTTGGAATAAGCAAGTACAGTAATCAGGTAAGCGAAAAAGAAATACCGCCGGAGTATCAAGGTTACGAAGCAACTTTTCAAAGACAGCAATTTACCTCATTGGATGGCAGAACATTTGATCTCATGTCTCTAAAATCTCCCATTGTTGTTGTGAATTTCTGGGCATCATGGTGCATTCCATGTTTGGATGAGATGCCTTCAATGCTTAAATTAAAGAAGAGCCTTCCGAATGAAAAGATGAGTATCGTTGCCATTAATACAGATGAAGATGAGCAATTGAAGAATATTCAAAAGATTCAGCAGAAGTTAAATCTACAGCAGGATTTTATTATTGTTCCGGATAAAAATGGAACTTTAACTGGCCTTTATAATATCAATGCGATTCCAGTGACGATTATTTATCTCAACGGAAGAGTCGTGCATACGAGTAATGGACCAATGGATTTTTACTCTGAAGAATTTCGTGAAAAAGTTAAAGAATGGTTGCTTTAATTAAAGTTGAGCAGATCCACACGGAGCAAATTTTTCAATCTTTCGAATTGTTCCGTTTAAAATGGCATTTCTAGCGTCACACTCTGTATAAGTCTGATTATCGTCACCGCATACCATGAGTGCCTCAGAACATTCGCAATTTCCTTGAACAGTATTTTTTGTTGGAACGCCTTTGCAGTTAGCAATGCAAATGTTGTCGTATGAAATTCCGTTCGGACCACAAACTGGAGCATAAAGTGAGTTGCAAGAGCATTCACCACCTGTAAGACCACTCACATTTTTACTTGTCGTTGCAGTTGGCTTCATCTTGTCAGCTCCACAAGAGACAAGAATGAAGAGTAAAGAAACTAGGCTTAATTTAATTAAGTTTTTCATGTAAGGCTTATCGGCCTTATCTTTTTAAAACATAAATTAGAGGGCGAGGTTTTTACCCCAGTTATAGCATACCCGAGCAATACTGTCGGTATTAAAGACAGTAAATCGAGGCTTTAATCCTTCAACAATTGCACCCTGATCTTTAAGTCCAAGAGCATGGGCAGCATTGAGGGTGATAGAGGCCCAAAGTTCAGCTGCATTCATCTTATAAGTTGGAGCTGCAAGGGCAGAGATAAGAAGAAGATTGTCACAGTGGCAAGAGCCAGGATTAAAATCAGAGGCCATAGCAACCTTAACACCAGCATCTAAAAGCGCGCGAGCATCAGCTTGTTTTTTACCTAAGAAAAATCCTGTACCAGGAAGCAAAGTCGCTATAGTTTGGGATTCGGCGAGAGCCCTAATTCCTTCGGCACCCGTTTGTAATAGATGATCAGCTGATAAAGCATTAAAGCGTGCAGCTAAAGCAGCACCACCATTGTCGTTAAATTCATCTGCATGCATTTTCACTGGAATATTATGGCGTTTTGCTCTTTCAAAAAGTGAAACAACGTCTTCTTCCGAAAAGTAATTTTGTTCGTGGAAGATATCCACGCAGTCGATAATTTTTTCTTCTGCCAGTTTATCCAGCAATGGGAGAACAACTTCTTTCATATATTGATATGAACTGGAAATATCTTTAGGAACAGCGTGCGCGGCCATAAATGTATTTATGATTTGAATGTTTGGTCTAACAATATTTTTCAAATCATGAATGATTCGAGAGATTTCATACTCTTTTTCAAAATTCAAACCGTATCCCGATTTGATTTCAATCGTACCAACACCATAAGAAGCAATTGTCTTCACTCTTTGCTGAGCAATTTTTAAAAGCTCACTTCGAGTCATTGCATTTGTGCCTTTCATGGAATTAAGAATGCCACCACCCGCATTTGCGATTTCTTCATAAGTGGCACCATTTAAGCGCATGAAATATTCATGCGCACGATCGCCACCGAAAACAATGTGCGTATGTGAATCAACAATTTCTGGAAGACAAGTTTTTCCAGTCATATCGACTGCATCTATTTCACGATAATCATCTGGAAGAGCTGTCGTTGGACCAACCCAAATAATTTTCTCCTGATCAAAAACGAGAGATCCATTCTCAATAATTCCTAAATCGGCAGGCATCAATCTGCGTCCATCTTTTTGATGAGCTGGGGCTAGAGTGATGATTTGCGAATAATTATTGTGAACAGTGATTCTCATTAAGTTTTTCCTAGCAGTTAATTTTTAGAGAAGGCAATTTTAACTTCGAAGCTTTTGCTGTTTCTACGGCCTTTTCATATCCAGCATCCGCGTGACGGGCAACGCCCATACCTGGATCAGAATTCAGAACGCGTTTTAGACGTTCGTCCATATCTTTCGTTCCATCACAACAAATAACCATTCCCGAGTGCTGAGAGTAACCAATACCAACGCCTCCACCATGGTGGAAAGAAGTCCAAGAAGCACCGTTCATAGTATTGATCATAAGGTTAAGAAGTGACCAGTCTGAAACAGCATCAGTCCCATCTTTCATACCTTCTGTTTCACGGTTAGGACTAGTCACAGAGCCACAATCTAAATGGTCACGACCAATGACGATTGGTGCTTTAACTTTTCCTTCACGCACCAGTTGATTGAAAAGAAGTCCTGCTTTCTCGCGTTCACCATATTTCAACCAGCAAATTCGTGCAGGTAATCCCTGGAATGCGATCATCTCACCGGCCTTGTTAAGCCAGTTGTGAAGTTTTTTATTTTCTGGGAATAGTTTTTTTATTGCCTCATCTGTTACGCGAATATCCTCTGGATCTCCGGATAGAGCAACCCATCTAAAAGGTCCTGAGCCTTGGCAAAACAATGGGCGAATATAAGCAGGAACAAATCCTGGAAAATCGTAGGCATTAGTTACGCCAACTTTTTTCGCACCTTCGCGAAGATTATTTCCATAGTCAAAAACATGAGATCCTTTTTTCTGGAAATCAAGCATTGCTTGAACATGTACTCCCATAGTGTTGTATGAAAGCTCTGTGTATTTTTTAGGATCGTTAGCACGAAGTTTTAATGCCGCTTCCACAGTCATGCCGTGAGGGATGTAGCCGTTTAGAGGATCGTGTGCAGATGTTTGATCAGTAACTAGATCTGGAACAATTCCTTTATCGTAAACATAACGGAAGAAGTCAGCTGCATTGCCAACGACACCAATTGAAATGGCTTTTTTCTCTGCTTTTGATTTAAGAGCGAGTTCAATCGCTTCATCAAATGAATTGCAAAGTACATCGAGATATTTTGTTTTAAGACGTTTTTCAATTCTCCATTTTTCAACATCACAGGCAAGACAAACACCATTGGCCATTTTAACAGCAAGTGGTTGTGCTCCACCCATTCCGCCAATACCAGCAGTCAAAACAAGTTTTCCTGTTAGATCACTTCCATCACCGTAGTGTTTTTCAGCGGCGGCCATGAACGTTTCATATGTTCCTTGAAGAATTCCTTGAGTTCCAATGTAGATCCATGAACCAGCTGTCATCTGGCCGTACATCATAAGGCCTTCATCTTTAAGCTTGTTAAAATGATCCCAAGTTGCCCAGTGAGGAACTAAGTTAGAGTTGGCAATGAGAACACGAGGACCGTGTTCATGAGATGGAAATACCGCAACTGGTTTTCCAGATTGAATGATCAATGTTTCGTTATTCTCTAAATTTTTAAGAGAGGTAATAATATCGTTTAGGGCCTGATGATTACGAGCTGCTTGCCCATTACCACCATATACGATGAGGTTGTCGCGATCTTCGGCCACATCAGGGTGAAGATTATTTAAAAGACAACGAAGGGCCGCTTCTTGATGCCAGCCTTTGCAAGTTAATGTTGAACCAGTTGGTGGTAGAGGAATGTTTGCGCTCATTACTTTAACGCTCCTGTGTGAACTTCTGCAGCTGCGAGAATTTCACCACTGTTGATAATTTTAATAATATTGTTGATATCTTTGTAAAATATTCTGTCTTCATCAATTGTTTGTACGTGTTGACGAATAAGTGAGTATACAGACTCAAGCGCTGGAGAAGATTTAAGTGGTCGCTGAAGATCCAGAGCTTGAGTGTTGCAAAGAAGCTCGATTGCGAGAACAGACTTCGCATTTTCTATGACTTCATGAAGTTTGCGACCAGCAGTAACACCCATTGAAACGTGATCTTCTTTATCAGTAGATGTCGGAACAGAATCAACACTTGCTGGATGACAGAGATATTTATTTTCTGAAACCAGTGCAGCTGCAGTTACGTGAGCGATCATAAGACCTGAATTTAATCCTGAATTTTTAGTTAAGAATGCAGGCAATTCAGAGAAAACAGGGTTCATCATTTTTTCAATTCTACGCTCGCTAATGTTACAAATTTCAGCAACACCCATCGCGAGATAATCCATAGCTAAAGCGAGCGCTTCACCATGAAAGTTTCCGCCTGAAATAACTTCCTGAGTTTCAACAAAGATAAGTGGGTTGTCAGTCACTGCATTCAATTCAGTTGTAATGACTTCTTCTGAATGAATAAGAGTCTGTCTGCAAGCGCCGTGCACTTGAGGTACACAACGAAGCGAGTATGGATC
>CAMLKK010000075.1 GCA_946480715.1 uncultured Bacteriovorax sp. | reverse complement strand
TTTGATGGTCGCGAGAAATGCTCGTGATACACATACAATCTGCATCAAAATGATTAACGGCATCGAGTTTTCCACCAAGCCCAACTTCGAGAACTAAATATTCGAGGTCCAATTCCGAAGCTTTTTCCAAAAATACATAAAAAAGAAACTCGTAAAATGAAATTTTTAAATGTGGATGCTCACGACGAACTCTCGAGTGGGCGTCATACAATCTTCTTTCCAGCTCATCAGGCAGCATTTCTTTTCCGAAGACAAAACGCTCCGTTAAAGAAAGAATATGCGGAGAAGTCCACAGCCCAAAACTTTTTTCGATCTTTTTGAAAAAGGATGTCAACGTATGCGCTGTTTGGCCTTTTCCATTGGTACCGGCCACGATGACAACTTTCGTACCTTTACCCTGAATAGTTTGAATAAACCTTTCATAGAGAGGCTTCGTTCTTTCTAAACCGGGGGTGAATACTTCAGGGCCATACTCTTTTTGCAAGAACTCAAGCATTCGACCTTCAGTCGCTAAATCAAAAATTTTGTCCTTTTCAATCATGGGATCATCATTTGGCCATTTTTAGAGGCAGTTGAAAAGTATTAAAAAGACATACCAAAGCCTTTTTCTCAAGTTTTATTAAGTTCCTGCCGATTAGTCACTGAGATTTCTAAACATTCCCTCATAATGAGAAAACGGATGTACTTAAAATTGTCATTTCTCACCGCTTTGATCGTCATGTTTGCCCAAATGAATTTGGCAGTGGCCTCAAATTGTTTAGAAGAGAAGGAACGATTTAAAGAACTCTACATCGCTCTTCAACAGTCATTAAACTACAATGGAAAAGACGCTCATCTCGAAAACGGTAAACTCGTTTTAAAACCTCACAATCCCAATGCTCCGTATGAAGGAAAGGTTTTTGAAGAGGCCCTATACAAAGAATATCAACTTGCCTTGAAAAAAGTTGCAGCAGTTTATCAAGCTGCTAAGTTTGAAAAATTCGATTCGTCTAATAAAGCATTAGTAGATTTTATGAAGGCCGTTGAAGGTAACGATTCACAAATGGCCGATTACATAAAGGCAAATAAGGTCAATATCGTTATTGATCAACTACAAGAAGCAAGTTTGAGAAAGTTTAACGATGAAAAAAATCCTGCACGTCTGACAAACAACGATAAGTATCTTCTAAAAAAACTTCTGACTCATGCTCAAGACAGACTTTGCAGTATTACTCAATTTGAAGAGCGTGAAGCAAAAACTGGAAAACAACAAAATTCAAAACACTTCTCTGCAGATGAACTTAATCGTGTCCGTAATGCTCCTCTGAACCGTTTAATAAATTCAATTAAAAACGGAAAGATTGAAGCTAATTCTGATTTAAAGATTGAAGAATTGAAAGATTCAGAAAAGGCCATTAACCTTGCTATCGCAAAAAATATGCAGGCCTTGCGTGACTGGAAAGCTAAAAATGAAAAATGTCTTAAACATTTAGCAAATCCTGCGTTTATCCAAAGTGGTATTCAAACATGTAACTACTCTCTCTTCGTAAAAGCGCTTGATGGTGGTAACGAAAATAATATTGAAGCCATTTTGCATTTTATAAATGCGAATGAAAAGTTTCTCAAGAGTCCAGAGGCAATTGCTGAAACGGCACTTGATGAATTAAAACTCGAAGCTGCCATTGACCGAACTTTTAACGACACAAGATCGCGTCTTGAAAATTGTCCTGCAGTTAAACAAAAATCTTCACGCATTTTTGTGAGCAACTTAAAGTTCAGTGAGAAATCTGGTTTTGATACCTCATATCTAAAACTATCGTGTTCAAAATCAGGTAAATCGGTTGATTCTTCTCAATGTGAAAAAAGTATAGAATTTATTTCTGATAAATCAGGTGAAGGTGTTGAAGTTAAACTTCGCCAACCTGGCATGCAGCTTAAAGTTGAAACCAATGAGAGTTGTCAAACCGAGCCGGCCCTTGTTGTCTCTCGTCCAACAATTGAAAGCTGTAAACAAGACGGTGATAATCAATCTCCGAAAATTGAATTAACTGTCTCAAGTGACGGTGAAAGTTGCGTTCCAAAATCATCATCACCAACAACCACAACTCCCCTTCTTACAACTTTAAACACGGTTCCTGCTGTTATCCCTCCAACGTTGAATCGTCCAGGTTTAGCAAACGACCCAGGAAAATCACCAGAGGTATCGCTAGTTGCAGATACAAAACCAACTCAAAGACCGTCCTTAAGACCTTCGCAAAGACCTACGCAAAGGCCAGTAGAAACACCAGATGTTCCTAAAGCGGACACTCCGGAAACAAAAAAGGAAAAGACCGCGCAAGAATGTATCGAACAAGGAAAATCAGAAAATAAAACCTTAGTTTTATCTTTAGACAAATTAGCATGCACTGACGAGAAAACGGATGCCATCTGTGAAGAAGAAGGCAAAACACAAAATAAAAAACTTATTCCTAATAAAGATAAAAACGCATGTGTAGAAGAAAAAACACAAGCAATTTGTGATGAAGAAGGAAAAACTAACAATAAAACATTGATTCTCTCGTCTGACAAATTGTCTTGTGAAGAAAAAACTCCAGAAACGAAACAAGAAAAAACACAGGCAATGTGTGATGAAGAAGGAAAAACTAAAAATAAAACGTTAACTCTTTCACCAGACAAAATGTCGTGTGAAGAAAAAAGTGCAGAGACAAAAAAAGAAAAAACACAGGCCATTTGTGATGAAGAAGGAAAAACAAAAGACAAAAAACTAAAACTTTCTGCAGACAAATTGTCATGTGAAGAAAAACCTGTCGCAGCTAAAAAAGATGATAAAGAACTATGTACCGAGAAAAATGATGAATGGTTAGCTGAGCAGGCTAAAGAAGGAAACCCTCCTACAGCAAGGTACAAATGGGACGCACAGAAAAAAGTGTGTGTTGATAAACAGGCCCCTGAATCTGAAGAAGATGAAGAAGAGGACAATGCACCCCCAGCACGCAGACAAGCGGCCCCAGGATCAAATCCCCCACCGGCCCGCTTTCAGCCAGTGCAAATTCCAACACGCCAGATGTATATTCTGCCAGGTATGCCTTAATTTAAAATGCTCTGCTGGAGCATTTTAAATTAAGGTGTATAAAAAATTGAATTTGATTAGAAATTTTTTTAGAAAACGTAACTAGTATCACTAGACCCCAATATCGTAATCCTCTCGTCATTAAGCTCAGCAATCTCTTTAAACAACACAGATTGAAAATTAGGCTTAAGATGCCCAAGAAAAATCGGAACATCAGCAGGCATTTTTTTAATTTCTTCTCTCATCGTTGCAGGAGTGTGATGAAGAGAATCCGTCGCCACTTTCGACATAGAATTCGGAAAACTCACTTCCGTAAAAATCGCTTTCAAATTTTTAACTTTATGAGCGTATTCCCAAATGGCATCAGTTGGCCCAGTATCTTGCGTGAATACAACTGAGGCATTTTTTCTTTCAACAATAAAACCCAGTGCTCCCCCTTGATGATTCACTGGCACAGGCATAATTCGATAATCGCCAAGCACAAGTTGCATCTCAGGTTTGATTTCATGAAATCTCAGAGTGGGATTTTCTTTATTGGGAAGTGCTGAAAAATCAGGCCAGATAATATCGTTCAGAAGATTTGTCTTAATCGCATCTTTAACAGGTTTATTTGCATAGACTTCGAATGGTCTTCCTTTCATTCCGAAACAATTGTCAGCGATAAAAGCGAGATCAGAAATATGATCAAGGTGCGCATGCGAGATCAACATATAATCAATGTGCGATTGTTCTTCAATCTGAATACCTGAGGCCACAGAACCCGCATCAATGAGAAGTTTTCCATCAATGAGATATGACGTAGCTTTAAAGCCAGGTGAAACTCCACCGTGGCCACCAATGATCCTTACGAGCATAGAAAATTCCCCATGAGTTCAATCATTTCAATGAATTTATTTTATCGCATTTGAGGAAGATAGAATAGCTAGGCATTATTTACGATTTGCCCGAGCGCCCGAGTTGGTCATAAATGGATTTCGTATCTGCTTTTAAAACTTTTGCGAATATCTTCGCCAGTTTTTTTGGTCCGCCGCCATTGTCGAGATAATCTTTCACCATTTCTTCAACATCACCGAATGAAGCGAGTGAAACATTTTGTTTATCGATGTGATAGAGAAGAACAAACTCCCCTTTTTCCATCACAATCTCTTTTAGTGAAGAAAGATCAGATGCTTTGATTCGATAAACGGATTCGTAATTTTTCGTTAATTCTCGTGTAACAACCAGAGTTTCATTTGGGAAAATTTCAAAAAAGGTTTCAATAGAATCCATCACTCGATGAGGTGATTCAAAAAAAATGTGAGTGCCTGCTTGAGCTTTCGTGCCCTGATAAAAATCTTTTCTTTCATTTTTTGTTCGACCAATAAATCCCCAAAAATGAAACGGATGTGGAGGAAGGGCCGACAGCTCCAGCGCTGTAACAACTGAAGTCACTCCGGGAACTGTCTTCACTGCAATTCCTTCGTCAGTGAGACGTTTCAAGAGAGGATAGGCCGGATCAGAAATAATCGGACTACCAGCATCTGACACCAAACAAACGGTCGTCCCAGCTTGCAATTTTTGCACAATAGGTTCAACTTTCCCCACGCTTTGATCGTGATAGGAATCAATGAATTTATCTTGGTAAGAAATCCCCTGAGACTCTAAGAATTGTTTAAATACTCTTGTGTCTTCGGCATAAAAAGTTTTTTCGGATTTCAACGTTTCAAGGGCCCTCAAAGTGATGTCTTTAGAATTTCCAATAGGTAATGTGACTAAAATTAATTCTGACAAAACAGCTCCCCCATTCTTCATGGGCAAAATTTTATAGGCCAAAGTGAATGATCTTGTTAAATGCTAGAATAACTCTAGCACATCTAACCTTCAAAAAGGAACGATCTAATGGCAATGAAGGCCCACATCCACACAGACTCTCAAGGTAATATTACAGTTCATATGAACGGCGGACTTGATTACGAAAATTCTCTGCCGCTTCGACTAGAGCTTCAGGAACTTTCGAAAAAAAATCCGACGAGCACAATCACTCTTGATATGCACGCTCTCGATTTCGTTGGATCATCAGGAATTGGAATTTTTGTGGAGACTCTTCACATTCTGAATAAAAACCGTTCGCAAATTAAACTTTCAAACGTGAAAACTGAATTCCTGAAAGTTTTTAAACTTTATAACTTTGATGCTTTCCAATTAATGGAAAGAGAATTTGATACGGATGAAACTGAAAATCTTAACCAGAAATTCGGTAACCGCAAAAATACGTACAGTAACTAAAAAGTGTAATTGACGAAATTTAGATAAAACTGAGGGCCAGCTTGCTGGTCCTTTTTTTGGTCATATTGGGCCAGATTGTATTCTTCTGGCGCTGGTAGAAATGAGCTTTCTTCTTCGTACGGGCTCGATCCTTCTGGGTAATAATCACCTTTTTGTTCTTGTCCATAACCACGTTTTTTAAGTTCGTAGTTCACGAGAATATATCCACCGAAAATGAGTCCTGCATAAAGACCAAGTGATGCGCCTTTTGCAATCGATCTTCCACCGGCCCCAAAAGCAAGAGTTGCTGTCCCTAAAAGTGCTCCACCAACAACACCGTATCCGGCCATTGTCGCCATCATTTTCAATCGAGGATCTACTTGAGCGTGTGAGCTCGGAGAAAAAAGAAGAGTAAATGTGACAGTAAGAGCAATAAAGTATTTTTTCATACTAAAAGAATAATGAATCCTGCTCATTTTTGCAAAAATTAACTTTCAAATGAGTTTCCATTTCGAGCACACGCGCTAAAAAATCTTGAGCTTTCACAAGACGTCGCATCTGTTTTGATGATGGATAAATTTTAGATTTCACTTCAATGATCTGAAGTTGCCAATTCGTGCCTTCTTTTTGCAAATAAGCGACGTCAATTTGCCCTAAATCACGCGAGCGAAGAATTACAGATGAGACGAGACAAGGTGTGCCCAAACTATGATAGTAGTTCGTCTCCCGCATCTCCCTCAGATCCCCCTTCTTCACTGACTGTTTCTTCACTAATGGCTTCACCAATTGCTAATCTCACACTTTTAAAAGTTTTGCGATGAAGAGGAGTGATGCCTAAGACTTCGAGGGCCGCACGATGTTTTGGTGTTGGATAACCTGCATTTTCCGCCCAACCATAGCCAGGGTATTGCAAATCGTATTCTTTCATCAAATTGTCGCGGTATTCTTTTGCAGCAATAGAGGCCATAGCAATCAACATTGATTTTGAATCACCTTCAATGATTGTTTCGAGCTCAATGTCTGCATACTCGGCCTTGAATTTTCTGTTTCCGTCGATCAATACAGTGCCTGTAAGATCAAGCGAGCAACTTCCTTCCATCGCCTCTTTCATCGCTTTCAGAGATGCTTGCAGAATATTGATCTGATCAATTTCATCATTGTGAATTTCTTTGATGAGAATTTTAAAGGTGATGTTTTCTGAGTACGCGTGCGAATAAATTTGATTAATTTTGAGTTTTTTCTCCCCTGAGAACCAGTGGAGTTTTTTTAAGATCTCTTCTCGCTCAAGCGAGTTGAGTTTTTTTGAATCTGTTACACCTAATTTTTTCCATTCACGAAGAAGTTTCATGATCTCTTTGCGATCATAATTTTTGACTTCGAGTGAAGCACAAGCAGCAACGACCGGACCCGCAAGTGGACCACGCCCAACTTCATCACAACCAGCGATGAAAAATGGTTTCGCAGCAGCAGATCTTGTTTGGAAATAATTTATGTCTACCATACGTCCTGAAACGAAAGACCCCTCTTACGAGGGGTCAATTTTTTAAAATGTATATTCAGTAGTCCGAACTCATTTAAAGAAAGTATCCTGTTACCAATTTTCAAAATCAGTAAAAATTGTCCACTGGACAATTTTTTCGGCCTACTCTTCTTTTCTATCGTAATCAATCGCGATACGAGCTGATTTACCAGATCTTTCGCGAAGGTAGTAAAGCTTAGCTTTGCGAGCTTTACCTTTTTGAACGATAACTACTTTATCAACGTTTGGTGAGTGGAAAGGGAAAACTCTCTCAACTCCAATACCGTTAGAAACTTTTCTTACGCGGAAGTGACCGTTAATGTCGCCTCTTTGTTTGAAACCAATACAAACTCCTTCGAAAATCTGGATACGAGATTTTGTCCCTTCAGTAATTTTCGTGTGTACTGCGATTGTGTCTCCTGGTTTGAAAGCTGGAAGATCTTTAGCTTTTGGATTCAAGTGATCCGCGTTTACAATGTCGATTAAGTTCATGATGAACTCCTTATCTTTCTGCTACTCCCAGAGGACCAACACCATGTTGTTCTTACCGAGTAGGTCTAATTCAATCTATTCACCAAACAATCTATCCAAATAAATGGCGACTGCTGATCTCACTGATAAGTGATTATACCCATCAGAGTTTTTCGAAATTATCGGTGAAAGCTTAAAGTCAGCTTTCTCTAAAGCGATGGGATGAAGTCCCCAGCCAGTCCCGAATAATAGAAAACAAGGCATATTAAGGACTTCGAGTTTTTTTGTCAACTCTGCAACATCACCATCAAATGAATCAAAATTCGCCCCTGTCACTACGATCAATGGCTTCTTCCCTTCAATCTCAGTAATCTGAGCAATAGCAGTATCAATCGAATCAACGGCGCGCGCAATACTTAAAGCATCTTGCCTGTCTGGATTGAAGGCATTGGCGAAGTCTTCTTTCCAGTGTCCAAGGATCGAATCAACTAAATCTCTTTGTAAATTAAATGGAGTTACAATGAAATATTTTTGAACCCCAAATGTTCGACAGCTGCGAGCAATGTCGTGGATGTCGAGATTCGTTACAGAAGTCGTTACCAGCTCGCCTAATTTGTTTTTAATCGGGTGATGAACCAGTCCAAGGTATAATTTCATTCGCTGTCCTTTTTCGTGAGTAAATCAGGCCTATGAAGCTTCGTTATTCTCATGGCCTCTTCTCGCTGATATTTAGCAATATTGATGTGGTGACCTGACGTTAAAATGTCCGGCACTTCCACTCCATCAAAAACTTTTGGTCGTGTATACTGGGGATGTTCCAGCAAATTACTTTGAAACGATTCCTGAGTGGCACTTTCTTTGTTACCGAGCACTCCACTAAAAAATCTGAGTGTAGAATCAATGATCGCCATCGTAGGAATTTCACCACCCGTCAGAATATAATCTCCAATGCTGATTTGCTCATCCACATAGAGATTTAAAAATCGCTCATCAATTCCTTCGTAACGACCACAAATAAAGACGAGGTCTTTAGCTTTTTCGGCCGAAAATCTTTCCGCAAAATTTTTGCAGTATTCATTGTTCCAGGTTTTCCCACGTGGTCCCGGAAATACAACATGCAGTTTTTCTTTCCAGTTATCACCATAATTTCCCGGTCCAACAATTCCATCCATCAATGCAGCTTTCAAAACATCCGCACGCATGACCATTCCGGCGCCTCCACCATAGGGAGAATCATCAACGCCTTTATAATCTTTAGGGGTAAAATTTCTAAGCTGAACAGTGTGCACTTCAATTTTTTGCCCACGTTCTCCGCGCAAAGCAGATCCTGTGATCCCAAAATTTAAGAGTGGTGAAAAGTATTCTGGAAAAAGTGTGATGATCCAAATCTTCTGCATAATTTTATTCAACCAATATTGGTGGAATGATTTCCAGTCGATTTTGATCGATATCAACCACCGGCACGTACTGATTCATAAATAGTACTTCGATGATTTCTTTATCTGTTTTAATTTTAAGAACAACTTGAGCGCCGTTCTCATAAAAATCCATCACACGCCCAATAAGATTTTTCGTGTAATAGTGATAAACTTCCAGTCCTAAAAGATCATTGATGTAGTATTCATCATCTTCTGTTTCCGGAAAATCTTCCCGAGAGACATGGACGTCAAATGGAATCATTTCTTCAACGATGTTGCGATTATCGATTCCTTCTAAAGACACAATTGTCTTATTTCCGAATGAAATTTTTTTGATGGCAAATTCTTTTCCATCTTGAGGCACTGAACTTCCCGCTCCTCTAGGAGTGAGAGTAATTGTTGAACCATTATCTAAAATTGAATCTTCAGGATTGTAGAGAACGAACGAAAATTCACCTTTAATTCCATGAGGTGAAGTGCAATGGCCAATATGAACGTTCGTCTTTTTCATATTTCGTTTTCAGGCAAAAAAAAACCCCGAACAAAGTCGGGGTTTTT
>CAMLKK010000074.1 GCA_946480715.1 uncultured Bacteriovorax sp. | reverse complement strand
AAATGGGCGGCGTTTGTTTAAACCGCGGATGTATCCCAACAAAAGCTGTTTTGAAATCTGCTCACTCAGTTCATGAACTGGCAGATATGAAAGAACTTGGAATCAACGTTGAGCTAAAAGGCCTTGATGGCGCTCAAGCTGTTAAACGTGCTTCTGGCATTTCAGACCGCATCTCAAAAGGTGTGGCATTCCTCATGAAGAAAAATAAAATCGAAGTTTTCCAAGGCTTCGGAAAAATCAAATCAAAAACATCTCTTGAAGTGAAAACAGCATCTGCTGTTGAAACGCTTGAGTTTAAAAATTTGATCATCGCAACTGGTGCTCACTACAAAACTTTCCCAGGCCTTGAGCATGATGGGAAACGTTTAATCGGCGCTTGGGAAGCGGTTAAAATGGAAACACTTCCGAAATCAATCGGGATCATCGGAGCTGGCGCCATCGGAGTTGAGTTTGCTTACTTCTGGAATGCTTTCGGAGTTGACGTTCATATTTTCGAACTACAAAAACACCTACTTCCAATTGAAGATGAAGAGTCTTCAATCGAAGTTGAAAAAGCGTATAAAAAGTATGGCATCAAAATGTCATTGGGAATTGAAGGCGTGCGTGCTGTGAATAACGGCAACAATGTTTCTATTTTCGAAAAAGTTGGCGGAAAAGAAACTGAACACAAATTCGAAATGGGTCTTATCGCCGTTGGTATGACAGGAAACATCGATAACATCGGTCTTGAGACGATCGGCATTAAAACTGAAAAAGGTTTCATCGCCGTTAATAACATGTACCAAACAAACGTTCCAAACATCTATGCTATCGGAGATGTATCGGGACCACCACTTCTTGCTCACGCAGCTTCTCACGAAGGTGTAGTGGCCGCTGAACACTTATCAGGTGGACACCCGCACGCGATCGACAAAATGAACATTCCAGGATGTACATACTGTCAGCCGCAAGTAGCGAGCGTTGGATATACTGAGCGCGAACTAAAAGCAAAAGGCATCGAATACAAAGTCGGAAAACTTCCTTTCGTGGCAAACGGAAAAGCCGTTGCTTCAAATGAAAAAGAAGGCTTCGTAAAAACTCTTATGGGCAAACACGGCGAGATGCTTGGTGCTCACATCGTAGGAACGCATGCGACTGAGCTTATCCATGAATATACATTGTTCAAAACAATGGAAGGTATTGACGAAGAAATCTTCGCGACTGTTCACCCGCACCCAACACTGGGCGAGTGGCTTGCTGAAGCTGTGCTTGCATCGAAAGGCCGTAGTTTAAACTTTTAATTGAATTTTAAGGAGACTGATATATGAAACACGAAATCGTAATGCCCCAAATGGGAGAGTCGATCACGACTGGAACAATTACTAAGTGGCACAAACAACCAGGTGAGAAAATCGCTCTGGATGAAATCCTACTTGAAATTTCTACTGATAAAGTAGAATCAGAAATTCCTTCACCAGTTGGTGGAGTGATTGTTGAACTTCTTTACAAAGAAGGCGACACAGTTGATGTACAAAAACTAATCGCGATCATCGATGATGACGAAAATGCAAAAGCGAGCACTGGCGGATCATCTGCAACTCCAGCAAAGTCTGAAGTTCCAACTAAAGCAGCCGTTGAAAAAGGTGTTGAGTTCCCTAAAACTGAAGTAGCAAAACCAGCTGCAGCTCCTACAGAAGCTGACGATCGTTTCTTCACTCCGCTGGTAAAAGCAATGGCAAAAGATGCAGGTGTTTCGCTTGCTGAATTATCATCTGTTAAAGGAACAGGCGCAGGCGGAAGAATCAATAAATCAGATTTCGAAAACTATGTTTCAAATCGTAAATCAGGTGGAGCCGCTCCAGCAGCTTCTCAACAATCAAAAGCTCCATCAGCACCAGCTCCATTCGTACCAGCTTACGGAAAAGGCGAGCGCGTAGAAATCGTTCCTATGGACAACATGAGAAAAGCAATCGCTCGCAACATGCAAGCGTCTAAGCTTACTTCTCCACACGTAAACTCAATCGACGAAGTCGATATGACAAACCTAGTGAAGTTCCGCGAGTCGTTCAAAAAACAATTCGAGAAAGAAGAAGGTTTCGCACTTACTTACACTCACTTCATTCTATACGCTCTAGTGCAAGCGCTTAAAGAATTCCCAATCGTAAATTCATCTATCGATGGTGATAACGTTGTTTACAAAAAAGACATCAACCTTGGATGTGCAGTTGCTGTTCCAGGAAATGGTCTTGTTGTTCCAGTTATTAAAGGTGCTGATAACTTAAACATCCGTGGAATCGCTCGCGCTCTAGACGTGCTTGTTAATAAAGCTCGTAACAAAAAATTAACGATGGATGATCTTTCAGGTGGAACATACACGTTCACAAACAACGGTTCATTCGGAATTCTGGCTGCAACTCCAGTTATCCTTCAACCGCAAGTGGCGATCTTCTGCGTGGGTACTATTGCAAAACGTCCAGTCGTAACTAAAGACGATGCAATCGCTATCCGTCAGATGATGTATGCAACTCATACTTACGATCACAGAATTATTGATGGTGAAGTTGGTTCAAAATTCCTTCGTCACGTAATCAACACTCTTCAGACGATGGACCCGTCAGCTTTATTTTAATTAGGGAGCATATATGAAAAAAGTTTTAGTATTAGGATTCTTTTTCTCAGCTAGTTTGTACGCAAACACAATGCTTACGATTGAAACAAAACTTCAAGATGGAAAAGCTATTGTTACAGCTACAAACACTTCAGGTATGAACCTTGAGTGCGACTATAAAATCAACTGGAGAACTTCTCTTGTTGACCGTCACGTAAGCTGGGGAACAACAACAATTGCGGCTGATTCATCTGTTTCAATTCTGGTTGAAGATTCGCGCGGACTTCCGGTTCGTAAAGCGACTCCACACTTTGAATGTGACAGTGCTGAGTAATTTTTTAGATGCCTAAAATTTCTGGTTTTACTTTCATAAAAAACGGTCTCACTCTCGGGTATCCCATTCTCGAGAGTGTGCTTTCGATAGAGTCCATCTGCGACGAAGTCATTATCAATGTTGGATTCAATAACGTTGAATGCACGGAAGACGACGGCACCTGGGACTATCTTACGAAGAACCTCACAGCTCCCAAATATAAATTTGTTAAAAGCTGGTGGGACCCAACGATTCAAAAAAGCGGACTTATTCTCTCACAACAAACGAACATTGCTCTCTCACATTGTACAGGCGATTACTGCCAGTACATTCAAGGTGACGAATGCATTCATGAAGATGATCTTCCGATCATTTTAAAAGGTGTAGAGGCGATGGAGCAAAATAAGGCCATCGATGGTCTTATCTTCAATTACATGCACTTCTATGGGAATGTAGACACGTTTAAATACACTCGTAACCTCTATCGCCGTGAAGTACGCTTCATTAGAAACCACAAAGGCATAAAGTCGTGGTTGGATGCTCAGGGCTTCCGTCACGCAAATGATACCAAAATCCACGCACGTTTAATCGATGCTCGAATTTTTCACTACGGCTGGGCAAGAGCTGAGCAAGTGATGAAAAAGAAAGTTAAAGTCTTCGATACGTTTTATCACGGTGATGTTGAACAAGAGCGGGCAAAATCATTTAAATACGAGCGCAATTGGGGTCTTCGCAAATTCAAGAAAACTCATCCTAAAGTCATGAAAGACTGGATTGAAAAAAACCGCAATCCAATGGATCTCATGTCTTTACCACTTACCCTTGATTGGAATGTGCCAGGACTTGTATTTACAGACGCGATTGAGGCCGTGACCGGCTTTCGTTTGGGTGAGTATAAGAATTACCGTCGCATTTAGAATCTTTTACATCTTTAAACAAAATTAACTATTAATTGGTCCGGCCCACGGCTATGATCGCCAAGCATGGAAGTTTTCAATACACTCATGATGATTTTCATAATGTTGATCATTGTGAATATCATTCTTGTTTTTTCATTATGGCGATCAACAGAATCGAAGAATTTCGGCGTTCTTTTTTTACACTGGGTTGTTCTGCTCATCGCTTTTTCTCTGCAGAGAGCTGTTGCCCAGGAAGCTCCTCACATTCGAACATTAGTTGTGATTATTCCCAACTTCATTTTGCATTATGCACTTTTGTGGGTGTTTGCTTCCATGGCAAACATCTCATTGCCTTTAAAAAAATGCATTTTCATTCCGATCGCGGCAGCTCCGGCGACACTTATTCTTTATTACCTGGGAGCGAAACCACACATCGTTTATTTCCCATTAGTCGTTGGCCACTCATCACTTTATTTTTACAGTGCTTATCAGGCATTCCGTTATCGTCGAAAGGAAATGACTTTCAGTCTTAAAGCAATTGGGACACTCTTTATCATCTATGGATTTCATCTTTACACCTATGCTTTTTTCAGTGCAAATCTTGAAAGACTGGCCTTAGGTTTTGCGATTGCCATTGCCATCTTGATGGCGATTTCGATTCTTTTTCCCTCGGCGATTACTGAAAAAATGACTCAGGAAAATGCTCGTTTGAAAGCAGAAATGGACTTTAAAGCTAAACTTACTCAATCTGCAAAGATGGCGGCATTAGGTGAGATGGCCGGTGGTGTGGCCCACGAAATGAATAATCCACTAACGATTCTTTCCCTCACTCTTGATAGAGCAAAGAACACGCTTGATAAAAATGAAACAGAGAATCTTCTCCCGCTCATTGAGAAATCGCGCGCAACAGTTGAGAGAATGACCAAAATCGTAAAAGGACTACTCACGTTTTCTCGTGAAGATGCCAATGCAGAGTTAAATAAAATCGTCGCTCAGGATCTTATTCAAGAAACATTAATTCTTTGTTCTGAGAGAATGAAAAAGCACGATATTAAATTATTGATCGAAGCACCTGAATACCCGGTAAACTTTATTGGCAATCAAATTCAAATTTCTCAAGTTTTGTTGAACCTTCTTAATAACTCCCACGATGCGATTGAAAATTTAGAAGACCGCTGGATAAAAATTGAAATTAAAGATTTAAAAAATCTCGTGGAATTTTCAGTTACCGATAGTGGAAATGGCATTGATAAAGAAACTCGCGATAAAATGTTTCAGCCATTTTTCACAACGAAAGATGTGGGGCAGGGAACAGGTCTCGGTCTTTCCATTGCTCGCGGAATTATTGATCGTCACATGGGAATTATCAAAGTTGATCCCGCTTCGCCGAACACAAGAATCTTTTTCTCAATTCCTAAATTTAGCTAAAGCTTAGCGTAGACTTTCATGTATTCAGTCGCTGCTTTTTTCCAGTCAAAAAGTTTTGAACGTTCAATCTCACGTGCACGCTGCTCGGCCGAAAAAGTTTTCATACCGTTCATAAAAACATCACGCATATGTTCTGGTTCAAAATTGTCGAAGTAAAAAGCATCGGGGCCGCCAATTTCAGGCACTGATGTTTTTTTAGAAAGAAAGAGGGGAAGACCAACACTAAGAGCTTCAGCAACTGGAAGTCCGAAACCTTCAAGGAGTGATGGAAAAACAAAGGCACAGGCATTTCGGTAATACCAAAGTTTGTGTTCTTCATTGATGGTGCCGACGAGAAAAATGCGATCACTTAAACCAAATTTTTCAATCGTCGCGATCATGTCCTTTGCGTACGCATGAAACGTAGTTCCAGCGATGACGAGTTGATAGTCGGGAAGCTCTTTCATCATTTCAATGAGCACGTGAAAATTCTTTTTAGGAAGAACCGTTCCTACCGTGAAGAGAAAAGGTTTTTCCGGAGCTATCGGAGGTCTCGATTCATTGGTTCCTAATGAAATGCCGTTATAAATGACAAGTGTTTTTTTCTCATCAATTTTAAACTCACGCATCACTTCTGAACGAGTGAATTCAGAAATAAAAACAATAGTGTCAGCGCGATCAATTTTTTTCTGCAGAGTCTGTTTATAAAATTCACCTGAGCCAAAACTTGTTCTCTCGTAAAGTGCATTCAAATCGTGAATCGTAAGAATGTACCTCGTTTTAGATGACCAAGGCATATAAGGCGAGTCTTGATGAATGGCATGGAAAACATCACAGCGAGGAAGAATGAATGGGATTTTCTTCGCGAGTTTTTGAAATTTATTTGGCATCCAATAAACTGGCTTCAGGGGCGATTGATCAAAATGAGTTTTGAGATGAGCGCAGAATTGACCAAGACCAGAGAAGGGATCTTTTATTTTTTCGAAGTCGATGAGAATTTTTTTAGGCATAGATAAGATAATAACAAAAAAGCCCCGCTTTGCGGGGCCTTATTTTTAGAATCTTCTGATTGAGTCTACTAGTTCTGGGAAATCGATGAATGGGTTACGGTTAGCTTGAGCGTAGAAAATTTGCTCATTTCTTTCCATTTCCGCAGCATCAACTGGATCTAGTTGGTGCCATCTTCTTAGCACTTCTTCTTCTGTGCGAGGAATTTGAATTTTGTAACGAACAGAGAAGTAGAAAAGAGCGCGTGCTACGTTTCCTTTGTGTTCAGTTGGTGGTTCGAAAAGATCGTCACCTGTTCCAGAGTTTGATGAACCTGATTTTGAAGCTGAACAATCTTCTAGTGAGCCATTGTCTTGAGAAATTTCTGCGAAATCAAAATTCCCTCTGATTGAATTTGCTTTTGAATCAGTTGGGAAAAGGTGGTGAAGGTCTGCTTTCTGAACATCTTTTGGATAGTTGCTAGAAAACTTTGATTGCGGCCAAGTGTGTTCGCAATTGATTTGGTTGTTGTTTGGAATTGCACCTGGACGAACGTTTGCTCCACCAGCAAATTTCTTGTGGCAGTAAACGTCTCTAATGAAGTATTGGTTCCCTTCTTGCTCTAAGTGAAGTTTTCCGAAAAGAACTTTACGAGCTCCATCGTAACCTAAGCTTCTTTGTTGGTAACAGTTGTTTGCACCAGCTGTTTCGCAACCAAGAGTATCGCGACCACCTTTTGGGTCTCTTTGGTGAGTCGACGTAAGAACAGTATTAATTTCAGCTTTCAGTTCTTCGTCTTTAACGACTTTTCCTGAAATCTTTTGGATGAATGATTGTGGGTAGTAATTACTGTCAGCGAATGCTGAAGAAGCTAGGACAAAAAGAGCAAGAAACAATGAAGTCTTCAAGTGGGTTCCCTTTGGTAAAAGTCTTAGTACGAAAGGGAATTTAAAGGATGCAATTAGGTTTGGCCAATGTTTCTTATAAGTTTTTCTAATAAAAATCTTACAATTAAATGCAAGAAAATTGGCCAACCCCGCTTAAAAATTAGAGATAGCGTCTACGTATTCTGGGTGATCAATGAACGGATTACGGTTCCCTTGAAGCTTTTCGATAGCGTCATTGCGCGTCATTTCCGCAGCATCGACAGGGTCGATATCATGCCATCTTCTTAGGAACTCTTCCTGAGCTTCGCTGATTGGCATTTTGTAACGAACTGAGAAGTAGAAAAGGGCACGGGCCACGTTTCCTTTATGTGAAGTTGGTGGTTCGAAGAAAGTCTTCCCACCGCTTGTCACAGAAGGTCCTGAACGACTTGAATCGCAGTTATCCAGATTTAAATTTTCTGTTACGTCCGCAAATTCAAAGTTTCCTCTTGTTGAGTTTGCTTTTGAATCAGTTGGGAAAAGGTGGTGAAGGTCAGACTTTTGAAGTTCAGTTGGAAAGCCTGGAGTAAATTTACTTTGAGGCCAAGTGTGTTCGCAGTTAATTTTATTTTGATCAGGAACGGCCATTGGGCCTGCGCCAGAAGTGTAATCAATATTGCAGTAAAGATCGTGGATGAAGTAGCCTTTTGCGTTTTTTTCTAAGTGAAGTTGTCCGAAGAGATATTTTTTAGCGTTGTTGTAACCAAGAGCGCGGTGATTCTTACTGGCGATTTTGTAGAGCTCTGTCTTGAGCGTTTCAGTATCTCCTGCGAAGGCAGCAGCTACTAGTGTTGATAAGAGAAAGGTCACTACCATTAAAGGTTTTCTCATGTTCATTCCTTGATTTGCTAAATGTATGAAGAAAGTCTAGTGGCTGTTTTTTAGAATGACTAATATTTTTTATTAGGATTAGGTTAATTTTCTCCAATGTAAGTTTTTTTTTCAGGTGTCAGAAATTTGATCACAAACGTTAATAAAAAAAAGGAGCAACTTTCGTTGCTCCCTTCGTTTTTGTTACTCGATCTCTACATCTTGGTTTTTCCCAGTAGAAATTTCTTTTTCTCTACCGATTGTTTCGCCAAGATCAGCGAAATCTAATTTTAATTTCAGGCCTACGTTTCTTGTTTTGTTAAACATGATCGCGCCGGCCACCTTACATCCTACAGAGTCCAGGTCGACAGAAATTTTTGTTTCAGCACCTACAACTTGCGATTTGAACTGCGAAGATTTAAGTGTTTTATCGCAAAGAACTTCGTCTTTTTTCTTCACAACAAGTTTTAGTGTTGCACGTTTTTGTTCGAATGTTCCCGCCACTTTGAAGTTTAGAGATTCTTTCGACAACTTAATTTCTGAGATTGCTCCGAGTTTTGTCAGATCTTCTTTCTTATAAAGAGAAACATTATAAAGAGCACTGATGTTGTTCACATCACCAGCTGCTTCCGTTTTTACATCTTTCTTTAAGAACGCAAGAACATCAGAAGTTTCATTTCCAGTGAAGCTCATATCACCCTTGTCAGAAAGACTAACTTTGAAAGATGTCGCCATATCAGCAGACTTCGCATCGAAGTTTACTTGCACGCGAGCTTTATGCGTTTTCAAGATTGTCTCATGTGGAACCTGAACTGGTTTTGTACATGAGTAAGGAACTTGGTGTGGAACACTTTCGATGCCACAAACTCTTTCATAGTACGGAACGTTTTCACAAACTCTGTGAGCTGGAATTGTTTCACAACGAGTTTCATAGTGATCGCGGCAAACTTGTTGCTGACGAGGAACATCTCTACATTCCTGACGTGATGGACCTGAGTGACATTCTCTTTCTTCGTAAGGAACTTGACGACATTCCTGACGACCAGGAACATCTCGACATTCTTCACGTGGAGGAATTTTTGTACAACGATTTTCGCCGTTGATGATACGACATTGAATGTCTCCCGGAATCGTTCGGCATTCTCTTTCCCCACGGCCAGTTGAACACTCCTGACGGTAGCGAACAACAACACGGCATTGCTGCTCACCCGGAACTGAACGACATTCACGTTCGTAGCGAGTTTCGTAAGAGCAAACAGGATTATTCACCTGACGACATTCCTGACGTGAAGGTTCTGTGTGACACTCTTGACGGTAGCGAGTAACGTTACGACAAACTTCTTCGTTACGGTACTCAGTACGATAACAAGTCGTTTCTCTTTCTTCAGTTGTGTAAGTAATTTTCTTCAACCAGTTTTCCAAATCAAATGATTCTTCTCTTTGGTTTTCGAA
>CAMLKK010000073.1 GCA_946480715.1 uncultured Bacteriovorax sp. | reverse complement strand
CAGTATTTTTTTCATGGAACCCTTATAGGCTTTGATTAATCAAGCAATTTGTACTATCTAGTCACTTCAATTAATTTTTGCATACTTTTGGATATTTTGTGGAATTATCAACAAAACTTTTTAACGACAAAACTGTTTTCTTTACTTCATTGGGTTGTTCAAAAAACCTGGTCGACTCTCAGGTTATGCTCGGATACCTGGGGCTTGATGGTTATTCGATAGCTGAAGAACCTTCAGATGCAGAAGTAATCATTGTAAATACTTGTTCGTTTATCGAAGCTTCGAAAAAAGAATCTGTTGATACAATCCTCGATATGGCCGACTATAAAAATCCTGAAAACGGGCGTTGTAAAGCGTTGGTTATTTCCGGATGTATGGCCCAAAGATATGCAGAACAATTAGAACAGGAACTACCAGAAGCAGATCTAATTATCGGTACTGGTGAATATAACAAAATCACACTTCTTCTTCGTGCTATGGAAGATGGAAAGCTTGATAAAAAATCATTCGTTGAAATTCCAAAATTTATTCACACAGAATATGATCCACGATTAAATACATCGCCGTTCTACACAGCATGGTTGAAAATTTCAGAAGGATGCAATCGCAATTGCACATTCTGTATTATTCCTAAGCTTCGTGGAAAGTTGAGATCAAGATCAGTTGAGTCTCTTGTTAATGAAGCTAAGAATTTAGCATCATCAGGGGTACGAGAGCTCAATTTGATTTCTCAAGATCTTTCTGACTACGGCGTTGATCTTGATGAAAACAACAAATTGTTCAATCTTCTCTCTGGTCTTGAAACAGTAGACGGTATCGATTGGATTCGTTTATTTTATTTTTATCCAGATGAACTTACTGATGAAGTTATCGAAAAAATGGCAACTTCAACAAAAATTTGTAAATATCTCGATATGCCGGTTCAGCATTTTTCAACAAATGTTTTAAAGCGCATGAATCGCAAAATTACAGGTGAAAAAATCCATGAGCGCATTGAAAAAATCCGCTCACGCATTCCGGGAATCGTTCTTCGTACATCAATTATTGTAGGCTTCCCTGGAGAAACAGAAGAAGATTTCACCCTTCTTCTAGAGGGAATTAAAAAAGCACGCTTTAACCACTTGGGGATTTTCCGTTATTCTGATGAAGAGGGAACACCGGCTTTCAAACTCCAGCCTAAAGTCCCGCAAGAAGTGATTGAAGAGCGTTTTGACCGTCTTTATGAAGCTCAGAGAGAAATCGTAAGAGAACTTAACTCGAACCTTTTAAACAGGGTTATACCGGTTTTAATTGAGGGTGAGCATGAGGAAACAGAACTCCTCATTCAAGGACGTTACGAAGGCCAGGCTCCGGACATCGATGGAAAGGTTATCATTAACGATTTAAACGGCCAGAACGTAGAAATCGGCGACCTCGTTCATGTCGAAGTCACCGATGTTCTAGATTATGATTTAGTCGGAAAAGTTGTCTCAATTAACTAAGCTTATAAGTTTCCTCTTGGGAATTTGTGTCGGTTTGCTGGAGCAGGATCGGCACAAACTCCACCGTAGTTAGCTGCACCTGTACCAACATAGTCATCATCCCAGTCAGGGTAGAAGTTAAAATCTTCACCGAAGTCATCATTACCAGAAGTGTTCATTCTTGCAGGTTCATGAGTATCAATGTTATCAGAAATTTTGAACGTCTCGTTCCAGTCTCTGACGATGATTCGAATGCGCGCTTTTGTTCCTTTTGCTGAATCAAGACAGCTGAAAGTATAGTAAGGGCTGTTGTTAGCAAATGGGTGCTCAGTTGAAAGTAAATCTTCTTTATTAATTCGTACCCATTCTGCTGTTTCAGCTTTATTCGCTTCACAAGCAACAGTGCTATTTGCAGCTCTAAGGTTAGAAAAGTTTCCTTTATCTAGAGGAGCATTAAATGATTGAGTCGCTTTAAATCCAGCGGCCGTTGTATAAATTAAGCCTCTAAATCCTTTATCGACATCAGTATCATCGAGTAGATCACGAACTGGTCCATCAATACAAGCTGCTGCCTTACCACCGCACGTAACAGTTACAGATGAAGCCACTTCAATTTCGCCTGGATCATTCGCATCACCATCTGCAGGTGAGCTCTTGTCTGTTCCAGTGTATACTGTATATTTGAAACTTCCGGCATCACAATTTGGTCCGCTTGATGTCGTATAGTTACCAGCACAAATGTCAGCTGTAGGGATATCAGGTCTTGCTTTTGTGATATCTGGCGTATCAGCAGCAACAGCTAGTCCTTTATAAACAAAGTATTCAGTTGTTGTTGGCGTTTGTGTTGGTGGGTATTTGTTAAATGAGAATGGAGTAACATTCACGAACTCACAGACCCCTGGTCCAATACTTGTCTGCAGCTTCATTTTAATATTGTGAAGATCCAGTTCTTCAGCATCCAACACACATCTAATATCTCTTAGACCTTTGCCTTCGATGATGTCTGTCGCATTAATACGACAAGCACGATTTTGTTGATTAGATCCAAACTTGTGCATGATAAACGAAGGAGCACCCGAGAGATCAGAAACCTTGTAGTAGTCTCTTACTTCCAGATTAAAGATGTAGTCGACGCGTCCATTGAGGTTGATGGCCGAGACTGTGTACTCTTTCATTGATGTTTTTAATGTTGGCTTACCTGTAATAACACCTGTACGCGTATTTAAAGTTAAACCCGTAGGTAACTTTGGTGAAACGCTGAAGATGAGGTTGTTACCTTGTTTAAGTTGTGACTTAAGCTCGATGCTAGTACCAACTTCAAGGAAAATTGTATTATCTGAAGTAACGCCTGTGATTGTTCTTGTTGGACCAGTTCCTGCTTCTTCACTTGCATATAATGTCTGACCATTAACAAAGTAAGGAGCACTTGCAGGTTTCTTCGTGATATCACTCACACTCAAAATTCTATCTGTGGCATCGATATCATATGTATATGCTGCCAGGTTACCACTTGAAATAATATCGTAACCAACTCTGAAGTCAGCAAATGTATCCGCATCAGTGTCATTAGAAGCATTCGCACTAATTGTGATTTTTAAATTAGATGATTCAACTTGAGCAATGGTCGTAGTAGTTGTTCCAGAAGCATAGACCTCTGAGTTTCTTACAGATTCTCCTTGAGTGAAGGCCGCATAGACAGCAGGATCACCTGGAGTGAATTGTTGAATATAGATTGTCGTACCGTCTTTATAAACGATACGTCCCACAGCTCCGGCCGCATTTGAAACATATCCATCAACAACAAAGTTTGTCGTACTCGTAAGAGTTAGAGCAATGTTGTAGTCCACAAGTATTGGTGCTGTTGCTGAAGTTGATGAAGTCGGAACAATTGAAGTCGATGGGACAAAGCTTTTTTCACTGTAATAAGCATTTCCGCTGTCTAAACTTACTCCGGCAGCGAACGAGCCATTAAGAGTCTCAATACTTAGTTTGTGATTGCTGGCCGTAGAAGTTATTTTACGCAGAATTCGTGCTTTTATGTTTTCTTCCATTGGCGGAACAATTGGCTGGAACAATGATTCACCTTCATTAAACTTATCGGCACTCGTCACACTTATTAATTGTCTGTTTGTATAGTTGAAATCTTTAGGAGCATAAATCGCACCCAAACCAACTTGTACGTTCACTGAACCTAAAGGGTTTGTTGCAGTGATGACAAATGAAGAACCATCCAAAGTACTTGTAAAAGTACCTGTGATTTCTCCCGTCTGAGGATCTAGATTTAAGCCAGAAGGTAGAGCAGGTGAAACAGTAAACAACACGCCATTTTCAGCGTCGAGTGTAGGGTTGTCGAGTAACTTAATTCTTGGCCCAGACTCGATTGGTGTACCAGGTTCAAAAACTCTGATCAATGAAGTGATAGTAAAATTTTCCGAGAAAAATTGATAGTCGTTATCAACGATAAATGAGTTATTGATTCTTCTGATTACAAATTGATCATCAACACCAATTCTTCCTGTTGTTGCGTTTCTTGTAGTAATTCTCGTTGCACTACCAACGTAAGATTTCACATCATCAATGTATTGTCCGTCTTGGAAGTAGATTCCATCAGAGATTGTTTCAACATAAATGATCCCGCGTGTACTGCTTGCGCTTGGGCGATAAAGTTTTACAACTTTACCAACAGCATCGTTCGATCCAGATGTATCTGCATTGTTACTGATAAAACGAGCAGTAGTCAGTGAAGGGTACTGTTCAGTTGGAGGAGTTTTAGATGTATCAAAGTATGAAATGGCTGTGATGTCCTCAACTTCTATTGGAATGATTTTTACAATCCCAATTCTTTGAGTGCTTGCATCGACAAATTTTACAACACCAACAGTTCCATCAACAGTACTGATCAATCCATTGCGATCGTACGGATCATCTTCAATAATATTGACTTTAATTGCGTCCATAGTTGTCGTTAGATTTTGATTTAAACGCAGAAGCAATTTGTCGTTTTGAGAATAAGCAATACTTGATAGACGGTCATAAACTCCGAGACTAATAACAGTGTCTAAAGTTTTGTTCGTACCGGCCTTAGAAAGATACGTAAGACGAATCGTATAAGAAATTGGCTTACCATAATTAGTTATACTCGTGTCTGTGTAACGTTGAAGAGCAATACCACTAATGTTACATGTTTCAGGAATAAGATTTAGACCAGGAGGAAGTGGAGTAGAGGAAACGAGCTCACATTTTTTGAGAATTTTTTCTCTCTTATCACCAATCTGAATCGTACCGTCGAACACAGGCTCGAAAGTATATGATTGGCTCACTTCTAAACTTTTTGATGTGAATGAGTTTTCACCTTGACGGTATTTGAAAATTCCAGGATCAACGAAACTCGAAGTATCGATAACCTTCCCGTCCTCATCAACAGGTGGCGCGGTTGTCCCGCCATTACCATCTGTAATTGTAGGCGCCTTTTTAGGAGGATCCTTCTTGAATTGTGTTAAACTATCGGGCATACAGCCTGATAATAAGAAGGTTGCTAGGAAAGTCGTTGAAAGGAGTTTTTTGTTAAACGTTTTCATATCTCCTATTATCGTTAAAATTTAATAAATATTTAGAAAAGCCTAAAAGACCAACGATTTCGCTTGGTTGTTATGAATTTAATGGTCCGTTTTGTGTGAAAATCGCACACAATTATGGGCAGTAATGAAAAATCTATAGGCCTTACAAGTTTTCATAGTGGGAAATTCGTTTTCTCTCTATGATGACCTCATGAAAAATCATTTATCCATACTGGTTGTTGAGGACGATGAACTTTCTCGATTGAACCTCGTCACTCGTTTAAAAAACATTGGACTTGTTGCCGAAGCAAGCAATGCTAAAGAGGCGCGTCTTCTGATGGAGATGAGAAAATTCGATCTGGCCTTTTTTGATCTTGATTTGGAAGTGGATTTGATTGGACTTGAACTCGTCAAAGAAGCTATCGAAAAAAATATTCATCCAATTGTACTTAGTGGAAGAGAGGAAGAAGAAATTATCACGCATGCTTATGAAAATGGCTGTAGTGATTTTTTAAGCAAACCATTCACAAAAGATTCAATCGATTTTGTCATAAGAAAAATTGAACTGAGTTCAACAAAAAACGCAAATCTCAAAAAGCTCGAAGAGTTTTTTTTGACGACAGATGAAAGTCTCAAACAACAACTCACAATCATAGAGCAGGCGATTCACTCATCTCAGCCTTTGTTAATTACAGGCGAAACAGGAACGGGAAAAACATTTCTTGCAAAATATGTGCATCAACTTATTGATGAATCTAAACCATTCGTTCATCTCAATTGCGCTGAAGTGACTGAGTCCTTAATTGAGTCTGAACTTTTTGGACATGAAAAAGGTGCGTTCACAGGTGCTCTAAAAAATAAAAAAGGGCTCTTGGAATTAGCTGATGGTGGAACATTATTTCTGGACGAAATTGCAACTCTCTCTACAAATATGCAAAAGAAACTTTTGAAGGCTATCGAAGAAAAAGTTTTTTATCCAGTAGGTAGTGAAAAACCAGTTAAAAGTCATTTTCGCTTAATCAGTGCGACTTGCGAGGATTTAAGTTCCAAAATTGAGAGCGGAGAATTTCGACAAGATTTCTATTTCAGAATCGAAGGCTTTAATGTTCGCTTAAAAAGTTTACGAGAGCGCAAGCAAGATATTCTCTCTATCGCCAACTATTTTTTAAGGCGAGGCGATCGAAAAATCATACTATCTCCAGAAGTTAAAGACGTTTTTATAAATCACAACTGGCCTGGAAATGTTCGCGAGATGGAAAGAATTATCGAAATTCTGAGAACTCGTTCAACAGGTCTGATTAAACTTCAAGACTTGAATGGATTATTCACTTCAAGCAATAGAGCTTCAAAAAACACTAAAGCAATCGATCTGGATCTTGTGAAGAGCATGGGACTTAATGCTTATATTGAAATGATTGAAAATCAAATTGTCGAACAAGTGCTTGCGGATAATTCTGATAAAGTACGCAAGACAATGGCCGATTTAAAATTATCCAATAATTCTTTTTATCGAATCATGACTAATTTAAAAGCGAGAACAGAAAATGTCGGTGGATAAAGATCGCTCAAAGTTTAATCACGATATTAATGCTAATCTCTCTTCAATCTTGGGCGCGGTTGAGCTCATCAATGAAGAATGGAAAACCAATCAAGAATTAGTTGAGAGAATTATTCCACTAACAAAGCTGAAGCTCGAAGAGCTTGATCGCGTCCTGAAAGAGTACTACGGCCAATCATGAGTCAAATCCTTCCTCTTTAGAAGATTCTTTTAATCCCTATGCGTTTTGCTAAACTTTAAGCAGTTCAAACATATAGGAGATCTGCTTGAGACTAGTACTACTTTTCATTATGGCCTTATCAATTCACATGGTTTACGCCCAAGAGACGATGAAGAAAGAAGTACCGTTCACCGAAAAAATGCGGCCTCATCTCCAAAAATATTTAGGTGATGAATGGACTGTTAAGCTCATTGGACCAGCGCCAATTCCTCCTAAACCAGAAATGCAAATGCCAGAATTGCCTAAAATTATAAGCGATGCTCGCTCAACTGCTGTTTACGATAAAAAAGAAGATCCCATTAAATTGCCTGCTGATGTTGAACAAAAATTTAGTTATGCCTACCTAATAGAAGTGTACGAAGCAACGAGACAAGCTAAACCAACAGACGAAGAAATAAATCAGTTTATGAATGTACTCACTCAAGGCGGAACTCGTGAGGGTGTTTATCGTGCACTCGTTCTCGATGCTACATATGCGGGGATGGAAGAATGGGATAAACCAGTTAAATCGGCCACAGCTGATTTCGCTGTTTATTTTTATGCAAAATATTTAGGTGTGAAAATTGAAAAGAAACGTTTTGAAGGAATGAGTGTATTCACTCTCAAGCGTTTAATCACAGAAAAATCTCTTGATATGGTAGATGCTTTTGGAACAAATCGTGAAGATCTCGAAAAATGGTATGCGATCATGTCCGCTGATCTGGCTACAAAATTTCCAACATTATGGTCGAATAAGTTGAGAAAAATCACAGTCCCTGAAGAACACAAAGCTTGGGCTTCAAAAGTTCCTCAACAACATTTGAAATCGGAAGTGATCATTAAGTTACATACTGCTCTCAATAGCATGATGTAATTATTCCCAGAACGGATTCTCAATTCCCGTGAGCACTTTTAAAAAGCGTTCAACTCCGAGAGCTATTCCCGCGGAAGGTGGAAAACCTTTGTTGAGAGCTTGATAGAGAACTGTCGGTTCCGGTAATCGATAGTGATAAAGTTTTTCTTTTTCTTCCGCCTGAAATTGAAATCTTTTTTTCTGTTCTTCAATATTTCGAAGTTCATTGAAACAATTGCAGAGCTCAATTCCTTTTGAATAAATTTCAAATCGTTCACACACACGAGGATCATCAGTTTTTAATGTTGAGAGTGCACTTAAGTGAAAAGGAAACTCGTAGAGAAGGAGATAGGGATAATGAGTGAGATGCGGCTCAATTTTATTGAGGAACAATAGGAAGTAATAATCATCCCAAGCCAGTTCTTCGCCTCTAACAGGGAGAGGAACATCTTTAAAATTTTTCTCAATGAGTTCACGCAAATCTTTAGTTTCAAGAAAGTCGAGAATGTCTATCTTCAACATATCTTGGAAAATTTCTTGAATAGTAGCTCTTTCAAATTTTGCGTTTTTTAAATCTTGATCAACTCGAACATTTTTACTTTCTAAAAATTGAAGTGATGATTGAGTGAGCTTCTCACAGTCATCCATGATTTTAGAATAGTGGGCCTGCGTGCGATACCACTCGAGCATAAGAAATTGAGGACGATGATTAGTGGCATCGGGCTCATCTCTAAACGCATATCCTAAGGTAAAAATGTTTTCGAATCCCAGTGAAAGAAGTTCTTTCATGTGAAATTCAGGCGACGTATTGAGATACCAGGAGCTCATGCTCTGTGATTTTGCATGGGCCACTTGAAAGGGATGAATGTGCGTTTCCATACCAGGATTTTTGACCATGGTCGGAGTCAAGACATCCAAAAAGCCTTCGGATTGAAAATGTTGGCGGATGGCCCAAAGCAAGTGAAATTGAGCGTGTAGTTTTTCTTTTCTCATGTTTAGGCACAATATATAAGAATTCCCTCGCTATGCAAGTTGAAAAAAAAGACAACTTGTCTTATCTTCTAGCAGCTTTAAACATGGGTTTATAAAAGGGTTTTATGGATTGGTTATATATCGTCATTGGGTTGATCGTTTTTGCTTTAACTCTTTTCTTTTTTTTATCGAAGAAAGAAAAACAACTGCCGCCACCACCGCAACCTAAAGTTGAAATTCCAACGACTCAAAAAGTTGAAACGAAAGCTGAACCAGTCGTTGTTGTTGAACCCAAAAAAGTTAGTTTCAAAGATAGATTGAAACTTGGATTGTCTCGTTCACGCAATGAAGTTTGGGGAAAATTAACTACTCTTTTTTCAGGACAAGCACTTGATCAAGAAAAAGTAGAGTCACTTGAAGAGCTTCTTTATGGTGCCGACATCGGAACAAACACTGTCGATGCTTTAATGAAAGAAGTTCACAAAAAAGCCAAAGAAGGGGATTTGACAGAAGAGAGTTTCAAAACTTTCCTCTTCTCGTTTCTCAAAGATAAAATGCAACCTGTACAAGCTCACATCGATCAATCGCTTTATGCTTACGATCCAAATGCACCGAAGATGACAAAAGTTATTATGATCGTCGGTGTAAATGGTGCTGGTAAAACTACAACGATAGGAAAGCTTGCAACTAAACTTCGCGCTCAAGGAGCAAACGTCGTGGTTGGAGCGTGCGATACCTTTCGTGCGGCAGCAGTTGATCAACTTCAAGTCTGGTGCGATCGCGCAGGTGCAAAGATGATTCGTGCTAAGGAAGGGGCCAATCCTTCTGGTGTTGGCTACGATGCTCTTCAGGTTGCGCTCAATGAAAAAGCTGATTACTGCATCCTTGACACGGCAGGACGTCTGCACACTAAAGAAAACTTAATGGATGAGTTGA
>CAMLKK010000072.1 GCA_946480715.1 uncultured Bacteriovorax sp. | reverse complement strand
AATCTCTCAGCGTATTCTGTAATTTTAAGAACCCACTGTTTCATCTTCTGTTGAATAACTGGGTGACCACCAACTTCAGACTTACCATCAATAACTTCTTCGTTCGCAAGAACTGTTCCTAGAGCAGGACACCAGTTCACGTTCATTTCTGATTCGTAAGCAAGCCCTTTGTTGTAGAGCTGAACAAATATCCATTGCGTCCATTTGTAGTAGTCGACGTTTGATGTTGCGATCTCGCGATCCCAGTCATATGAAAAACCAAGAGACTTCAACTGACGAGTGAACGTCGCGATATTTTTCTTTGTTGTGATGTCCGGGTGTGTTCCCGTTTTCATTGCATAGTTTTCTGCAGGTAATCCGAATGAATCCCATCCCATCGGGTGAAGAACATTGAATCCCAGCATTCTCTTGTAGCGAGACATAATATCTGTCGCTGTATAACCTTCAGGGTGACCAACGTGCAATCCATCTCCCGATGGAAACGGAAACATATCTAAGGCGTAATACTTAGGTTTGTTAGTTTCATTGTTGTTCGTTTTAAAAGTTTTGTTTTCATCCCAATACCTTTGCCACTTGGCCTCAATTTTTTGGAAGTCATACTCAACAGGGGATTTCTCAGAAGAAGATACAGACATGCTTTTTTCCTTGGTAAATGAACCAATCGTTTCATGATTTGGCGAAGTCAAAAGTCTAACACTAGGAATTCTTTTTATAAAGTGTATAATAGGAGAGTACCAAGTTTTCCCCCCCGAAACATTGTGATGAGATTTTGATATGAGTGAGAAAATTATCGTTTATCCCATTAGCGCCAATCCTCCAACTTGGGGACATGCCGATATCATGATGAGGGCCGCAACTCATTTCGACCGCCTCTATTGGGTAGCCGCAACAAATCCTAAAAAGGCGTATATGTTCACACTGGAAGAACGTCTGGAAATGATGCAAGCCTATGTGGATTACTATAAATTAAAAAACGTCACAATTTGTGCCCACGATGGAACGATCGTTCGTTTCGCTGAGGATAAAGGCGCGCAGTTTCTCCTTCGTGGTCTAAGAAACTCTTCGGACTACCAAATGGAATTAGAACTTTCTGTTGGTAACCGCGGTATCAGTAAAGAAATCGAAACCATCTGTATGTTTTCGAAGCCCCACTTTGCAACCATTTCGTCTAGCTTGATTCGCGAACTCGCACAGCTGAACGAGCGAATTGATCAATACGTCATGCCTTCAATTGCCAAAAAAATTCTGCATAAACTTCATGGGGACAAGGCCATCAAATAATGCGCACGCTGATTATTCTAGGACATCCAGACAAAAAATCACTCTGTGCAGGTCTCGCCGACAATTATGAAAAAGGCGCTCGCGAAAAAGGCGGAGATGTCGCTCGAATAAATTTAAACGACTTATCTTTTAATCCCAATCTAAAAAACGGATATCGAATCATCCAGCCACTTGAGGCAGATCTCGTTGAGGCCCAGCGACTTATCAAATGGGCCAATCACATTGTTATCATTTTCCCGGTATGGTGGGGATCAGTTCCAGCTTTGCTCAAGGGTTTTCTCGATCGCACGCTTCTTCCCGGTTACGCTTTCAAATATCGCGAAAATTCTCCTATGTGGGATAAACTTCTCTCAGGTAGAAAGGCCCGCCTCATTGTCACAAGTGATGCCCCCGTATGGTGGCTGTATCTCACGTATTTTCATCCAGCTGTGAACATGATGAAAAAAGCCGTCCTTGAATTCTGCGGAATTTCCCCAGTGACAGTCATGAGCTTCGACTCCATCAAAAATGCATCAGAAAAAAAACGCGAAGCCATGCTCTACAAAGCCTTCCGCGCAGGCCTAGATGACAATTAAATCATTAGGACTCGCACGCGGGTCTGTTGTCGTTACTCCACATAACCCTTTGTGGAAATCCGCCTTCATTGATGAGAGTTCTCGTTTAATGGCAAATCTGCCTCAATTAAAATTGCACCACATAGGCTCAACGGCCATTGAAGGTCTTGATGCAAAACCCATTCTCGACATCATGGGCGAAGTGACTTCTGTGACTCAGGCAGATTTGATGAAACCAGAACTAGAAAAACTCGGTTACGAATGGAAAGGGGAGTACGGAATTCCTGGAAGGCGATACTGCGTATTGTATGAAGGAAATATTGCTTTAATACATCTGCATATTTTAGAATCTTCATCTCTTGAATTTAAAAATCACATTACATTTCGCGATCGTTTAAATCAGAACAAATCACTACGTGAAAAATATAATCAACTCAAACACAAACTCATCAATTCAGGATTAAATCGAGAAGCTTACACAGAAGGTAAATCCGAATTCATTCAGAAAGTTTTAACGGATAAAATTTAAAGCCCGAAAATGGATCCTTTCAGTATCCAAAATTTCACTTAACAATTTTTGCAATCCGCAGAGAAAATCACTCTTTTCGATATCTGCCTGAAGCTTTTTCGAATGGGGACCATAAAGTGCATTTAAGTAATTACATACCGGTAACGAGTTATAGGGATCTAAAACCGAATGCGTTCTCGAATGATGAATTCCATTGTTAAAAATATAGTGGAGGACGTTCTTCAATTCACGTGGTGATGTTATTTTCCGCAAATGATATCGATGTTTGTAGACAGATCCATTAGCACATTTAATTTTATTAATTCGTTTCGACAAAGAAATTCCCAGTGCCTGCATTCCCAGATGAACTATTCTTTTGTCCGCGGCTTCAACCAATAAATGAATGTGATTATGTTCAAGTGTGTAATGAACAATCCTCAAACCTTTATAACGGGCCCTCATAATTGCGTGATGAAGAGCTCTGAGAACTTGTTTGGATTTGATATCCGCCTTATTCTCCCGAACCTTGATAGTGAGATGAAGCGATGTCGGACGAAGTATTTCTTCTCTCTCTATATGTCTAATACCTTTGTCATGAATGGCAGGACGTCCGGCGCTTTTGGGATTTAAAAGTGAGAGCTGGGTGTGTTTTCTGATTTTTTTCATGTGAGCCTCCAACAGAGGCCATGCAAATCAGGCAGATTCGAAAACGGTGAAAGTTATTAGAATTCCGCAGACAATTTGAACCACTCAATCAATTGTTGAAGTTTTTCATTACTGGCGATGGCCGCAGGAAAAGTTCGTTCGAAATCGAGGATCAAGTCTTTTTTATTTTGAGCTGATTTCGCAAGAAATATTGGTCTTAGCATTGATTTTTCTTTTTCTTCTGAAGTGATGTAGGAAATGAGTAATTCAAATGACACCAGATCTGCCTTTTTGTTGGCGGCGATGAATACACTTCTGCGCATGTCACGTCCCCAGGTTTTGTAATCCTGAGACCATTTTAATAAATCTTTTTGATAGTCGTGTGAGAACTCATCAGGATATTTTCCTGCACAAATTCGGCACGCGCTTTCTTTTTTATCCGTTGGAAGATTTTTATTAAAGCAGCATTCTTCACAAGTGTAAGCGATTTCTAGACCTTCACTGTGTAGATATCCACAATTGTGAATCATTTCATGAAACATCATTGCTCGTAGTTCTGTTGGATTTTTTTTGGCGAGTTCTGAGAGTCGAGGTCCAAGCCATAAGTAGGGATGACGTTTACTGCTTCCTGGGAAAGAACCAACTGCTCCGATTTCTTTTCCGAAAGGCCAGCCGCCACAGAGTAATTTCGGCGGATTTGCTTTGTCTGCAAAAAGCTGATCGAAACATGAGTTGATTTGAGGGCCAATGGAACCTTGTGATGAGAGGTTCGTTAGGCAGGCCCGTCCTTCTTTCATGGTTTCATTATAGAATGCTGATAATTTTTTAACAGGCATTCTTGTGTTGCAATCGGCTTCGATTTTCAAATTTGTTTCAGTTAAGTAATAACCATTTTTTAGGATAGGATCTTTTGCAAAGAGCGGGAGAATGAGAAGGAAAAGAAGTTTCATCGTTAAAACTCAAGGACGATGTCGTTAGAGAACCACTTCTTTTGAATTTTATAATCTTTCAATGATTCATTTTGTTCATAATTTTCTAAAAGATAGGGTTGCATTGTTTTAATAAAGTCTGAACTGCATCCGTTGGGAACTTCTGCACCCAGAGTTGTAAACTCTGAAGCAATTTTTCGTTCTACTCCGGTCAGCGCATTAACTGAAGTATGGCTGAGAATACTTGGAACACGTATATCCTGGCAGCATTCATGATCGGAAACGACTTCTTTTAGAGTCTTCTGATTATAGAGATTTTTGAAAAAATCAAAGCTCTCTTGCATGACAAGTTTCTTAGAATTGTTCTTATGAATATTATCAGCGGCGGCACCTGTTGCAAAAACATGAGTGACAATCACTTCTGCCTTATTTGAATCTGCCAGTATTTTAAGTACGTGATCGCTTTTTCCTTCAACCGAAAGGGGGATTTCACCGGCGCAAATAAAGCTGATGGTATGGAACTTTCTTAAAAGTGGATTCGCATTTTTTTCAACAAAGACGTATTCACGATGATGGGGATTAGGAATATTTTCGTATTCCACTTTTAGTGGAGTGATGACGATTTTGCTTTTTTCCTGTTCATTTTTTTTAGCTTCACTCTTTATTGAAAATTTACTTGTTCGTTTATAGCAGGCCAATTCATTGTTGATTGATAAAGGAACGTTGGTCGTATCTTTATCATAAAAACCCATTTTGCTTCCGCCGCCGCCAATTGATATGCCGAAACCTGTTTGATGATGAACACCGATGGCGCCTGTGTTACACTTGGCCCAGATCTCTGATGAGCATATTAAGGCGGATATGAGAAAAAACTTTTTCATACCAGTCTGATCGGCAATTTGTTTAGAGACTTAAGCTCGAGCTAAAGCATTGATCACATGTCCGGCGGCCAGCATTCCATAAGTCGCCGTCACGTGAGTGATCGAACCCATTCCTGATTCACAGTCTAGCTTCAGGTTTGTTTCAGGGTCTGGGATAGCACATGTTTCGCCCTCAGCAGTAGGGAAGACTGGGTCTTCTGCTGAAAAAACACAAGGGATGTTGAACTTTGGACGTTTCTTAATTGAAGTCACACCACTGCCTGGAAAAGCATGTTGCTGACGAAGTTGCTTTCTGAGTTTGAAGAGAAGAGCATCCTTTACAGTCTCGCCCAGATCGACAATCTTTACTTGTGAAGGATCGCGTTTACCAGCGGCACCGCCAACCACCATGATAGGTATATTTCTTTCCTGGCATTTTGAAATGAGCAGACATTTATTATTAAGTGAGTCTATAGCTTCAATGATGAAATCTACTGGGGCATCTAGAAGAGCATCGGCCGTTTTTTCTGTAAAGAAATCAGCTTGAGCAACAACATTACATTGTGGATTGATAGCGATTATACGTTCACGAAGAACTTCAACTTTTAATTTTCCAAACTGACCATCCATTGCTGGCAGCTGGCGATTAGTGTTTGTGATGCAGACATCGTCTAGATCTATGAGGGTAATTGAACCAACACCCGATCTTGCGAGTGCTTCCGCGGCCCATGAGCCCACGCCACCGACTCCGATGACCATTACTCGGGCGTTGAGAAGACGTTTTAAACCGCTGATTCCGTAGAGACGGGCAATTCCGCCGAAACGATTGTTGTAATCATCACTATTGAATTCTTTGTTTTCCATGTCGTGACTATACAATTTCATCTTTTCTTTTAAAAGGCTCAGGAGAATAATTATAGTATGTTTCAAAATGATCACGATGCGCTCTATGAGCCACGAAATATGTTTGTCTGGTTTATATTGGGGTTCCAAGGTGGAATTCTCAATATCGGCGGATATCTATCTGTTCACAGGTTCGTTTCCCATATCACTGGATTTGCGACCCTTTTTGGGGCCGAAGCCGTTCGGAGTAACTTTCTTAAGGCAGCGGGACTATTACTTGTTCCTTTTGTTTTTCTTATTGGGGTTATGATTTCCGCTTGGTTGATTGAAAGACAAAGGTTAAGAAGCCGTCCTCCTAAATATAGTTTGGTTTTCTCGCTTATTATTCTTAACTTATTGGCCCTCTCTTTATTAGGGATGAGTGGAATGCTTGGAAACTTTGGCGAGGAGTTTAATTTCGGCAGAGATTATGTCGTTTTGTTTATTCTCGCTCTAACATGTGGTCTTCAGAATGCCACAATTTCATCTGCCTCAAAGTCAGTTGTGAGAACGACACACATAACCGGTCCCTCAACAGATTTAGGTATAGGGCTCGTGCGACTATGGACCATGAGACATGCCGTCGATAAAAAAGAACTCTTTGTGGTTTGGTGCAGATTAGGAATAATCGTATCATTTATTTTGGGATCACTCGTTGGTGCCTACGCCTTTCAGGCCTTGGAATTCGTCGGATTTCTTATACCTATGCTTATAAGTTTATTCGTGGCCTGGAAGTTAAGGTTCCGCGCGCACTCTGCCTTGTAAAGATTTCATGAACGTCCCTAAGCATCTCGAGATCATCTATACTAGAGCGACAAGTTCACTATTTAGGAGAAGACCATGTCGCTGCAAAAATTTAAAATCGTTTCGCCAAAAGATGGTCAGTCAGTAGACAACATTTTTGAAAGTTTACTTATTAATACAGATCACATTATTTCTTTGAAGCCCATTCGTATGGTTGTAGAAGACAAATTAGTGATGGGATATTGGATTCGCACGACGAACGGGAAAAAATACCGTGCAGTTGAAATTCCAGATTCGCTTAAGGCCTTGTTACAAGATGAAGATCATGTATCAACCGTAAAGCTGAATGTATTAAGTGAGGAACCTTCTCAAAACGAACTTTTGAATTAATCAATTCGATTTCATCAGCACTCCCTCCCGTTAAAATGATACGATGAGGGGAGTGCTTAGTTATCATCTGATCCACGACCGAGCTTAAATATTTTTCCGTGGCAAATAAGATTGCTTCTTTCGTATCCACAGGTATTTCATTTTTCTTTGCTTTCAAATATTGAAGAAAATCAATTTTAGAAAACTTTGGAAGTTGAGCGCTTTGGCCGTAAGTTTCTAAGAAACGATTTATTCCAGGAAAGATTGCTCCTCCCATATAGCCGTTCGCGGTCACTAGATCTATGGTCATAAATGTTCCCGCATCTATCACCAAAGCACACTCATCATTTTTTAAATTTTTGAAAGCATGATAAGCCGCCACTAAGCGATCTTCACCTAAAGTCATTGCATAATGAACGGGCATATCAAAAAAATGATCTTCTTTACGGTAATCACCAATCGCAAAATTGATTTGAAAATTTAATTTTTTTCCAACACTAGCGGCAATTAAAATATCGGATGATGCTGGAGAGTATTCATCTAGAGCAATAACAGAAAATCCCTTCGTATTGTGAATGGCCACATTTGGATTAGTATTTCCATTATCGATCGTGATTAATCTCATTTTAAGTATTCGTTAATTAGTTTCTTTTTTACTTCGTAAACGTTTCCGATTGGTTTGCAAAACTTCGGTGGATCTTTTTTTCCAAGGTGAAGGAGATCGTTGATGACGAGAACTTGCCCGTCAGTATCTTTACCTGATCCGATTCCAATCGTTGGAATTTTTAATTTCGACGTAATTTCTTTCGCAACGTTTTCTTCAACAAATTCCAAAACGATGGCGAAACATCCGGCCGCTTCAAGTGCTTTTGCTTCTTTTAGTAAACGGGCCTTTGAAGCGGTGTCTTTACCGTGAGTGTAATAGCCGCCTTGCTCATGAACTGATTGCGGAGTGAGACCAATGTGTCCCATAACTGGAATACCAATTTGTGTTAGACGTTCGATCAACTGACATTCGAAAGGATATGCTCCTTCAAGTTTTAAAGCTTCTACACCTGATTGTTGAAAAAGCTTAATTGAGTTTTGAAGACCCATTTCAAGTGATGCATATGTGCCGAAAGGAAGATCAGCAATGACGAAAGTTTCTGGAGCACCTTTTTTAACTGCTTTGGAAAAAACAATCATCGTATCAAGATCAACCTGAATTGTGTGATCGTATCCGAGGATAACATTACCAACGCTGTCGCCAACTAAGATCATGTCCAGTGAAGTTTCATTGAGAAGTTGAGCTGTTTGAAAATCGTAGCAAGTGAGAACTTGGAGACCTTTTTTTGCTGTTTTCTTTTTAAATGCTCTAATTTTTCTGGTGTCTAATTTTTTCTTTTCCATAAAAACCTTATTGTGGAATCAAATCTGCTTTTAATTTTTTATATAAATGTGTGAGTTCTTCTTTATCCCATTCCTGAATGACATTTTTTCTTAATTCATCAGCATCTCTTTCAACTTCAGTAAAAAATTTTCCGGATTTTACATCATTGAAAAGTTCATTAAGACTTTTTTTGAATTGATCATTGATAAGAAGCTGTCGTCCTTTTTGTGATCCGATTAAAGCGTTCGGAGAAATTAATTTGAAGAATGCTTCTGGCCCGAGGGTGACAAGTGCGTGTGAAATTGATTTTAATTCTAAGAAACACTCCATGAATGCAACTTCTGGTGAAATGTTATTCTTTCTTAAAGTGTTAAATGATTCTAGAGCGACGTAGGGAAGAATTGAACAAAGTAATGATTGTTCTGAAAACAAATCGGCCTGGCACTCTTCCAACGGAGTGCTTGCATAGAGAGCGGTTATTCCGACTGCTTTGGCCAATGCTTTTATTTCGTTTTGAAGTTTTGGTTCGCATTGAAAAGCCGCGCCGATTTTTCCCTTCACTTCATATTGAAAGCGAACTTCACTGGCAATCGCCTTTGGAGCAAGTAGTGAGTGATTATATTGCGAGTAATGTTTATCAAGAGCATGCTTACTTAAACTGAACCCATGTGCGTAGACAATATGCGCACCGCTTGGCAGGAAGGTTTGGTTTGATTTTAAAAAAGCTGCATGCTGGTCATCGGGAATGAGCATGACCAAGAGAGTTGAATTTTCTAGTTCATTGCTCTCAGTGAGAATCGTTTTAAAACCTAATTTTTGGGCCGTTTGAAGGTTTGTACTGTCTTTTCTAAGGGCAATGGACACAAGCGTTCCAGAGTCGCGCAAATTGAGCGCCCAGGCCTTTGCTTGTGATCCAAATCCAATTATTGTGGCCGCTTTTAACTCGGACATCTCTCATTTCCTTCCTATTGGTTCTGGGATAAAGTTACACTTAAACCATACAAGAGGCTAGTGCCCAGTGAAAATAATCCTGCCACCAGAAAGTCATTATTATCAGCAAGCAAGTTTGAACAGGGGACTCCAAACTTTTACTTCGTTCATCTCGGATGATTGTAAAATGGTTTTTCTTGATCGCCATTTGGATCGACTGCTCAATGGGGCCCACTGGTTATTTCCTAAGAATAATTGGCTTGAAAGACGAGATGAAATTAGAACTCTGATGGCCAGACATTTTGTTCCTCACAGATATTTTCGCATCATGATTTTCGAAGATAACCTGATTTTCTCAGACGACGAACATCGTCCTAAGGCCGTTAGCTTAAAAGCGCAAAAAGCCGTTTCTATTAAGCCCGAAACGATGCTGCCACCCTATGTGAAGTCACCGGCCTATCTCATTGCAGAAGCTGAATTAAGAATTGCAAGCACGATGCAATCTGAAGACATCATTTTCTTTGATGAAAATAACTTTCTCTGTGAAGCCTCAACTTCAAATGTTTTCATCGTGGCCCCTGGACGAAAAATCATAACTCCTGTTCCAAGCTCGAAAGTTCTAAGTGGTGTTACTCGCTTAATGCTTATAGAATTTTTAAGAAAAAACAATTACGATGTTGAAGAAAGAAATGTTGTAGAATTGGAAGTTTTAGAGGCCCAAGAAATTTGGCTATCGAATTCCGTTTCAGGTTTAAGATTTTTAGAAAATTACGACAGCAAAAAGAAAGACCATATATTATTCGATGAAGTCCTTAAGGGATTTGGAAGATTTGGCGAAAGATATGAATAAAATTTTGAAAGTAAAATGTCCTATTTGTGATACGCAGTTTGATTATTATAGCTCGGAGTTTAGACCCTTTTGCTGTGAAAAATGTCGTTTGATCGATCTTGGCCACTGGTTCAAAGAAAGTTATGCCGTTCCAACGAAAGATGAAAAAGGACAAACAGAGCACGATAATAAAAATCATCCCAATGATGGAGATGATTCAATCGATGAAGAAAGCGAATATCTTTAATGAAAAAAATCACTGAACAAAAAGTAGTTCTTCAAGAAGCTATGGAGTTAGCAGAAGAATTGGCGATAAAAGC
>CAMLKK010000071.1 GCA_946480715.1 uncultured Bacteriovorax sp. | reverse complement strand
ATCTTCACAATTTTAAAATTTGAATCCATAAAAATGAGATCCAGTGGATAGCGCATGAAAAATGTGTGAACTGAGTTGCATGGCTTTATAAGAAAACCATCACCGCCTACAATCTTTTCTGAAAACATGAGTCCACGTACGCGATCAACAGTATCCACGGCCATAACCATTGAGTGGCAAAGTGTTTCGCCATTTTTAGTTTTTAATGTGTATGTTTTTTTATCTGCCACCTACGAACTCCAAAATAATCGGTGCAAATACAACCACGAGTACCGATGGAATAATTAGAAACATCATCGGGAAAAGAATTTTAGTAGCTGCTGTAGCACCTGCCTTTTCAACTTCAGATGATTTCTTTTGTCTAATTTCTACGGCCAATGATTTTAAGATTGGACCAATCGATGCACCAACAGAGTCTGCGGCAATCAACGTTGCACAGAAAGAAGAAATCTGAATGAGGTCAATTCTCCATGCTAAGTTCCTCAAAGCTTCTGCTCTACTTGCACCGATTTTGATTTCTTTGATAACGATCTCAAATTCTTCAGTAAGAGGATTTGGCTTACTCTTCTCAATAACTTTTGCCATGGCCGCAATAAAATCCAAACCCGCTTCTACTGAAAGAGCGAGCATGTCGACTGAAAAAGGCATACTGCGAATAACTTGCTTTTGCCTCTCTTCAATTTTTCCACTGATCCATAAATCAGGATAAAAGAATCCAACAACACCCGTGACTGGAATTAGTGAAAGGGCCCAGTCAGCTTCCAAGAATGTTCGAATGATTAGGAACAAAATAGGAAATCCAACAATGAGAAAGAGCTTAAACGCGAAGAAATCTTCTGGGGTAATGACATTCGTAAGTCCAGCAGCTGCTAGTTTACGCTTGTATTTATCTTTAAATGTCTTCTTGTTCTTCATTGAAGCAACAATGGGAGAAATATAACGCTTAAAGAACGGACGAGAATATCGAAGGATTATTCCGTGCTTTGCTATTTCATCAACTTGCTTGTTTCCATCATCTAACTTTTCTTGGGCCTGAAACTGATCTTCATCCTGGAAGATGGTTTTTGTAATCAAAAAGACCGCAAGGAAAATAAGAAAAAGTGAAGCGTAGTAAAGCTTGCTTGATTCTTCATGCCCTTTCTTTCTGCCAATCTCTTTACAAGCTACGTCTTCGCCATTGTCACAAGCTTCAGTAAGATGAGTAGCGGCCAATCTAGCAGCTTGAGCTTTCTGTTGCTCTTCACCTAACCTCGCCTGCAATGCTTTATATTCAGCGAGATCTTCTTCTTCTAATTCTGCATCGGGATCTAGTGTTTTGAGTTTTTTTCTTTCTAGTCTTAGTACTTCAATAGCATCACGAATTTCTTTTTCTTCAATCGGATCTAATCGCTGATTTCGTTGATACCATTTACCTAACTGATAACAGTTGGCGTACTGTTTTTGATCGCATGAATCTTTATAGAGTTTGAAAAGTTGATCTGAAGATAATTCGTTACTGTAGTCTTGTGGAGCTTCTGAAATTTCTTGAGCACCCACTTGAAAAAGTGGACCCAATAAAATGAAAATAATGAAGCCTATGAAGACCTTGATCACTGATACACCGCCATAACTTAATGATATCAGAGATAAGAAAAATTTTTGGTCAACTTCCCAGGAAGGAAATATTGTCCTCTTTAAAGTTGAGAATGATCGTTGGTTTTTTGTTAACCAAAGGCCGCGATCTTCTTTTTCAAATCTTCAACAAAGGCCAGTGAAGCTTTGCGATTGAATTTTTTCTCGAGATCCGGAATATAGATTGGTTTGTATTCTTTGAAATAGTTTTTCTTCGCTTCAGCAACTCTATTGAGTCGATCCTGAAAATCATTCGCCTTAATCGTTTTGTCTTTTTGCGCTTTTTTCAGTCCTTCCAAACCTAAAACAGCTTCAGGCATATCACGATATTCAATGAGATCGCTTCCTGCACGAATGGCCATCATAGCTGCTTCACCTGTTCCACGATGAGCGGTGATCGCACCCATTTGCATGTCATCTGAGAGAATCAGTCCCTTATATTTGAGATCCTGACGAAGGATTTGATGGGCCTTAGGTGATAATGAACAAGGTAATTCTGGATCGATATCCTCTACAATTATGTGGGCCATCATGATCATATCAACACGTGCTTTAACAGCTTTAATGAAAGGTTGAATTTCTTCAGCTTTAATTTCATCCAAAGGTTTTTTTACAATTGGCAGATCATAGTGTGAATCTTTGAGTGTGTTCCCATGACCTGGAAAATGTTTTGCACAAGACATGATTCCTGTAGTTTCAAATCCTCTAATCATAGAAGAAATAAATTTTGAAACTGTTTCATGGTCGGTTCCAAATGCTCTGTCCCAGATAACTTTATTCTCTGGATTGTTCCAGATATCACAGACAGGCGCTAAATTAAGATTTACACCGCAAGCGAGTAACTCTTCGGCCATGATTGTCGCCATCTCAAAAACAAGTTTTGGTGAATCCAATTTGGCAATTTCCAACATTGGCGGCCACTGAGTAAATTGAGTCTTGAAACGAACAACTCTTCCACCTTCATGATCTGTGCATATGAAGAGTGGATATTCTTTTCTTAGAACTTGGATGCTGTTAACGAGTTCAGCTAATTGAGCTGGAGATTCATAATTCTTTGAAAAAAGTATGACACCACCGATATCTTCTTTTTCGATAAAAGTTTTTTCTTCACTTGTGAGTGTGAGACCGCTTATTCCAGTAAATACGAGTTGTCCTAATTGATTCATAATTTCCTTATTACGCTTTATTTGGGTCTAAATAATCTCTCAATCCATCACCTAAAAGATTAAGACCAATAATCAATCCCGCCATTGTGATACTCAAAATAATCGCGATGTGGGGAGCTTCCAGTAAAACAGTTTTCGCTGCTGATAGCATGGCACCCCAAGAATAAGGGCTTCCGCCTAATCCTAAAAATCCAAGAGCAGCTTCGCTGATGATAACACCACTAATACCCAAGACCATATTTACAACCATGATGGGTAAAATGCTCGGTATGATAATTGTAAAAAATAATCTGAGTTCTCCAATACCAATTGCACGAGCGCCTTCAACATATGTCAAAGAGAGAACGCGTTTAGATTCGCCTCGAGCAATTTTAGCGTAGCCCGGCCAGCCAGTAATGATCATTGCGAAAATTAATCCCTGCATTGATTGCCCTGTGACGGCCATAACCATGATCGCAATAAGAATACTTGGAAAAATAAAAACAAGATTAATGACAAGATCAAAAGCTAACTTAAACCAGCCTGGTGCTTTGACGGCTAAATAGCCCATTAAAATACCAACTGAAGCTGTGATGAAAGTTACGATAAATGAAAGTGTCAGAGAGTAAGTTAATCCTGCTGAAAGAACTTCAAGCAGTGAACGGCCAAGCAGATCTGCTCCCAGCACTAAACCTTTTGTGAAAGGAATGGCCAATTCAACTTCCATGTTCAGTTCAGGTGTGTAAGGTCGGCTGATCGTTCCCATGATGAAGTATCGATAGATAAACCAACAAATCGCCCAGACAGCATAAAGCGAAAGTATGCCGAAACCCCATTTCATTTCTTTTGTAAACTTTCTCGACATCTCCTACTCCTGCGCCGTACGTGGATCTAAGCGCTCATTAATGTAGTCGAGCATAAAATAGATCAACATATAAGTAACAGTTGAATAAACGATGACTCCTTGGACGATGGGATAATCTCTATTTTGAATTCCTTCAAATAATAAAGATCCCATTCCTGGAATATCAAAAATAGTTTCACTGATCATTGTTCCAGCAATGACTACTGACAATTGAATTGAAACAACATTGAGAATTGTTGGCAGGCATACTTTTAAAATTCTCAAGAGCACGGCTACATCATCAAGGCCTTTAGATTTAGTTACCGTTACCCATTGGCTGTTAACTTCCTCTAAATATTTATTACGAGTGACTCGCATAATGACTGCACTCAAAGGAATAACTAGAGTGAGAATTGGTAGAAAGGCGTGTCTTAGGCTTCCCCACTCCGAAACTGGAAAGAGGTTTAGTTTGATTGAAAAAAACAAAACTAAAATTGGAGCAAGTGAAAAGATTGGAAACGAAAGCGCAAAAAGAGACAGAATGCGTGAGAATTTATCAAAACCTCTATTCTTTTTAAATCCTGCGAGGATACCGAGAAAAATTCCTACAAAGGCAGCGATCGAAACTGAGAAAGCTGCAAGCGTAATGGTTGGTCTCATTCTTTCTTTGAGTAGTTCTTTAACATCCTTGTTACCAAAGATTGTTTTACCCAGGTCGCCTTTAACGATGCCTTTCAAGTAATTTTTGTATTGTTTACGCATAGACAAGTCGAGACCAAGCTGTGATTTCAACTTCGAGATTTCTTCTTGTGTGGCCTTTTGACCGAGTACAGTTTCAACTGGATCACCAGGAGATAATCTTATGACAAAAAAGATTGTCGAGAGTGCTACAAATATAGTTAAAAATGCGTAACTTAATTTTTTAATGAGTTTACTCAAAACCTGGGTCCTCCTCATCAACACTCGAGTATTTGACGGACTTTCCTACCATCGAAATTCCCTGGGTCACCCAAAACATTTTTGTCATTTTGTTATCTTCATTAACGACATAAACAATCGATTGTCCCGCGACTTTCAAATTAAATTTTCTCTCAGAATCTTTTGTTTTGCCATCATATTCAAGAACACCTTCGGAAAAAAGCTCGGCTGGAAAATCACTGAAGGTTTCGTTGAGATAAGGATAACCTTCCCAAACAACCAACATTGTAAAGCTTCCTGACTCGCTCTTAGATGCTCTATTAATAAAACCGGCCAAATCGGCGCACTCAATAACTTGTGAAAAGAAACAAGGTACGTCTTTGGTGCGAGGAAAAGGAATCATTTTAGTACCATTCCATTGCTTCTCAGGACTCACCATTTTTACTTCTAGTGCCTTCTTAGATGGCACCAGGTTGAGTTCACTGAAAAATTTCTTTCCATCAAACCAGACTGAATACTGTGATTTACGCGGCCGCAGAATAGGTGTGCCTTTTACAGAACCAATATCTGAGATAACTATACTTTTTTCTAAAATTTTCTCTTTTTGATTACCATTCATCTCCATTGAGCGTTTGGTATAATAAGATTTACCTTTTTTTCCAAGAGCGCTGTTCATTTTTATAACGAACGTTCCGTTTTTATCAGTGTAATTATACGTTTCATCAAATTTTGATAAACGTTCCTTTATGTTTGCGCCCTGAGAAGCACACCCGACTGTCACCGCTAGAATCAGATAGAAAAAAAATTTATTGTTCATTTTTTATGAACTCTTCAAATTCTTTTTGATAGTTATTAAAATCAACAGTGATTCCAGAAATTTCTTCGATTTTTTTCTTCAAGCTAGGACTGGATTTGAATGTCACTCCTACTTTATACATAGGAACACCAGCAAACTGTGCGTTGATATAATTAATCATATAAACAATGCTTGCTTCTTCTAACGTAAAAATCTGCATCTCAAAATTTAAAACTAATGAAAATTGAATTCCTGAGACTTTATCAAGTATGAGTTCTTTCTCTTTTTGACTGGCGAAAAAACTTAAACCCGATGGAGAAATATCTTCTACGCGAAAGCCTGCAAGATCCTCACTATCTTCATGGTAGATCCCTTCACTTAAAGCATTAAGGCGACTTTTTTTAACATTATCAATCTCTGAGAAAAAATCGCGCGTTTTTTGTTCGGTCTTATTGAATTGAACAACATTACTCGCGGGAGTTTTTGCAAATTTTAAATAAGAGTAAACTTCATACACTGGATAAGTTGTCAGACGCTCTTTGCTTCGTTTTTCAACCTTGAAACATGAATCTTCAAGTTCAAATGTAATCGTTTCGTGATCATCAAATTGGTCTGTTACTTTTGCTCTAAAAAAATAATCAACATCGTTAACTGAAAAGTTAAGACAAGTCTGATCCCCTACGAGGCGCAGATGGATATTGCATTTACTTAAAGTGAGTTTGATTTTAGGACCAACTTCGAAATGAGTCGCACGTCCTTCGTAGTAACGTGGCGAAGTCTTCCAGAAAATGATTCTGTCATTATTAGAAACTAAAAGAGCTATCTTAGATGATAGCTCTTCAGGTTTTAGTTTTATAAAATTAATTTTCGCGCGTAGCGAGCTTTCCACCATGAAAGCCTCTTAAAATAAATGTTAAGAAATTGTTACTTGTCTCAATAGTTCCAGAGACTCGAGGACTTTTCCACATCCTCTAACTACACACGTAAGTGGATCTTCAGCAATTGATACTGGAAGACCTGTTTTTTCTTTAATAAGAACATCAAGGTTCGCAAGAAGAGCACCACCACCTGCGAGAATGATTCCGTTATCAACGATATCAGCTGCAAGTTCAGGCGGAGTTTTTTCAAGAGAAATTTTGATAGCTTCAACAACTTCAGAAACTGGATCTGCAAGAGCATCACGAATTTCATCAGAAGTTACTTCGATAATTTTTGGAGCACCAGCAATGAGGTCGCGCCCTTTTACTTCATAAGTTTTAACTTCATCATCAAATGGATAAGCGTTACCGATAGCAAGTTTGATAGCTTCAGCTGTTCTTTCTCCAATGAGAAGAGAGTATTTTTTCTTGATGTATGAAGCGATCGCTTCATCGAATTTATCACCAGCAACACGTACTGATTTTGAATAAACGATACCACCGAGAGAAATAACGGCAACTTCAGTTGTACCACCACCGATATCAACAATCATGTTTCCTGAAGGTTCAGTGATTGGAAGTCCGGCACCGATAGCAGCGGCCATTGGTTCTTCAATCAAATAAACTTCACGAGCACCAGCTTGTTCAGCTGATTCTTTTACCGCGCGTTTTTCAACTTGTGTGATTCCGAAAGGGATACAGATAACGATTCTTGGTTTGATTAGTTTCGAACCAGTAAGTGATTTTTGAATGAAGTATCTGATCATTGCTTGAGTGACTTCGAAGTCAGCAATAACCCCGTCTTTAACTGGGCGAATGGCCTTAATAGATCCAGGCGTTCTACCCAACATGTCCTTTGCTTCTTTACCTACAGCAAGAACTCTGTTTTGTCCTTTTGGTCCTTGGTGAACGGCCACAACTGAAGGTTCATTGACAATGATCCCTCTGTCTTTTGCATAAACCAAGCAATTGGCGGTACCAAGGTCGATCGCCAAATCATTTGAAAACCAATCTAAAACTCTCTTAAACATCGTTATTAATCCTGTTCGAAATTACCATTGATAATGACGGATGGCCTCGCCTCTTTCTGCAATGTCGGCCATGGCTTCAATACCTAGTTCAATGTGAACATCAGTGAATTTTCTGAAGACAGCTTTTGCCGATTGCTTCGTCTTGATTCCCCCTTCTTTGAGAGGGCAATCAGAGATAAGAAGTAGAGCTCCGATATTTACTTTACTAACAAAACAAGAAACAAAAAGTGCTGCTGTTTCCATCTCTACAGCGAGAACTCTTTGCTCTAATAAATTTAATTTGAAACGATCATCAAATTCCCAGAAGCGATAATCTGTGGAATGAATTGTTCCTGTACGATATTCAAGTCCATGTTCAACAAGAATTTGTGAAACAAATTTTTGAACTTTGAATGTTGGTAGCGCAGGAACTTGTTCAGGTAAAAAGTGTTGAGTAACACCTTCTCCTCTAATCGATGCGATTGGAAGAACAAAGTCTCCAACGTCGAGAGAAGGGTGAACACCACCAGCTAATCCTAAAAAGAGAACGGCCTTTGGTTCACATACAGCAAGCAACTCTCCAATGAGAGCGGCCATCGCAGCACCAACACCGAATTCAATAATTGTAACTTGAGCTTTCTTCGATGAAGAAGCTTTGAACGCTGAACCCTGAGTGTAATGAGCATCAGGTAGTAAAGCATTGAAGCGCTCAACATAGTAATGAAAGTTTGTGAGAATGATTTGTTTTTGGAAATCTTTAAGATCCATGCCTGTGTATCTTTCAAGCATGTCTTGAGCGATTTTTTTCTTCTCTTCATTTCCATGAATACGGCGTGCACGTAATTTTTCCTTAAGATCATTGATCTCATTTAAAACTTCGCGCCTTTTTTTTGCCGAATGGCTAGCCTCTGTTTTCTCGCGTGATTTTTTTTGCGTCGCTTTTTTAAGGCCGACCTTCTTTACAACCATTTCTAACAACCAATGTCATTTAACTAATTATGCAATAAGCTTACGTTTTTATAAGTTAAAATTTATCATTTCGCTTAGATCGATACAACAATTAAATACTAGATTTCCCTTGTTGATTTGAATACACTGTGACGACATTCAGTAACCGACAAAAAAGGAAAGATAAGATGGGAATGGGAAGAAAAAACATTGCACTCAAGATGAAAAGAAAAACTGCTCAAGCAAAGAAAAAAGCTCGCATTAAAAAGAAAATTGCTGCTGCAAAAAAATAGCAAAAAAAAGTGCCAATTGCCTGACTGTTTAGGTCCGACAATTGGCACAAGCTATTGATACTTAATTAAAATATTACTGAACCGACGCTTCAATACCTTCACGACGAATTCTAAAAGTACTCATATCTTTTACCCAAATATCATCTTTCAAATTCCATAGTCCGCTTTCACTTTTCAACTGATTTCTTTTTGTCAGTGCTACATCGAGATCCTGACGAGTCTCTAACGACGCATCTGACTCGATAATGTCAGATAAAATTTTCAACGAATCATAGGCCAAAGTCTCAACTATGTTGGGTTGCTTCTTAAATTTTTGACTAAACTTCTGGGTAAAATTTGTCACTTCTGTCGTGATTGGTTCATCCATAAAGTACACATTTCCGTATCGGTAGCCTTCATTCAACATAAGTTCTGAACGCCAGCTTGGTACTCCAACATAATTCAAGTTGAAAGCATCAAAGTAATTAAAGTTGGGAAGAATCTGAACAACTTCTCTTGGTAGAGCAGGAACAAATACCCAATCAAAATCAACTTGCGGTTGCAGGTTTTGAAGACGTTTAATGCTCTTCTTTTGTTCTAGATAAGCAATGTCATTAACGAGAGCAAGCTCTTCTTCGCGTTCTCTTGTGAATTTAATTCCTAAAATATTTTTTACAGGATCGCGGTAATCTGTAGTGCCAGTTTCGAATGAGATTAATCCTGTTACATCGAGATTGTTGAGTTTCGATTGTCTCCAGAACTCGTTTGCATAAGCTTCACCGATTTCTGTTTTTGGATACATGATCGCTGGTCTTTGACCAATTTTTCTTAACATTGCCTCTGAAAAGAGGTGGTGAATTTGCGATTCAATGGAACCTGGAACTTCAATGAGAAGATGGTTTTTTTCTTCTTTTGGAAGAAGAACTTTAGACAAAGAAATATAGAGGACACCGTATTTTCTCGCTTCTAAATATTCTTTAGTCGCCTCTTGCGAATTAAGTCCACCGATAACCGCTGATACATTATTTTGTTCGATTAAATCTTTAACAGCAAAAGCCCCTGTAGCAGGATTTCCTTTTGTGTCTTTGATTTCTAATTTGTATTTTTTATTTGGATCTGTACTTAAATCTTCAAGCGCAATATCAATTCCGGCCATCGCTCTTTCACCAAGAGATTTCAGGTCCCCTGTTATTGGAAGAGCTACTCCAATCGTTCTTAAATCAATTTTAACTGTGTTGTTGAGATTTCGAACGCCAAGGCTTTTTACTAGATTCATGATTTCTGAATTGTCGCCATAGCGCTTTTCAATCCAATCAGTGAAGTCTTTAACTTTATCCTGGTTACCTTCTCGGAATGCTTTTTCAGCGTCTCTGTAGGCAAGATAAGGAACGACAATATTCTTTTCCTGATCGAACTCTTCCAATAAACGAATACGTTCACTCTCCGAAAGTTTTGTGAATTCTTCTTCGATTTGAGTGTAGCGACTCTCTGCTTTTACTTCGGTAATCGTCTTTTTATCTTCTAAACTGCGAATTAGTGACGAGAGTCCTTGTTCTTTTTTACCTAATTGCTGAGAGAGAAGTGCATAGAGTTGGTGAAATTTTTTAGCTTCTCCATCTTGAAGGTTTTTGTAATTCACTTGAGATAGCGTTGCTAGCGCTTTTTCATTTTGATTCATTTTATAGAAAGCACTACCGAGGTTGAGTCCAATTTGTGATTCTAAACCAGGATCTTCTTTTGCAATAGAAAGGGCTTCCTCAAAATTTTTAGTCGCGACTTCGAAGTTCTTTTTCGAGAAGTTAATAACACCAATAAGATTTTTGCGAGTTGCTCTTTCTGCGAGACTCAAACCTTCCTCAGGCATGGCCGCTAAATCTTTTAGAGCAACATCACTCTTTCCTAAGCGAACTTTTTCTTTGAT
>CAMLKK010000070.1 GCA_946480715.1 uncultured Bacteriovorax sp. | reverse complement strand
CAAACGGTGTTGAGTACAAAACTGATAAAGTTAAGACTGCAACTCTTGCTGACAAATTTAAGAGAGACTAATTAGTAATTAAGATTCAATCTGAATTATTATAAAAGGGGCCCGCAGTAATGCGGGCCTTTTTATTTTAGACGAACAGGAAAGTAGCCAAATGGTTCTTGAATGGATTGATCATGCGATGGCATGATGATGACTTCAGGATACGTCTTCTGAAACTCATAAAGGCCTTCAATCTCCTTTTGAACTTTGTCTTTATCTAAATCAACCAGTTTGCTCGAAAGCCAAAATTTGGGCAGTTTTTGATCGATTCCTTTCTTTCTCCAGACTGTATCACCAATCAGAAAAACTTTTTTGCCACTTGTAAGCGTCACAATAATACCTACGGAACCTGGCGTGTGTCCTCGGAGAGGAACGACAACCACGGATTGATCATTGTAGATATCAAGACTTTCTGAAAAGCCCATAAATGTTTGGGCCGTTAATTGATAGGGTTTCCATTTAATGCTGGCTGAATTTACTTGAGAGATGAGAACTGCTGGTGCACTGGCCTGATCTTTAAACGCTATTTCTTCGGGTAGGGCCCAAATATCTTTTTCCGGAAAATCAATGAGTCCGCTAACATGATCAAAATGCAAATGGGTGAGAAGTACAAAAGAGATATCAACTTTGCTTTCATTTAATTGTTGTTTTGCTGTAACTCCTTTTTCATAGGCAAAACCCATTCGATGTATGAAAGGCATATCTGTCTTAAACTGATCATCAATCTTTTCTCCTAATCCAGTGTCGACGAGTATATTTCCCTTCGGGTGCTCAATTAAAAATGCAGAATGGTTGGCGATCACTTGTTTCCAGTCTCCATTTTTTAAGGTGAGCCACTCGTATGTTTTTGCCTGGCCTGTTTTAATAATACTTAGCTGAACTTCTGCATGTAGCGTTTGATTTATAAAAGTGAGTAGAGCAACGAACATAAATTTCTTCATTTTAATCTCCATGCATTTATTCTAAACTATGGGGTATACCCCACAGTCAAGGATGGTCTATGTTAATTGGTGAAATCGTCAAAAGAACTGGAATAACCAAAGAAGCTCTCAGGCATTGGGAAGAAATCGGAATCCTGAAAGGTATAAAGGTTCAGACCAATGGGTACAAATCATATCCAGATTCATTAATTGAACACATCGAACTCATCAAGCTTGCCAAGGACTTGGGGTTTACTCTCAAAGAAATTAAGTCGATGGTCAACTTGCTTCAAAAAGGACAACTCGCTCGACCTAATATCAACATTATTCTTCAGCAGAAGATTGATGAAATAGATAATAAGATTAACGATCTTAAAAAGTTGCGAAAAAGACTTTCTACAGAGCTGGAGAAATCTTGTGCTCCTCAAAACGGATAAAAGACGAATAACCGAGTAATTTAATCAATGCACTATTTAACCGATAAGTTACGTTATGAAGTTAGTTTTTTGCATTTTAATTCTTTATTCTGTCTCACTTTCGGCTCAAGAGCCAGATTGTAAAAAACAATACCTTGACCTTAAAACGACTATCAAAAATTTAAGAAAAAAATTTAATGAAAGAACAGATGTTCATTTAGAACTCGAAAAATATCATTCGAGTAGATTATCAATTCAAAAGTGTTCTGCATTTAGAGATCTTAAAGAGCTCACAATTGGAGACAATGAAATTGCTAGATATCGCGTTTCAATCCATGCACCTGATCGCTCAGCAGATCTAACTGAAGAGCAATGTTCTGAACAGAATGTTAATACAGCGAATATGCCTCGCAATTCAGATCAAGATCAACTCTCTTGGTGTTTTGCATGGGCCGCTGCTGATCTTATTTCCTTTCATGAAGAAAAACCATTGTCGGCTTATGATATCGCTCTTCAATACCATCAAGATGAAAAACGAAGAAAAAAAATGGGGAAAACATTAGCGACGGATAGTGGCGGTAATGCAATCAATTCCATTATTCTTGCCCAAGGAAAAGGAATATGCCACGAATCGGAGACGGATTTTTTTAATGGTGATTGGTCTACCAATGGCGATATTTTAAAATACATAATGGATTCATCAAAAACATTCTCGAACATAATTTGTGATTTAAAAGATGAATATGCTAAACCGTTTTTAACTCTTGATCGAAGCATGGTTGAATTACTGGATAAATTATCTAACGATAAAAAAATTGCTGCATTTCTAGATATGAAATGTAAAAAACGATTTCAGTTTAAAGGAAAATACGACTATTATAGATCAGCAACATATTCAGGTGATACTCAAGACGATGTTATGAATGATCTAGATGAAGTTCTACTGAAGAATAGTCCAGGTGTAATTAACTACAATTCGAACTTACTTACTAAAGGGCAAAATCACTCATCCTCTGTTTCTGACCACGTTTCGACGGTCATTGCACGAAAATATAATAAATCGCTTGGTCGTTGCGAGTACCTAATTAAAAACAGTTGGGGTACAGATTGTGTAGATACCCCCTCGCTTCGTTGTGAAAAAGGTAATTATTGGGTGTCAAGAACAGCGCTTCGTAATAATTTAACAAGTGTTGAATGGATGAAGAAAAAGTAAGACAAAACATATTGTTAAAAACGAATGGATCTCGGCTGAATAAACTCGTTAAATAGTAAATTTAAATGCTCTTCACGGCTGAAACGAGAAGCCGGTCCGTCTTCTGCCAATCTAAGATAAATTAAATTTTGGCCAGGAAAAATGGCCACTGTTTGTCCTCTTAATCCCTGAATGAGAGCTAGATCTTCAGGCAATGACCTATAGGCCTTGAATCCATCAAGATGGGTTCTATTTAAGAACCAGTATCGTCCATAGGCATAAGGGGCGTAGAATGATTTCTTTTGTCTGGATTTAATAAAATGATTGAGGTCACATGTGAAAGTATCTTCTCTCCATTTATCATTGAATATTTTGTTATCATTTTTAAGATAAAGCTGTGTGAGCGCAAGAATATCTCTTGCGCTTGATTCAGCAGTTTGTTTTGAAACTGAGAGCTGAAATTTGTCTTTATTATTATGTTTCAAAAGAATTTTATTCAAGAAGTTCGCTTGATTCGCATACAGGTATCGATTGGAGGGTTGGATCAAAAAACTAGTATGGTGGAAACCAAATTTTTGAAAGAAATCAGCTAGCATTTTTTTGAGGTTATATTCGCCAAAACGATTTTCTAAATATTGAATCAGTAAATTATTGTCATAGAATCCATAATTATAACTTGAATGAGGACGATTGAGTGGGAGTCCTTTAAGTAAATGATATTCAAATATATTTTCAGGAACATTGTCGATTGGACGGATTATTCCTGGAGCAATCGTCTCGATAGCATCAGGATCTGAAAGTGTTCTGATTCCTGAACTCATCCGCATGAGGGAATCGATTGTTAGCTGCGAACTATAGACATCTCGAATTGAAGTTTTTATCGGACTCGAAACAGAAATAATTTTTTCTCTTTCAAGATGTCCCAAAAAAGCGTTTAGAAATAATTTATTAAGCGAGTGAAGAATGTGAGGTTTGTTAAAGTCATAACCATTGGCATATTTTTCGTAAATGATTTTATTGTCTTTCATGACAATAAGAACATTTGTTTTTCCTCGCGAAGGATCAAATGCGTATTCTTCAAAGGTTTCTGCAATTGCTACGTTAAAGACATTAAGAACAAACATACAGATTATTACTTTTATAAGCATGTGATTCTCTCCTTAACTAAATCAGCAAGAATCAGATGTGATTTTTTCTTGGTTTCATCCATTTTATCAAGAGTCCTAACCATCATAGAAAGCCTGTGATTAGTAAGAAAGAAATCACGATTTTTTGAAATGAAACTCCAGAACAATGCATCTACTTCATGAGTCCATTCTCCTTTTTGAAAATTACTCATTTTGAGAATGTAATTTGATCCCGAAATATATGGTTTCGTCGCAAATATACCACCATCACTGAATTGACCCATGCCATAGACGTTGGGCCCCATAACCCAATCCATACTGTCGATGAACATTTCATTAAACCATCGATGAACTTCTTTCGGGTCAATTTCACACATAAGCATTATATTACTTAAGATCATCAATCTCTCTATGTGATGAAGATATCCAATGCGATTAACCTTTTTAATGACATGATCTACGGGATCAATTCCAGTTGTTCCATCGTACCAAGCAGGTGTTAGTTTACGTTTGTGATTGAAGAAGTTGCGCTCTTCCTGGATGTGGCTAAAGTTATGATAAATACCTCTAACGAATTCTCTCCAGCCCATAATTTGTCTGATAAAACCTTCCAGTGAATTGAGTGGTGTTTTATTTTCTTTCGCAAACAAAAGGGCCCTATCTATAACTTCAGCGGGAGCCAGCAATCCGCAATTAATAAGAGGACTGAGCAATGAGTGAAAAATAAAATCATTTTCAGTTGATATGGCATCTTCAAATTTTCCAAAATTATTGAACCGACGTTCAAAAAATTGATTCAGCCAGAATAGAGAATCCTTTCTTGTTACGGGGAAGTAAAAATTGCTTCCATCCAAATGCAATGTTCCTGGATGATTGGCATATAGATCATTAATCTCGCCAATTGTCTTCAATGTTAATTCATCGACAGTGGGAAAGGTGATTGGGCCGACAACCGTATCTTTTTTTAGTTTTTGGCGATTATCTTCATCAAAGCTCCATTTGCCACCAATTGGATTTTTATTTTTATCAACGAGAACATTGAATCTTTTCCTAGAGTTTTCGTAAAAAACTTTCATGAATGGTTTTTTGTGATCTTTGAGATAATTTTTAAAATCTTCATGTGAATTCAAAAAAAGCGGGCTCGGGTAGGTGACATATTCGATAGAAAGTTCACGGCAGAGTTCAACAACATCTTGATTAAAAAATTTGTCATCTTTAAAGTAACTATGAATTTTTTCGACTTTGTTTTTCAGACAATAGGTCCTTAGTCGATCACAATATGTATGTTCGAGCGATGCATCTTTAAGATAAACTCGTTGGATGTCGAAACCTTCATTTTTTAATTCAATGAATTTGTGTCTAGATGCTGATTGTAAAAAAGCTAATCTGATTTTGTGATATTTGTAATGATTCTGAAGATTGGGCCCTTCAATCATGAGGAATGGCATAGATTTAAATTTCGTGAAGTACTTCAACGGGAATAAATGGTCGCCAAAGACTAAGAATATTTCCTTCATGATTTCATCATGACACCATTGAAGTTCAAAAAGAAGATTGTCTAAGTAATGTTTATAAAACTAAAAGTGTTAACACCATTCTACTTCACCAGTACTTAGGTGATAGAGTGCCCGCATAACTTTAATATCACCCGAATCAACAAGTTTTTTGATCATTTCAGAGCGATCAGTTAGATCTGCAGCGACGCCTTCAACGTTAATCCAGCTTTCGACTAACAACCCATCAGTACGTGATAATTCTGAAAAACGCTTTAAGCGAGGGTGTAAATCACCAACGAGCTTATTGAGAGAAGGGCTCCCAGCATCGCCTCCGTTTAAAGTTGAAAGGGCCGCTTTAACGGCGCCACATGACTCGTGTCCCATGACAAGAATAAGATTGCTGCCAAGATGGGCGACCGCATATTCAATACTCGCAATGGCCATGGCGTCGAGTGACTGACCTGCAGTTCGAACGACAAAAACTTCACCTAGTTTTTGATCGAAAATGATCTCAGGTGGAACGCGCGAATCGCTGCAAGATAAAACGATGGCATGTGGTTTCTGTCCTTCAGCTAATTTTTTGATCGTGGCATGGTCGATTCCATCTTTTCTCACGTTACCTTTTAGGAAGCGCTTATTGCCTTGTTTTAAAATTGAAAGCGAAGCTTCTGCACTTACTGGGCCTGATTCGCGCTTATGCTCATTATGTTCTTTGTGATGTTCATCTTTCGCATAGACTTGCGGTTGAAGCGCTAATGTGAAAACTAAAAAGCAAAAAAGGAAAGGTTTCATTTTATGTCCTATTAAATGATTACTGATTGATTAATTCTTCGCGCGTCTTGTAGTAAATGGTGTCCAAGAGCAATTGGCCTGCAAAATAGGTCCCTACAGCTTTCGCAAATCCGGCCTTAGGATTTGGAGTCATACACATTTGATTGTGCATCAGCAGGGCAAATCCGATGTTGTAGGGGACACTTCCAAGCGTCCACAGTCGATGGAACGTATAACGATCAAGGCCCTCATATCCGGTTTTAAGCGGTCCTGATTTTTCTGAGTATTCTTTCTCGGCCATCGCTTCGAAAAGCAGCTCACGACTTTCTTCGAGATCGACATTATTGATATCGAATGAGTTTTTGATTTCTTCCAGAGTCATTTTCGAAGACGGTTTTTGTTTGAAAAGTTTCTCAGTTGCCGCTAAGTGTTTTTCGAAAAGTTTATGCTCCTGAGCGTAGTGTAAGAGTTCTGCGACTTCTGTTTGAAATTGAATGTCATTTTTCATAGTCTCAAATTTCTTTTGCATTTCAACATCTGTGTCATTGAAGAAAAAAGAGTAGGCGCCAGATGGTCCGAGATCAGCTACAGCAGCATTAAAATAGGTGAGTGGAGCACGAACAGTCCAAGGATTAAGGCGAGGATTCGAAGTTACAAATGTTCCACCGACATAAGTAAAAATTCCAGTGAGGGCAATTTCAAAATAAAGTCCCTTCATCCACTTCGAATCTTTTTCTTCTTCACGATGGATATATGAATAAGTCGCACTAGTCGATGTGATCGCACCTGCCGTGAGAGCATACGTGAGATTTTTGGCGAGTCTAAGATCAGCAGGTGTTGGTTTTTTCTGAACATGTGATTTGCAGCTCATGTAAAGTTTTTCATAGATGAGTGATTGTTCGCGTGCAGCTGCTTTCATCTCTGGCGTTGTGGCCTTTGCTAGTTTATTTTCTTTGTATTTGTCGAGCTTCTTTTTGTGGGCAGAGAAACGATCCCAGTTTTTGTTTTTGGAATCTGGGGTTTCACCTTTGATGACTTTAATAAATTGAGTAACCAATTCATCTCGTAATGGTTTATCATCCTGGCTGAAGAGATAGATCGCTCGCATCGAACTCAATTGATCTTCAGTAAATTTATTCAAATCCACTTCACGAAAAGCATAGAGGTAATTAGCGAGTTGATCGTTAGAAATATCGAGTGCTAATTTTTTATTAAATGTCTGAGCGTCGAATCGAACAGGACTCAGAAACGAAGTGATAATCTCTTTACACTGAAGTGAACTTGCGGGTTCACGTTCTGATTTTATCGGCGATGGAGCAATTGGCGGTGGAGTTGTACAAGAACTAGTTAGAAGAACGATAATCAGAGAGGGTGTAATTAAATTTTTCATATCCTCTTATCGGCACTATAAACAATAGTTGAAGGCGAAGAAATGGCAACGATCTGTATCCCAAGAAGTTTGGTCTGACTTTTCTCATAGTGTTTCAGTAGGGTGTTGCCAAAAAGCAACGGCTTGTTGCAATTTTTTTAGAAGAGGCGACAATGGATTTATGGAAATACAAAACGAAACAAATCAGTCTCAGCAGTCCAAAGTCTGGCTTCAGCAAATGCTTGCAGAAAAATCGCGAATGTCACTCAGGTCATTTGCCAGAATGGTAGAGGTCAATCCCGGAGTCTTATCCCGTGTTCTTAATGGCAGACGCAAACTAACTTTTGCCCTGGCAGTAAGAATTGCGGATGCCTTAAAGCTTGGACCTGTTGAAAGAGAAACGCTTTATTCATTTTATTTATCAGAAGGTGAAATCAAAAAAGTTGATTACGCAGAAAAAGAATTGAGTCTCGATTGTTTCACGGCCATGAAAGAGTGGTACCACTACGGTATTACCCAGCTTATGCTGGTGGAAAACTTTCAAGAGGACACTAAATGGCTGGCAAGTGTTCTGGGGATTTCTGAACTGGAAGTGAAGCTTGCGATTGAGCGATTAATTAGACTTGATGTTCTCGATCGTGATGAAAATGGAACGCTCTATAAAACAAAATTTCACTTATCAACATCTCCTGATATTGCAGCGTCGGGGATTCGTCATTTTCAGAAACAGATTCTAGAAAAATCTATTCAATCACTCGAAAGTGATTCGTTAAGTGAAAAAGATATTACATCGATAACTTTGGCCATTAATGAAGATAAGATTGAAGAAGCAAAAAAAGAAATTAAAAAATTTAGAATGAAAATGTCTGAGTTTTTAACTGAAGGAAAGAAGACTCGAGTCTATAATCTTGGTATTCATCTTATTCCACTAACAAAATCAACGAAAAAATAAAAAGGCCCTCGTTTAGAGGGCCATCTGTCTTATTGTTTAAATTTTACATCATCAAGTGTGACGAATTTATAACCGTTGTCTTTCGCCCATGTAATGTACTTGCGAAGAAGTTCTGCTGATTGCATGCGCAGATCGTGCATAAGAACGACACCGCCTTTATATTCAGTCGTCTCAGTAATATAACCTTGTACGCATTCATCAACTGTCCACTTGTTACTCCAGCATGCCCAGTCAGCTCCTTTTGTTGGAACTTTATCTGCGTTTCTTTCAATCATGCCACCCACGTCCCAAAGAACAGGGCCAATATATTTTTGCCCAATAGGATCAGTATTCAAGTATTGAGCGAGTTGAGGATTCCAGTTGCCACCAGGAGCACGGAAATAAGATTTTCTACTCATGTATGAGAATGGTTTAAGCGTGTAATATGAACCGATAACTTCGTCATATAATCGAGATTGCCAGTTTGTACCAAGAGTTGTGAGGTTTGCGTGAGTCTTAGAGTGATTGGCGACAATGTGTCCGTCTGCTTGAATCTCATGCATGAGATCTGGATATTTTGCAGCGTTGGCGGCCAAACAAAAGAAAGTCGCACGAATGTTGAATTCTCTCAGAACTTGCAACATCGCTTGAGTCACTCCAGGGTTAGGACCATCATCAATTGTGATTGCAATTTCTTTTTTATTTACGTGCAACTCCATGTGATTAACTGTTCTGAAGGCCTTTTCTTCAGGATTATAAATTTTCCCGTTGAACATGATGATGTCGTCAAGAGCTGCAAATGTTTGAGTTGAAGCGAGAAGAGTAATCAGAGTAAGTAATTTTTTCATGCCGGTGTCCTTTTAAATGGTGTGAAGGATGAGCCAAATTCGCCTTTTTATAAGACGAACATACTCGCTTTCCAAGTATTTTTTTCATAGTGAAGAGACAAAGTTTTTGTGCACATGATTTAAAGCAGTGAGAAAATAATTATAAAGGGGTTTACTGCAATGAAGAAAATGATGTTCTTGCTTTCGCTAATTTCACTTAACGCTTTCGCTTACAACACAGAGTATTCTCCTCTTGTTCCAGGAAAACAAATTCTCGTAGACGTTGCAAATAAAGAAGTTATCTCCTTAACACTTGATACAAAAAATGCAGATGGTGCGCTTCAGCCAAAAGTAGAAGTGATTAATGAGTGGGGAAATTTTGAGTGTGACCACAAGCAAACACTTGTGACGTACTCAGGTTTTGACACGAGTACAAGACTCTTCAAAAAAACGTGGGAAATTCAAATCAACTGGATTCCAGGCGCAGATTTGAGTGGATGCATCGTAAATGTTTCGTTTCCTGGCATGAAAGATTCGCGTGCTGAATTGTTCATGAATTATTAGTGAAAAGTACATTTGGATATACATATCTTTTAAAAGAAATGTCAGTGCTCGATCTCGAGTTTTCGACCATACGAGACCTCGATGAGAGCATTGATATTCTTTGCGCTCACTTCGGTGAAGAAGATCAAGATCAATCTTTAAAAGAAGAATTTTGCCCTTATTTCGGTGTTCTTTGGGAGTCCGGAGTTGGTCTTTCTCAATTTATAAAAAACACAGATTTTAAGTCGAAAAGAGTTTTAGAAATTGGTTGTGGTCTCGCTCTTCCATCTTTTATTGCTACTCAAAATGGTGGTCATGTAACGGCAACTGATTTTCATGCTGATGTTCCGCTGTTTTTAAAAGTTAATCAGGAAAAAAATAGTATTACTTTCGATTATCAGGTCATGAATTGGCGTGATGAAGTTGAGCGCACGAAAAATACACTGGGATTGTTCGATTACGTCTTGGGTTCAGACATTCTCTATGAGAGCCAGCATGCCCATGAAGTAGCGAAAGCTTTGATTGGACTTCTTAAGCCTGGTGGAAAGATTATTCTTGCTGATCCTGGAAGGGCGTATGTTCAGAAATTTGTGACTTGTATGCAGGACCTTAACTATCCTGAGACGATGTCAGTTCAGACAGTGCGTGCGGAATGGACTCAGAAAAACAAAGACAGAGATATATTTATTTTTTCTTTTTCTCAATCCACATAATTTCAAAAAGATTGTTTTTTAAGGCCGTGCGTGGAACCCAAAAGTTTCCTTCTTCACAGCGGATAGTGGCCGTTCTTTGACAGACGTCTTTTGA
>CAMLKK010000069.1 GCA_946480715.1 uncultured Bacteriovorax sp. | reverse complement strand
GTGTGACCAGCATTGTTTCCGCCTTGATAACGAACAACAACGTCGCATTTTTCACCAAGAAGATCAGTGATTTTTCCTTTACCTTCATCGCCCCATTGAGAACCAATAATTGCCAGAGTTTTCATTTATTTTGCCTTCACTTCGTTTAGAAGTATGTTGTTAACGAAAAATTCTTTAATTTGGAAAACGGCCATTTCACCAACGCGGAATTGAGCTTCTTCTGTTGAAGCGCCCACGTGCGGAGACATGATTAAATTTGGAAGTTCAGTAAGTTTAGAATTCGATGGGAGTGGCTCAACCGCGAAGACGTCGAAACCAGCACAACGAATTTTCTTTTCTTTTAGAATGTCATAAAGAGCGTCTTCATCAACGATTCCACCGCGAGCGGCGTTGATTAAAATGGCATCTTTTTTCATCAAGTTCATTAGATCTCTCGTGATCATTCCTTTTGTTTGTGGAAGGAGCGGAGTATGGATCGTAATAATGTCGCATTTACTGAAGATTTCTTTTAGATCTTCTACTCTTTTTGCGCCTGGAACTTCTGAATGCGCATGTGGATCAAAATAAAAAATCTCTGGTTCGAAGCCTGAAATTCTTTTGGCAACAATTTGTCCGATGCGACCGAACCCAACAACACCAACTTTCTTTTTCCAAAGTTCAAGTCCAGTCAGAGCGTTTTTCTCCCACTTTCCTTCGTGCATAGTTTTGTCGGCAAACGGAGTATTGCGAAGACATGACATCATAAGAGCGATGGCCTGTTCAGCTGCCGAGTTGTTATTTGCACCTGGAGTATTTGCGACCTTTACTCCACGTTCAGCACAAAGTGCTTTATCGATATTATCTGTACCTTCACCTGCACGGATAACAATTTTTAAGTTAGGGGCAAGATCAAGAAGTTCTTTATTCACAGTTGTAGCAGATCGAATGATCAGACCATCAACTTTAGGAAGAAGTGTTTTTAATTCGTCCTGAGAAACCTTTGAGCTCGGATGAACGTTTAGTTCGGTGCTCGTTTTCAGTTCATCAAAAAGAGATTTATCAAACCCGTCAGGAACGACAATAAAAGGTTTCATGGTTTTACTCCAAAAAAGAGGTTGCTAAATGAATGTGGGGATTCGCCTCATTATAGGAGAGAGAGCTCCCGCGTGGGAAGAAAAAAATGACTAAATATCAGTGAGGAGATTTTGCAAATGATCAGTGAGCTTGTGCAGATTTTCAGGTTTAAAATCGAGCGAACGGTAGGTAATGCCCGAAAGATCGAAAATCTTTTTAGCAATCCTGTTAGATTCTGTATTTTGATGCTTGTCTGAAAGATAAATCACTTCTTTTACTTTAGAAGAGGCAATTAATTTAGCACATTCGTGACAAGGAAAGAGCGTCACGTAAGCGCGGGAGCCTTCAAGTGAGCGGGAAGCATGCAAGATAGCATTGGCTTCACTGTGGACGACATAACCATATTTTTGGAATTCGAGCGGCGCTGACGGGTCTTTGCCCCAAGGAACTTTCGTTTCGTCGATTCCTGCGACGAATCCGTTGTAGCCCATGGTGATTTGATGATTATGTTTATCGACGAATACTGAGCCGACTTTCGTGGCCGGGTCCTTGGACTTAAAGGCCGCGATCATAGCTTGAAGCATGAAATATTCATCCCATGAAAGCGCAGATTTCGCAGGAACAAAGTTAATTGTCGGGTCGATTTTGGTTTCCATTTCGCCTTTAAAAGTGAGTTTTGTAGGGGCAATAGTCAAGAAATTTAAAAAGTTTCTTGTACGATCTGATTTAAGTCGTTACACTTTAATGGAATACTAATGAATTGAGGTTCTTATGAAAACTGATTTTGATACATTGCGTGCATTAGCTAGCTATACGATCAACAATCTTAAAGAAAAAAAGCTCATCGAATTTCACCCAACAAACCGTGAGAATTTGATTGAAGCTATGGCCACTGAATACGGTGTAAGCTTCGCTACAGACGAAGATGTTCGCGATCAGGCCATTGAAGAAGTTGAAGAAAAAATGGGCGTTGATAATCTTCCAGAAGACGTGACTGAATCAGAAATGTTCAACCACGCTCGCAAAGAAATCATCAAGTCTTTTAACGGTGAAAACATCGGTGGTTTATACCTTGTTGAGTCTCTTCACCAAATCGCTGTTCGTATGAAAGATTTCATCTTAAACAGCGAACTGATTGATGATGTTTACGGCGCTGACGAAGACCTTATCTCATTCCTCGTTGCTAAAATCAGACTCTTCTCACCAAAAAAGAACTAATTTTTACCTATAAAGCGTCGATCATGAATCATGACGGCGCTTGCTCATTTTAAACTCACATTACTCTTCTTAATTTCGACTATCTCACTCGGTTATTCAGCTGAAAATAAACTCTATTTTTTAGGCGGTGGGGGCGAGCCGGCCGGTCCTACAACAATTTTCGATCATCAGATTGAGAGTGTGGGTAAATTTGTTGATTCTAAATATAACAAGTGGAGTTTGAATTATAGTTTTAATGGCGGTCACACTCGAACAGAGAAAATGCTCTCTTCTAAATTCAAGAAAGGAACCAATCATGGAACTTTCACAGAAGAAAATTTAGAGAAGGCCCTAAGTCCACTAGAAGAAGATCTCTTCAATCAAAAGTTTGAACCAGGCTCGCAAGTCATGATCATGATCAATTCTCATGGCTCAGTTAAAATGGTAGCAGATAAGAGCCATCAGATCGCCTTAGCAAGCGGAGCGATCACTGATTTAAAAACCCTCAAAGGCGCTCAAACCATCAGTCTGGATATTCTGGAAGAAGTTATTCAAAGAGCAAATGAGGCAGGAGTGAAATTAGCTATTCTTGATTTCAGCTGCTTTTCTGGAAACACTCTTAAACTTGCCACACCCAATACATGTATCATCAGTTCTACTGGTGAAAATCAATATAGCTATAACGAAATACGCGATCCAGGCGATAATTCACAATTCACCACGTTCGCTTCGCGCTTTATGAATCAAATGCGTCCAGGAAAAAACCTCGAAGAAGTTTTTCTCTCTGCCCGAATGGGATCTACGGCACCAGACTTTCCGATGATTTCAACAGAATCAGGAAAAATGATTGATGACCTTCTCTATAAAGTCATGAGTCCTTTTCTTAATTACAATGACGAAACAGTCGATGATTTTTACAAATCCTATGATTTGAAAAATCTATCACAAGCCCTTTGTAAAACCGAAGATCATTATTCATCAGTTATTAAGCAAATTGAAAAAATTGAATCGTTGGCAGACATACCTAGAAGGATGTTCAGTACAGATCATTTGAAAAAGGCGCTTACAGATTATCGTGAATACCAAGTCAAATTTGAAAAGGCCCTGCTTGATGTTAATGACGTTGGAACCGAGGTAAAAAACATCATTGCCCGCGAACATACGGAGCATGCTTACATGTTTGATCGTGAAGATGGGATGAGTATTCTCAATGCAAATTTTGATACTGTTAAGAAAGTTTATAAAAGTTCGCTGGATAGTGCAGAAACAGATTTCTCCAAAAAATTCTACAAAGATCTTTATGAAAACCTTCTCATCAAAGAAAAAATCACGAAAGGACTAAGCTCAAAGCTTAGTCCAAGTGCCAAACTAAAATTGAAAAAATTTAATCAGATTTATGGCGAGAGTGATAAAACATTTATGCTTGCAGAAAAAGTCGCAAATGAAGCAAAGAAAGTTTACGACAAACTCTATAAGGCCAACATGAAAAAGGAAAACAATCCATGCAAAGACTTCGTGTTGTAAAAATTGTGGTTACAGTTCTTATGTACATTATCAGCCAATCTTGGGCCGCTGAGAAACCTGGGTTTACCGGATGTGGAGACTATGTGTTGAAAGGTGTTTTGGTGAAAAACACTGGGGAGAGTGCGCAAACATCTCCAGTTATTTATCAAGTAAATCAGAAAACGCAATCGCAAATGCAATTCACATTTTCGTCCGCTCAAGATCTTTTACTTGTAGGTTCTTACCTTGATGTCCCAACAACAATGAAAGTGCGCATTCTTAAAAAAATGGATGGAACTAAAGGTGAAATTCACGAAGTCAATGGTGTCAGCATTCGCAAGCCGAATCCTCTTGTTCCTTTTTCAGACTCAGGAATTTTTCTGCAATCACTAAAAAATTGTCTCTAGCGTTTTGTGTAGATGGAAGGGGAGACCGCTTTCCATGATGTCTTAACACCATTCAAAGTTTCAGAATGCCCAATACAAAGTAGAGCTCCTGGTGCGGCCATTTGATAAAGATTTTCGACAGCAAGTGCTATCGTTTCTGGTGAAAAATAAATCAAAACATTTCTCAAAAAGAAAACATCAATGGATGCTTTTTCAAAGGGCATTGATCCATCGATGAGATTATGTTGAAAAAAAGATATATTATTTTTAATTCGCGGAGAAATACGTCCCCAGGAATCAATATGACCAGACCCCTGGTTAATAAATTGGTTGAAATAATTCTCAGGGATCTCATTCTGCAACTTGGTTAGTGGATAAACGGCATTTTGAGCTTTTCTCAAAACATCGGAATCGATATCGCTTGCATGAATTTCATACTTCAATTGAGCGAGTTCTAAAACCATCGCAAGCGTGTAGGGTTCTTCTCCAGTCGAACACGCTGCTGACCAAACGTGTAGGCAATCTTTTTTTTTCTTCTGCCATTCAGGAATGTATTTATGGAGGAGAAAATCAAAATGTTTCGGCTCACGAAAGAAATCAGTTTTATTCGTAGTCAGTCTATTGATGAAGAGCTGCCATTCTTCATGATCATGTTTCAAACCTTCTAAGAAAACACGATACTCATGAAAACTTTTTAAGCCTAACTCTTGAACACGAAAACGAAGACGAGTATGAACCAATTCCTGTTTGTGCTCATTTAGAGTGATGCCGGCAAGACTGTATATTCTTTCGCGAAAGAATAAAAAATCCTCTCGCGAAAGGGGTAAAGGTGCTTGTGAAAGTTGCAATCCAAAATCAAACATGTGAAACCTATCGGTCTATTAGCGCAGGCCCTTAAACATCTTTAAAACGAGCATCATCGTAAGCAGGAGCTCTTTCTTGAGAATTCATATCCACCTTTTGCGCTTCAGGTTTCTTTTTTGGAGCTGGTCGCGATAATGGAAGAACATTCGTCCTTACACTTGCCATCGTTGGAGCGACCGCAGAAGGCGAGACAACAGTATTTTGTTGTCCACCTTTAATAGTAGTGACAAGCACTCCTACAGCTGATTTTAATACATCCGCTTGAGCCGAAAGCTCTTCTGCTGAGCTGGCAGCTTCCTCAGAAGCAGCAGCATTCTGTTGAGTAACTTGATCAAGAAGATGCATTGCTTTTGTGATTTCACTTATGCCTTGTGCTTGCTCCACGCTGGCCGTCGCGATTTCTTCGGCCATTGAATTTACTTTTGCGATACTTACTACGATCTCTTCCAATACATTTCCGCATTCGTTAGCAACTTTAATTCCGTTTTCAACCTTTACTTTTCCATCAGCAACGAGGCGATCAACACTTGTTTTTGTTTCATTAACTGTAGTTTCTACTTTGCGAATACTATCATCTAACATGGTGGAAATTTCTTTTGCAGCATTACCACTCATTGCTGCCAGATTACCCACTTCTTCAGCTACAACGGCAAACCCTTTTCCATGTTCACCAGCACGAGCTGCTTCTACGGAAGCATTGAAAGAGAGTAGTTTGGTTTGAAAAACAATATCGTTAATAACTTTCGTTTTATTGCCGATTTCCATAATTACTTTTACAAGTTCGCCCATCTGCTCGTTACTATGATTAATTTGATCCATGATTTTATTATTTGAATCATTAATTTCGTCAATCGACCGAATCATCTCGTTCACTGTTTCTTTTCCTTTCATTGCACTTTTCTGACTGTATTGAGAATTTTCAGAAGCAGAGCGAGCATTGTCCGAATTGCGATTAATCATCTTGCTCATTTCTTCAACAGACGAAGCTGTTTGTTCAAGAGAAGCCGCTTGTTCTGTCGTGGCCTGTGACAGTTCTTCTGAAGATGAAGCGATCTGAGATGAAGCGCTGGCTACCTGATTCGAACTATCGTTGAGGTTGGTGATGACCTGATCAATGGCCCTGCCAATCATTTTCATAATGATAGTTGCAAGCATACATCCAACGAGAAGAGCTACCACTGATACAACAAGAATTGTATTGCGAGTAGAGTGAACTAGATTTTCAGCGTATTGAACTTCGTCAGTCATAAATTTTTCGTTACGTTCTATCAGTGTTTCCAGAATCTTTCCAAAACTCTCAAGAGTCTCCAATGATTTTCCACGTGCCAGAGCTTCAGCTTCATCATTTTTTCCAGCGAGAGCAAACTCACGAAGTTCCAAACTCACTTTTTTCCATTCTTTTAATACGTCTTCGAGTTTCATTAAATCTTTCTTACCCATTTCCGTTGCAATGAGTTCAAAAGCATCGATTTTATCTGATAATTTTTTTTCAAGACTATCGAGAATTTCACCTTGAGTTTTCATGCCTGGAACATCGTCTTCCAGAATGTAGACTTTTTCACGGTTCTTAATTTGATTGATTAAACTGTCCATGTCTTTTGCATAAATAAGACGTTTGTTTGTTACATTTACGAGATTACTCATTTCTTCATTTATTTTGATAACTCCACTGACGCCAAAATAAGCAATCACGATACTTGCGATAGCAAAAATAGAAACAAGCACGATCATTTTTTTGTTTAAACTGAGATTGTTCATTTATCCTCCAAAAGATTTCGGAGGTAATATCGGTGGACAAAAATTCTTCGCGAATTAAGATTTCTTAAGGAATTTAATTAAAAAAAATTTAGACTCCCAACAAATTTGGATTTTTCATTGGGAGAATGTTCATTTTAAATAAATAATTTTCGTTAATTTTAAAAATGGGTGATAAAAATCACCCATTTTTTATCAAAATCTTTAGACATCCTTGAATCGAGCATCATCATAGGCCGGAGCTCGTTCATTAGAAGTCGTTTCATTAAAAGCACCCACTGCTTTTTTTACAGGCATGTGACTAACTGTTTTTTTCGATGCAGGTTTTGTCATCTGAATGACATTTGTTTTAGAAGATGCATAAGTTGGAGCGATATTCACTGTATTTACAACAGAAGAATTTCTTTGTTGTGTCTGTTCGCCACCTTTAATTGTAGTCACAAGAACTCCAACCGTTGATTTTAAAACTTCTGCTTGAGCAGAAAGTTCTTCTGCAGAGCTTGCTGCTTCTTCAGAAGCGGCTGCGTTTTGTTGTGTAACTTGATCAAGCTGGTGCATAGCTTTTGTAATTTCACTTATGCCTTGTGATTGTTCCACGCTTGCAGTTGAAATTTCTTCTGCCATTGCATTAACTTTTGCAATACTTACAACAATTTCTTCCAGTACATTACCGCAGTCATTGGCGACTTTAATACCATTATTGATTTTTACTTTTCCGTCAGTGATCAAACGATCAACACTCGTTTTCGTTTCTTGCACGGTCATTTCTACTTTGCGAATACTTTCATCCAACATGGTTGTAATTTCTTTAGCAGCATTACCACTCATTGAAGCGAGATTACCAACTTCTTCAGCAACCACAGCGAACCCCTTACCATGTTCGCCGGCACGGGCAGCTTCAACAGAAGCATTGAATGAGAGGAGCTTAGTCTGGAAAACGATATCGTTAATGACTTTTGTTTTATTTCCAATTTCGTTGATGACTTTTACAATGTCGGCCATCTGTTCGTTACTATGATTAATTTGCTCCATAATTTTATTATTAGAGTTGTTAATTTCATCAATTGAGCGAATCATCTCATTAACGGTCTCTTTACCTTTAATCGCACTCTGTTGACTGAATTGAGAATTCTCTGATGCAGCTCTGGCATTTTCAGCATTACGATTAACCATTTTACTCATTTCTTCAACTGAAGCAGCCGTTTGTTCAAGTGAGGCTGCTTGCTCAGTTGTGGCCTGTGAGAGTTCTTCTGATGAAGAGGCGATAGTTGAAGAAGCGCTTGCCACCTGGCTTGAACTGTCGTTCAAATTGTTGATGACTTGATCGATGGCATTACTAATTATTCTCATCATAAAGAAGGCGAGAATTGATCCTGCAAGTAATGCTATAATAGTAATAGATAGAACTAATGATTTAGTCTCCGTCACAAGCTCATCTGTTCTAGTAGCTTCTGATGCCATCATCTTTTCGTTTCTTTGAACCATGGCTTTCAAGACATCATCATATTCATCCCAGATCTTTTTAGAGGCTCCTCTTGCCAATGCAGCTGCTTCTTTGTTTTGACCTGCTTGAGATAATTTTCTAATTTCTGCTGTTACCGATTTCCACGTATCAATTTTTTCAGACATCGTATTAAGTTCAGCTTTGGCATCAGCCGTTGCTATTTTTTCATAATTTTTTATGTTCTGTCTTAAATCGGTTTCGAGCTCATCAAGTTTGGCGCCAATTTTGTTCATCTCTTGTGAGTTTTCCTCAAGGATATAAACTTTCTCTTGGTTTTTAATTTCATTCGTAATGGCATCCATATTTTTAGCAAGAACAAGTCTTGGTGTAACTTGCTGAGCTAAATAATTAAGACTGTCATTGATCTCATTAATTTTTTTGAGACTAAAACCTGCACTAATAAAATTGGACACTACAAAAATGGAAATTAAAAAAACAATTTTTTTATTCAAACTTAGATTCTTCATTTTTTCTCCTCATGACGTTGACAAAAAAATTATCGGAGGAAGACTTAAGAATTCGTTTAAAGATTTCATCAAGAAGGTTGATTAATAAAATTGTGAAGGAATCATCACAATTGAAAAGACATGAATTTCATTGGAGAAAAAGTGAAATAATCGCTGTGAACAATAAATTCTGTGAAGAAAAATTAACAAAAGCATGATCAAAATCATGCCCATGCAAATTTTAAAATGTGATCGTACAAGAATATTTTGGTTCGATATCAATGGCATCAAGGGCATGTCCAAGACCAATGGCCTTGCAGCTAATTTTTTTTACAGAGATGGTTTTTTTGATGTCTGAAACTTTGATTTCATTCTTTGCAGTATCATTGAGAGCGACACGAAAAGCTTCTGCTGTAAAACGATGTTCCTCACTATCAGACCGCACTTCTACGTGCTCAAAAGCATCGAATGAACATTTTTGCAGATAAACACCATTAACATCATCAACAGTTTTTTCGCATTCTACATTTTCTAGTTCCGCGAAGAGGCGTCCACCCATTGCTCCGTCTGTGCTATTAAGTTCGCTGGCAATATCGATGATGGCCTTAGCTTGCAATCCATCTACTGTAATTGTTTTAGCAAATGTCGTTGAAGAAAAAAGAATCAAAGAAAAAGCGATTAATTTTTTCATAAGGCCTCCGCCTGCCGAACTTAACGAAGGGTAACTTATCTGTCTATGGGGATTGTAAAAAGGTTTTAGTTTAGAACGGTGAGCTGGCGCATGACTTCTTCGAAATAAGGTCCTTCAACTAAACCATTGAGAACTGAACTTTTGCTTTCAGCGTAGAGGTAGTGTCCGGTTTTTAATTCGCGAATGAGAAAAGCATCATAATAAAGACGTTCACTGCGATCTTCAGTGGCCATTCCTTCAAGCCTTACCATTTCAAATTCACCGCTAGCAATGAGCGGTTTATCTTTAAAGTCGCTGGGATTGTGGATGACACTGTTTTCTTCATCAAAAAGAATATGGCGATCGTGGATTTTCTCTTTGAATAATTCAATGAGTTCTATTTCGCTAACTTCTTCAATCCAGTGAAAGCGTGCTTCCCAATCGTAACGAGTATCGAGTCGTTTGAAGCAAAGAACGTTTTCATTCTCTGTAGGAACATCACCCCACCACTGTGGAACTCGAAGAAGAAATTTTTTGAAGGAAATATCTTTGGCGTTTTTTAGATAATTTTCTTTTTCATTTTTAATAATGAAAAGAGTGTAGAGGGCATAACCCATCAACGAAAAAAAAATTATCCATTCTAAAATTGTACTAAAACTCATTCTACAACAATTGCCTTTGCAGCTAATTCAACAACTGCAGCTGGAAGATCGAGCGGGGGAGCGATCTTTTTACCGTATCGTCCACCAAGTCCTCCCCATTGTCCTTTTTTAACAATGACCGAGTTTTCCGGATCTTCGAGATTATCCATCTTAACTTCGCCATCAAACATGATGACTTCGCTTTCACCTAAAAGCGCATTGGTCTTTAAAAGAAAATCTGTACCTCTTACTCCCATGGAAACATGACGAGTAAAAATTTTTCCTTTTCCACCAGCAACGTTCGCCGCTTCATTTGCAGATGTTTTCCAACGACATGAACCTTTATCTAAAGTGTATTTTTTATCTTCTGTAAAATTCAGCATCATTGAAGAAAGTGGTCCAAGAGTGATCGTGTTATTCCATTTTGCGATTTTCAATTGAACAACTGACTTATCTTTAGTTTCTAACATGCCGGGCTTATTAATAGTATCGCCAAGCTTCACTGCCTTACCATCTAAGAGCACTGTTCCTTTTGCAACCTGAACTATTGCGACTGGTAATGATTCATCGGCCGCAAAGAGGGTAAAACTAATCA
>CAMLKK010000068.1 GCA_946480715.1 uncultured Bacteriovorax sp. | reverse complement strand
TCGGCGATCATTTTTGGAATTGGTGTTTCACTCGGTTTGGGGCGCTTGATCAAAATCAAAACTCGTTCCCATTTTTAATCCAATAGTGGTGAACGAATGTTTGCCAGCATCTTTATCAATAGACATTGATTCGAAGAAAGGGCCGATGATCCATTTGCGGTTGATTTTATAAGCTGCTTCAGCACTAATGTTGATGGCACTTAATGCACGAACATCCAAAGCAAAAAGAAATGATTCAGTATCTTTGGATAATCCAAGTCCCAGTAGCGGAAGAGTTTCACCAGCATCATTGATGGTCGATCCTGCTTCCTCGTAAAGTGTTCTTTTAAGTGCTGAAACACTGACACCGTAATTGAGAAATGATGTCTGCCGCATGAATTTTAATTTTGCATCTAAATCAGTAAACGTGATTTTTTCAAAAACTTTTCCGCGGCTTAGTCTTAAACCGGCATCAAAAAAATCTATCCAACCTGAGGAGAGTTCTCGATGGTAATCAAGGAAAAAACCACTAGTCACTGTTCCATCCACCTTCGCTTCATATTGAGTGGCCTTATTGGAGTATGATAATTTGTGTGGGGCTAAACCAGCTCTCAAAATATTTCTAGAGGGAATGTAACTTAGAGCGATTTCTTTTGCTGTTATTGTTTCTTCACTTTTAGCTTCAACTGATTTTTTTTCTTCCGCAAGAATAATTGGTGCAGGAGGAGTTTCACATTTAGCGACAAACATTCTTCGCTTGGACGAAAATTTTCCACTGGTCACTTTCCAGTAATATTCACCAGGTTTTTTTTGGAGATCGAGACAGGTTAATGTGAGTTCTTCTTTTTTTGTTTTTTTTGCGACAATCACTTTTTCAAAATCTAAATCATTTGCAACTAGAAAAATGTAGTCTTTAGCCGAGTTAGACTTCCATGAAAATTGCGCGCTGGAATCGCTTTTCTCTAGAATATTCTCTCGGTGAGCAGGGGATTCGAGTTCCATTGTCGTGAAAGCTTCTTTCTCAGCTTCTTCATCATTTTCAACTACAAGTTTCGAAAGTTTTGAAAATTCAGTTTGTCTTCCCCAAAAATCAATATAGGCCACTTGCCAATAAAAGGTCCCAGGGATGGCCTGTTTCCAAATGACTTTTGGTTCTTTTGTTTGCAAACGTTGAATGAGTTTAGTTTTCTCTTTATCAGCGTAAATCTCGACTACATATTCTTTGGCGCGAGTTTGAGCGGGTAGTGTCCATTCCGTTTCAGCAATTGGTTCGTTGGCGATAGCGCTCGTAACAAAAAAATCGAGAATTTTGAAAAATGTAGAAGAGGGCGTCGTTTGATAACGAAGTTTTAAATTCAGGTCTGGCAATTGATCTGGTGCTTGAAGGGGAGGTGAAGGTTTCAATTCAACACTTACTGGTCGAGAATATTCTTCGCCTTTTGCACCCTTCACTTTTACTCGCCAAAAATATTTTCCTGGACGACCAACAACGGTGTTGATTGAAGGGGACTTGAGCACTTCATCTTTTAGAATTTTTTGAAATTGATCATCTTCCGCAAGTTCGAAATGATAATCAGCATTGCTGAATTCCTTCCATGCAAATTTCACCAATTGATCTGGCCTATCCAGTTCAATGACTGCACCAGCAGAAGGAAGCTGAGAAATGGAGAGTGGTTTTTTAAAAGTTATTTTACCTTGAAGAATGTTGGTTTTAATTCCAGAAGGGCTCACTCCCTGAATGGTCCATTGGTAGTTTCCAGGTTTAGAGACATGAACAATTGTATTTGGACTGAGAGTTTTAAAGTTATAAGTTTGTCCAGCACCTTTTAACGTCACTGTATAATTGAAATCATATATGGGACCGTCCCATTGGAAAGAGTGTTTAATTGCGCCCTCGTCATAGGCCACAATTTGCAGATCATCGGGCATAAGATTCTTTAGTTCAACAGGTCGCTCTTCAATCACACTTAATTGAATGGGCTCGCTCCAAAGCGCATGGGGACGACTTTCTTCAAATCCTTTGATTCGTAATTGATATTGACCTGTTTTCTCAGGACTCCATTCATAATGTGAAAGGTTGGTTACAACAGTTTTTTCATTTATTTGTATTTGATATTTTTTAAATTCTTCGCCAGGAGCTGTTTTCCAGTTGATGAACACGCTGTTTGTTTGATTTTTTGCTTTCGTCACAACCGTGCGATCTGCACTAACGATGAGTGGTTTTTCTTTTATGATTGTAAACGATCGAACTGGTCCGTTTAAACCATCGGGAGAGATTAATTTCCAGAAGTAGGTTCCTTCTTCGCTGAAATTTGCCTCGATTGTTTCAGCCTCAATCGATTTAATCAACAAGGGAGTAGAGAAATCTGCAAGTCGGGAGATATGTAACTCACCAGCGTCCGAAGCCATGCTTTTTTTGATTTTAAATTGAATAGAAAACTGATCATCTATAAAAAAACGGGAAGCATTTTTGGGTGAGATTTGTTTTAGAGTTAATTTTTTAACTTCAATTTTTCCGGCCGCTTTGTCCTCAATCAGAATCTGATCAGTAGTCAGCTGCGTTTTTTCCTGACCGCTCTGAAACTCTGCGGTTCCTTCGAGAACCATAAATTTATTTTCTTTTGAGCCTTGTTCGATTTGAATGTTCGCACTTTGGGAATTGAGAGTGTATTTCTTGTTTGCTAATTCAACATTTAGAGTTGATTGGTTCGGGCGAAGTTCAGCGTTGAGATTACCGCGTTCCAGGGCGAGAGTAGGTTGAGCAGAATCGGTTTTTTTGATTTTGAGAAGGCTATTTTCAAATAGATTAATTTCCGGACCACGTTCAAATTTTATTCGCGCAGACGATTGTTCATGCGTGTAGATCTCGTCGTTCATCTCCAGAACATCACCATGATCGACGTCGACCCAACCTTGATAAAAATCGCGCTTTCGTTTAACCGTCTTGAATTGATCAACGATGGAAGCAACTCTTTCTTCGCTATGAGTTTGAGACTGGAAGTATTTTTGACCGTAAAGCATATAAATGCTTCCAAGGCCTGCTACGGCCATAATCAAAATTAAAAAGTCATCAAGCGACTTATGTCTCATTTCTTCCACATAGTGTAATTTTCAAATCTTATTGTAACATTAGATGAGATAAATCAATTGCTAGGAAGAATAATCTTGATCAGAAAAGTCAGATTTCCTTTGAGGTATAAATTCGTTGTCGCGATCTCAACGCTGCTGTTGTTAACGATGGCATTTTATCTTTCGTACGCTTTGAATATTTTTAAAGAAGACAAAGCAGCAGATGTTTATTCAATTACACTTTCAAATTCTGTTTCATTGAGTGAGCGATTACGACTTCTCATTGATCAGGATATAAAATCATTAGAAACTCTGAATTCCGATCCATCGCAGTGGTCTTCATGGTTGGAGAGAACTCCGCAGGCACTGGTTATTGAATGTCTCAATCCGGATGGATCTCACCAGTTTCTGGCAAATGAAAAAAAGTTAGCGGAAGCAACGACTAATCCTGAAGTTTTTTCTGTTGAAAAGAGTAGCGTCGAAAGACTTCGCTCACTTCCAGTCGGGAGTATGCAAGTTGATCGCGGTTTAATAAAAGGATTTCCTGCGCACTATAGCGTATTAACTTCTCTAACAAATGGAATGAAGTGCGCTCTTCATTTATCAACAGAAAAGTTAATGCCCCTTATGAATGAAACATTGAATTACGGTTCATACATTGTTTCTGAAAATGGTTCGATGTTTTTAAAATTAAATGACGTTGATGTTTCATCAACTGAATTAAAGAAATTAGTAACGGATGCAACTGTTTCAACAATCCCTCAAGGAGTTAAACGTTTTGTTGAAGATAAAAAAACTGTCATTCGAGCTTTCGCTAAAGCATCTCCATTTGGATTAACAGCGATTACTGAGATTGAAGAAGAAAAAGCATTTTTAGCTTCGACACAACTTATTCAAAAATCACTTTTTTTTGGAATTTTGCTTTTGTCTGTCGCTGTGATTACTGGAATTTTATTCACTCGAAGAATGACAAAAAATGTTCAAACATTATTTGCAGCAACGTCTGAGATGGCCGAAGGAAATTTCGACGTGAATCCGCAGGCCACAGGGAATGATGAGATCGGGGCCCTGACTGATTCTTTCGTAGATATGAAAGATAAAATCGTGGCCTACATGGCAGAGATGAAAGAGAAGGCGAGGATTGAAAGCGAATTAAAAGTTGCTCAGTTGGTCCAGCATTCATTTTTTCCTAAACACGGAATTATTAAAAAAGACTATAGCGTTGAAGGAATGTATAAACCTGCATCTGAATGTTCTGGGGACTGGTGGGGATTTTTTGAACAGCCAGGAAAAGTAACACTTGTTGTTTGCGATGCTACTGGACATGGAGTTCCAGCTGCACTGATCACAGCGGCCGCACATAGCTGTCTCTCTACTTTGAAAATAGATGCTGAGACGAAAACAATCCGCCCGCACGACGTACTGGAAAAATTGAATAAAGTTGTTTGTTCGATGAACTCTGATCTCCTGATGACTGCTTTTGTTTTGGAAATCGATGAAAATGAAAGACGTGTGACATATGCCAATGCTTCTCATATGGCCCCTTATTATCTTAAAAAAGGATTAGAGGGATATTCTAAAGAAGGTCTTACCGCTCTTATCGAAAACAACGGACCTCGTATGGGAGAAAAGTTTGGCTCTCAATATTCAGAAAATAGTTTTGATTACCAACCTGGTGATCGTATCGTTCTTTTTTCTGACGGTTTAACGGAGATGGAAGTTGAAGGGAAGGCATGGGGGCAAAGAAATTTCCTGAAGAGCCTTTATCAAAGTGCACATCATTCAAGTAAAGGCCTCATCCAGGCGGTTTGGCAGGACTTTCAAAATTTCTGCAAAGGTCATTCACCACAAGATGACGTTACTCTTCTGGCCATTTCTTTTAACAATGAAATTCCTGTGCTGACTCGTGAAACGGATTTGAAGACTGTAATTGATGGAAAACCAGAATTTGTTTTAAGTCACTTGAGTAACGCTGAAAATATTAAATTTCTAGGTGAAGCAGAACTTAACCACCTCATTGGTCATAATACAATTGACCTCAATCGTGAGCTGAAGTTAGTTCAAATTTTAGAAAGTAAGCAGGCCTTTAACTTAGAAGACACGGTGAATGACCGATACAAAAAAAAGATTTGGCATTTACACTCAAACAGTGAAGTTCGGCCCGCCATTACAGAGATGGTCAATCTTTTCAATGAAGATTATTCGCCTGCAATCAGTGGCGAAATTCTCAGTCTTGTTAGCGAAGAATTATTATCAAATGCGTTTTATCACAGCAATACGGAAGACTCACAAGCACGTGGACAGACAGTTGCTCTTACTTCAGGCAAAGAAGTAGAGTACCTTGTTGGAGCTAACGAAGACTATGTCATAATTTCAGTACGTGGTCCTTCAAGTTTTTCTTCCCGCGAAAAAGTCATTGAAAGCATTCATCGCGGTTATGAACAAAAGGCCCCTGTCGATGGTAATGGGGGAGCTGGACTTGGACTCTATCTCATTTACGAAAACTGTCAGCAGTTTTGGGTTATCAATTCTGCTGGAGCAGAAGGACAGATCATCTGCGTTTTCGAAAAATTTAATCGTTATAAAAAAGCTAAAGAAAGAATTACATCATTTCATTTTCTATCTAAGGAGATTATCTAATGGCCGAAAAATTAAATATCAATACTCGCATCAGCGGGGATGAAGTTTATATTACTCTGAACGGAACAATCGACGAAGATGCCAACTTCGACAAAATCAAATCACTGGCATTAAAAAAGTATATTTTCGATTTCAATAATGTCGTGATGATTAACTCTTGCGGAATCCGCGAGTGGATCAAATATTTGAAAGAAATTGAAAATGCGACAATTGTCTACCAGAACTGTCCTCAGATTATCATTGAGCAGGTGAACATGGTTCATGGTTTTATCCGAAAAGGCGTCACTGTTGAATCTTTTTATGCTCCTTATTTTTGCGAGCAATGTGATACGCCTAAGAAAATTCTTCTAAAAGATACAGAAGTTGTGAACTCGAAACCTCCTGTTAAACATTGTAATACGTGCAAAGGTGAACTGGAGTTCGATGCAATCGAGAAACAATATTTCAGCTTTCTAGTACAAGGAAAATAATCATATGGATTCTTTTGATTATCTGGACGATTTATTCGAACCCGTTTTGATTGCTGATCAAACAGAGAGCATCGTCTATTACAATCCAAGTTTTCTTACTTTTTTTAAAGTCACACCGAGAATTTTGGCAAAACAATCCAGCTATGTAGATTATCTTTTGTCGATCATTCCCGAAATGCAGCATTTCTACCAGGACCTTTTAGCTCATAAACAGGCCATTAGTTCAGAGCTGTCTTACATGCACGAAGGGCAGGACTTTACTGTAATCATCAAAGGTCAGGTTCGTGATTCAGGTCATGCCATTTTGCTTTTTAAAGATGTAACAGTAGAAAAAAATCTCAACGATAAATACCGTGCGATGGTTGAAGAACTCAAAAATACATACTCGCAAGTTATTCAATCTGACAAACTTAAAGTTATTGGTGAGATGACCGCAAACATCTCCCATGAAATCAACAATCCTCTAACAGTTGCTGTGGGAAATACAGAGCTCATAGGATTTTCATTAGAGTCAAGCGATCTCAATACACAGAGAGAGTCGATGACGAAGTTTCATAAAAACATCAATCATTCTCTTGAGCGCATTAATAAAATCATATCGAATATGAAAGAGTTTTTGCATAAGAGCGAAGATAAAAAAGAGTATTGTGAAGCGAAGGAAATCGTCGAAAAAGCTGTCGCCTTCACTGGCCCATCTTTGAAAGGCAGTCCAATCCAGATGAAAGTAAACATCGTTGGAAAACCTCCAATCTTGCTTGCTAACAAAATTAAAATAGAACAGGTTTTCGTCAATCTCATTCAAAATGCCATTGATGCTCTTAAGGATACCTCGAGCGAAAATCCAAGTGTGACAATTGAACTAGCATCCGAAAAAAACGGAAACTTTATTCGATTCGATGTCTTTGATAATGGCCCCGGGATATCACAAGAAAACCGTGAAAAAATCTTTGAAACTTTTTTTACCACTAAGGAAGCTGGTAAAGGAACGGGATTAGGTCTATCGATTTCTAACAGAATTATTCAAGCACACCAAGGTAAACTTGAATTGATTGAATCTACTAAAGGCGCTCATTTCAGAGTTACTCTTCCTGCTATTGGTATTGCAGGACATGTGAGTGGCAATTGGGAGCGATTGATTAGTGAAAGTGAACAGCTTAAAAAGGTACTTGTCGTTGATAATGAAACTCACATTCTCAATCTATGCATGAACTTTTTATCAGATAGTGACGTGCATTTTTTAGGCGCATCCAGTGCAGAGGAAGCCTTGAAAGAATTAGACCGCAGTACTGTTAACCTTATTATTTCAGACGTACGCATGCCAGGAATGGATGGAGAGAAGTTTGTACGGGAAATCAGAGCAAAAGGACATGACGTACCAGTACTATTTATGACTTCTAAAGACTTTATCGAAAAGTATAGAAACATCAAAGACGAGTTGAAACTTGAAGGAATAATCATTAAACCATTTACGAAGGAAGAATTGTTAAGTGCAATTCATACGGCGGTAAAATGAGTCCTCTTCCAAGAGAGAAAATTTCTATTCTTGTTGTAGATGATGATCCCAAAATCAGGGAAATGCTTCAGGCCTTCTTTGCTTTAAAGAGTGATGACTTTATTTGTGTAACTGCAGCCGACACTCAGCAGGCATTTTTAAAAATTGCTAATCAAGACTTTCATATTTTCATTATTGATAACGTCATGCCTGGAAAAAGTGGAATTGAATTTGCACTCCATTTGAAAAAGCATCCGAAACACTATCGCACCCCAGTTCTTTTGATGTCTGGGGCGCTTATGCAGGAAGATGTTATTAAAGCTATTGAAGGTGGAATCAGAGAAATTATTGTTAAGCCATTTACCCTAAAAAACTTAATGGATAAACTGGCACCAATTATTAAGAAAATGGCTACTTCGCACTAGTGTGATCTTTAGGATCAGTCGACGTAGATAATTTTTTAATCTTACCTTTCTTCAACAATTCTCTTTCAGCAATTCCTTTTGTATCAGGAATCATATGGGTGCTGAATGGAGTTTTATCACCGGAAAATTGAGTTTGAAGAACAATTTTTATTCTAATTTCATCGCCAACAAGTAAACCACCATTATCGAGTTTCTTATTCCAGGTCATTTTATAATCTTTGCGATCAATAGTGCCTGTCAGCGTGAAGAAATGATTGTCTTTCCCCCAGGCATCTTTTCCTTGTCCTTTATAGACACCTTGGAAAGTCATCGGACGAGTTACACCTCTTAAAGTCATTTGACCGTTTACCTTGAAAGTATTGTCAGCCGCAATTTTGATTTTTTCTTTTGAGTTGAAAGTGATGTAAGGATGAACTTCAGTTAACAAGAACTCATGACCTCTTAGGTGAAAATCACGTTTCTCATCGTTACTGTCTACGCTGTTTGTGTTGATTTCAACTTTTATGTTTGAGAGTTCTTTAGTGGCTTCATTGAAATCAAATGTGCCTCTAAAAACTTTAAAAACACCATCGACATCCGACATAACCATGTAATCAATGTTGAAGGCGATTTTTGAATGTTCTCGAATGATTTCGTAAGGTCTGGAATGGGCCACACTCATGACTAAAAAAGTTAGAATCATTACGCTTATTTTTTTCATAATTAGCTCCTTAAGCCCATTTTAGACCCTACACAACAAAACAGCATTAGACAGAGGCGTCAGTCTATAGCACAAAGGTCACATTCTTGTCCCGTTTTGCTTGTTATTCGGTAGTTATTGAGGTTAGCATAAAAAGATGGGAACTCATAGACATCATTCATTAGACGAATTCGGAATCAGACAAGTTTCCAATCAAGGCATCCGAATCGAACCACTCCAAGTGCGTCTTGAACCTAAGATTCCATTTCCGCATAAACACGACTTCTATCAAATCATACTTATTGCTGAGGGAAATGGATGGCATCAAATTGATTTTGAACGCTACAAGGTTGACGCCCGTTCACTCTACATTGTTAAACCTGGACAAACTCACGAGTGGAAAATCAGATCAGATGTTAAAGGATTAGTGATTGAATTCAATCATTCTTCAATTGGAAACGAGAAAACGTTTGTAGATGTTCTCATGCAGATTGATCTTATGCCAGAATGTATGAAAGTTGATAAGAAGGAATTCGCTTGTTTGGAGCAAATTTGTCATCTCATGCAAAGTGAATTTGAAGGACAAAAAAAACTGGCCGATCAAGTTTTAAAACATCTCGTTGCGGCCTTTTTGCAGATGATTCTTAGAAACAGTAAAACAAAAGAAAATTTTGTTCCTACCAGAATCGTAAATAGTTTCAAACTTCTTCTCGAACAACACTATAAAGAGTTTCACGAAGTTCAATTTTATGCGCAAAAATGCGGATTAGCTCCGAAAGCTTTCACGATGCAAATATCCCGTGCACTTGGAAAATCACCGCGCGACCTCATCCAGGAAAGATTGGTCGTCGAAGGGAAAAGGTTTCTGGCCTATTCCGATTGGGGAATCGCTGAGATCGGCTATGAATTAGGATTTGCCGATGCAAATTACTTTAGCCGTTTTTTTAAACAACATGTCGGTGTTTCTCCCGGTGCGTTCCGCGATGATCATTCTCAGCACGCAGTTTGAAAATAACCGCACCACCAAACTTTCGTAAGGGTGGAATCGTCTTAAATAGAAAGTGATCGAGCATTTCAAGAAGACTTACAGACTTGTCTTCTGGTCTTCTGAAAAATTTGTTGAATCGAGATAAAAGATAAAATCTTTCAATTTCTAATTCTGGGAATGATTGTCGAATGATCATGAGATCATGCTCGTTAAGTTTTCTTTCATCTTCAGTGATATGAGAAACAAGTGATGCATTGTTGGGAAAAAAATATTTAATTAATTTAGTATTTCGTATTTTTTCAAAAAATGAAACTTCTACTGGCTCTCTAAACACGGCGAGACCGCCAGGTTTAAGCACTCTTTTGATTTCTCTAATGGACAATGGAATATCCACATGGTGAAGAATATCAATTCCCACAATTAGATCAAAACTCTTATCAGGAAAGGGAAGCTGTTCAGCAACAGTTACGAGAAATTTTCCTTTATCGCTCCATCCATTTTTTTGAAAAAGTTTTTGGCAGTAATCGATGTTTTTTTCACAGATATCAAATCCGGTAACTCTAAAACCAGCGCGTGCAAAACGAATCGCGTTTTCTCCAGGTCCACAACCGAAATCTAAAAGATGCAGTGTCTCTGCAACTTTTTTTTGTTCTCTTAAAGCGAGTTCAAAACTTCTCCAATAAGAATTCCATGATCGAAATTCACGTCCCGTGAGTGGTCCGTCGACGGGAGCAAAATCTATATTCTGATTAAGATCAAAAAAAGATGCGTATTTTTCGTAATAATCTCTCTCTCTTACTTGTCTCTCTGTCAAAATAGTCATGCTTCCTCCCGTTGAAAAGCAGATGAACTCTACCAATGGAAATCTTGTTTTTTGAACAAAATTCTTTCTCAAAATTTTTATAAAGAAGTGATTCATCATACTGACAAAATGACCTTGCGAATGAGTTTGGTTGCATTAATAACAATGCAAATTTTTCAACTTGGTCTCTCTAATATTTTCAGAAACATTCACAACAATACCCAATTTTCTCTTGTGAAAAATATGTTTTGCACCGGA
>CAMLKK010000067.1 GCA_946480715.1 uncultured Bacteriovorax sp. | reverse complement strand
AAGACTTTGTCTCCCGAAGCTGATTTGTATTCCACTTTTTTTGTTACAATTTTTGCCATGGCCACATTTGTTGTTAATAAAGAAAGTACTAACAGTTTCTTCATCAAAAAACTCCTTAAGCGTTCAGAGCGCGATTATCAGTAGCTGCCAAACACGCTTCTTTAAAAGATTCAGTGTATGTTGGGTGAGGATGACAAACGCGTGCTACGTCTTCCGCACTCGCTCTATATTCCATTGCAAGAACGGCTTCGGCAATCAGGTCCGCACAACGAGGACCAATCATATGCACACCTAAAATTTCATCTGTCTTTTTATCAGCAAGAACTTTAACAAGACCATCTGATTCTTCAGATGCGCGAGCGCGTCCTGAAGCTTTGAAAGGAAAACTTCCAACTTTAAATTCACGTCCTTCAGCAACAAGCTGCTCTTGTGTTTTTCCCACAGAAGAAACTTCCGGCCATGTATAAACAACACCAGGAATTAAATTGTAATCAATGTGCGGTTTCTGGCCTGCGAGGTATTCGGCAACCATGACACCTTCTTCTTCCGCCTTGTGCGCAAGCATGGCGCCTTTTACAACGTCACCGATGGCATAGATATGCTCAACATTTGTTCTCAAGTGTGAATCCGTATCAACACGTCCGCGATCATCGAGTTTAACACCCGCTTTATCAAGACCAAGACCATCTGTGTACGGCTTTCTTCCAACTGCTACCAGACAGTAATCACCAGTGATTTCCACTTCTGCATTAGTCTTTTTATCTTTTGCTTTTACCGTAACTGTTTTTCCTTTTGCCGAAACACTTGTTACTCCGTGGCCTAACATAAATTCAATGCCGTCACGTTTTAAAACTTTAAGAAGATTTTTCGACATATCACCATCCATAGTGGCGATGATTGTGTCTGCATATTCAATAACGGTGACTTCAGACCCTAGTCTTCTGTACACTGACGATAATTCTAAACCGATAACTCCCCCACCAATGACGATGAGTTTTTTAGGAAGTTCTTTCAGTACAAGCGCTTCTGTCGAAGTGATGATTCTTTCTTTGTCGATTGTCACACCTGGAAGTGATGAAGGTTTTGATCCAGTCGCAATAACAATTTTCTTGCCTTTGATCTCTGTCGTTTCACTCTCACCTTTGATCGAAATCGTGTGAGCATCTTTGAATGATCCATGTCCCGTATAAACATCAATCTTATTTTTTTTCATGAGGAAAGCGACACCTTTACAGACGTCAGAGACAACAGTTTTTACTCGTTCACTCATTTTATTGAAATCGAGTTTTACATTTTCGACCACAATACCGTGTTTTGAAAATGAATGTGTCAGTTCATGGTATTTCTCAGAAGAATCAAGCCAAGCTTTTGAAGGAATACATCCAACGTTCAAGCACGTTCCACCCAGTGTTTTGTACTTTTCGATAATCGCAACTTTCATTCCCAATTGAGCACATCTTACAGCACAAATGTATCCACCCGGACCAGAACCAATAACAACAACGTCGTACTCTTTCATTAAATCTCCAAATTATTTTCTAATAAGAACCATTTCTTGCTTTTGCTTGAATAAAAGAAAAGAAGAAAACAGCATTGGGATCGTTTGCGACCACGGCCATTTCTTTTTTCATTCCTTCTACCGTTTCTTCAGTAACATATTTTGCTTCGACTAATTGATCAGCGGCACTCATCAGAAGCTCTGACCAAAATTCGATAATTTCTTTTCTTTGTCCTGGACGACGATTGTCGAGGAACCACGTTTTCACTTCGGTCTCAATATTTTGAAACCCAATTTGCATCATGAGATTTCCGAGTTTTCCTCCCATGAATGGATCACCTTTTTGATCATATTGATAATCATTGAAGGCCATCCAATATTTCAAAACGTTCGGTGAATAAGGATCCAGAAAAAAAGATGAATTCAAAACTTCAGTGGCGTAGAGCACTCCACCCGGTTGAAGAACTCGTCTAATTTCTGAGAGAACTCTTTTTGGATCTGGAACGTGTTCCAAAACAAAACACAAAAAAGCACCATCAAACGATTGCGAATCAAACTTTAAATTTGCTCCATCCATTTGATGAAGGTCGTAGCGGCCATTCGCAAACGGTAGCGCAGCCAAATGTGCTTTAGCGGCCTTTAGTTGCTTTTCATTGAAGTCCACACCTGTGAGGTGAACGTTAGGAAAACGACGAAGAATAATTTCTGATTGAGCACCAACACCACAACCGACTTCTAAGATTTTTTTATTAGAAGAAAAATTTACGTTTTGATAAATGGTGTGTTCAGCGAACTTCGCTTGTTTTCTCAAGCGCTCTTGTTCAACTGGTGAAAAACCATGCAAATAAGGAAAGTCAGATTTGTCCGCCATGAGTATCTCCATTTAAAAGGCCCCGACTTACGAGTCGAGGCCCTCAAACATACTTATTTTTTGCTTAGACGTCCAAGAGAAGGCGTGAAGGATCTTCGAGTAGCTCTTTTACTTTTTTAAGGAAAGATACTGACTCGCGTCCATCAATAATTCTGTGATCGTATGAAAGTGCAAGATACATAATTGGTCTAATCACCACTTGTCCATTAACTGCAATCGGACGTTCAACAATATTGTGCATCCCTAAAATCGCTGATTGAGGAATGTTTAAGATCGGCGTTGAAAGCATTGAGCCGAACACACCACCGTTAGTGATGGAGAATGTTCCGCCTTGCATTTCTTCAATCGTAATTTTTCCATCACGCGCTTTCGTTGCTAACGCGAGAATTTCTTTTTCAATATCAGCAAGACTTAATTCTTCCGCGTTTCTTACGACTGGAACAACAAGACCTTTTGGTGTTGAAACCGCAATCCCGATATCCGCGTAGTCGTGGTAAATGATTTCATCACCGTTGATTTGCGCGTTTACCGCTGGAAATTCAGCAAGTGCAATCGTACACGCTTTCGTGAAGAATGACATGAATCCAAGACCCACTCCGTGCTTCTTCGTAAAAGCTTCTTTGTATTTTTTTCTAAGATCCATTAATGCCGACATATCAACTTCGTTGAAAGTCGTGAGCATTGCTGTTGTATTTTTTGCTTCAACAAGTTTCGTTGCAATTGTTTTACGAAGACGAGTCATCTTTTCGTTGCGAACGCCACGTTTATCAGAAGAAGATTTTCTCGCGACTGGAGTTGGTGCAGGAGCAGCTGCTTTCGCTGCAGGAGCCGCAGATGCATTAAGCGCGTCTTCCTTTGTTATGCGACCATCTTTTCCTGATCCTTTAACTGAATCAGCTGCTACGTTTTTTTCATCGAGAATTTTACGAGCTGCTGGAGAAGGAATATTAACTTCTTTCGTAGAAGTTGGTGTTGGAGCTGGCGCCGCTGCTGGAGCTGCGACTTCAGCTTTCGCTGCTGGTGCCGATGCCGGCTTCGCGCCTGCTGTATCAAGCTCACCGATCTTCTCTCCAATCTTTAATTCTGATCCCGCTTGGGCCATAATTTTAAGCACACCTGAACTTGGAGCTGGAAGCTCCATCGATGCTTTATCTGATTCGATTTCGCAAACCGCTTCACCTTCGTTAACGTACTCTCCATCTTTTTTTAACCAAGATGAAAGTGTAACTTCTGTAACTGACTCACCGATGACGGGAATTTTTAATTCAACACTCATGTTAGGTTTCCTTATTTAGCAAAAGCTTGGGTAATGATATCTGCTTGTTCTTTTTTATGGACGTTCGAGAAACCTGTTGCAGGGCTTGGAGTTGCTTTACGTGCAATCACTTTAAACCCTTCGAGAACATCCATGAAACGAGTTAAATAGGCCCAATAGCCCATGTTAATTGGTTCTTCTTGAACCCAGACTTTAGCTGCGTCTTTGTATTTCGCGAAAACTTTTTTCAATTGTTTTTCTGGTAACGGGTGAATTTGTTCAAGACGAACAATCGCTACATCATCGCGTTTATCAGCGATCTTTTTCTCATAAAGATCGTAATAAATTTTTCCTGTACACAGAATGACTTTCGCCACTTTTTTACCTGTATTTGGATCGTCGATCACTTCCTGGAAGCGGCCGTTGATGAATTCATCTTTTGTCGATGTACAACGTGGATCACGCAGAAGTGATTTTGGAGTTAAAACAACCGCTGGTTTTCTGAAGTTCCATTTCATCTGACGACGTAATAAGTGGAACATGTTTGCTGGTGTTGTCGCGTTTGCAACCACCATGTTGTTTTCAGCCGCAAGTTGTAAATAACGTTCAGGACGAGCTGAAGAGTGTTCAGGTCCTGCGCCTTCGTGTCCGTGTGGAAGAAGCATCACTAGTCCGCTCATTCGCTGCCATTTAACTTCGGCGCTTGAGAGGTACTGATCGATGATAATTTGAGCACCGTTAGAGAAGTCTCCAAATTGCGCTTCCCAAATTGTAAGTGCTTTTGGCGTTGCCCATGAATAACCAAATTCAAATCCGAGTACAGCATACTCAGAAAGAAGCGAGTTATACATGCTCACATAACCTTGGTTAGCACCAATGTGCTCAAGACCACAATATGATTCGTTCGTATTCTCATCGAAAATTTTAGCGTGTCTGTGCGAGAAGGTTCCGCGGATAACATCCTGACCAGTGAAACGAAGCGGATGTCCTTCAGCGAGAAGTGATCCATACGCCAGCAACTCAGCAGATGCCCAATCAAGTTTATCGTTAGTGAAAGCGGCCTTTCTATCTTCTAAAACTTTTTCCGCTTTTTTCATCAACGTCATTCCTTGCGGAACTGTATTGATGGCCTTTGAAACTTTTTCTAGAGTTGCTAGTGGTACACCTGTCGCTGGAGATTCATCAAATGAATCTGCTTTCGACACTTCCATTCCTTCCCAATCTTTATGTGGGCCTTTTGATTTTCCTGGAACTGCTTTTTCACGAACATTGTTAAAGCGATCTGAAAGAAGTTTTTTGTATTCTTCAATCATTTCGTTAGCAAGCTCAGCTTTAATCGATCCGGCGTTCAGAAGTTTATCTAAGTAAAGCTCGCGCGGATTTTTGTGTTTTGTAATCAACCCGTAAAGTGTTGGTTGAGTGTAACGAGGCTCATCTCCTTCGTTGTGGCCGTGCTTTCTGTAACAAACCATATCGATGAAAATGTCTTCTTTAAATTTTTGACGGAATTCAACTGCAAGTTCCACAGCGTAGAAAACCGCTTCCGGATCATCTCCGTTTACTTGAATGATTGGAGCTTCAACTGTTTTTGCTACTGATACACAGTAGTGACTTGAACGAGCGTCCTCAATATCTGTCGTGAATCCGATTTGGTTATTGATAACGAAATGGATCGCCCCACCAACACTATACCCTTTCAGCTTACTCATCTGAACTGTTTCATACACTACACCTTGACCAGCAACCGCCGCGTCTCCGTGAATGATGATAGGGATAACTTTACTTTGGTCTTGAGCGTAGTGAACATCTTCTAAAGCACGACAGTATCCAATCGCCACTGGAGCAACTGTTTCAAGATGCGATGGGTTTGGAAGAAGCTTAACAAAAACTTCTTTTCCACCTGTCGTTTTAATCGTTGAAGTGAAACCCATGTGATACTTCACATCTCCACTGTGACCAGACTGCTCTTCAATAGAGCCGCCTTCAAATTCAGTGAAAATGTATTCGTAAGTTTTTCCAACTGTATTAGCGAGAACATTTAAACGTCCACGGTGGGCCATCCCGATAACGAACTCGCGAGCTCCTAGCTCAGCACCTTTGTTGATGATGGCATCAAGAGCAGGAATTGTGGCTTCCCCACCTTCGAGAGAAAATCTTTTTTGGCCTACGTATTTTGTCTGTAGGAAATTTTCAAAAACGTTTGCTTCATTTAATTTTTGAAGAATGCGTTTTTTCTTTTCAATTGGAAGATCGAGATGTTTTGCTGTTGATTCAATTCGCTCTCTCATAAAACGACGAACGTCAGTATTATTTGAGTGCATATATTGGAAACCAATTTTTCCACAGTAGATATGTTTTAGGTGATCGAGAATTTGATCAAGAGTCGCAGGCCCTAATCCAACAAACTCTCCACATTGAAAAACTGTTGAACGATCAGCTTCTGATAAACCATATTCTTCCAATGAAATTCTTGCTTTTCTATCTCTGCGCGGACGAATTGGGTTTGTATCTGAAAGAAGATGTCCGCGTGTACGGAAAGATTGAATCAAACGAAAGACATTAAATTCCGAGCGAAGTTTTTGATCACTGATTCCTTCACCAGTGCTTCCGCTAGTGCCGAAACCAACTGAAGAAAATTCGAATCCTTGAAAAAATCTTTGCCACGATTCATCGACCGCCGATGGATTCGCGCGATAGCTATCATATAAAGAATCGATGAACGTAATGTCTGAACTAGATAAATGAGAGAAATCGATATTTTTCGACATAGACAACCTTTGCGAGGAATTAAAAACACGATGAGTGTTTTAGTCAGTTAAAATAAAGGAGACCTTAATATAAATCTAAGATACCAAAATTTTAAGCTTTTTTTCTCGTTAGGAAGAAATGTTCGAGGAAGCGCTAAATGCCTACGCTAGACAGCATTTTTTCGCTTTTTTCCCTGAGCCACAGCTACACGGATCATTGCGTCCAATTTTAGGTTCGGTTCTTCTGACAGTATTATTTTTCATTGAACCATCAACAAAAAACCATTCGCCGTTTTCTTTCTTAAAGGTGCTTAATTCATGGTGTGTTTGCTCCGCTCCATTGAAGATGAACTTGCACTTGAATTCAACTTGGCCTTCAGAATCTTGCTCTTTACCCTTTTCAGTGGCGCGAATCTCTAAACCTAACCATTCTGAGTTAGTGGCCCAAGATCTCACTCCTTCCATATCGAGTTCAGCTCTAGTCTTAGGATGGTGAGTTTTTTCTACGTAATCAAGTTCGTTCACAGCAAATGCCGTGTAACGTGATCTCATGAGGGCCTCGGCCGTCGGTGCCTTTTTTGTGCCTTTGATATAAGGACTGCAGCACTGTTCGTATGATTGAGTTGTTCCGCATGGACATTGATTCATGAAAATCTCCTAAAATCTAAATAAGTAATCTGTAAATGGTGTGTTCGCTTCATCATAATGAACGCGACTTTCAAGTAAGCGGCTCGACACAAACGTGAAGTGCGGTCGAATCATTTTCAGGTATTTTTCCCTCGTGCGATGAATAGCATATTCATCTTTAAAGTCTAAATCCTCTACTTGTTTCTTGAGCTCTAGATTAGTGGGAACGGAGAAATAAAGGAAGCGGATTCTTTGCGCCATGATAGGTAAAACGAATTCTATTTCCTCGTCACTCAGGTATTGAAACACGGAAGTGCACAATCCCAGGTCGAACGTCCGATCTTTTTTATACTCTTTTTTTGCCCAAGTGATGAGATCAATATTTTCTAAGCTGAGCTTAGTGCTTTCGACGGCCATCTTCTTTTTGGCCACGATTGAATAGGGATGTTCAGAAGGCTCGATTCCATGGGCGCGATAAGGTTTAAACGTTTTCAAAACTTCTTTGAAAAGTACACCTAATCCAAAACCAAGATCGATCACGCTCGAAACATCAACATTTTCAAGGGCCAAAATCGCCTTCATGTAGGCCGCATGCTCTTTTGCATTGAAGATGTTATCCATCTCCTCCGGCTCGGCGTAGTTTTTGTCCCAATAATCTTTATCAAAACCCATGTTATGCCAGCTTTGTCACTGCAGCGATCACGGCCGCTAAAACTACGGCAATAGCTGCGACAGTTAGTGGAAACTTTGCTTGTTTACTTTGATATTTGAAAACACCAATGATGATAGCGTTTAATGTTACCCACGCGATCATTTTAACCCAGATCCATGTGGGAAATGGTTCGGTATGTTTGAAACCTAAACGTGCAATGAGACCCATACCTGCGACGAAAGCGAGAAAACTCACGACTCCGATCGCGATTTTGAAAGATCGATTTGGAATCCATCGTCCTTCACCGACAACCACACCTACTGAACTCATAAGGATAAAAAGGGTAAACAAATGCAGAATCTTGTACGTTTCATAAGAAATCATTTTTTCTCCGCTGAAAAGATCCGTTAAAGAACTTGAGTAATGGACTCATAGAATATCTTTTAGCTTTCACATAATCAAACTCTTCATTAAACTGAATGTATGCAAATGTGGACAAGCAAAGCTTATAAAAAAGAAGACAAAGTTTATCGTGGGGCCTTCAACTATTTTCGTAATGAAAATATTTATGCTGAAGAACTCTTTGATGTGTACCGCGATAAAAAAGAACAATCCTTACATTACATCTCAGAAGCCGTCGTCAAAGTGACAACTGGTGAGATTCTCAATCTCCACGTCGAATATATCGTGAACAAAGAGTACATTCCTCTCTACGTCATGGTTGAAAAAATAATGGGAAAAGAATCGACGCGAGAAACGTACGAATACAATTCCCGCCGCAATCACCTCGCCTATAAATTCATCAATAAAAAAGATGAAGATGCTATCGAAGAAATTGCAACAGCTCCCAAATACCACATCGCCACTCCAACCGCTGCCAGCTCTATGCTTTTCATGCGCTCGAAAAAATTCGATGCCAGCGGAAAAAACTCTTTCAACATTCTCGTCGGCCACAACCAATGGGACTACAAAGAATCACCCGCCTTCAAAAACGTCATCCTCGAACGAGCAGGCCTCACGACCGAAAAAATTATGATCGATGGCCAATCCGTCCAGGCCACTCAATACAAAATGTACGACGAAGGAACTGACTTCAAGAATGTAAAAGAACCGCCGCACATCAAAATCTTCCTCTCCCAACATGGCGCCATTCCTTACATGATCCGAACAGATGATGGAACGAAGATTCAGATTAAGTATCTGAACGATCTTTCGGAGAAAGAATAGTTTCAACAGTACTCTATTCCTTTATAATATAGTCTGCATTGATCTAAGAGCTTAATTAGCTCAAAATCAAATTCTATTTTTTTGTTTGTGAACAGGTGGTATTTCATCTCTGCCCTTATCGAATTAAATGGATTGATAATCGTCTGCGCAGTCCCATGCTTAACTCCATTCGAAAAAATGTATTTCATCACATACCTCAACTCCCTCGAAGATGAGATCTGCCTAAAATGATATCGATGTTTATAAACGGCTCCTTTCATTTTCCGCATCCGATTGATCGCCTTAGATAGCGTCACTCCAAACGACTGCATTCCCTTTGCTAATTCAATATTGTCATCCGCCTCAACCAATAAATGCACATGATCATACTCCAGCGAGTAATGAATGATTTTCAACCCTTTCTTCCGCGCATTCATAATGGCCCTCTTTAACATTGAGAGGACCGCTTTATTTTTCATCTCTGCCTTAATTGCTTTTACCTTAATGGTGAGATGAAGTGAGCTTGCTCGCTCCAGAAAAAGTCGGCATCGATGAGCGATCCCTGGGTCATGAACTCTGGGTCTTCCCGCGCCTCTAAAATTGATCATTGTTAATTGAGTATTTTTTCTGATTTTCTTTTTCATATGCATACGAAATGCAATTAAGGCAGAGTTCAACACAATATTATGTTGTGAGAATCAAAACAGAGAATTTTAATTTGGGATTAAAAAATGAATTTTATGAAGAAAATTTTTCAATAACTGCAAGAAACTCTTTCCCGTAGTTTTCGAGTTTATTCTGACCGACACCATGAACGAGTAAAAATTCTGAAGCATCTCTTGGTTGAATTGCGCACATGTCCTGCAAAGTTTTATCGCTGAAGACAACATAAGCAGGAACTTTTTTCTCGGAAGCGATGGAAAATCGAAGTTCCTTCAGCGCCGATAACAGATCAGAAGATGCTTCAACAGATCCGCGAGGCTCAACCTTCTTCTTGCCAGTCTTCTTATCACCTTTCGTTTGAATCTCTTGAAAGCGCAGTTCCAGCTTTTTCCCACCTGTGAGAATTTCTTGCGAGCGACTCGTGAGTCCTAGGCTTCTATATTCCCAATTTTTGATGGAGATATAATTCATATGCAGGAGTTGTCTTAAAACACTATCCCAATGCTCTTTTGGGTGATCTTTTCCAATTCCATAAACTGAGAGCAGATGGTGGTTGCGATCGATAACTTTTGAATTCTTGCTTCCTCGTAGAACTTCGATGATGTGTCCGGCCCCAAAAGTCTGTCCTGTTCGATAAATTGTCGAGAGAATTTTTTGAGCATCGACAGTGGCATCCCAAAGTCGTGGCGGTGAATGACAGATATCGCAATGACCGCAAAAATCAGAAGTCGCTTCACCAAAATAATTCAAAAGATATTTTCTGCGACAAGAACCTGCTTCACAAAGACCAAGCATACTGTCGAGTTTAAAACGCGCCACTTTTTTATAGTTTTCATCAGCATCCGTCGTCTCAAGCATTTGCGAAAGTTTTACGACATCTTGAAGACCATAAATCATCCAGGCACTGGAAGCTTTTCCGTCACGACCTGCTCTTCCTGTTTCTTGATAATAGCTTTCAATACTTTTAGGCAAATCGAGATGAGCAACAAATCGAACATCCGGTCGATCAATTCCCATTCCAAAGGCAATGGTAGCGACGACAATAATTTTTTCTTCCAGATTGAAGAGTTCTTGATTTAAAGTGCGTTCATTTTGCGAGAGTCCTGCATGATAAGGAACTGCACGATGACCGAGTTTATTCAAACTGCTTGCTACGCGCTCAACTTTATCGCGGGAAAGGCAATACACAATTCCTGTGTCATCAGGATGATTTTGATTGATAAACGTATCGAGCTGTTTAATCTCATCAGTTCTTTCATGAATCATGTAATTGATGTTGGGACGATCAAAAGATGA
>CAMLKK010000066.1 GCA_946480715.1 uncultured Bacteriovorax sp. | reverse complement strand
GGATATAGCCCAAATGTTGTAACGAGTGTGTGGACAGGTTTTGATGACAACCGCACCTTGGGTTATGGTGAAACGGGAGGACGTTCTCCGCTCTCAATTTGGAAAGAATATATGCGCGCCACAATTAGAAAATTTGGCGATAATCCATTTCCAATACCAGATGGTATTTCTCAGGTTTGGATTGATAAACAAACTGGTAAAAAAGTTGCCCCAAATACTCAAGGAGCAATCATTGAGTCATTTGCGGAAACTCCAGAGGTTATCCAGACTGAAGAGAATGGAACCGTTGTGCCTAAGGCAAGACCACTGGGTGATGACGAATATTTCGAGAACCAATAAGCTTATTTTTGAGTGATTTTCTCCTGTGCCTTTTGTCCGAATGTTTCTTAACTTTCTCCCGCATTTAAACGATAAGAGTTAAGATAGGACCACAAGGCACGCCTTGGTTTGTTAAGGATGGACATGAAACTCTTCAAGAAAGAAAAAGCAAAAATCTCGTATGCGTTTCTTTTGTCGCTGGCAATCCACTTAAGTGTGACTGCTCTGTTCATTCGTGAAGTTCATCAATCAGAAGAAAAAACGGTAAATGCACCTTTTAAAAAAGCTCCAGTAGCTTCTCTTAAACTCGAAAATATTAAATTCATCTCTCCTAAAACGCTTAAAGCAATCAAAGACGCTCAATCGAAACAAATCGTCGCCAATGAAACAAATGGTCGCGTAGAACGTCCAAAAAATTCGCGTTTTGCTGGAGAAAAAGATCAAACTTTTGATCGTCAGACTATGGCCCGTACAAACGGCGCTTTCAAAGAAGCCGGTTTAGGACAAAAAACAGGCTCTGCTGAAACTCTTGCTCAGGCGCCTAAAAAAGTTCAGCCAGAGCAAAAAAAACCTGTGGCAGCTCAACAACCAAAAAAGAATCTTTCTCTTAGTGACCTTGGTGGATTTGAACTCGCTAAAGTCGAAAAGGCCCATGAAGCTGCAGCCGCGGAAGAGAAGGCCATGTTAGAAGAAATGGCGGAAAAAACAAAATCCGCACAAGCTCTTGGTTTAGAAAAAGGAAAAGTTGGAACAAATGGGCTTTCTGCCAGCAATGATTTTGTGGAGGATGTTCCATTAGGAGATATGACGAATCTAAATACAACAGAAAATATGTATTATGGTTTTTATCACCGTATTCGCCAAAAGCTAGAGCAGCATTGGGGAACTTCTATTAAAGATAAAGCAAAAAATCTTTATCGCTCTGGGCGTAGAATGCCTGCGAGTGAAAACTTAATTACAGCTGTAACAGTTATTCTTAATGACCGTGGAAACATTGTTGATATTAAAATTGAAGGGACATCAGGAATAAGAGAACTCGACCAAGCAGCGATCGAGTCCTTTAATAAAGCCGGCCCTTTTCCAAACCCTCCGAAAGGTTTGCTTGTTGGTGGTCGGGCCACGATTCAATGGGGATTTGTTGTTAAAAGCTAGTTAATGTTGTTTTTCAATAGATCTTTGAGTTTTCCAATTCCTTCCATCACAACATAATCGTTCCAGATAGAATCCAACTCGCGGATTGTTTCAATGATCTGCACAGACGCATGATCTTTAGAAATTTTTTGTTCTTCTGCTAAGTGATCAACAGCAACTAACAGAGCATTCATGACAGGTGAGTTACAAATTTTTCCTAGTCTTTCTTCGTAAGTAGCATTGATTCTTTTTTCTTTGCTCTTAATGACCGCAGTATTTAGAAGCTGAATTGCATCCTGATTATCAGACATCATATTATTAGTAATCCCATTACATAAAGAATTTGTTTTAAGCGAACCAAAGTATGTAGCCAGCGAAGGCCCTCGTAAAGATTTTTTTAAATAAAAATTTATTTCCAAAAATCAATCATTCATCAATGAAAAATTTGCATAGATAAGAGTGAAAAAATCAAAAAATTTGTGTCCCAGAAAATAAAAATGCCCCGAGACGGGGCATTTTTTAGTTACAAGTCTGTGATAACTTTTAAATTAGAGTGATGACAGATAATTTTGGTAATCAGATGCTGACAAAAGCGAATTCACTTCAGAAGCATTAGATAGCTTAATTTTAATCATCCATGCGTTTCCGTAAGGTTCAGCATTACAAAGCTCAGGAGCATTCACAAGGTCGCTATTCACTTCTACTACTGTACCAGCAAGTGGTGAGTAGAGATCACTTACAGATTTAATTGATTCAACAACACCAAAAGTTTGGTGAGAGTTTAGTTGCTTTCCAACTTCTGGAAGCTCTACGAAAACGATATCGCCAAGAGAAGATTGTGCAAAATCAGTGATACCGATTGTAACAACATCTCCTTCTAGTTTTGCCCACTCATGTTCTTTTGTGTATTTCAGTTCGTTTGGTACGTTTGACATTACTTGTGTCCTCCGGAAACAAAAGCTTTGGTGTGAACCTGAGCTTCGTAGTTACTATTTCTAATATTAATTAAGTATTTTTTATCTTGTGGAGCTTTCGCTTTTTCAACAAGAGCAAGCGCGATTCCCTTTCCAGTTACAACAGACATCGTTCCAGATGTAACAAATCCAATTTTTTCACCAGCAGCGTTCAAAACAGGATAGCCTTCGCGAGGAATTCCTCGTTCAAGCGAAAGTTTTATGAGTTGGTGTTTTGGTTTGTATTCTGAAAGAGCTTTTTTCCCAATGAAATTTTCTTTTGCGAGCTTTACTGTCCAACTTAGGCCAGCATCAAGCGGAGTGACTTCATCAGTAAGCTCATGTCCGTACAGTGGAAAACAAACTTCAAGTCTTAAAACATCTCTAGAAGCTAATCCGCATGGTTTAACGCCGTTGAAAAGAAGTTTATTCCATAGATCTTTAGCGAAAGCGTGACTTGAGAAAACTTCGAATCCGTCTTCACCTGTATAACCAGTACGAGCGACGATTAAATTTTCTCCATGAAAAATTGTCTCGAAAATTGAGTAGTAAGGAAAATCTATATCTTTGAGAATGCCTAAATTTTTAAGAATAAGAGCTGCTTTAGGTCCTTGAACTGCTAGCAACGAAAAGTTGTCCGATTGGTTTTCCATAGTGCAGTTGAAGCCAGAAAGTTTTGAATAAATCCAATTCCAATCTTTTTCGATATTCGAAGCATTTACACAAATAAGAACTCTGTCTTCAGCTAATTTATAAGCGATAAGATCATCGATTACTGTTCCATCTTCACGACAAAGAGGTGAGTAAACGGCCTTCAGCATATCTGCATTTTTAAAATCGTTTGTAATTACATGATCGACAAACTTAATGGCATCTGGTCCAGTGACAAAAAATTCGCCCATATGACTTACATCGAATACACCGGCATTCTCCCTTACAGCGATGACTTCTTCTTTAACTGAAGAGTATTGCAAAGGCATATCAAAACCAGCGAATGGGGCCATTTTTGCGTTGAGAGCGAGATGCTCTTCATGCAATGAAGTTTTTTTAATTGTAGAGTCAATCGTCATTGTGTTTCCCTTGAAAAAGAGTCCTAAACAGATAACCTGTTTTTGCTAGCTTGTAAAAGGTTTTGCACTAGCGAAACAATAGTCATTGGACCTACTCCACCAGGGACAGGAGTGATGGCCGCAACTAGCGGAGCAACTTCATCGAAATTTACATCACCACAAAGTTCGCCATTAGAATCTGTGTTCATTCCAACATCGATGATGACTTGATTTGTCGTCGAAGAAAGATAACTTTTATCAATGAATTTTGGAGAGCCTATTGCGGAGACAAGAATATCGCAGTTTTTTGTTATTGATTTCAAGTCTGCGGTTTTAGAATGACAAAGAGTGACTGTTGCATCGTTGTTTGTGAGTAAAAGCGCAAGTGGTTTTCCCACGATCATACTGCGACCGACAATGACAACATGCTTTCCTTTCAAGTCGATGTTGTATTCTTTCATCAAAGTAAGAATTCCTTTTGGAGTGCAAGAAATAAAATTTTCAGTAAAATTCTCGCCACCTTTTAAAAGGCCATACAAATTTTCAGGATGAAATCCATCGACGTCTTTTTCTTTGGCCACAAGCCTGCCAACGTCAAGATGCGCCAATTGTTTAGGAAGGGGAAGTTGAATAATACAACCATCAACAAGTTTATCAGCATTGATGGAATTGATAATTGAGCGAAACTCAGATTCGCTGATTTTTTCATCTAACTCAACGATCTCACATTGAGCTCCAACTTTTTCACAAAATCTTTTTTTGTTATTGGTGTAAATCACGCTCGCTGGATCTTTTCCAACAAGTACAACTTTCAAGAAAGGAGTAATGTTGTTTGATTTGAGGAGTTTGCAATCAGCCTTCAGTTCTTTGCTGATTTTCTTTTTTATCGATGCCGAATTCAAGATGAGATTCATGCAGGAATGATACTGACGAAGAGATCTTTTTACAAAGAAAAAAAACTTCAGTACGATTTATTATCAAGGAAATTCTCAAATGTTTTTTTATCTTGGACTAGGAATGCAGTTGATCGGTTTTGCGTCTGTTGGATTGTGTCTATTTGCAGGCATGAGTAAAGGCGATTACGGAAAACTCGAACTCATTCAACTCGTTGGTGGCTCTCTACTTTTTTATGTTGGTACTTTCGTAAAGAACAAGGGGCAGAAATGATTATTCTGGGAATCGATCCAGGATCACGCAAGGCCGGTTATGGTCTAGTGAAAGTTGATGGAAGAAAAATTTCTTACGTCGCTTCTGGCGTTCTTCGTTATGATCATGTTGATGAATTTATCGATCGTCTCGGAATTATTTATCAATCATGCGCAGACATTCTCACGAAATATGAACCAGCAGAAATCTCAGTTGAAGCACTTATTTATGTAAAAAGTGTGGAAGCTCTAAGTAAACTTGCTCAGGCAAGAGGTGCAATGGTCGCTGCTTTTTCAAGTACACACAAGGGCAGAGTTTTTGAATATTCACCTAATACGGTGAAATCTTCAGTTACTGGACATGGACACGCATCAAAAGAAGCTGTCGATAAAGCATTAAGTATGATGTTTGGTAAATTGCAATTCAAAACTGCTGATGAATCAGATGCACTTGCGATTGCTGTTTGCCACGCTCTGAATCGCAACATGAAATTAAAATTAATGGGTAAAACAATATGATTGGATTTTTAAACGGTGAAGTTCTTTTCAGTGATGGTCATGAATGTATCATTCAAACTCCAAGCGGAATCGGATATCAGGTTTTTTACAATAAGGTACTCATTGAAGGAACGATGGCCGCGATCTACATCGCTCACATCATCAAAGAAGATTCTGAAAATCTTTACGGCTTTCATTCTTTGAGAGCAAAAAAACTTTTTGAAATGCTATTAACTGTAAAAGGTATCGGACCAAAGTCAGCTTATAATTTAGTTTGTAACTTAGGTGTTAATGACATCATTAACGCTGTTAATTTGGAAGCTAAAGCTACACTGACAAAAATCCCGGGTCTTGGAAATAAGGGTGCAGCTCAAATTATTCTCGATCTCGCTGGAAAAATCGACAAAGTAAAAATGTATTCGGATTCAAGCAGAATCTATAAATCAGAAAGAATCAGTCTTCCTCAAACTCAATTGATGATGGTGGAAGAAGAGTTTAGCATTCGTGACGATAGACCAAGTTCAAGCAACCAGCACGATATTTTAAATGATACGTTAATGGCGTGTAAGGAATTGGGATTTAAAGAAGATAAAATCATACCTCTTGCTCAAAAAATTCTGGGAGCAAATCTCATCACGAAACCAGAACAATTAATTCATCTCGTTTTAAAAGAGCTTTAATATGAATGACAGTTTTGAATTTGAAGATCGAGTTTTAAATCAAGAGATGGGAACAGAAGAGTTCAAGCACGAAGTCCTTCTTCGTCCTGTTGATTTCACTGAATACATCGGTCAGAAAAAAGTTATTCAAAACGTTGAAGTCATGGTGGAGTCAGCTCGACTTCGAAATTCAGCAATGGACCATGCACTTTTATCCGGGCCTCCTGGTCTTGGAAAAACTTCACTTGCCATGATTATTGCTAAATCAATTGGCAGCGAATTGCATGTCATCAGCGGCCCTGGAATTGAGAAAAAAGGCGACTTAGCAGCGATACTCACAAACCTTGGACCGAGGGATGTTCTCTTCATTGATGAAATTCATCGTATGAATATCTCGGTAGAAGAAATTCTCTATTCTGCAATGGAAGACTACCGCTTAGATATTGTTATTGGGCAGGGGCCGTCAGCTCGCACGATGCAAATTCAAGTTGCACCCTTCACGCTTATTGGAGCAACAACAAGAAGCGGACTTCTTTCTAATCCACTTCGCGACAGATTCATGGCCCACCTTCATTTTGATTTTTATCAAAAAGAGGAGTTGGCTGAAATCGTCGGCAACAATGCTAAAAAATTAAACATCACTCTCGAACAATCAGCACTCAATCTAATCGCAGCTTGCGCTCGTGGAACACCAAGAATTGCCAATAGAATTTTAAGACGCGTTCGCGATTTCTCGCTTGTTAAAGGCGAATCAAAAATTTCAGAAGAGTCGGTGAAAAAATCACTTTCTCTAATGGAAATCGACCATTTCGGTCTCGACAGAATGGACAGAAAAATCCTTCGCGTGATTGAAGATTATTACAAAGGTGGGCCAGTCGGAATCGAAACTTTGTGTGCTACACTCGCTGAAGACCGCACGACCATCGAAGATGTTTACGAACCATATCTTTTAAAAGAGGGTTTTCTTCTTCGCACGCCACGTGGCCGTGAAATCAGTCAAAAAGCAAAAGATCACATTAATCAAATTAAAGATTAATTATTTCTTTTTAAGCGCCATGATGATCTTGCTGTCGCAAATAAGTTTGCCTTCATCGTTAAAAATCTCAATTCTCCACGTTTGAGAATTACTTCCTAAATAAACAGGTTTGGCCACTCCACGCACATGCCCTTTCAAAACTGGGCGAATGTGAGTCGCTTCAATGTGCTGGCCGACAGCTACTTTCTCATCTGGATTCTGGCTGAGATTGGCAGCAATGCTGCCTAGAGTTTCTGCAAGAACGCATGAGGCGCCTCCATGCAATAGTCGATGCGGTTGAAACGTGCGCTCATCGACAGGCATCGTTCCTTCCAGCGTGTCTTCTCCGATAGCGGTTATGACAATTCCCAGGTGGGAAACAAGTGTGTTTTGACTGAATTTATTAACCTTCTCGAGGTCAAGCTTTGGGTTAAACCAGATACTTTTCATTGGGGCTCCTATAGCTGGAAATATTACATTATTTAGTTCCAACTTGTAGATTGATAAACGAAATTGAAGTATTCATGACAAAAGCGGTTTCTAATGCCATAGGCAAGTTTTATTCTTTGGTTTAGCCCGGCTTTGAGATTATAATGGTTTCTAGTTGCTTTTTATGACGATAAGCCATAAATTAAGTATCTATGTTCATGATTTAAAAGGTAAAAAGAGTAAATGCTTAACCAACGTACGATCACTCGAAAATTTTCTGTTACCGGAATTGGTATCCATTCCGGCAAGAAAGTTACGTTGACTCTTCATCCTGCTGAAGCTGATTTCGGTATTCAATTTAAAAGAACAGATATTCCCAACGCTCCAGTTTTAAAGGCCAATGCTGAAACAGTAGGGGCGACTGAAAACAATACGACGATCGGTGCAGGCATGAATGCTATTCATACTGTTGAACATTTGTTGTCAGCGTTTTATGGATTCGGAATTGATAACGTTTATTGTGAGATCGACGGTCCAGAAGTTCCAATCATGGACGGTTCAGGTGCTTCTTTCGTTTTCTTATTAAAAGAAAATGGAATCACATCTTTGAACAAATCAAAAAAATTCCTCATCGTACTTGAAAAAGTGCGTGTTGAAGTTGATGACAAATGGGCAGAGATTGAACCTTCATCAAAACTCATTATCGATTCAACAATTGTTTTTGCTCACCCAACGATTAAAACTCAAAATAAAGTTTTCGAATTTTCATGCGAAAACTACATCAATGAAATCGGCCGTGCTCGCACATTTGGTCTTTTAAAAGATGTTGATGCTCTTAAGAGAAAAGGTCTGATCAAAGGTGGATCTCTCGATAACGCTATCGTTCTGGATGATTACCGCGTAGTTAATCCGGAAGGACTTCGTTTTGCTGATGAATTCGTTCGTCACAAAATTCTTGATACAGTTGGTGATATCTCGCTTCTTGGTTATGAAATCGCCGGGAAAATTACAACTTTCAAATCTGGTCACAATTTGCACAATCTTCTGTGCCGCAAGCTTCTTGCGACTCCATCAGCTTATGAAATTGTTTCTGCCGCATCACTTGAGCGCGAGACAGTTGAAGCTTTCACCCTGCCCAGGGCCCTTGCTCCCTCGTTTCAATAGTTAAAACTTTAGTGTACCATCAATTCAATTTATTTTATCCAAGGTCGATATATGAAACTGACGAAAGGTTTTTGGCAAACGTATAAAGAAGTTCCAGCAGACGCTGAAATTCCATCACATCAATTAATGATCAGAGCTGGTTTAATCCACAAATCAGGATCTGGGCTCTATAACTACTTACCAATGGGATTACGTTCAATCCGTAAGGTTGAAAACATCATCCGAGAAGAACTTAACAAAATTGGAAGTTACGAAATCACAATGTCTGTCGTGACTCCAGGTGAGTTATGGCAAGAGACTGGCCGCTGGGACAAGATGGGCGGTCTGATGCTTCGATTTAAAGATAAAAAAGAAGCCGATCTATGTATCTCTCCAACAAATGAAGAAGCGGTTACTGATATTTTCAGAAAAACAGTGAAGTCGTATAAACAACTTCCAGTTTCGCTCTATCAGATCAACACAAAATTCCGTGATGAAATTCGTCCTCGTTTTGGTTTAATGCGTGGGCGTGAATTTACGATGAAAGATGCTTATTCATTCCACATCGATAAGGCCAGCTTAGATGAAGGCTACCAAGATATGTACAATGCTTATACTGCCATTTTCACGCGTCTAGGACTGGAGTTCATACCAGTTGAAGCTGATGGTGGAGCAATGGCTTCATCAGACTCTAAAACACATGAATTTCAAGTCGTCGCGAACGCAGGTGAAGATTTAATTATCTATTCTCCAGAAGCGAAATATGCAGCTAACGTTGAAAAGGCCCAAACAATTCGTGCAAAAACAACATTCGATATGAACATTGTTCCTATGAAAGAAGTTGAAACAGTAAAAATGGAAACAATCGAAGCGGTTTGCAAATTCTTAGGAATTGAACAGCATAATAGCCTTAAGTCGATGGTCTACGTAGCAACAACTGGCGACAAATCACAACTGGTTCTCGCAATGGTCTTAGGTGACGACACTGTTAACGAAATCAAACTAAATAACTTTTTGAAGTGCGATCATTTAACGGCCGCAACAGAAGAGCAGATAAAAGCAGCAAAACTTTGGAAAGGATATATTGGTCCAGTTGGATTAAATGACGATATCAGAATCATTTTCGACAATGCCGTTAATCTGGATGCTAGTTATGCAATTGGCGCCAACAAAAAGGATGCTCACACTGTTGGATTCAATCCAAAGCGTGACATGAAAAAAATCGAAACCGCAGATCTTCGTCTTGCTCGCGCTGGCGATCTTACTCTCGATGGAAAATACTCTGTTGTTGAGAAACGCGGAATCGAAGTTGGACACGTTTTCCAACTCGGTGACAAATATACAAAAGACATGAAGGTTGGCGTTCTCGATCAAAACGGCAAACTTGTGACTCCGCTTATGGGATGTTACGGAATTGGTGTTACGCGAGTTGTGGCCGCAGCGATCGAACAAAACCACGATGCAAACGGTATCATCTGGCCGAAATCAATAGCACCTTATCAAGTTTACTTTGCCACAATCGTGAAAGCAGAAGAGTTCGCAAAAATTGCTGACGATCTATACGTTGAAATGATGAACGCTGGTCTCGAAGTAATTTACGATGATCGCAACGTTGGTCCAGGAAATAAATTTAAAGATGCTGATCTTCTTGGACTTCCATACAGAGTTGTCCTCGGAGAGCGCGATTTTAGCGCTTCTGGCGAGCTTGAAATCATTTGCCGTAAAACAGGCGAAGTAAAAAAAGTAACTCGTGAAAACTTAATTTCTACGCTTAAAACGCTACTTCAATAGGACTCTCATGGACCACGATATGATTGTCGGCATTCATAGTATTGCCGAAGCTTTAAAAAACCCTCAGCGCCAAGTTTTTGAAATTGTCTGCACAGATGAAGGGTTTCATGAATTTAAAAAGCGCAGCGGTCTTCGTGACTCCGACATTCCATTGAATAAAGTTCGCTGGCTGGAAGGCCACGCTTTACAAGAAGAAGCGAAAAAAATTTATCGCGATCTCGATTTAGAATTTCAGCGCGTTCCCTCTGGAATTTACATGCTCGTGAGCCCTGTTGATATTCTTGAACCGACTTGGATTTATCAGCAACTTGAGAGTCGCATACCACTGAAGATTCTCGCTCTTGATCAAGTTACCGATGCTCACAATGGTGCAGCCATTATGAGAACAGCTGCATTTTACGGAGTAGATGCCATTCTTATTTCTTCTAAGGGAAATTTTGGTATTGGCCCAGGTTTCTCACGAATTGCTTCAGGTGCAACTGAATACGTAAAAATTGTTCGTTGTTCAGCTCTTCCGAAAACAATTACAAAATTAAAAGATCTCGGAGCTACTTGCATTGGTCTTTCTGAACATGCGACCGGAGATCTTGGCACGCTTGATTCTAAAAAAAGTATTTGTTTAGTTTTAGGCGCTGAAGATGTGGGCATGTCTCATGCTGTCAGTCGCGTTGTTGAAACGACAATTTCTTTCAAACCTGCAGGGAAAATTAAATCTTTAAACGTTTCTGTCGCTGCGGCAATTGCGATGGAAAAAATTTTTGGATCAGTTTGATTAAAAAAATTTTAAAATTTTCGTTGCCTTTGAAAATCAAAGAGATTATAAATTACCCCTAGCATCGCGGTTAGATA
>CAMLKK010000065.1 GCA_946480715.1 uncultured Bacteriovorax sp. | reverse complement strand
TTGAATTTGCGAAGCATTTCAATGAACCATTGATAAACGAGCGAATCAGGTACGACGATGAGAGCTCGTTTCACTCGCTCACTTAAAATGAGGTGATGAAGCGCAAGGCCTGCTTCAATTGTTTTTCCAAGTCCTACTTCGTCTGCTAAAAGCACGCGCGGAATCGGTCGATCGGCAATCTGGTGAGCCACGTAAAACTGGTGAGGAATGAGATTCATTCGACCGCCAATAAATCCACGCGCTGAAGATTGAGTCAGTCTATTTTTATGCGTGAGCGTTTTGTATCGAAGATTAAAAAGTGCCGGTGAATCAACAGTGCCGTTAAAAATTCTCTCTTGCGGCTTACTGAAACTCAATGAATCAGAGAGATCTCTTTCATCGAACGCGTGACCCTGACTGAGATAGGCCACCAGTCCTTCGTGATCAATAACGGATTCCACGGGATGGCGCTCGCCTGTTCGTAAGGTGATTTCATCACCGACAGAAAAAATTACGCGTTTAATAGGCGCGCCTTTTGATCCATAGGTGCGTTCAGCTTTAGCAGCGGGGAAATTAATTTTAATAGTTTTAGCTTCAATGTGCGCGAGAATGCCAAGACCTAATTCTGGCTCGGTCTCGCTCATATAGCGTTGTCCGGGTTTCAATGAACTCACGGTTTATCCTTAGTGAAGTGTGATGATTGTATTAGTAGTGCATGTTAACAGCGGCCACGATGAGCGATACCACGATCAAAGCGAGGAGAAAATAGATTCTCTTCTTTCCAATTTCGATATCTGCTTGTGACAAGTGTGACTTTAAAGCTTTTTGCTTTTGCTTGCGGGCCATGAGTTAAACTCCAAAGATGTCTTTGAAAAAATCTGAAATGCCGTTTGTTGATTTAATTTTATACAAATCAAAGGCATATGAGGCGTCTGGGGAAAAATTTTCTGCGTTAGCAAACGGGCAGTTCTCATCTTCCGAATCGATGTTCGACTCCCCTTTGAGCTTAGAGACCATTTCATTGTTCTCGCGCACACGGGCACGCGCTCTTTCCACAGCAATTCTAGCTGATTCATATTTAGGTATGAAGTTTTCGCTTAATTCTTTGTCCATTCCTTTAAAATACCCCCCTAAAACAGGCCAGTACAGCCTTAATTTTTTCTCAGTGCTCCGAACTCACGAAAAACCACTGACTTTTCCCTGATTTCAGTCTAAAAAGAAGCAACAAAATAGCTATAAGGAATACGAAATGATCATTTGCCAGAATGTTGGTCTTAGATACGGTGCACGCAAACTCTTCGAAGAAGTTGATATTAAATTTTCTCCGGGAAATTGTTACGGACTCATTGGTGCTAACGGCGCCGGTAAATCGACATTTCTTAAAATTCTTTCGGGTGAAATTCCTAGTTCAACTGGAAATGTTTTCATCACTCCAGGACAGCGCCTTTCTGTTTTAAAACAGGATCACTTCTTATTCGACGATGTAGAAGTTTTAAAAACTGTGATCATGGGAAATAAAAAACTCGTCGACATCATGGAAGAAAAAGATGCGCTTTATGCAAAGGAAGATTTTTCTGATGCTGATGGTGTTCGTGCCGCTGAACTCGAAGCGGCCTTTGGTGAAATGAATGGATGGGAAGCGGAATCAGAAGCGGCAACAATGCTTTCTGGTCTGGGTATCAAAGAAGAATTGCTTTCAAAAAAAATGCGTGAACTAAACGGTGGAGAAAAAGTTAAAGTCCTTCTTGCCCAGGCGCTTTTTGGTAAACCAGATATTCTTCTTCTCGATGAGCCTACCAACCACTTGGATATGAAAGCGATTCATTGGTTAGAAAACTTTCTCGCTCAATTTGAAAATACCGTTATCGTAGTTTCCCACGACCGTCACTTCTTGAATAAAGTGTGTACGCACATGGCGGATATCGATTTCGGAAAAATTAAAATTTACACTGGTAACTACGATTTCTGGTACCAGTCTTCTCAGCTTGCGGTGACGTTAAAATCAAATCAGAACAAAAAGACTGAAGAAAAAATTAAAGAACTTAAAGAGTTCATCGCGAGATTCTCGGCGAACGCTTCGAAATCAAAACAAGCAACTTCTCGTCAGAAGATGCTTGAAAAAATCACGCTTGAAGACATTCAACCATCAACGAGAAAATATCCCTACGTTCACTTCAAAGCGAAAAAAGAACTTGGTAAAGATGTTCTTAACGTTGAAAAACTTTCTAAAACAGTTGATGGAAAAGTTATGTTTAAAAACATTTCTTTCCAGGTCAGAAAGACAGATAAGATCGTTCTTCTCGGAAGCGATCAACAGTGCTCTGCTCTCATGGATGTACTTGCGGGTGTCACAACTCCAGACTCAGGAAACGTCACTTGGGGTGTAACAATCCAACGTTCATACTTCCCTGCTGACAACACTTCATACTTTTCAGATGGCCGCTACAACCTCGTTGATTGGTTGAGAGATTACTCAGAAGATAAAGACGAATCTTTCGTTCGCGGTTTCTTAGGACGTATGCTTTTCACTGGTGAAGAATCACAAAAGAAAACAAACGTTTTATCCGGTGGTGAAAAAGTTCGTATGATGCTTTCAAAGATGATGCTTGAAGCACCAAACGTTCTCATCATGGATGGTCCAACAAACCACCTTGATCTTGAAAGTATTACTTCGGTGAACGAAGGGCTTAAGAAGTGGGACAATCCACTGATCTTCGCTTGTCACGATCATGAATTCGTTCAGACTGTGGCCAACAGAATTATCGATATTCAGCCAGACGGTTCAATCATCGACGTTGAAAAATCGTTTGATGAATACTTAGGACTAAACTAGGAAAAATCAGATGGAAGACTTTTTCGAAATCCGACCAATTCTTCCCTCTGATAAAATCCCGCTGCAAGTTGGATTGCAGATGATGTCTCCGGAATCTATTCGTCAGAGATTTTTTTCAGCGAAAAAAGAACTTTCGGAAGCTGAACTTAAATTCTTTACCGAAGTTGATCAGGACAATCACCTTGCCTACGTGGCCGTTCATCATCTTGATGGAAAACTTCTCCCGGCCGGAGTCATTCGGGCCATTCGAAAAAACGACGATACTCATATGGCCGAAATTGGGATCACCATTGTCGATTGTTACCAAGGTCGTGGACTCGGCATGCGCTTGATGGATGCTATTGCTGAGCGCGCTAAAAAAGTAGGAATCGAAAACTTCTACGGCGACTACCATACTAGCAATGTAAAAATGGCCAAATTGCTGGATAAGTTTTCAAAGAAACACAGAGATTTACATATTCGTCACACGGGTGACGGCTTCATTTATTTTGAAGCCTTACTTTAAAAGCTGCATAAAAAACGCTAGAATAAATTCTTCAAAAAGTCATTTTCATAAGGAAATTCAATGGGACGCAAGTGGAACAACATCAAAGAGAAAAAAGGGGCTTCTGATAAGCAACGCTCTTTGATCTACACAAAAACTCTAAGAGAAGTTACTAAGGCCGTTAAAAACGGCGGTGAAGAAGTTGAAAGTAATTTCATGCTTCGTATTGCGCTTGAAAGATGCCGCAAATACAACGTGCCTAAAGACAACGTTGATCGCGCTATTAAAAAAGGTCTAGGAAATGAAGACGAAGGATACGAAGACATCGCTTACGAAGGTTACGGACCAAACGGTGTAGCGATTTTTGTTGAAGCTTCAACAAACAACGTGACAAGAACTGTTGCGAACGTAAGAAACTTTTTCAACAAATGTGGCGGATCACTCGGAACAACTGGTTGCCTTCAATTTGTTTTCGAACGTAAGGCCGTTTTCGAAATCGCTTCAGGCAAACTAAACGAAGATGAATTCACACTTGATATGATCGATGCTGGAGCTGATGATGTTGTGCTGGAAGATGGTTTTTACACTGTCACTGGACCGATGGAAGCATTTGGGGCGATTCAAGGTAAACTGGACGAACTAAAAATTACTGCAGAAGAAGCGGGCCTTGAAAGAGTTCCACTTACTCACAAAGAAATCGATGCTGAAACTTTCAAAACAATTATGAAACTCGTTGATCTTCTCGAAGGAGATGATGACGTGACAAAGGTGTACCACAACGTGAAGTGGGAAGACTCTTTCGCCGATCTTTAAAATTATCCCCTCTGCCCATTACGTTGGGCAGAGTTTTTAATGACTTCGCCTCTCTTGAAACCTGCCATTAAGCACTTACCTCCTCAGAAATCTTCCATAAATAAAGAATGTTAGAATGACTTGTCTTAACCCAGGAGATTTCTGCATGTTCAAGCGTCTTTCTTTGTCGTTCATTATTGTAAGTCTGCTTTCAATTAATACTGTGAATGCAAACGATGAAGTCGATCCACTCGCAAATTTTTCTGTTACCCCCGGTGAGATTCAAAAAAGTTTAGAGAATTTAAAAAAGAACGGACAGATCTCGCAAGAAGATTATGACAAAGCGACCAAACAACTCGCAGGCATGAGCGCGAATGAATTAACAGCGCTCAAAGAAACGGCCATTGGTATGGTTCGCAATGATCCTGATAAAGCTGTTGAGTTAACGAAAGGAAAAATAAATACTGCTGAAATTGAAAAGCAGATTAATGATCTTTCAAAACCTAATCCATAATTCCTAAAACCCACGGAACAAGAATTTCAGTGAGCAACAGATTGTAGTGCTGCTGTCGATAGTTCATAGGAACTATTCCCCACTTCGCTCGTCTTTTAGAGTCAACAAAAGCAACTGAATTTAAAATCTCTACATCATTACGAGCGGCCGTTTCCATAAGATCATAGAGATTCTTATCAAGAGGACGCACGAGCCTTTTTGGCCACTCACAACCTGGTAACTGCTCCAGAACGATTTTGGATTTCAGACCTTCATCAATCCAGGCAAAAAGCGTTTTTACACCCGCTACCTGGGCCTGAGCTTCAATTGTTTTAACGGCATTAAGAGTTTTTATCCAATACTGCTGATCAGATCCAGGGGCCAGCGTAAGCAGGTCCCAAACCGGACATAAGGCGTTTTCCTGACGAGGCATAAAGATATCACGTCCTACTTGCTGGCTGCCGTTAATCAGGTAAATAACAATTTGTGGTTGGTAGTGTTTTATATAACGAGAAAAATTTCGGGCAAGATTAGCAGAGCTCACATTTCTAGAACCACCGTTGATAACTTCGACTTTTTTATCAGACGACGCTTCAATTTTTTCTTTCAGTCGAAAATTAATTCTTTCTTCTGGTTTTAGATTTTCTCCAGCAAGCACTTCATCACCAAGAAGTAAAATGCGGGTGTGATCTGCGGGTAAACGAGGTTCTGATACAAAACCTAATTCGTTATAGCGAACTTTATTGTGAGAACAGTTCGGAATGTTAACGAGTCCAAGCGAAGTTATTTTTTGACAGTCTGATAATTGGACTTTAGTGCATGAGCTGAATGTGAGTGATAAAAAAAAGGCCCCGAAGATCAGGGCCATTTTTTGATTATTGATTCTTAATTTCACTGATTAGATTGGCCGGGAAATAGTTCTTGAATTTCTCTTGTGTTTTTTCAGCTGCTGCTTTCATTTTAGCGACTTCAGCTTCATCCATCGAAATGACTTTTACACCCTTTGATTCGTATGCCGCTTTAGCTGTTTGTCCATCGCGAATTGAATCTTCTCTTTCAAGTTTAGCCGTTTCGCGAACTGAATCAGCTACGATTTTCTGAAGATCTTGCGGAAGTGAATCGTAAAACTTTTTGTTGATGAGGATAGATGTTAGAAAGAGTGAGTGACTCGTTTCATTGATATATTGAGGGCCAGCACCTTTGATGTTTTCAAGACGAGCGTAAGTTGTCTCGAAACCTTCTGCTCCACGCTCAAAATGTTTATCATCTTGAAGTTGAATTGGTTTAGCTCCAAGTTCTTTTAAATAAGCAGCAGCAACCGGGCTTTCAGGAATCTTAATTTTCATTCCTTTGAAGTCACTCATTTTGCTGATCGGCTTATCTTTCGTTGGAATGATTCTGTATCCACCAGAGTAAGTGAAGGCAAGACCTTTAACACCAGTTTTAGAAAGACCACTAAGAATATTTTTTCCGATCTCTCCATCAAGAACTTTAGATGCGTGAGTGTGATCTCTGAAAAGAAAAGGTAGATCCAATACGCGCAGTGAACGCTCATGGTGACCTAAAAATGTTGTATATGTTTGGGCCATTTCAAAATCGCCTTTCTGAACTTTTTTGAAAGCATCATGCGGAGTAAGTGCTTCAAATTTTCCATCAAGACCTACGATCTCAACCTTGATTCTTCCGTTCGAATTTTTATCCACTTCTGCTTGAAAGTGTTTTGCGGCCCTTTCAAAAACGCGTGCTGGCTGGTGAGCAAGAACCCAACGGATCGTATGAGTTTGTTCTGCGGCCATCAATGAAGATGCACACATTAGTGTAAAACCAAGGACTGTTTTTTTGATCATAGTTTTCTCCAGGAACATTATCCTTCTATTATCAAGTGCTACTGGATGAGTGTCAATAGTACGCCTTTTGGATGGCACATAGGGATTTCGCAGAGAAGATCCCTCCTCGAAAGTGCCATCTATTGTCGTCATACTCATTTGACACAAATTCAGCACACCGTTACCCTTAATTCATGCTCTTAAAATTGATGGCCTATTGTACCTATTTGCTTTATCTCGTCCTCTCTGACAATTGGCAATTAACATTGGCCGTTGCTCCTCTGTTCATACTTTTTTTTAATCGTCGTTATACACCTTGGATGCTTTTGTTATGTTTCTGTCTTGATGTGAACTGGAGCATGCTGCTCGTTACACCATTTGAAACGACAAACGTTTTTCTTCGTGGTTCTGCTTCTTATTGGCAAGCACCACTTATTGCTCTTAGTGCCCTTGCTCTACTCATATCTATCGCCTACTTTCTTTCTTCAGTTCGTAAAAAAGCGAAAGCATTCACTCTCCCCTTTATTATCGGCGGAGTCATTCTCATTGTGGAATCGTTTCGATTATCAAGTTTTCATCCTGTAGCTACGGTATTGAGTCTTGTTGCTAAAAAATACTGGATTACTTTTTTACTCGCACTCGAATATCAATATTCGACAGTCAGTTTAAAAGATACTGTGGCCGGTCTTGTCGCACCATCGGCCATGTTTCGTGAATCTTTCAAACTCGATCGTTATGAAGTCAGTCTGCATGAAGGCTTTAAATGGGGCGGAATTCTTTCAGCCATCACGATTGCTGGTCTCATTATCTACAATCAAATTTTCTATCAGATCACTGGTCTTCTTTCATCAACTGTTGTGGTTAATAGTTATTCTTATAACCTCGTTTGCCACAGCACTTTGACAACACTGGCCCCACCGGAAGCCTTCACAAGAGGTGAATTGTTTGGATGTTTTCTCGCCAATGATCTTTTTCGCGGAATCATCAAACACATCTTTTTGGACTCAATGATATTTGTCATACCAGGTCTGATGATGGGTTGGCGTTTTTCTCTCCCATTTTCCAATTTTATGACGGCCAAAAACTGGCCCAGCTTTCTCTTCAAACTCTTTTATTATTATGCGCTCATTATTTATCGCCTGTTCACTGTAGAGTTTTATCACTTGTTGCAGCTTCTTTTTAAAAAGCGTTCAGCGTGGCATATCCCCTTCGCTACATTTTTGGGCGTATTTGTAGGCGGATATTGTTTTCATGCGCTCAAAGATTTTGCATACATTCAACAGTTCACTGATCGCAGTATCTTCACTATGCTGTTTTCATGGAATTCATTTACTTATTTTTTTACGATTGCGCTTTTTTGTGCAATTGCTGAAGCCCGCAAACGTAGAAATAAAAAGACGACTCAATGGTTATGGATCACCAATGCAATCTACTTCGTGATGTTTTTATTCTTACGTTCACTGTTTTCAACTTATTTTCATCAAGTTGATTTCGAAACGAAACTTAAACTGCTATTGCGCCTTTTTACTTAAAAGAGATCGCTTCCGCTTTCAACAAGAATCGATTTGATTTTTAAACTATTTAAACTTTTCAGTGCGCTCTCTAAATCACCACGCATAAGAAGTGCAATTCCTCTTTTCTCCAGCTCGTAATCAATATCTTCATTCTCACGAATGTCCTGGTCACCGGCGAGAACAACTGTATTTCTTTTGAATTCATCACTGAAAAAATTCAAAGCAAAATTTATGTTTTTAAGTTGCATCCACACGAGACGCAAGGGCTGTTTTCGCGGATCAATGTTGGGAATTTGAAGAACGGGATTGTATTTTAAGAGACAGGCTTCATCGATCCAAAGCGCTTCTGATTTACTACGAAGTAAATCGATCCCAGGAAACAAATCAGGATGTCCTGATTGTTCCTTGTTCACGAAATTAATTTGTGGTCGGTTAGTTGAGGTAGACATCCATTTCCGTAAACACTGAAGGCTGCATATGACCTTTCTGGAATCCGTCATTTCCAATTTCAATCAAACGTGAACCGAACATTTCAGCTGTCGTGGTCTTCACTGTTAATTGCGGAAGACGTCCCACAATTTTTCCATTTCTCACCAGGTAAGCAAGCTGTAATGGAGTTGAGAAATCACCTTTATCGGTGAAGTCTCCACCGTCTCCCATGAAAACGACAATGCATTCTGGAAGATCGTTGAGTATCGCTTGAGTACTTCTTGATCCTTTGCCGATCATGAGTCCATTGAATGATGTCATGACCGATGAGTCGAATGAACGAACACCGTTTCCAGTGGCCTCCACTCCATATTTTTTTGCCGTTCTAAGATCGGCAATAACTTTTTTAAATACTCCATTTTCGATTAGAGGAAGCGTGCTTTGAGCGCGGACTGTCCCCTCTTCATCAAATTTACGGTAGAGAGAATGCTCAGGTGAATAGTTCACGTCGTATAACGAAAACTTATCGCTGAAGATCTTCTCGTTCAGTTTCCCACTGTAAAGAGCAGATCCCTGGCAGTATTTTTCCGCGCGCAGAGACTCTGACAACTTTCCTAGTAATTGACCAGGACTGTGAAAAATGACGGGATATTTTCCGGCCTTGAATTCAATTAGATTAGGATAGGCTTCAATGTAGGGAAGGTTCGTAGCGAGAACGTCACTCATGTTGAGTTCTCTACCACCATCTTCGATGAATCCATCTAGAAGATTTGGCGATCCGATTTGTTTATAGAGATAGAACATTTCATTAGTTCCAAACTTTCTCTCTAACGTTTTTCCCTCTTCATTTCGTAACGTCACAGTATTGATCGTGCGCTGGAATTTTCCGTTGAAAACAAACTTGTCGAGGTGTTTGATCGCGTCCAGTGAATGATGAATGCTTGTTTCAATAGCTGAAAGAGGTTGTTTAAAACTCTCTTCATCGTGAATTGTCATGTCATTGAACTTGGGACGTTCATAGTCGTAAGGAATTCCTACGCTCTTTGTTTGTTCTGCTTTTTTTAGGACTTCGGCGTCGCTGATTTCACCCACGGCCGACGTTGAATAAATTTTTCCATTTTCAAAAAGGCGAACACCTTTTTTTGTGATGTTTTTGTTACGGTATGAATTGATCTTTCCGTTAACAACTTCAACGGAAAGCGACTCTTCTTTAATTGTTAATAAATCATATTTCATTTTGCTTTTCCTTGATTAACTGATTTGCATTTCGCTGACGAGAATTGAAGGTCCACCATCTGCTACTGGAAGTGGAGATTGCTCCATCTTTCCACAACCGCCGAAGGCTGAACTTTCCAGATGGAAATCATCTCCACAAGCTTCAATTTTTTTAAGCGTTTCAAAAACTGAACCCGAAAGAACAGACACAAGTACAGGCTCTGCTAACTTCCCATCTTTAATTTTGTAGGCGCGGACCGGAGCAATTGTAAACGTACTTCCACCCGAACCATGTTTAAAGTTTTCGATGTAAATTCCACCTTCTGCCATTTTGAGCAGATCTTTATATGGAGTTTTTCCACCTTCGATATAAGTTGAAGTCATGCGGACAATAGGTTCGAATTCAAAATTGAGCGCGCGTGCATTTCCTGTTGGTTTTTCTCCAAGCACATCTGCAGTATGTGTAGAATGCAGTCTTCCTGTAAGAACACCTTCTTTAATGAGATAGTTTTTCTGGGCCAGTGTTCCTTCATCATCAATCGGGCAAAACCCTGATGTATTGTCGTGGCTTCCATAATCCACGATTGATAAACAAGATGAACCAATCACACTTCCTAATTGCCACTCTTTTGTTGCTTCTGGATCTCCCATCATGAAATCCGCTTCCGACTTATGACCGAAAGATTCGTGCGTAAAGACTCCCGTTATTTCCGGCGAGAGAACGACTTTATATTTTCCAGGTGTCGCTGTATTGGCCGTAAGAAACTTTTGAGCTTCTTCAAAATAAGCAATGATGTTTTTTTCTAAACCATCAAGGGCAGCAAATGTTGAAACATATTTTCTATAAGCATCATCAAAAAGTTGTTCGCCTTTTTTTAAAACGCAGCCAAAGTAGAATCCACCTTGATTGAAGTCATAAGAGAATTCAGTTCCAACTGAAGATTTATAAAACTTTTCTTTATAAAGATCTGTGTAACGGATTCTTGATTCTGTTAGATTTTCAATCTTTTGTAGCAGAGGAAGATAGCGCTCAACAAGAGCAACTTTTTTCTCTAGGCCAATTTTCGAAAAGGCATCATTACTCTTAGAAATAAGATGATGTTTTCCATTGTTCGTTGGAAGTTTATAACTTGAAGCCGTTTTAGGATGAGCATGAGCTTGTGCTGCTAATTTTTTAATTTCAGCATCAAGATTTAAAACGGAAGTTGTTGAAGCATAAAACCACATATTGTTATGGTGAAGTCGAATAAATGCACCGAGAACAGGTCTTTCCGTTGCACCGGTAAGTTCTCCGTTTTGAAACATGCAACCAGTTGATTGCGTGCGCTCTACTCTTACATCGATAAAATGACATTGGTACGAATCCAGCTTGAGCTGATCCATGACTGACTTGATATCCATTGGGGCTCCTTATTTAAAGGGAAGAAAGGCAATAAATGTGACCTTGATCATACCAGACAACGCCAAGGCCTTCGATAGAAACTGTTTTATTATTTTCTGACAATGCTTTTAACAGAGGATCGGAGTCGTGTTTACCACTGACTTC
>CAMLKK010000064.1 GCA_946480715.1 uncultured Bacteriovorax sp. | reverse complement strand
TTATGTTCTCTGGAGTGGTCAGCATACTGCATGTCCACTCCCATAATATGACTGGTTAACCAGTTTCTCAGGAATGAGACCAGCTTCTGATCATCAATACTATCGTTTTTAATTTGTTCCCCATAGAAGAGTACTTGTTTCACAAGTTTCTCATGGATTTTTTTATGGGCAGTCAACTGTGGATAATTAACTGATGCCATATATTTTTCTTCATGGTCAAAGTGCTGAACTGTATAAGTTGCAAGCTCATTGAAGGCCTGAAGAAGTGAAGGCTTGTCTTTTTTTACATGCTGTTCATCTAGGCGGGCAACGAGATTATTAATTTTTGTTACGAGGATTTTGTGTTCATCATCCATTTCGTGCACACCAAGCATGAGTTTCGAATTCCATACGAAACTCAAAAGCTTTTTATGTTTCACACGTTTAAAAGATAGATTGGCCAGCGATTCTGTAATAGCAGTGAGGTCTTTAGTTTTCTGTTCAAATGCATGAGCATGCTCTGTCGATTGGCTTGCTACCAGTTTATTTCTATCCGCAACTTCTTGCAGCTTGATAATAGCATGATCGAGCTGATCAATGCCGATCGCCTGTTCACCAGTAGCTGATGTAATTTCGGCAACCAGCTGAGTATTTTCTGAAATCTTGTTTGTTATTGCGCTAAAAATTTCTTCACACTTCTTTGAGTGCTGATAACCCATTTCACTTTTTTTACCCGTTTGGGCCGTGAGTTTTTCAACTTGAGTTTTTGTTTTTTCAAGTGCGGTGTTTACTGACGTCACACTTCGATCGACAATTTCGGCAATTTCGTCTGCAGCTCCACCACTCATGCGAGCAAGTTTTCCAACTTCTTCTGCAACAACGGCAAAGCCTTTTCCATGCTCACCTGCTCTTGCCGCCTCTACTGAAGCGTTGAAAGAGAGAAGTTTCGTTTGGAATACGATTTCGTTGATGACTTTTGTTTTTTCAGCGATTTCTTTAATGACAACCAGAGTTTGTGTCAGTTCATTTAAACTTTTGAACATTTCTTGCTTAAAGTTCTCGCTGTCTTCTTTAATTTCTAAGCTAGACTGCACCATCTGACCAACGATAGAGGCTCCTTGAGACGTCATCGTGTTCAAACTGTGTGCTTGGTGATTAAGATCTTGGGCACTGTCATTCGTCCTCTTAATCATTGTATTGATTTCATGGCTAGCAGCGATTGTTGCATTTAATGTATCAAGCTGCTCATCAGAAGCATCTTTCAAATCTCTACTTACAGTCCCTACTTGTTCAGCAGAACCCATGAGATCGAAAGTAATATCTGAAATTTCGCTGATTGAATGATCAACCTTAGAATAGCGAGTTTTGTAGAAATAAAACCCGAATCCGACTAACGTTAAAAGGACCGTGCTCAAAAGTATTGTGATCATCATAGTAATTCCCTCGCACATCATTTCGATACTTTTAAAGTCTAACCTAAGGAAAAAAAGCATTGTCTGATTAAGATCATATAATTCGCGTAAGCAAATTTCATTGATGTTTGACTGTTATACAGGGATGAATTTTTTTCAAGAGTTGTGGGTCTAACTTCAAAAATTCGTTATCATCTTTTTAGAAAATTTCTCAAATCGCTAATACCCGCATTTGTCGAAAGTTTAGACGGCCTGTCTGACTAAAGAACAGTCAGAAAATCATAAGTCCTCATCTTCAAAGAAAACTCCCTTGGCATACCCCTTGCTCTAGTTAAACGTAACAACACTTCAAGAGAGTCGTTATGAAAACATTATTAGCTTCAATCACTTTTCTTCTGAGTCTGAACATTCATGCTTCGGTTGTATGTCACACTCCGAGAATGAATAAAATTTTTGAAGTTGCTGATCAACGAGTAACTTTCTTTAGTGAATTTGAATCGGATGCAAAGAGAGAAATCGCTTCGCTGAATTCGAGAAATAAACCGGAACAAAAAGGGTTAACGAAAATTGTGGATTTCGAAAATCAAAAACACACAATTCATATCGCCGATCTTAATAATTTTTCTGATGTTGAAGATTACATCATCATTAAATCAAAAGAAGGCCATGAAGTGACTTACCCTTTAACGTGCTCAAAAAAATAAACTAATCTTCATTGTTAGGCTCCCCCCAAGTCTGACGGTGACCACATCGCCCTGTTTGCTTCCCCCCAAAAGCTGGCAGGGCCTTTTTATTCAATCAATAAAAATGAACTGCGCGATTGAAGATTCTCGATGAGAAAACGAGTTTCATTTTCCATCAAGACTGCTTGCATGGGTGGAAGAAAAGTTGAATTGATTTTAATTGGTTTATCCAAATTAAGAACAGAAGGAATTCGATTTTTATTTTGTAGCTGAATGAGTGTCGTCTCATTAGGTGCCAAATTATAGAGAGTCACTTTAAACGATTCGTGTTCAATCAAATCAATTTTATGACCGGCCTGAAAAAGCCCTCTACTCATCTTGAAGTAAGTCGGAACGTTTAAAGCTTCATCGAAATTGATGACATCAAGAGATTTATCAATGTGCAATTCACGCGGACGATTCCAATCCCAAACGCGATATGTGATTCCTGAATTTTGCTGAACTTCTGCGAGAGTGATACCAGCTCCAATGGCGTGGATTGAGCCTGGTGGTACATAGTAAAAATCACCAGGGCGAACTTCGTAAGAATTAAGAAACTCATTCATCGCGCGTTTTTCTTTCAGCGCCTGTTGAAAACTTTCTTTCGTCACACCCGCTTTCAGACCAAGATAAATAATCGCCTTCGGATCAGCATGCGTGATGATCCAGCATTCTGTTTTACCACTGCTATTTTCATGTAAGCGAGCGTACTCATCTCCCGGATGAACTTGAATGGAGAGCGCTTCAGATGTATCGATGAATTTAACCAGGTACGGAAGTTGTCCAAACACTGATTCAACTTTTAAGCCGTCTAAAAGCTTGCAGGGGCCATCTGGATGCGTGGATACTTCCCATGTCTCACCTAAAGGCATGCCAGAGGGGTCCAAAGGGATTTTCTTGAGTCTGGAAAGCCTTGTTCCACCCCAAACTTTTGGTTGTATCGACGGTATCAAAGAATAAATCATGTTGATCCTCTAAGAGTTGGCATTATTGTCTCAAGTGCCTTGCCGGAATTCAAGCAAATAGCAGGGGGTTTAGAGGGAAATTCAGGATGAGTTAAGATGTGAAGATGAAGCGCTCAGCTCCCACTCTTTACCTCTTTAACAACGTCTTTTTCCCTGAGACGGTGATCCCTCTTACCGTTAGTGATCATACCTCAAAAGAGTTACTTCTACTCTGTTTTGAAAAGAAATGCCCTGTGGCCCTTTTCCATCCCGGGAATCATTCTCGCGGTATAGGGACTTGGGGTAAAATCATTTTGCTTGAATACAATGCCGATGGAAGTTTAATGGTGATGGTTCAAGGTGTTTCGCGAATCAAATTTACAAAAGAGATTCAAGTCACTCCTTATCCTATTTATGAATATGAAGAAATTTATGATCTGGAAGATTCAGCAGTCATTTTAGAAAACTCTCTGGAGCGATTATATACGGTGCTCGAGAATTGGCTCAATCGTCATATTCCTTCGAATAAAGAACGAGTCGCTTTCATGCGAGAGATGAAGAGTCCGAGTAAGCTCATTAACAATCTTTGTCTGCTACTCATCAAAGATGTCGAGCTCAAAGAAATTTTTCTGCACAGTACTTCACTGCCTGAACGAATTCGAATGATGGATGCTCTTCTTCGAGGAGTAGATCCTGAGACGGAAGACTTCGCAATGGGTGAAGCTCTCAAAAGATTTGAGAACCTCACACCGAACGAAATGTTTATTAAGAATGCTGTTTAGATTTAAAAAAGTGGTAGTACGAGATTAATGAGGAACAGTCCCAATCCCGACACAACCGGAATACAAAGATTGTCGTCTACAAATTGTGAACACATTTCCGAGATTGCTCCGATGATTCCGGCAGCAATGGCAAATACTAAAAGATCCATACTAGGAACTACGTAAGTTAATCCATAAATCAAAGTAAGGATGTAACAAACAGTAAACGCTGCAATTGTTCCCTGGAGAGACTTATTGGGAAGGATTTTATCGCGTCCGTAAAGAATCCCGAAGAATGAAGCAATAGGATCAGCGAAAATAAGAAAGAGTGAAGCAAGAACTGCGATGCGTTCAGGAAAAAAGAATAGAGCAAGTGAAACACCAAGAGCATAAAAAGGAAGACCGCTTGTTGAGTTTCTTTCAGACTCTCTCATGACTGGGCGCATAAGCTTCATGGCCAGTGCATTGATCTTTTCATTTCTAAGGCGAACGAATTCTACAATGAAAGCAGTAATAGCAACGGCGAGAAGAACGAAGGCCATGCTCTCTTCAGACATGCCAGATCTTTTGTAAATGAAGAGGCCAATTAATCCGGTAGCTATGTGCCACGCCTTACGTAGCAAGTGTAAATCTGAGCGCAAACGAAGTGGTGAAGACATTCGTAGTTGAGACATAATCGTATGATCCATCAAGACTCCCGCGAAGAAAAGCACCTTAGCTTTTTAGTCGCCTACTCTTATTAAGTATCTAATTAATGGATTTAAGATTAGCTGAAGGCGCCATTTCTGTAAATCTCTCTGCATTATTTACTGGCATAGTGGATTCAAGTAGTTTGCTTCTTTTTTCCCTTACATTATTGATTTTCTTTCCTATAATAGTCTCCTACACAGCAAAAGTTGCATGGTGAAAGCCCATTTATTGAGGAAAACTAGGTGTTCAACAATAGCGATCAAAATAGCATAAGTTCTGATTTTCAAACGCATTTGAATCCTCAAGGCCAACAGAAGATATGGGCCATTGGTGGTGGTAAAGGTGGAGTCGGAAAAAGTTTGGTTACCGCCAATCTTGCTATTTGTTTGGCCTTGATGGGACACAAAGTTGCGGCCATCGATCTCGATCTTGGTGGAGCAAATCTTCACACATGTTTGGGAGTTCCGATTCCGGAGAAAACTCTTTCTGATTATCTTTCAAAAAAAGTAAGAAGTTTAAACGAACTACTCACACCAACGGCGATTAATAATCTTTTTATTATCAGTGGTGCTCAAGATGATTTAGGAATCGCGAATCTTAAACAGATGCATAAAGCGAAAATTTTAAATCAATTTAATGAACTACCCGTGGATTATGTTTTACTCGACTTAGGTGCGGGTACAACTTTTAATACAATCGATTTTTTTATTTCTGCTGATCAAGGAATTATCACAACTCTTCCTGAACCAACATCTATTGAAAACTCTTACCGTTTCATTAAAACAGTTTATCACCGTAAATTAAAAATGGCCGAAGAGCTCTTAGAGATTGGTCCACTAATTGATCAGGCGATGAACGCAAAAATTTCTCAGAACTCAACACCTGCTGATTTAGTTAACCGAGTGATTGAGATCAATCCAGTACTCGGTGGAAAACTTCGCGCAGAAATTAATAAGCTCCAGCCAAAACTTATTATTAATCAAGTTCGCACACAATCCGATATTGATATTGGATTCTCGATGAAGTTGATTAGCAAAAAGTATTTTGGAATTAATCTGGATTACGTTGGCTACCTTGATTACGACGCTACTGTGTGGCAGTCAGTGAAAAAAAGAAAGCCGCTCTTGATGGAATTTCCTAATTCAACTTTGGTTAATAACTTCGATCGAATCATCCACCGACTTTTGAACATTAACTAATTATGAATCATCTTGAGAGTAACATGAACGATTTAAAGAATTACTACGAAGTTTTAGAAATTCCTTCTACTGCAAGATCTGAAGAAATTTATCACAGCTACCAAAGAGCGAAATCTGCTTATTCATCAGATTCACTTGCTCTTTACTCGCTGATGAGTCCTGAAGAATGCCGTAACGTTCTTGAGCTCGTAGAAGAAGCGTATTCAATTCTCTCTGATCCAACGAAAAGAAAAAGATATGATGAAGCTCGCGGTTTAAACCGAGACTTCAATTCAATGAACTACCACACTCTTTCTGATCGCGTTCCTTCTGTTCGTTCTGATGTTGTTTCTCAAAGTGCTACTGCTGTGACAAACATGTTGAGAGAAGAATTTACACTCAATTCAAACTCACGTGGATCAGACATCTCTGCTGAAGCGGCCAGAAACATGCCTGCAACGAATGTTACTAAACTTGTGACTCAAAAACGTTTCGCCCTTGATTACGTGATCAACGCTGATTTTGAAAAAGAAATTGATGATGCTCAGGAATTCAACGGTGATTTCCTTCGCAAAATTCGTGAATACAAAAACCTTGATCTTGAAAGATTAGCAGATATGACGAAAGTTTCACGTCTCTATCTTCAGGCCATCGAACTTGAAGACTTCGCTAAACTTCCGGCCCCTGTTTACGTACGTGGATTTGTTTTCCAATACGCAAAATGCTTGAAGCTTAAACCTGAAGTCGTCGCTAATTCATACGTTGCCCGTATGAAAAAATTGAAACCATAATGACTGAAGAAACAAACTTAGAATCAGACAGTGGTGAAGAATCCATTATTCTTACTGTCGAAGCATCCGATCGCGAACAATTTAAACGTCTCGATCAATATCTTAGTGATAAAGTTGAGGGATACTCACGCACGTTTTTGAAAAATCTTTTTCAAAAAGATCAAATCGTTGTCGCGGATGATTCTCCAGTTACGCCAAATCTTGAACTAAAAAAAATGCCACCGGCGGGCACCATCATTCAGGTGATGGTTCCTCCCCTGCTTCCTTCTACAGCTGAACCAGAGAATATCCCGCTTGAAATTCTTTATGAAGATGAGCATCTTGTTTTCGTCAATAAACCAGCTGGACTTGTTACTCACCCTGCTCCTGGAAACTACACAGGAACATTAGTGAACGCGATTCTTTATCATTGCAAAGATATTCAAGGTGTCGGCGATCAAAAGCGACCGGGTATTGTTCATCGATTGGATAAAGGCACTTCTGGCGTTATGGTCATTGCTAAAACGCAGGCCTGCCACGAAGGACTCGTTCTCCTTTTTTCTACTCACGATATTGAAAGAGTTTATGAAGCGCTGGTCATGCGCCACCGCTGTCAATCATATGGTTCATTAGAAAGTAAAATCGGGCGCGATGCCAACAACCGTTTAAAGATGAAGGCCAATACCACTCGTGGAAAAACGGCCATTACACATTATAAAGTTCTCGATATCTTTGAAAAACATATTCATATGGAATTCAAACTGGAAACCGGACGCACTCACCAGATTCGTGTTCATTCCAGCGAACTTTTAAGAATGCCGCTTCTTTGCGACCATATGTATGGTGCACCTAATGAACAAATGATGAAATTGGGTCCTGATTATAAAGCACTCATCAATGGATATCCTTATCCATTCTTGCACGCTAAGGTGCTTGGCCTCGTTCACCCTATAACCGGTAAACACCTGCGTTTTGAAGTCCCTGCTCCTGAAATGTTCCAGAAAGTTTTGAAGTTTTCGAAGGAAAAAAATAAGGATGAATAATCAGGTCTATGAGAAAGCGCTTCTTCGCGGCCGCTTTATTGTCTACTCAGAGAAACCAGATCTCGAATTTTTAAAAGTTAAGCAAACGCATTCCGCTGACGTTCTTCCTGAAGATCAATGTCACAATTTAGAAGCAGATGGAATTGTGGGATCAAACAAGGTTCCCAAAGTTATCCTAACGGCAGACTGTGTGCCTCTTGTTCTCATTGGAGAAAAATCACATGCCGTTGTTCACGCTGGATGGAAGGGACTTGCCACTCACATTCTCGCCAATGAACGCATTAAAGCGATCAAACCTTACTATGCTTTTATCGGCCCCCACATCCGTCAAAAGAATTATGAAGTTCAACCTGATTTTTTGTCCAACTTTCCCCAAAACCCAGATGCATTTTCACGTGTGTCTGATAAAATATTCTTCAACCTCTCCATAGTGGCGCATGCCCAACTTCAATCTCTCTATCCTGGGATTAAAATTGAAGATTGTGGACTATGCACATTTGAAGACGCTAAATTCCACAGTTACCGCCGTAATAAAACAACGGAACGTAACTGGAATATATACATTCCTTAATCTTCATTTCATAAAACGGAGTTTTAAAATGAAACAAAAGTCCATCTACCAAGACAGTTCGATGAACATGACGATCTTGCTATTTTTAGTAAGCTCTTTCATGATCGGTTTATCAATCTACCTCACTGATCACTACTTTGGTGTGAAGTTCCCGACTGGTGTGAATGCAGGTTCGTTATGTAACCTCTCAAGCATCTTTAATTGTGATGCCGCTACACACTCAGCTGCTTCCAATATTGCTGGTGTACCTATTTCTGTTTTCGGAATTATTGTTGGTCTCTTGGTTATGATTGGAATTTTCTTTAAAAACGAAAATTATGAAAAGTCACTTTACTTCCTTTTGATCGTTAACTTCCTCGGATGTATCGCCCTTTTCTTTTTCTCACTCATTTCACTTGGATCACTTTGTCCATTCTGTACTCTTTATTACATTCTTTCCGGGCTTGTGCTTTTTTTCTTTTGGAAAAGAAGTCACTCTTATATTCCACACGCGGGATCACTGGTTGGTATGGGAGTATTATTCGCCATCGCCATCTTCATTACAAAAATGAATGTTGATAGTAAGATCGCCAACCAATCAGCAGTTTCTAATGATCTCATCAAGCAGTACTACGCTCTTCCAAATCTCGGTGAACCAAAACCTGCTTCAGAATTTAAAGTTGCAACAGCTGCAAATGCTCCAATCAAAATGCACATCTTCTCTGATTTCGAATGTCCGGCCTGTAAAGCTCTTTCAGAAATAATGCCGCAACTTCTTTCTCGCTACGGTGGAAAGATTGATATTCAATACTATTACTACCCACTAGATAATGCTTGTAATCCAAATATGGATCGCCCACTACACAATTATGCATGTAAAGCTGCTTACGTTGCTTCATGTATGCCGTTAGCTGACTTCGGAAAAGTTCACGATGATATTTTCCACAACCAAGAAAAAATCGGTGATTATCTAGATGAAGTTATCAAGGCCAATAAACTTGAAGCCTGTGTGGCCGATGCTAAAACTAAAGAAAAAGTTGTTGCTCTAATCAATGCTGCAACTCCTTTCAACATTTCTTCAACTCCAACATTCTTATTGAATGGAGTTAAGATCGAAGGCGTTCTTCCTCCTGATCAACTGTTTGCGATCATGGATGAAATTGTAAAAAGATCGAAGTAGTCCAGAATATCCCGGCCCTAGCGCCGGGATTTTTTTTTTGATAATCTTCCTCCATGAGTAAAAAACGCCGCGACATTCCTGTTTACCCGCATCCAATCATTGAAACACATTTTCATCTTGATTATTTAAAGGCCCATTCAAAAGAAGAAATTCTTGCGCTTGCTCATAAACATAATGTGGAAAAAGTTATTACTATTTCTGTGTCACCAGAAAATGTTGATGCTGTCATCGACATCGCTCAAGCCTATCCGGAAGTTTATTGCACTCAAGGATTACATCCTCATGAAGGAAAAGAATGGAATCCGGAAGTAAAAGCAAAAATTTTAAAAAATTTAAAAGATCCTCTTCGCAACAAAAAGATTGTGGCGATCGGTGAAATTGGATTAGATTTTTATTACTCAAAATCACCTCGCGATGAACAGCTTGCGGCTTTTGAAGAGCAGCTCCAGATCGCGGTTGATCATGACCTTCCAGTTGTCATTCATTCACGAGATGCAGATGAAGATACGATCGCTATTCTCAAAAAATTTAGTACGACATTAAAACGTAAAGGCGTTATCCATAGTTTTACTTCAGGACTTGAACTTGCAAAGTTCGCTCTTGATGAAGGTTTCTGTTTAGGTTTTAACGGAATCATCACTTTCAAAAATGCAGAGAATGTCCGCGATGCTTTGAGAATCACTCCACTCGATCGCATCTTGCTCGAAACAGATGCTCCTTTCTTAACTCCTGATCCATATCGTGGTGTGGAAAATGCTCCGATGTATTTGCCGTTTATTGCTGAAAAAATCGCTGAAGTGAAAAATGCGCCTATCGAAGAAGTTCTTCAACAGGCGTATAAGAATAGTTTAAAAGTTTTTAATAAAATAGCTTAGTCATTGGATAAAGCTGCTTAATGGCTTCTTCATCATAAGTAGAAGTAAATCGTTCATCTTCATAGGACATCAAGCTACGAATTGATTTATCGAATTGGTGATCAAGACCTAGAACGTGTCCAAATTCATGTGCAGTTGTTTCAACCAGATTATGAACTTGAGCAAGTGATACACCGTATTTTTCATTTTCCTTAACCCAGACCATAATATCGCCATCAATGAATCGACCTTGAAAAAGATCCGCTTTTGTAATGGCCGATGCCATGTTGATTAGATTTTTATCTGCTCGTGTGTAGTAGCTGTTAACAGTATAGATACAGTTTGTATTCAAGTCACTGAACGGCGGATAAACAGATAGAACTCGAGTCTCAACTTTTAAGCGAGTATTGAGCGCTTTATCCCATGTATGCAGACCATCTTTATAAGCGTTCTCTACTCTCGCATCTTGCTGTCCGCAAATATCCATGAATAGAGTTGAGTCTTGTGACCAACCAATTTTCACACCAGGACCGAAAAGAAATTTAAAATAATCAGAAACTTTTTCAATGGCTTTCGGTTCAGTTTTTTTCGTGAATGTGAAAGCAATCAGGATTGTTCCATTTTCAGAATCTTTCGTCTCTGCAAGAATCGAGAATGCGTCTGCGTATTCTGCTTTACTGAAGTGAATGGCATCCAAATCAAACTTATCATTATCTACAATGACTTTATCGAGAAGAAAGTATCCTTCATGTTCAAAGAACTGAAGTTTGATTTTCATTTTTGGACTTGAATAAAGATAAAGATTGCCGGCATTGGAAAAAGAGAAAATATTTTCTTTTCCAGACTCTGTTGTGTCACTCGTCGAAGCTTCGTTGCCTGCTTCTGCATTGGTTTCTTGTCGAACATTTTTTTCATCGATGAGGATTTCTTTTTCAGTATAGGTAATAACATGGCTTAACGAATATTCATTAAACGTTTGGTAATTACTTTTGTTGATGAAATCTAAAAATTTGCGAGTCGAGCTGCCTGCAAGTATCGCTTTCGGATCTCCCTTTACAAAAACGTTTTCAATCGCCGTCGTTTCACTAAATGACTTGGCCATTTTCTTTTTTCCACC
>CAMLKK010000063.1 GCA_946480715.1 uncultured Bacteriovorax sp. | reverse complement strand
TGGTTGAAGGTGAAGCGCACATTGTTCCAGAAAAAGAAGTTCTTGAAGCGATCAATTTTGGTCACGCTCAAATCAAACAATACTGTGATCTAGTTGCAAAAATGCAAAAGGAAATTGGTAAGCCAAAACGTACTTACGTTTCAGCTGAGGCCAATACAACTCTAAGTAAAAAAGTTCAAACAGATTATTCAACTCATGCTCGTGCTGCTCTTGCGATCAACGATAAGATGCAACGTCAGGACGCTGTAAGAACGCTGACAAAAACTGTGGCAGAAGCGATTAAAGCTGATCCAACAGCATTCGGATTGAAAGATGATAAAGGAGCTTCGAAAGAAGCCTTCAAAGCTGTAGACGGCCTTCTTTACGATATGATGAGAGCTGACATTCTAAACGAAGGAAAGCGTATCGCTGGAAGACGTTTAGATGAAGTTCGTAAAATCGAAACAGAAGTTAATATCCTCAATGCTCCACACGGATCTTCTCTCTTTACTCGTGGTGAAACACAAGTTATGGCGACAGTTACTGTTGGTGGATCATTAGGTGACCAAATGTTAGACCGTATCTCTGGTCTTTCTTATGACAAATTCTACTTACACTATAACTTCCCTGGATTCTCTGTTGGTGAAGCTAAAGGATCTCGCGGAGCTGGTAGACGTGAACTTGGTCACGGAAACCTTGCTGAGCGCGCGCTTAAAGCTGTAATGCCACCTCAAGAAAAATTCTCTTACACTACGAGAGTTGTGTGTGAAGTTTTAGAATCTAACGGATCATCTTCAATGGGATCAGTTTGTTCAGGTTCAATGGCATTGATGGACGCTGGTGTTCCTATTGTTAATCCAGTAGCTGGTATCGCAATGGGATTAGTAACAGACGGTGCTCGTTACAAAGTTTTAACAGACATTCTTGGCGATGAAGATCACCTAGGTGACTTAGACTTTAAAGTTGCGGGAACAAAAGATGGTGTGACTGCGATTCAAATGGATATCAAGATCACAGGTCTTACTCCACAAATTATCGAAGATGCTATCGGACAAGCTTACAAAGGAAGAATGCATATCTTAGGTGAAATGGCGAAAACGATTTCAACTCCAAGAGAAGGATTCAAGCCAGGTGTTCCAACTATCATGACTGTTATGATCCCGACGGATAAAATCGGAGCTCTTATCGGTCCTGGTGGAAAAAACATCAAGAAGCTTCAAGAAGAATACAAAGTGACGATTGAGATTACAGAAGAAGGAATGGTTAAAGTTCTGGGCTCTGATGTTGAAGTGCTTAAGACAGCAATCACAACAATCAATATGCAAATCAACGGACCAGAAATTGGTGCTGTGTATGAAGCGCGTGTTGACTCAATTAAAGAATACGGTGCATTCGTGGAAATCGGTTCAGGTGTTTCTGGACTTGTACACGTTTCTGAACTTTCTGATGATCGCGTGCAAAACGTTGCGGACTATATCAATGAAGGTCAGATGATTAAAGTTAAAGTTCTTGAAATCGACAAGATGGGAAGAATTAAACTATCTGCTAAGGCCGTTGAGTCAATTAAGAAGAAAGAAGGCAAATAAGTGATCAAAGTTAAAGTTGTGAAGCTTCCTCATTATGACGGAAGCTTCGACCTTCCAAAATACGAAACATCCGGGGCCGCAGGCGCTGACGTACGCGCAAGCCTGGGCCAGGGTGAAAAACTTATTATCAAACCAGGACAACGTGTTCTCATCCCTACGGGTCTTTCTATGGAAATTCCTGCGGGGTATGAAATTCAAGTGAGACCACGTTCTGGACTCTCGTTCAAAACGGGTCTCATGGTTCTCAATTCTCCAGGCACAATCGATTCTGATTACCGAGGGGAAGTGAAAATCATCATGGGTAACTTAGGAACGGGCGACGAAGTGATCAATCATGGCGATCGCGTGGCGCAGTTGGTTCTCGCACCAGTTGTTCAAGCAAGCTATGTTGAAACAAACGACGCTCTTTCAGAAACAACTCGTGGGGCCGGCGGTTTCGGTTCAACTGGGAGGGGATAATGGGAATGAAAATTAATTACATCAAGGCCTCAAGTGCAGACGATGCTTATAACAAAGCTCGCGCACTGATAACGCCGGAATACATCGAAAAATTTCAAGTCAAAGCAGATATCAAATACGATGATGCTGCAAAAAAAGTAACAGCAAAAGGAAGTGGGTTCACACTGGTTCTTTCGTTTTTACAAGACCACTGTGACCTAGACCTTGATCTTTCGTTTCTTCTCAAGCCGCTCAAAGGCAAAATCATGGAGAAACTCGAAGGACAAATCAAAAAGAATTTATAAGTAGGAAAGAATGAAACATAAAGTGACTCTCAAACCTTCGGGGAATGTTGTTGAAGTAGAAGAAGGTGTGAATCTTCTTACGGCCCTTCGTGAGACTGATACCTATATCAAATCAAGCTGTGGCGGACACGCGACATGTACAGACTGTATTATCAAAATCGTTTCAGGTGAAGATAATCTAACACCTCCACCATTTGATGAATTAAAACTTCTTGGAAATGTTTTTCACATTACGAAAGAGCGTCTTGCATGCCAGACGATGGTAACGGGAGATGTAACGATCGATATCACTAAACACGATAAAGCAACAGACGAAGAAAAACTTCGCAATAAAGCTTCATCGTTTTCTAAAAAAAAACCTATGCAAACCAAGGTAAGAAAAGAAACTGACCTTGAGAAAATTCGCAACGAACGTGAGCAGGAAAGAGCGACGTTTGATCAGGAACAAAAACAAAAAAGTGAACAGTGGAAAAAACACTGGGAAAAAGAAGGCGACGGCGGTCCAAAACGTTTAGCTGGTGGAAAACGTCCTAAATTTTTCGACACGGATAAAGTTGATTACACAAAGAACGAATACACTCGTCCGCTTTCTGCTGAAAAACAAAAATTGAAAGACGAACGTCTTGCGGCCGAAAAAGAAAATCAGGCCATTAAAGAAAAAAGTAAAGAAATTCAAAAATCAGATAAGGATTTTAAAAAATTCAGAGGATAATTTCCTGGAGGAACCCGTGAAACAACTGATTGTCTCATTGTCCCTTATGTTCTCTTTTAGTGCTTTCGCCATTAGCGAGGCCAACTATCAACAAGAATATCAGGAAAAAGTTGTTCCTCTTCTCTATGCCATGAAGACTGATTTCTTCAAAGGCGCAAACAATATCAAAATTCACTACGCGACTTATATGACGAACGCATCTTCTAAAAGATGCGTTGTTATTTTGCCAGGCCGTTCAGAATCACTTCTCAAATACGCTGAAGTTGTTCATTCATTAGAAGAAAAAAATCCAGGAAAGTTTGCTTACTTTTTAATGGATCATCGTGGACAAGGTTCTTCACAAAGAATGCTCACTGGATCTGATGATTATGAAAAAGGTTACGTTGATGATTTTGATAATTACGTAGCGGATCTAAAAACCTTCATGAATACAGTTGTTGCTAGTCACGGCTGCAAAGAAAAAAATCTCGTGGCCCATTCATTGGGTGCTGGAATTGCGACGGCCTTCATGATTGAAAATCCCGAAGTGTTTGATCGCGCAGCGATTTCATCGCCAATGTATAAAATTCAAACGAAGCCCTATAAATATTCGGTTGCAAGATCAATTGTGACAGCGATGATGGCCGTCGGTCGCGGTGGAAAATTTGCCATCGGACAAAAACCTTTTAATCCAGATCTCGCGTTTGAAAATAATTCGTTCACAACTAGCCCTGCTCGTTTTGAAATGACGATGAAAACTTTCGATCAATTTCCTGAGACAAAACTCGGGGGAGTGACAAACAGATGGTTAAATGAAGTCATGAAAGCGACAAAAAAAATCCGTCATCAATACAAAAAAATAGATATTCCAGTTCATCTTTTAACTGCGGGAATCGAACTTTATTCTGAAACATCTGAGATGGAAAAGTTCTGCAAAGAGGCCCCTCGATGTCTTCGCACACATCTTCCTGACTCTAAACACGAAGTCCTTATGGACCGTGATAGTAACCGAGATGTGGTCATTGCCAAGATAAGTGAGCTATTTAAGTAATAACTGGTCCGACTAGTAGGCACTCAAAAGGGTCACCTAAGGAACTGTTTTTTCACTAACTCTTAGATTTTGCTCTATAAAGACCAAGCACCAATTTTAATACTTGGGGGATAGGTCGCATCCCTTTAAAATTGTTGTTATGAAAACATTAAATCAATACTTTCGAAAAGCGCTGACGACCTTAACGATAGTAGCGTTGTTTTTACCAGTCGCGGGACACACAACTTCAATTCCCGTTTCAGAATATTCAGGACAAGTCACAACGAATGGAGATTTTAATCCACTCAAGGATCTGCAACCTCTTCCTGCAGGGCCTTATAACCGCTCTTACAACGGTGTAGAGGTTGATGACGAATCAGCAGCACCGATGAATGAAGAAACTTATCTCGCTAAATCTTTAGAGATGACAAGTTTCATGTGGGGGATCACGGAAGTTGGGCAAAAATTATGTAAACCAGTAAGTGGAAAATGGGTTCAGTCGTTGGTTGATTGGTGGTTCTTCACTAAGAATTATGTGGCCGCAGAAAAATCTCGCGATGCTCTTATGCGCGATCGTATTGAAAAATTAAATTTGTACATGGATGAAATTCGTTCAGGCGATAAAAACGAACTTCAATTAAAGGCCATTGAGTTTCAGGTGCAAAGTCTGAATATGAGCATCGATTCAATTGCAGGTTCAACTCTTTTTGCGCTCGATAATCAAGCGGCCGTTGCTCGAGCGACTGCTCGACTGCCTTGGCGAGAAAACTTGCTTGCGGCCGCATATAAGGCCTCTGAAAAAAATGAATTAGAAGATGTTAAAAATGGAGAGGTTTATAAATCGTGCTTAGCTGGCATTGAAGGAAGTAAAAGTGCAGCGACTGCAGGATGTGCCCGAACAAAAAAAGTTCAGGAGTGTACCCCAGGAGCTACGGCCGATGCACCTGCTGTTTGTGTAGAAGTCACTAAACCTGATCCTGTTCCAGGTTCGTGTGCAATGGTTAGTTCGATGCTGCCTGCACTTCAAGGTGGCCCTTTAAAAAATCTCGTAGAAACTTATCTCTCGGTACCTGCACCTTCCAAAACAGTGAATGGAAAAATAATTAATATTGGTGAAGTGATCACTGCCACAGTTGGTGGTTTCCCAGTTTCAAATGATCCTAAATATGATTGGACAACTCCGCTTGGAAAATGTTTGAAACCAATGATTGATACAGTTAAGGATCATGGGATCATTTGTCCTTCGGATGCACCGGCCACATCATTTGATAAAGTGGCGGTTGATAAAATTATTTCGACGGCCAATATGAAAATTGATGGATCAAATGTTTCTTCATGTATTACTACAATCACCAGTAACAAATCTGTTGCCCAACAAGCTTGTGAACGTACGAAGACATTAAATCTTTATAAAAACTGGTTTCATTGCAGTACGGGGACAGACAAATATGAAACGTGTCCTAACGAATATAAGGCCTGGAGTAATTGGGTAAGTTCGATTACGAACACTGGTAATTGTGCCGGTGGTGAGTGCATGGACGGTAGTGAAATTCAATCAACTACAGTCACAATTGCTGATCCTGTTCCTGGATCGTGTGAAATGGCCAAGGAAAATTTTCCATCAATGTTAAACGGTGCTCTCAGCGAGATGACTGCACTTCTTGCTCTTCCTCCACAGCAAAGTGTGGCCGATCGATTAAACCAACTCGGAGCTACTGTTAACTTTCATACTTCGAAGTTGCATGCAGCGACCGATCCGCAATTTAACTGGCAACAAAATTTGGAGAGTTGTTTAAAGAATCCCATGATCGTTGCAAGCACTATTGAATCTACACAAAAAGAATCAATTGCTGTTGAACAAAAGGCGATAGAACCTTTTAATCTTCCACCCGCAGATAACGTTACCGAAAGTGCGAAATCTTTTCTAACAGCAATGGGAATTTATGAACCAGCTTTAAAAGAAGCAACTGAAAAATTTAAAGCGAACTTCAACACAACTGATCTTTATCTGGGGCAACCAAATGCTCGTAAGCTCTATTTTAAATACGTCATCAAGCTTATTGAAGAAGTCATCAGTGCTGATCGTGCAAAACTTTCCAAACTTGTGAGTGATCGCCAAAAACTACTCGATTTGCATGCGCGATTAAAGCGACTGCTTGATCAAGGAACAGGATCTGGAGCGGCCGCTGTTAATTTAGCACAAGTTGATCCTTCTAAAAGCAGTGCGGGTAATACTCCAGGAAGTACGAATACGAAAATCAATGGACCAGCAACCGGCACACTTGCAGAGGCCGCAAGTGGATCAGGAGCAGTTAATTTTGGAACGACAACGTCATCAAGTGGAGCTCATTCAAGTGTTCTGCTTAAATCTGGAAGCGGATCAAATTCTTCATCAACGCTCTCGACTGGTGGATCAGCAAGTAATAGCGCTGGAAGAAACTTTGCAATTTCAAAAAGCAGCCGTGATCAAATTGAATTGAGTAAGAGGAATTTAAATTCTCTGCAAAAGAAAGCACGATCTTTAAGCTCACAAATTTCAAAAACAACAGGGAAGGGTTTTGACTCTGATGCGATCTCAGCAAAAATTTCAAAAAATATGAGTGAAACATTAAGCAATCAGTTTGCTAAAAAGCATGCAAAGATTTTAGACGATGCCATGAGCGGCGGTGTAGCTCCAATGCAGGAAAGTGTTGAGTTTGCGGATAATTCTTATGGAGCGAGCTTCGGCAGTACGAAAGGAAGTTCTTTCGGTGCCTCAAGTGATTATGGTGCGAGCTTTTCTGGAAGTTCTAATCTCGGTGGATCAGTGGCATCTACGAGAACATCTTCTAAATCAAATTCAAACGATCATTCTCCAGCAAATGGAATCCGGTCCGGAAGTTACAATCAAGCCGGGAACGGCAATTCAAATCAAGCATCAGCGAATAGTAAACGCTCGGGTCAATACTTGACAAAATCGGACAACGGATCTGCATCTGCAACCCGTCCTTATGGTGAGTACCGCAAAGTGGAGAAACCAGATCTCTTTAAAAGAATCACTGATCGCTACAACAATTCGGGCCGCTCGCGCCTCGGTTTAGAAACTGTAGAAGGTGATGATCAATAAGGGTCATCACCTCCAAAAAATGGCAGTTTTGAAGTCCTAAGAATCATTCAAGACCCTCAATAAGTTCTTAAAATTAAAAAACTTTTAAAGGAATCAACAAATTTCATAACAAATGAGCATAGATCATCCGATAAAATGCTTATATGAAAACAAAAAATCCAATTTGTCGTTCTCTAATTTCAACACTCCTTTGTATGGGACTTTTGAGCCCGGCCACGTATGGACAAAACTTTGTTGTTGGTCCAACTACTGGTGTTGCTGGTGTCGATGAAGTTCATAACTTGGGTACATCGATGGCAGAATTCATCAAGCCTTATGAAGGCGGTTATGATGGTGAAGTTAAAATCGATGATAAATTCAATCCTCTTGCGGATGTGAAACCACTTACTGGTGGACCTTGGAACCGTGAATATAATGGTGTTCCAGCTGGTGGTGGAGATCCAATCGCTGAAGATAAATATCTCGCGCAATCTCTGGAGCTAACAAGCTTCCTATGGGGAATTGCAGAAGTTGGAGAAAAACTTTGTAAGCCAGTTGGTGAAAAACATCCACCTTCGTTAGTGTCTTGGTGGAAAGTTATTAAGAACTATATTGCTGCAGAAAAAATTCGCGATAATCTCATGAAACAAAGAATTGAGATTATGAATGGTAAAATGGAAGAGCTCACAGGCAATACAGCAGAAAATGCTGCTCTTCAATTGAAGGCCATCAATTATCAAATCGAACTTCTTAACATTTCAATCGATTCACTCAGTGGTTCAACACTTTTTAGTATGGATTCAAAAGCTGGAGAATCGAGAGCGACTGCTCGTATTCCTTGGAGAGAAGCTCTCCTTGTTCAAGCAGCAAAAAGTGCTAAAGAAAATACAAAAGAGAATGAAAAAATTGTAAAAGTTTATAAGCAATGTACTGAAGGCGTGAACGAAAGTATTGCTATCGCTCAGAAGGCCTGCGAGAGAACTAAAGATGTAGAAGAATGTACAGAGGGTGAAAACTCTGGTGTTGGTGCTCAAGTTTGTACGACGAAAAAAGTACCGGATCCAGTTCCTGGATCATGTGCAATGGCCTCATCTTATCTGCCAATTCTTCAAAGAGGACCACTTACAGATCTTGCGACTCTTTATTTAACTGTTCCAATTCCTTCAAAACAAATTAATGAACGAGGTGTTCGTGTTGGTCAGTATATTGATAAAGCGGTAAGCATGTATCCAAAGTCGGATGATAAAAATTTCGACTGGACTTCACCTCTTAAACCATGTCAAGAAAAACAACTTCTCACTACATTTAAAGATGGCGGTATGATCTGTCCTTCAAACGTAGATGATAAAGCTTGGGATAAAGCAAAAGTTGCAGGTATTGGAGAATCAAATGATCCAATTATGCAAGTTGGTCGTTATGCCCTTGGTGTTCATTTGAATGAAGTAGAATATGAATTTGCTCGTCGTGCTTATGAAGATTTCAAAGCTAAAGGCATGGATGACTTCCAGGCAGAAGCTGCTCTTAATGATCTCGTTGTAGGAAGTGAAAGAGGTAAAGCATATCTTACAGGTGGAACTTACGATAAAATCGGAGACGCTGCTTTCCACGATAAATTAGCTGGTGAATACAAGCTTGAAGTGAAGCCATGTACAGCTGAAAAATGTTCAACATTTTCGGGAACAAAATCACCAGAGCCGGATTACAAACTTCCACCAGCATCAGCTGTTTCGGATAGTGCAAAAACTTTCCTTGCTACTATGGGTATCTATGAACCATCTCTTGAAGCAACAACTAAAAAATTTCAAGAGAACTGGAACTTCACAGATATGTATCTAGGTCAACCAATTGATCGTGAACCATACTTCAAATACGTTGATAATTTAATTTCAAAAGTTGTTGAAGCGGATAAAGTTAAAGTTTCAATCATGCTTCAAAAACGTGAACGTCTTCTAAAATTATATGCTGATACAAAAGCATTATTTGAAGGTAAAAAACAAGAGAAGCCAACTCCTGGTACAAAACCAACTAACAACCCTTCTAATGGTCCGGTGCTCGCGAATGCTCTTGGAGCAGGATCTTCTGCAGTAAGCTCGGGTGAAGGTGTATACTCAGCAGTGGGAGCATCAGGATCAGCGGCAAATGGAAATGGTTCTGGAAGAGTTAATTACAATTCAGCAACAGCTGATGGTACAGCAGGTGCGAATAGCTATGCGGCCGCTGGTAACTCTGTTTCAGATACAGGAGCAGGTGCAAACGCAGCTTCTATGAATTCATCTTCTGGACTAAGTCGCTCAGCAAACGGTGCTAATAGAAGTGTGACTGGTAGAAACTATGCTCTTTCTTCTTCAGCGGCCAATTCTATCGCTGAGATTAAAAAAGATGCAGGTAAAAACTCTATCGCTCAATATGATCAAATGAGAAGATTTGCAAAGAACGCAGCAGTTGATGAGAAAAAACTCGCTACAACTCTCGAAAGTAAACTTGGTGGTGCTTTCGATAAAAACTTTGTTAAGAAAAATAGTTCAGGTCTTGCTAGTGCAATGAACGGAGTCTACGATCCAGCAGGTCTTGCGGCAGCTGCGAGTTCGATGAAATCTGCATCGTATACTCCAAGCAGTGATTCATCTGGATCAGCTGGTAGTGCATTCAATAGAAGTGGATCGTATTCGTCAGGTGGATCGTACGGTGGCGGATCTGCTGGATCATATGGAAGCAGAAGTCCTTCATCAACAAATTCTGCTCCTGAGAAAAACGAAGGCTTCTTTGCTGGAGTGATTCCTCCGAAAGAAAATACTCGTCCAGTACCTAAGCCAGATCTCTTCAAGAAAATCTCGAATCGTTACAATTCTTCGAGAAATAAATTAGGACTTGAAAACGTAGATCAGTAATTACTAAGAAAAAGTAAAAATAAGAAAACGCCATGGAGAAATTCATGGCGTTTTTTTTTGGCACCAATTTTTCCCCTTGAAGGGACGTCCCGACACTCTAACTGTATGAATTCATTGTTTAATTTGCAAAAACACAACATAAAAACTCGATGGCAACATCTCTTACGATTAAAATTATTGTTATGAAGAAAATCACAAACACAATTCGCTCAATGCTTATTACTCCTCTTATTTGCGCAAGCATGCTTCTACCAGGGATATCGCCTTCCTACGGCGTTACGTTCACTGGGGCAAGTGCTGATGCCACTCTGGAAACAGGGATCGCTGGTGCGCCTATAATTGATGGTGGTGGGTCTTGTACGCTTTACCCAATTGCTACATACCCTCAATGCGTTGGTGGATGCGGGCCATGTCCAGCTTCAGGAAATTATCCTGCGGTTGAATCGAGTTGGACTTATACAGGTCAAGGCCAGTCAGGTGGATGCCGTGAAGGTTACAGAGGAGTTCCAACTTCTGAACCTGGAGCTCCGATGACTTCATTTCGTTGTGAAAAAGCAGCGGAAGGTTCTTCATCAGAAACTGCTGGTGTCATCGGTGGACCTTTTTACCGCGAGTATAACGGTGTGAATGTAACTCCGGAAGAGGGATCAAGTGATTCACCCCTTTCAGAAGGTGATTATTCTGCAAAAACTCTCGAGCTCACAAGTTTTCTTTGGGGGATTTCAGAAGTTGGAGAAAAACTTTGTAAACCAGTAGGAGAAACTCATCCAGTTTCACTCGTGACTTGGTGGAAAACAATTAAGGCCTATGTAGCCGCCGAAAAAACACGTGATGCTCTTCTTCGCGATCGTCTGACGCTTATGAATGAAAGCATGAATAATCTTATTTCAAAAAAAGAAGAAAATAGTGACCTTCAATTGAAGGCGATCGAATTTCAAATTGAAACTCTCAACATCTCAATTGATTCAATGACAGGTTCATCACTTTTCGGAATGGACAGCAACGGATCTAAAGTTAGAGAGACAGCTCGTATTCCATGGAGAGAAAAACTACTTGTAGCAGCTGTAAAAAGTGCAGAAGACAACGTAAGAGAAAATGATGATAACGTAAAAATCTACAATGCCTGCGTTCAGGGCGTTGATAGCAGTATTGGTGTTGCCACTAGCGCCTGTGCACGTACAAAAAAAGTTACAGAATGTTCTACAGATGCTGAAGGTAACGAAACATGTGTAGAAAAAATTGTTCCCGATCCAGTTCCTGGTTCATGTGAGATGGCCCAATCTTTTCTTCCAATGCTTAAGAAAGGTGCCCTTAAAGATATGGCCACACTTTATTTTATTGTTCCAATTCCTTCAAAACAAATTAATGAACGCCTTGTCCGCATCGGTGATTACATCGATAAACAAGTGGGAATGTATCCTAAATCAAATGATCCGAAATACGATTGGTCTTCACCAATCGAGAGATGTAATAACCGCAGATTGATGACAACGATTAAGAATAACGGAATCATCTGTCCTGCAAACGCATCTGATAAATCATATGATAAAGCAGCGACAGACGCTCTTGGAGCGAGTAACGATCCTATTATGCAGTTGGGCCGATATACTCTTGGTGTGCAAATGAACCA
>CAMLKK010000062.1 GCA_946480715.1 uncultured Bacteriovorax sp. | reverse complement strand
GCTGATACAGACGGATCTAATGCGTGTTCTTGGGCCTATGGTTACTTGAATGATTGGGGACAAACAGCGATCAACGATACAGTCGCTAATTGTGGATACGCTTGGGTCAGTAAAAATGGTGGAGCGTTCACAAAGACTAATCAAACTGTCGGTGAACACTTAGAAATGGCCGAGAACGATGCTTCGACGATTTATTCAGCTGGAGCTCGTAAATGGATTCGCCAATACGGTACTAAAGTTCATGTCTCTCGAGACAAAGGGGCATCTTGGTCTCTGAAATTAAATCAACTTAACTACGATGTAGTTCCTTATGCGCCATGGCCTTCTGATAAATTAGAGTGGTCAGCAGTTGCTCTCGATGTAGGATGGTGGGACAACGGTTACGAAAGTTTCTCAGTCAACCTTCGTAACTCAAGCGTTGCTGCCGGTTCAGGTTATTTCTTCGTTCACTCAACATTAAACGGTGGTGAAAACTGGCTTGCTCCATTCACAAAATATATGGGAACGGGAACTCCGGTAAAACAAGGAAACTGGAAATCGCGTGGTCTGGAAGTGACTTCTGTTTATAAAACAGAATTCCACCCGACAAACCGTAATATCATGTATGGAGCGATGGCCGATGTCGGAGGTATTGTAACTGAAGATGCAGCTAATAGTTTCCGAATTACAAAAACGTCATACAACAGCTTGTACGATTTTTCTTTCAATCCGTATGATGACAATGTTGCGTACGCAGCTGCAGGAAGTTTACATGATTATCCAAATGAGTGGCGTGCTAATGCATACAAAGGTGAAGGAGGTATTTATAAAACTTCTAACCGCGGTCGTTCATGGACACGTTTAACTCCAAACGATGCTACTTATAATCGTCAATTCCTTTCAGTTGGATATGATTCTCGCAACAACATCATTTATGGTGGATCTCATGAAACAGGAATCATACGTTCAACGGACGGTGGTGCTTCATGGTCGGCATTCAACAATGGTTTACCTGCAGGAAGCAAAATTATTCCTCAGATCGAAGTTGATCCGAACACTGGAAATGTCTATGCACTTCTGACTGGGGATGCGCCAACTTTCTCGAATCAAGCGTACACAGGGGTTTATTTACTTGATGTAGCGAGTGGCTCGAATACTTGGAGACTATTAAGAGGAACTGTAAATTATCCAGCAGGAGCGGATGCAGGTTACAAAGTTTGGTATTACCCAACTGCATTTGCAATCGATTTTAATAATCCAGGAACTATCTGGATGACAGATTATGAAAACAACCGCAACTGGCTCATGACTGGTGTTTGGAAAACAACGAATGGTGGTTCTACTTGGACGCGCATGAAACAAGCGACACATCCAACAGGAATCTCTATTGATCCGACAAATGCTAATAAAATTTATGTGGCCGGTTACTATCAACTTGATGGTCAGTGGGGAGACGGAGGTCAGCTCTTCACAAAAGATGGTGGTGCTTCTTGGTTCAGAAATATTGGTCCAGGGATGCAACGAAATGCAAGAGGTGTAACAGTTAACCCTGCAGATCCAACTAAAATTTTCTACTCTTACTTTGGTGGCGGGATTCTTTACGGAACAAACCCAGCTAACTAGTGTCTCATGTCATGTTTTTGGGGGGCCTCCAGTAATGGGGGCCTTTTTTAGTTACAGATGCCGAATTCTCCCGCGGGAGCATAACGAAGAATGAATTTGTTTTGTTTCGCTGTATATTCTTCAATCACTTTCAAAATCTTCATCTCATCATAAAAATTTTTGGCCAATGATAGTTTATGGGCATTTGCCCACGATTGATCTCGCGTACTATTCATGGCCCAACGAATGACTCGATCAATGAGTTTACGATCAATCCATCGAACGCGACATCTTTGATGGCCACGTAAAACTTTTATAAGATTTGTCATTCGACGATCAAAGATCATGGCAATTTTTTTATAGTCTCTTTCCAGAGATTTATTTTTGAAATCAGTTTCCACTGCTGCTAATGCGATTGGAAGATCCCGATTAACGTGAGCACTGATTGATAGAAGTAACTGGATAGCTGGTTTAGTCTGACCATCTTGATGAGTTTGAAAGGCCTTTACCCATGCAGGCGAGAGTGTGCATTCTTTTTGATAACTGCAATCCAGCGCATGTTTATAAAGGCTCACATACTTTAACATGAGTTTTAAAACCCAATCTGGATTTTCAAATTTATGCTCGGAAAACAGTTTGGGCATTTCAAGCGTCACTTCATGGTATATATTAGCAAAAAGCATCCGTGGTTCATCGTGGTCAATGGTAGCATCTAAATATTCAAACCATTGGATATCTTCTTCGATGGAATTGAAATAGTTCGCTTCCGATTGAGTGTCAGGAGTTCTAGCAGAAGCCAACGATACGCTTAAAAAAAATAGGAATAAAATTATTCTTTTCATCGGGAAGAAACTAGAAGACTTCCAGATTTAAGTCGATGAGCTCTGCAATACTTCCCAGGATTTTAATTCAACATTTCCTGTATTAATTTCAATGTAATCAAATCCTATTAGCCATGAGCCAGAATTAAAATATTTTTTTCCATCTGGAAGTGTCATTGATCCACGGTGATGAGTGTGTCCGAAAATGACTGCATCAAAACCTCGTCTGGTAATTTCATGGGCAGCTTCAGCAAATTCTGGTTGCTCTCCAACGATCGCACTTTTTTTCTTCCTTAGTCGAGCATGTAATTTTTCAATTTTCATCCAAAGCTTATAAAAACTTGGATGAATGGCGAGGAGAATTCCGGCAAAGCGGGTGAGGGCTTCATAAAGATCGGGGTAGTTAATAAAAAATGGATCATAGAGGTGACCGTGTTCAATTCGCACGCGTGTTTCAGCAGAGTGAAAATTTAAAAAAGGGCAAACTTTTAGTGCACCCCAATCTTCCAGAAAATACTCAAGAGTAATATCGTGGTTTCCAACAATGTAATAAACTTTTCGCCCGAGACGATCGATCTCACGCAAAGTCTTCACCATTTCAGGCATCTCAATCGCGAGTTTGTGAAAAGAAACTTGTGCTATTTCTAAACCATCTCCATTGATACAAATATCGTAGCCTTCACGCGCGGCCCACTTCAAAAAATCAATCAGCTCTCTTCTTCCTTTTGAAAAAGGATTTCCTAAGTGGACATCAGAAATGATGACGAGCTTATTTCCAGTTGCAGAGGTCAGCATTTAGTTTCGGTCCTGTGGAATGTTTTCAGATGAAAGGACAACAGCTTCTTCATTTTTACTATTGAGTGCTTCTATGTATTTTTCACTTGAAAATTTTACGCGAGCACTGAGCTGTTGAATCATTTCAAACGCAAAAGTGGGATCTCGACGAATCTTGAGAAGGAAGCCACCAGGCTGGAGGATCAATAGTTTTGTTTTACCTTTAGCATAAGCTGAAGCGTATCTTGGGATTGCCTGAAGGAGGGCCATATCACCAAAAAAATCGCCGCGAGAAAACTCAACCATGGTGATTTCACCTTGTGAAGTTTTCTTCTTAATCACGACTTGTCCTTCTTGGATAATATAAAGTTCGCGACCTTCGTCACCTTCCCTAAAGATAACATCATTGTTTTCGAATGTTTTTTCGTGTTCATGCGTGAACCTACGGTCTATTTCTATTGGCATTTTTCTCTCTCCTCATACAAGTTATTTTATAGTGAAAAGAGCTGTCCCGCGAGTAGGCAAGTCCCGCAGACAAACTAGACTTTATTGATCAGAACAATTCTCCGATAAGAATTTTATGAACAAAGTTTGGATTCTTCCATTCATTCATCTTTTTTTAAGTGCTCCATTGCAAGCACAAGAAGGAGGAATTGATTTTGCGGCCACTGTTAAGGCAGCGACAAAAAATCCATTTGGCAGTCCCACAAAACCAAATCCGCTTGCTCATACTTTTTCAATGGACTTCACTGTTACAGATGGTCATTATTTGCGACCAAATGTTCCCACGTCTGGTTCTCCTTGTGGGATTAATTTAAAAAAGGTCACTGGTCTCGAAGCTGTTTATGTTGTGGCCGGTGCCGTTAATGCGCCTGTGAGTGTGATGACTTGCCCGGAGAAAGAACCGCACATGAATGAAGTCTTTACACCTTTGTTCTGCCGACAAAGAGAAGCCTGTGCGGATAACATTCTTTTAGGGACAACTCTTCCGCATGGAGTGCAGGGCCTTATCAACGAAACAATTGTTGAAGATTTTGTAACAAATGAAATTGAAAGAAATATTCATGGAACAGAAAAGTTTGAACTTTTATCTCGTTACATGAAGAAAAAGCATCCTCAACTTGGAGTTTTTTCTTGCTCTGATAAATTTAAAGACAATGTTAAAGACGGAAAATGTAACTCACGAATTAACAGCATCTTTAAGAAAATTCAGGACAAATGTTCGTTTCATGAAAACTTTTGCTATTCAACAGTTCGTGAGAAAGAAAACAGCTTTGAAACTTTTTTACAAGAATCCGATTACAGTCCCACAACTAATTTGTTTGCCGATTTTTTCCAGAGACGTGCAAGTGTAAAGCTAAAACAAGTAGACGGGTATGCAGATAGTTCACTAAAAGATCTTGCGAGAATTTTGGAGACTCCCGGTACGGCAGAACACATTAGATCTCGCTTCATTGATAAAGTGACCAAGCTACAGGCCGAAGGAAAACTTGATCCCATTTTTAGCTTTTATGGCGATATCGGATTTAGTGTTAAAGATCAAAATAATAAAATTAAAGATCGCTTCGAACCATTTTTAAATTCCTTTTTAAAAGATAGATCAAAAAATGCTCTTGAAGAGTTGACTAAATTTCAAGGTCTCCTGGGAGATAATCTAGTCGATACAAATTGTGATGCTTATTTAAGTTATAATAAATTGTGTCTTGAAAGTGAGAAAATCCTCAAAGGGAAAAAAGTTGAAACAAGTCTAAAACAAACACAGAAAAGACGTGAAGAAGATTTAAAAAGCAAAATCGAAACTCTTGCTCAGTTTTTACCTGAAAAAGACGGTGAAAAGCTGGACGCTAAGAAAAAAGCTCAAATCCTTCTTGATAGTGCCCGTTGCTTATCATTTGAAATGTTCCTCGAGAATAAACCTATAGTGAGAATGAGTGAAAAGTTTGCGGTGAAATTAGATGGTATGTTCAGCGGAAAATTAGCTGATATTAAAAAACCTCTTAATCTCGTTGATCCGGAAGATGATGCTCAAACAACTTTAGCTAGTATCAGAAGCTCTAATGTGAGTTACGGAACGAGTTGGAGAGCGACCAATATTGAAAGACCAGCAAAGAATGAATTGTCTACATCTTCTGAGGAAAAGCGAAATTACGTAGCTGAGTTGCCTAAACCATTTCATGAGACCAAAGTGGATTCAGTCGACCTCTCACGTGCAAATGGAAGCACATATACACCAAAGCAAGATTATGTCCAAGTTCCAGCGGTACCAACAACTTCGCCAGCACAACCTTTTAATCAAGCGTCTTTTATTGAACCTCGTCCTGTCATTGAAACACCAGAGAAAAAAGTTGAAGAAACGGCAGTAACAACAGTTCCTAAAAAAACAGAAAAAGTCTCAAGTCAAATTATCGAAAAAAGTAAAAAAGATTCTGCAGCCGTCTTTAAGGAAGACAATAGTCATTTAACTGATTTGCAAACAGAAATAGCGCAGTTAAGAGAGCAGATTGCAAAATCTCCCAAATCAAAAAACGTTGCTTCGGAATTAAATAGAATTGAGCGGACACCGTCTTCAAATTTAGCAGATACGCAGGAGAATTTAAAAGAGAGTACAAGAGACAATTCGAGGGAAGCAGAAGTGCCTTCTATTTCCAGCGGAGAATCTAGGTCTAATAATTCGACATCAACTGCATCTCAAGTATCATCTCAATCTTCACAGAGTTTAAGTTCAGCTAATAGTTCAGACTTACAAAGCGGTTCGGTGGCTTCTAAAGTTGGTGGTTCTAATCAGTTTGCACTTGTCTTAACTTCATCTGATCAAAAATCATTAGAACAGAATGAAGCTTCAATTGTTGAGCAAATTTTTGCTAACGAAGGAAAGTCTTTTCAAATTATGGAAGATGGAATTGAATTCGAAATCATTCCGGTGCTGGAAAAAGGTAAGGTTGTCATTGAAAGAAATGGAAAACCTAAATTTATGAAGGTTGCAAAAAATAAATCTGCATCTCGAGTTATCGCTTCACCAGGTGATTTGAAACGCGAACAGGAAAAAGAAGTCAAAGTTCGTTTAGAACGCGCTCAGTATATGCAGCTCAAAAAAATTTCTTCAGAACTTGTTAAACCCCTGCCCAAAAAATAATCCTCAGCATTTATCCCAACCATTTAAAGTGGTCTTGAATTTGCTTTCCTTGTTTAGAGACTAATAACAGGGAGAGAGTTATGAGAGGTCAATTACCATGGATCATGCTATTGATGTCGACGTCATTCATAGCAGTAGGGTGCGGAAATAAAGAAACTGTTGAGCAGGCATCAAAAGAAGTTACCACTCCGGTTAGAAGAACAACTGAAGCCGTTCAACCAGATCCTGTCATTCAACAGCGGATAGATGGGCGAGAAGCACTTCGATTTGAGACATTTGGCAACGAAGGGTTTTGGAATGATGTCGTAAAATTACCTCTTGGTATGCGTGATAAAAAATTAACTCCCTTACAAGCATTGAAATTAGGTCTATCAATTAATGCTGAAGCAATTGATAAATCTACGTTAGAAAGTCTCACTGCGGAACTTCAAAAAGATGGTGAGAAATCAAAACTAATCAATGATCCTGCATTAACGATGAAACTCATGAATGCAAACGCCTTTATTGGTATTGTCGTTAAAGACACTAATAAAGATGGAATTCGCGACGTGATGAATGGTGATAAGGCCGGCGTGAGTTGTGTTCTCTGCCATGCCGTGGCCGATGAATCGACATTTGGAGTTAAAGATGGTGGATCGATTGGAAATCAAATTGATGGTCCGGCAGCTCATAAAATCCAATTGGGGAAACTATTCGCTGTTGCTGCAAATACGAAAGGATTTTATCCCATGGCCCAGTTGCATCGTAGTGGACGGTCAATAGGGCGTGCACCTTCATACAGCGGTCTCTTTACTTATTTTAGTGAAGCTGATTACGACGCTTACTTCAGCAATCCTAAGAATTATCCGGCCGGTGCATTTGATGATACTTTAGATGGAATTGGAAACCCTGTTCATAATTCACCGCTGTTTCGCCAGGATTTAGCGGCTCCATACGGAAGTGCTGGTGAAATGGAGACGTTCGCCCAATATGCAAATACTATGTACACTATGGTACTGGATCCAACAGTTTTAGTTACGGATAACGGAAGACTTTATCTGAATAAAATTATGGGTCCTATTGGCGATAAATTAGCAAAAGATTATCTCGAAATTTTGGAAGAGATTGGAATTAGAAAATATTCATATATCAAATCAACTCGCACCGGCGAGCCAGGCACTCCAGATACAATCGTAGGAATTGGTGTTGATCCTGAAATCTTAAAGGCAATCGAAGTTTATGTTAAATCGCTTCGTGCACCTCAGGGAGTTACGAAAGACATTGCCAGTGTGGAAAAAGGAAAGATGATTTTCCAAGATACAAAAAATCAGTGTCTATCTTGTCACAACACAGATCATACGGTGCCAGTGAAAAACGACATTGTTGATATGAAGATCATCTTCCCAGGTGATAGTGCATCTGTATTTGGAAAAAGACCGATTCCTTTGCCAATGCTGAACACATCAGGCCGCACTTACGACGACAAGATGATTACAATGAACGCAAGTATTCGCGGAAAAAACAGAGGTCTGGCGATTCCACTTTTAATGGATCTTGCTCGCAAACCAAAATTTTTACATGATGGTTCGGTTGAGAGTTTAGAAAAACTTTTCGATTCAAGCAGAGGATCTAAAGCACCTCATCCTTTCTATGTGACAAAAGAGGAGAGACTTGACCTGAAAGCTTATCTTGAAAGTTTAGATGATACCGTAAAATAAAACGAGTAAGGGCGATGGTGAACATCGCCCTTTTTTTTTATTTTTGCTGAAGTTGTTCGCTTTGAATTTTTTCTGCCACTTCTAAATGAGCAGCGATATGTTTTCGTGATTCTTGTAATTGCGCTTTCATCGGTTCACTTTGTGCCTGGGACATCAATTGATTATCAATCATTGTTAAAGCTTCACGATGGCCTTTCACCATCATATCCATAAAAGCTTTTTCATATTCTGGTCCTGAGAGTGGATCGAGTTTCGCAATGTCTGAACTCCCTTTCGTTTTGAAATCATCTACGGCCGGTGTATCCATTGCCGTGAGGTTAATACTCTCGGCAGCTGATTGTGTTTTTTGCATGTTCGCACGATGATCTGTCTGCAACATTTGCGCATAAGTAGTAATTGGTTCACTCACATATTTGGATAGGGCCTGTGAGGCTGCCATGACTTCATGATTGTCCAGCGCCATGAGGTACGCCATAACTTCTCCATCCATTCCTTCGCTTGCAATCGAACGAGAGGCCGGCGACGCCGTATCTGCGGAAGTCGTACTGTTCATGTCTGAAGGATTATCACTCCAACTTGTCGTTGCAGTTTGCGCAGATGGTGACGTCGCCGTTGGTTCACTAGAACATCCGGCGAGAATGGATCCAGTTAATATGAGCATGGGGATAGTTAATTTTTTATTCATAGTTCCTCCTAAAGATCTATAGAAGCTCTAGTGTGAAACTAAAAAGTAAGTCAGGCACGGTTTTGGGCATGAGCGGATTGCGTGTATCACTCGCACTTTACTCAAGTGTCACTTTTTTAGACACTCCAAATATTGGACTTAAATTATTTACAGAGTGGCCACTGCGCTAAATGAAATTGGCTATACTAAGCGCACAAACAACAACAGGAGTTTTTTATGAAAGCAGCACTACTTTTATTAACGTTGGCCATTGGATCAAATGCATTCGCGCACGGAATTACCCCTTCGCAAATGTATACGTTAGTAACACTTGCAACAACAATTGCTCCTACTGAAGCAACTGCTCAATTAAGTACACCAGCTAGAAAAATCATTACTCAAGTTGAAGAGTTCAATCAGACAGGTGAACTTTCATTAGAGCTTCAACAAGCTGTGGCCATCATTCAGGAAGAAGATAAGACTCTTTCGATTCAGGATGCTCTTGATCTATTAGTTGTCAAAGCAGAATACGTTTTAAACGGTTCAAAATAATTGCAGAGGCCCGCGAAAGCGGGCCATAATACGTTTATGAGTGATGACGATAATTCCAAACCTAGGCCAGTAGATGTTTCCTCTATCAATTTAGAGCTGATGAAGCTTAAGGTGACGGATATACCGGCCCTTCTGGAATACGCTCATACTGTTGGTGGATTTGCCATTGTTCCCACTCAGGAGGGCGCTATCAAAAGTAATGCCCGTGAGGCGATGAAAGAACAGACTGAAGAACAGCTTCACATCATCTTCGAGCAAATGAAAACGCTCGCAAAACAGGTTCAAGAAATCAAAAAACGCGTTCATATTTCTGACCTTATCTACAATGCTAAGATCACTTTTACTCCAGTCATAGGAAAGCTTTATTACCTCTATGAAGAGAAAGAGAGTGGTGAGCGCTATCTCTCGCTCCTTTCGCCAAAAGATTGGGGAGAAAAGATGCCGGATACATTTCTGGCCGAAATCCGCCTTAATGCTGATCACACCTGGAAGGTCCTCCAATCGACCATTGAAATAAGCTAGATTTGTTTTAGCACGGCGCGTGTTTACAGCTAGTTATGATAAGTCTTATAAGTTTAACCTAATTTACAACATTAGGATGACTATGAAGAGCTTTGCTTTAATCGTATCTGTACTCTCATGTGTAACTCTAGCGTCTGCGGCCGATTTTCCTAGAGGCCCGGAAATCAACGAAACACCTGGGAAACTTTGCTCAAGCCCCAGCTCACGCCGTTATCCAGAAAAAATTAATTACTGTGAAAGAAATGTAGATTCGTATTTGAAGAATGCGATCATCCAAAAATATGACAGCCTTTTTGGTTACCACATCCGTTCAATGAACCGTGGCGATTTTAAAATCGATCACCTCGTTCCTCTTTGCGCTGGTGGAGCGAATGATCCTGAAAATTTATGGCCACAGCATAAAAGCGTTTATGCCATTACAGATCCTATCGAGCCGATCCTGTGTGAGAAAATGCAGGAAGGTAAATTGCTTCAGGCCGAAGCTGTAAAGCTTATCATGAAAGCAAAACTAAACCTGAAAGAAGCTCCAGGTGTTTTAAAGTATCTAAAGTCTCTTTAAGCTGGAATTTTTAAGCTGGCCCTTCACGCAATACAAATCGTCGAGAAAGCTCTGCTCCTAGAAGTAGAGCAACTCCGATGAGAAGATATTTAAAATAGAGTTCTTCGTAAATAATTCGTCCTGATTGCTCAATTTGTGTTTTTTCCAATTTATTAATTTCTTCCAAAACATTTTCAAGCGCTCTGTTGTTGTTGGCGAGATAGGATTTACCACCAGTCATTGATGAAAGTGTCTGCAGACCTTTGAAGTCAATGTTTCCTCCAGGGATTGCTTGCCAACGTTGAACTCCGTACATCGAAGGTCCAGCAGGAATTTTTGCATCTTTATCCGTTCCAATACCTACAGTGTGAATTTTAATTTTATTTTGTTGGGCCATCTCTGCAGCTTGAAGTGGAGTGAGCATACCTACGTTACTGACTCCATCAGTGATGAGAACAATAACTTTAGTCCGTGCTACAGATTGAATCAGTCGACCGACAGCAAGAGCAATTGCATCACCAATATTTGTTCCATCACCCAAGAATGTTCCGAGTTCTAAACGCGAGACCATTTTGTTGATGAGATTTAAATCAGTCGAAAGAGGAACGAGGGTAAAAACTTTCTCAGCGAAGATGATCACGCCAATTCTATCTCTAGGAAATAGATTGACGAACTCTTGCACTTTTTGTTTGGCGACAACAAAACGATTAGGTTTTAAATCATTCGCTTCCATCGAGCGTGAAAGATCGAGCACAATAAAGATGTCACTTACTTCGATTGTCTGCTTATCCATTCCCAAAGGTCTGCGTGGACCCGCGAGAGCAAAAGAAATGTAAAGCCAACCTGCGACTCCCAGAAAAAAAACAAGAATGCGGGTGAAAGGAATTCCTTTTATTTTGTATTTTTTAGGAATAAAAAGCTGCGGTTTTTTAAATAAGTAAAAAAAACTTACGAGCCAAAAGAGAAGTCCAACGAGACCCCAGACGGCGTAATGGATATGCTGAAACTCAAAAGGCATCCTTGCTCCAAAAGATTTGATCTTTTAGATTATCCAAGCTTTTTGGATTCTATTCAAGGCAAACTTAGGGACGATCGCACTTATCCGCTGACACTTTCGCCTTTAAAAAGGCCGCTTGAGCTGCCATTTTTGCCGATTTAATCGTTTTGATGGCCTTCGCTTGCGTGATAGAACCGGCCTTTAGTGCATTATAGAGATCAACTTCTAATGTTGGTCTCGTGGCCTTCACGAGTTTATGTTCTGGCCAGAGATTGGCGTAAGCATTGTTTCCACCTAATGAGAGTGGGATCAAATGATCAATCGTATAACGATGACGACAATCTGCCGGGATACCATACACTTCATAAATTTCAGTTTTCAATTTCGTATCCACATTACGAACGCAGTAGGGGATTTTTTCACTATAACGGTATTCGACAAAATCGATATCGCTTGGATCGCAAAGTTCACCCATTGTTTCTGCAGGATTCGGATGGGTCGGATAGGCATAAGAAACTTGTAAGCTGAAAAGTAAGACTGATGCTAGCGTAATTTTTTGAAACATTAAGTTCACTCCATAAACTTAAATGATGATTCGTTCCTATAAGTGTAAAAGAC
>CAMLKK010000061.1 GCA_946480715.1 uncultured Bacteriovorax sp. | reverse complement strand
AGAGCTTCTGAAATCGAAGCAGCAACAACCGCGAAACCAGATTTACCAGCAGCACCGATTGCTTTGAACGATCCCATGATCCCCCAAACAGTTCCGAAGAGACCAACGAATGGAGCTGATGATCCGATTGTACCTAGAACCCAAACGTTTTTCTTTAAACCCATTTGCGTTTCAGCTAATCTTCTTTGCATTCTTGCATCCCACTCTTCAGAAGAAGAAGCTTCTTCAAAAATAGCTGAGTGAGGTTTAGCAATAATTTCAGGACAGTTTTTGTAAAGCCATTCCATTTCGTTGAAACGCTTTGAATGAATGATGCGAATTCCTTCATCGTAAAAATATTTTGCTTGTTTTTTAAATCCAATAAGAAACCAAATTTTTTGGATTGCAACAGTCCACACCGCGATTGAAAAAATCAACAGCGGATACATGATAAAGCCACCTTGCTTAAAAATTTCGACTAATTCCATTCTTACGACTCCTTGTCATTGTCACAATCGGTTAACGCTTACTTCATTTTTTCAAATGTCTTAACGGTTCATTTTTTTAATTCTTTTAATATTTTAGCTCAGTTTTAAAATTTTTTAGCGTGAAAATAAAAAAAGTGTTCCAGTCGGGAATAAATTGACCAATGTTTTTCGCTCGGAATGTCGCTTAAAATAAAATGAAAATGAATCAGCTCGTCTTGATAAATTTAACTGAGTTCTCCGCTCTGTCTTTATGCACGAACCGCACGACGAAAAAGAAAGTGCAGAAAAACGTTTGGCCTTTCATTGGAGAAAATGTTTTAAACGAACGAGTTTTTAGGACAGCAATTGTCCATGGAGAACACACATGAAATTGACATCTAAACTGCTACTCTCTCTCTTAACATTAACAACAGTCACTTCACCGCTGATTGCCAGAGAGATCATTATTCACGACGAAACAATTGTTCAGGCTCCTCTTAAAGATTCTAATGAAGAACGATTGATGGGCACTGTTTGCCGTACTCGCAATCATCTACGCTGGGATTTTTGTTCTAATCGCGATGATGATGGAAATGAACTCATGAAAAGTTTTAAATTCACTAACTATGGTGGAAATAATTCTGTCCCGATGGAAGGCTTTGGCGTAGGTCGCGAGTTCGAATTTATGTTTGAAGATCTTGCTCGATCAGATATGGGCCTGCTTGTTTGGGATTCACCAGATGAAGTTGAAAGTCATGGTCACTTAAAACTCCTCACATTTTTCCCGCGTGAAGTTCTTCCGGCCATTCGTTATGAATCAGATTCAGAAAAAGATGTTGTTATCGTCACACTTCCTACTCGTGAAGAAGTTGTGTTTAATGGGAAAACAAAAGAGATTGTAAGTGGTGCTTTAAAAGAAGTTCCTCTTTCACAAGATAGAAGTGGTGCCGCTTTGAACCCAGGTGTTTCTTATGAAGGATCTGGAGTTGTTATTGAAACTCACGCGCTTGCAGACTGGCCGGTAGGAATTGCCCAGGCAGAAGCAGGAAATTCGGCCATCATAAAAAAGAAAGGTTTCAAAAATTGTACTGTTCCCGTTAAGGATCTATGGTATACAGATCATAGCAAAGGTGGAAACGTCTTCTTCAATAAGAAGTATGTAACTGATGTCGCCTTTGATTCCTTTCTAAAAAATCGCTGTAAGTTCTCGATGTACTAAATAGCTGCAACTTTTTTAATGACAGGAGACTCTCATGAACCGCCTAGACAACATTTCGTTGGGAAAGATCGTCGTTATTCGCGAAAAACTCATTACTGCTCAAAGAGCGGGTCAAAAAATTTTCCGTTTTGAATCGGGAGATCCTAGTTTTGATGTGCACCCATTAGTGAAAGATGCTGTTAGTTCAGCACTCAAAGACAACAAGACCCACTATATTCCCAATAACGGAATTCCAGAACTACGTGATGCTCTTGTAAAAAAATTAGAAGAATACAATCGCATTCCAGTTGAAGCAAAACACGTCTCCATTACAAACGGGGCCATGCATGCTCTGTACGTGACTTATCAATGTATCATTGATCCGGAAGGTGTTGATGAAGTCATTGTTCCTGATCCGATGTGGACTGAAGCTGTAGAAAACGCTCGTCTGGCAGGGGCAAAAACAATTGGAATCGAACTTCGCCCGGAATACGATTACGTTTATAGAGCTTGTGATATTGAAGCGGCCATTACACCTAATACAAAGGCCATCTTCCTCAATTCACCTCAAAACCCGACTGGCGCCATCATTCCAACACGTGAATTGAAAAAAATCGCTGAACTCGCAAAAGAAAAAAACCTCTGGCTCATTAGCGATGAAGCTTATGAACATGTTTTATTTGATGGTGGTGAGCACGTATCAATCGCCTCGCTCATCCCTGATTACGATAAAGTCGTTTCAGTTTTCTCTCTTTCAAAATCATATGCGATGAGCGGTCTTCGTTTAGGCTATTTTGCCTGTCGAAATACATTATTCAACGAAAGAGCAGCAAAACTTCTTCGTTGCACTGTAAACGGCATTAACAGCATCTCTCAATGGGGTGCGATTGCCGCTGTAAAAGATTCGCCTGAATCATGGTTCACTGAAATGAACAGCGAATACTTAAAACGCCGCGACTGTTTAATCGAAGCACTGATGGGGCAGGATATTTTAAAACCGTATAAACCCAAAGCTGCATTTTATCTGTGGTGTAAAGTTAAAGACGGAATCGATGTTGAAAAACTTTCTGAAGATCTAGCTAAAGCAGGTATTGGAAATGCTCCAGGAAGCTGTTTTGGAGACTCGCCTTCAAGTTTACAATCTATTCGTCTGGCATTCAGCTGTGACACTCAGATGGTGATTGAAGGATCAAAAGCACTCAATGAATTCTTAAGAAATTACCAACAGAAATAAAAAAAAGGCCAGCTTAATGCTGGCCTTTTTTTATTGAAAATCATTTATAGCGATTCTAAATGTCTCATGATTGCTGGAATACGATCGAGATGCGTTTTCGCCTCAATCACAAGTAAAACAGCATCAGACTGCTTCAACTTCCCTTCGTACATTTTTGCACAGAGAACAGGCTCTAAAGGATCTGTGAGCGCATACACAGACTTATGTTGAGGCCAGAGATTCGACACTTCATTGGCCCCGCCAACACAAAGGGGAATCAGGTGATCGATTTTAAAATCTTCGCGTTTAAGTTTTTTAATTCGGAAACCAAAACTTTCGTCATATTTGTTAATGACGTAATCTTTTGTTTGCCATGAAACATCACGACCGCAATAAGCGACTTGTTCCGGATAGCGAAGTTTAATGGGTTTGCTACAGAGAAGACCAGGTGTGATTGTGAGTTCAGGGATTCTAGGATAATCGCCGGCAGCATAAGAAGAAAAAGAGGCCGCCATTAAAACAAAGAAAAAAAGTGCTTTCATATTCAAGTTCCCCTGATGCTAAAAGTCCCCAACAAGTGGTTGGGACTTTATAGACTAAAAAGCACTCATTATTCAAAAGAGATGCGGACCTATGAACATTTTACAGTTCATAGGCCTGCCTCAATGTTATTCGTTGACGATGGTAGTAGCTGTTAACTCGTTGGAAAGCTTCGGCGTATTGATCGCACCGGCCACATCAATCTTCTTCACCGTTTTTAAAGTGAGAGATAACGTGTGCTTTTTCGATGCTTCAAACTCGGGAAACCACTTTTTTAGATTGAAAGAGCTTTCAATAATTCTTCCATTACCAGCAAGTTGTTCAATAATCAGATCTGAAACCTTAATCGTTTTAGAGAAGACGATTTTATCTTTCAATAGAAAACGATTACGAGTGACTTTGAATTCAAGCGTATAGTTTTGCGCCAATCGAAGATCAGCAGAATGAAAACTAACGACCCCTTTATCATAGATAAGATTCGTTAGCCCTTCTTGAAGAGCTTCTAGACCTTCAGTGCTCGCAAAATCTACATCAACTTTTAGTGTACGTTCGCGATCACCTGAACGAGAAACCACTTTAACTTTAACTTGCGCCTTTTTACAAAGAGCATCGAATTCTTCAGATCCCGATTTAAGAGTGACTCTTAAAAAGCATCCGTTAAGATCGAAGTTTTTTGCTCGCAATGTTTTCGTCACTTCGATATTTGCATTCACTGTATGATCATAAACATTTTCCGTCACTCTTCTGTGCTGAGTACATGGATATGTTTCTGTTCTATATGTTTCCACTTCTTCACAAAGCTGAACGGGTTCGCGAGTACAATCATCACCAACACCAGGAATCTTGCGGCAGTGATTTTCGTAGACAGTACGACAGCTCGTTGTTGTTCCATCGGGAACACGCTCTGTGCAAGTCGTTTCATAAGGAACATAACTGACTTCCTGACGGTACATCGCTTGAGACGCTTTCAGTTCACCAGTTGTTTCAAAACTTCCCAGGTCAACACTGTTTGCGGCCATGAGAGAACTACAAAAAGAAAATAGGGAAAGAGCAAATAGAGTTTTCATCGCATCTCCTAAAGTTTGGATAATTGCCGGCACTATCATCAAAGCTGAAAGAAATGGCCAACAGACGCCCTGAGCAAACAAGGTGAAATGAAGACAATGTAAGATTTTTTACGACAGAAGTGAGAAGAATATTTACAGGCGGTGACAAAAGGTCCATAAATTTGACAAAACAAATCGATCCCCTCACTCTAGTAGTGAGTCAATTTGAAAAGTCATTTCTAGAGGGTTTATGAAATCAATTCATTTCGCACTTTCATTAGGTTTCCTTTCTCTCCTATCACTTACTCCAAGTTTTGCTTCGATTCCAGGACATGAAATTAAGATGGATGTTCATATGGATGGAAAGCTTGTTTCTTCGCCTCGCCTGATTGTTAAGTCTGGTGAAATGGCGACAATCTCTCAAAAAAATAAAGTTGATGAAAACTTTGTTGAAGTTGAAACTAATGATGAAAATGTTAATGATAAAAAATTAATTTCAATGAAATTTACGCTCGGAAGAATCAATGAAAATGGCGAGCGCATTATTTTGGCCCGTCCACATATTTTGGCCCAGGAAAATGAATCGGTCGAAATCACTGTTGCAGAAAAAGGTAATCCTGAAAAACTATCCTTATCAGTGACAGCAACCAGAAAAGACATTCAATAAATATTAAGGCCCCTTACGGGGCCTTTTTTTTACATAGTCATCGGAAAGCTTACACTGAAGATCCATGTCTTATTATCCAGATTAACGTTGTTAAACGTTGTTCCAGGAGTAAAGACTCCGGCCTGTTCGATTTCAGTCGTATCATAGGTGAGATCCTGATATTCGGCGTTCAAGCTTGTAGGTCCAAGTTTAATACCCGCCCCCACTCGCCAGCCGTGTCCGTCTTCAAATCTTTCATCAACACCTTGAGAAGCATCAGGGTCGACAACGGCATCATAGATGTATCCACCCCAAAGGCGAATTCCCAGTGCTGTGGGCATTTGTAACCCTAGCACAGGCCCATAGTTCCAGGCCTTGGCATCAGTATCCTGATTGAGGGTTTTGTCTTCAAATTTTGGCATTGAATAGCGGCCATCGGCCCCAATAAAAAGCGAATCAAGGATATGAAAACCTAAACGAAGACCTGCTCCAAATCCGTTAAGATCAGTTTCATCATTACTAAAAGGAGCAGGAAAGTTGAGATCACCTTCTCCTTTTTCATAGGTCACCATGGGTTCGAGAAAAAATCCTCCCGAATCGGCAAAACTAAGACCGGGTACTAACAAGAGCGCACACGCTCCGACTATCGTTTTTTTCATAGAAGTTCTCCTTAACATTAATCAACTGCATCTTCGACTTTATCCGCGCCGGATTTAATGGCATTGCCAGCTCTTTTTGCGGCACACTTCATTTTTCCATTAGTCCATTCACAAGTTTTATTTTCGATACTTCGTTTTGATTTATTTAAAGCACGTTTTGAATCACTCGCACCTTCCCTAGATCGCTCTTTCCATTCGAGTGATGAAGCAGGCGTTCTTTTTTTATTATCCAAATTCGTTGATCCAGAGTAGGCCATGTTCATTCTGAAAATATTGAGAATTAGAGCAAACATAAAGATAAGAAGAAATTTCGCTTGCAGCGATTTTAACATGAGAAACTCCTGGTTTTTGAGTCTGCATTAAACTTAAAAAAAGTCTCATGCAGAAGATTCTTTCATGACTCTCATGCTAAAAAATTGCAGATTCTGTGCCGTTAAAAATGTTGTTGATGGCCATCCTTTCTATGCAGAGATAACTCTTCGCTCCCGTTGCAGAATTCCCCATAACAATCAGCACATGGCCTTGAAACAAAACATTAAGAAGTTAGTTTTAATCTGTTTTAGTTTGTCGGACATCTCTGGCACAACTTTTGGATCAAGGCGGTTTTAGGTAATGAAAAAAGTCTTTTTTTAAGGAGGAAAAATGAACACACAAATTGCCAAAGGTGCAATGAATGAACTCAAAGGAGAACTCAAACAAACCTGGGCGAAACTCACGGATGACGACATCAATTATCTCGATGGTAACGTTGATGAAATAATCGGAAAAGTTCAACGCGCCTATGGATTTACGCGTGAGCGCGCGCAAGAAGAATTCAATCGTTTTAAAAAATCACATGCAAATTATTTTCGCGATGAACGCGAGATGAACACCAAGGAGTCAAAAATGGCAACTTCATTTAATAGTTCGGTGAACCCACCTTCAATGAGCAGTATTAAAAATCGCACATCGCAGTTTGCCTCGGACATCAGCGACAGCGAATACATGGAACCAAGTGAGTACATGAACAAAGTGAGAGAGTTTGGATCAGTCGCTATGGAAAAAAGCACTGAGTTCGTAAAAACGTATCCTGGATACACTATCCTTGGAGCAGCAGGAGTTGGTTTTCTTCTAGGAGCATGGTTTTCAAGAAGAAACTAATTCAAAACACAGAGAAGTATTTATCCTTGGGCCTATTGTGTAATAGGCCCAGCTTAATTTTGGAGGTCCGATGAAATGGCTATTGATAATCTTCTCTCTTTTTTTTAGACCGTTTTCACGATCATCTTCCCATGATCATTCAAGTCCGGCCGTGGAGATGAAAGAGTTTTTTATTGATAATGGAAAAAAAGTTTTACTGGCGATGACGATTACATCACTAGTGTCATCTCTTTTCGTCGCAGGTTTTGTCATTACAATCATTACTCTGAGCGCGCAGTATGATCAAAGTGGAAGTTTTGGTTTATCAGCAATGATACTAGGTGGATTAGGAATGATGGCCCTTTCATTGATCATTGGTTGGTTGGTCTTTTCTCCCGGCAGAGATGGAAGAGCAGAAGCACGTGAACGTGAAGTTGAAATGCAGAATAGACACGTTAGTCACAATTCTGTGAGCGACGCACTCGTTCTCCTTATTCAAGATTTTGTCAAAGAACGTGAGTTCAATCGACTCAAGCAAAACAGCATGACGCCTGAAGAAGCATATTTTGGCGGATCAAGAGTACCTTCTGAACAAGTAGATGAACGAGTCAGACAATAAAAAAATGCAACCTTTACGGTTGCATTTTTTTTTAGATTTTAGATTTTAAATTTTAATGAGGCGAGATTTCAGCATATCGCGTTTTTGAATGGCCTGCGATTCTAACCATCCCTTAACAAGATCGTATCCTTTAGTTACATTAAGCATAAGTTTAAAATAATCTTTTTGAATAATTTTAAATTGTTTTTTGATCGCATCCTCTCTGCCTTCTAGCGAATCCTCTGGAGCATGTTCTTCATGCATAGGCGGATGTGCTACAGTATGAAGTAATTTTTTCTGTCTTGCATTTTTTTTCGGTATTGTTTTTTTGATTGGCATATCACTCTCCTCCTTCGCCCAAACTAAAAATTCCCTCTTCATCTGAGCAAAAGCCATGCCTAAGCAAGTTATTCAATTATAATCGACACTTTCACAAAACAGACAAATGTCTACAGTCATTCGTGGTCATTTGCCCGTTAATGCAGTCACTCGCACCTCTCAAGTTGTTAAAAAATTTTGAAGATATCTTTGGCATGTCTAGTGCAATTCTAATCTCGCAAGTGTCGTGTCTTATTTAAACAGGAAAATGAAACGATGATGAATTGGCCAGAAGTTAAAGCTGAAGTTTTAAAGAAGTGGAATAAATTGCACGCTGCTGATGTGGAACAGACGAAAGGCAACTCTGAACAATTAAAAAAACTAGTTCAAGACCAGTATAAAGACTCATCACGTTTTGATTCTGATTTTAAAGCAATATGTGAAAAGTGTTCCGCTCCTTTTAGATCATCAAATATGACTGATGGTTGGAAAAAAGGCTCCGGAATGGATGTTGGATCTCAGGGGACAAAAACAACTACTGAAGCCACTGAGAATCCAGGCACTGATTCAACCTGGGGATACAATGGAGTCGACACCAACTCAGAGTCAAGCGACATTCATCCAGGTCAACAAGTAAATACTAAAGAATTTATGCAATCAAATGACCCAATTATATCTGACCGTTCCTATAGTGAAGCTCCCGATGAATTCAGTCCTAATCAAAGTCCACGCAGTTATGCATCGGATATCCCCCTAGGAGGAGGCCAGTCTTCCTCTGCAAAAAATTCTTCAGCTAACAATGCTGTCTTCAATTCATTCGAGGATCATTCTAGGAGCACTAAGAAGCTGTAAGTTTCCTTTTAGAAATTCACAGTCTTGTTGAAGCACCACCCTAGCGGTGGTGCTTTAATTTTTGGGGTAAAATTCCAATCTTGTTTAAGTAGATATTAAGTGCTTGCTGGAAAATGTCACTGGCCCAAGCTTTGCTCTCTTAAAGAGTAAAGTTTAGGCCGGAGGTTAATATGACAGGCACAAGCATTGACGATAAATTTAACATCGTAGACATACTCTTAATGGATCACCGCTACCTCAAAAAATGTATTGAGGTTTTAAAGGATGAAAATGAAAGCGCAAATGAGAGTGAAGATGAAAAGCTTTTTTTTGGTAAAAGTTTTTTAGATACATTAAAAAAACATTCTCTCGCAGAAAAACAATCCGTCTATAGTCCACTATTGGAAATGAAAGATGTTCATAGCAACATTCTCGAAGGTCAAATTGAACATGGAATTGTTGATGCCAAAGTCGAATGGCTTACACCTAAATTAAACAACGAAAATAAAATCACGGACGAAATTGAAGCCGAGCTAAAAGTGCTCGCTGAGTTGGTCGAACATCATTTAAAAGAAGAAGAACATGAGATGATCCCGAAGATTGAAAAAAATTTGGACAGTGAGATTCTCAACGAAATTGGATTCCAATTTTTTAAATTGAGAGGCTTTACTGCAAAAGATCTCGAGGACTATCCAGATCTCCAGGAAGAGGTCACAAAATGGAGTCATGGCCACGAGGCCGTCTCAAGTCAGTTTCTTAATAAAGTTCACCAATATGTAAATGAGACGACTCATTAGTAGGATGAGTCTGGGAAGCGGCCGCGATAATCGTGGCCGCTTTTTATTCGAGGTCATTCATGCAGATAAAAGGGCGTAAGGTTAAAAAAAAATACATCGTACTTCTTAGTTTATTTGCTCTGTTCATGATTGGACGAGCAACATTACCTTCCTATCTTCTAAAAAAAACCAATGAATATTTGGGAAGTTTCTCTCCTACTTATGCGCTCCACCTGGATGATATGGACTTAAGCTTCATACGCGGAGCTTATGAATTTGAAGGGGTGAAAGGAACTTTAAAAGATAAATCGAAAAAAGAATTTTTAAGCATCAAAGAAGTGGATGTATCGATTGCATGGCGTGAATTTTTTAAAGGACGAATCGTAACAGATATCATTGTCGACGATGTGGATTTTGTTGTTATCAAAGACATTAAAAAATTATCCACGCCCAAAAAATCAAGAAATGAAACAACCGATTTTCTCTTTCCATTAAAAATCGAAAAAGTTGAACTAAGAAGATCTTCAATTACTCTCGATGAATATAAATCCATTGATGGAAAAGGAAGAATGAGAATTTCTGATATAAATGGTTACATCACAAATTTACGCCCAGAAAATGATATGCCACTCTCCCGATTTGATTTGTCAGCAAACGTTCTTGATTCCAGTAAAATTAAAATTGATGGAAGTCTCAACCAACTTCAAAGGCCCATGGCATGGACAGTTGATGGAGAAATGAAGAAGGTCGATCTCCGACAGTTTAATCCACTCTTGCTTGATAAACTCCCGCTCACATTTACGAAAGGAACGATGGATCTCTACGCTGAAGCACAATCTAAAAATGGTGTCGTACGCGGGTATGTAAAACCCTTCATGAATGATTTAGATATTGTTAAAAATGAAGGGGAAGATTTTAAAGGTGTGAAACATTTTGGAGTTGAGATACTTACGGCCGTAGGAAATTTTATTTTGAGAGATGAATCAAAAAGTCGCAGTGTCGCAACCGTTGTGAACTTCACTTACGATAAAAAATTCGATGTGCAAGTTGGTGATGCCGTAAAAAAGGCGATCAAACATGGAACTGCTGACAAAGAAGATGAGGATGAACAAAAGGATATCATCAAACGAGGAATTGAAGGCCGTTATGGCGAAGTAGGAGGATCAGATGTCGAAGCTGAATAACTCAGTCACTCTTTTTCTTACCTTGATGGGTGTGATTGCATTGTATGCATGTTCACCGGACTCACCCAGTAAACCAACTCCGGGTCCTAAACCGCCAGTGGTGACAGAGGGAGCTCGTTAAATATACCGTTTGACTGTTTTTAAGAGCGTATTGAGTTCAACAGGCTTCACTAAAATATCAGAATAAAGTGAAGAATCTGTAGAGCGTTTCACATCATCGGGTGCTGCCGAGATCATCACCACGGGGCATTTGTGACTTTTTCTACTCAGGAATTCATTCCCTTTCATCTCTCCCATGTGAAAATCAAGAACAATAAGATCTGGAGGATAGAATGTATGTTCAAGATCATTGAGAGCAAGTTCACCACTATCAAAGGCCAGAACGCGATAGCCCTCTTTTTCAAGCGCCCATGAAATGACTTCCCGAAGATCATGATCATCATCAACAAGATAAACAGTTTTGATAATATCTTTTCTCGGTGGCAAGTCAGGAGTGAAATCTTCCCCATCATCACGAACAGGAGGAATTTTGAAACTGAATGTTGCTCCTTTTCCTTCAGCGCTTGTTGCTTCTATTAAACCACCGTGAGCTTCTACAATAGATTTGCAGATAAAAAGGCCAAGCCCATTTCCTGTTCCACCAGTCCAATATTTTTCAAAAATGCTCGGAAGATCTTCCGGATGAATCCCGGGACCATTATCACTAACAGCAAAATGTGTTTCACCATTTTCTGTTTCTTTTAATTCGATAACAATTTCTCCCTCATGTGGAGCAAACTTCATGGCATTGGAAAGGATATTCGAGAGAACCTGATGGATACGTTCTTTATCAAGATAAGTATTCATCTTTTTCTGGAAAACACTTTTTTTGATTGAAAGATTTTTTTCCTGAATAAGCGGTTTAAATGAATCCAGAACATCATTGATAATAAAGAGTGGATTGTGAGGACTTTTACGGATCGTAAATGTTTCTCCTACATTTTCTTCGTAAGGATTATTGTGTTCGAGCAGATCAGAAACCAATACTTTTAATCGATCTACAGTTCTCAAAATTCGCTGAGATTGCGAGCGTAAATCGCGCATGACTTCAGGGCCTGGCTCTTTTTGCGAAAGTAGATCCAACAATTGCGCGTCTAACTGGATTGCGGCCAGTGGATTTTTAATATCGTGATAGACGATGGCGAGCATTTCTTCTTTTGCGGCCATTGCTCGTTTGGCAATTGTTCGTGAGCGGGCCTCTTGCTCATGGACTGCAAGTTCACGCAGAGATCGCTTAACAACTGGACCTAATCTCTCAAGTCTGGATTTGTTCACGAAATCCTGCACGCCTGCTTTCATCATTTCCACAACACTTTCTTCACCGACAACATCGGCGACAACAATGAAAGGTAAATACTTCGAAGTGACTCGAACGATCTTCAGGGCCTCGAGAGGACAAAAAGAGGCCAGGTCATAATCGGCAATAACCACGTTCCACTTTTCATCTTTGAGAGCATTTTCTAATTCTTCTTGAGTGGTAATTCGACAAGCGATAACATCTCTCACCCCACCTTTTTTAAGGTAGTGCAACAGAAGTTGATGATCTGATTCAGAGTCCTCTAAGTTTAAGAGTTTCATTATTACAGTTCGAATATCCTATTTTTCGTCCAAAGTGAAATAAAAAGTTGACCCTTCACCGACGACAGATTCGGCCCAGATCACTCCTCCGTGACGACGGATTATTCGAGCAGTTGTGGCAAGGCCCATCCC
>CAMLKK010000060.1 GCA_946480715.1 uncultured Bacteriovorax sp. | reverse complement strand
TGCAGCTGCTGTTTCTTCTTCGTTCTTCACTTTAAGTTTGATCTCAAGTGGACGGTCATCCAGTTCAGGATGAAGTTGGTAATAAGCACTAACAGTCGTGAGTTCATCAGGATGTTTTGCTTCAGCAGTGGTCTTGAAAGCTTCACCAGTAATCGTACATTCGTATTTATAGATTTTCTTAATCTTTTTCTTGCTCATAACGAGGTCCTTTTTTTGTCATTTTTACCTCTACAGTTATAGAAAATTATTCGCAGTGAAGCAAGGAATTCCCTCGTGTATGCATGGCGTATTATTGTGCTAAACTTTTCTCTATGAAGACAAAATTTGGACGCGTTTTATTGGTTTTAAGCCTTTATTTACACTCTCAATTGGCAGGGGCCTTATCCCTTGAAGAAGTCAGCATTACCGACGTTTCTACGAGTGGTGAAAGCATGATTGCGGACCTCGGAGATCTCGAAGAGTATAAAGAGGGTCTTCAAGCTCGTTTTTATGTTCAAAAAGGTCCAAAAGAAACGCCCGTCATCTTTTTAGTGGCCGAGGGCGAATTGGTTAAAAGTCTGCCCCGCAAATCCTACTGGTCCCTCAAAACTATCCATCTCCCTGATCAGCTTAAAAAAGCAAGCAAACTTCTCATGATGACGGACCATTCAGTGAGCATGGGACGACCTCTTCGCATTAAAACCCGACATCGGGTAGTGAACAAAGATGAATACGGCGACGTTGACGCTTTTTTGGCCGACAACGAAGAAAACGTGCCTCGTCGTTTGGTTCATCAAGAAGATCAGTACGATGCCAGCGAAAAACTTTTTGATGAAGACCCAGTCCCCGAGGCAGACATTGAAATTAGCACGTATGAAGGATACAGAAACAAATCTGAAACGTATTACAGCGAAGAATACGGTGACAAAACAGATCAAAGATATTTTTTGGGTAATCGCACTGTACGTGTCGGCGACATAAAAAAAGCAGAAGATAAAAAACTTCTTGATAGCATGGGAGAAGGCCACGAACAAAAAGTTGCATCTATGAAATATGGTGTGAAAGATTTTTATCGTGATCAAGAAAAATTGCCAGACATGCGCGAGTTCAATAAAGCTGTTACGATCAAATCCTCTTATGAACAGGCCCGTGAAGATAAAAAAGCAAAGGCAGAGATTTCACCAAGAGTGATTGCAAAAAAACAGCGTGATGGTGAAAACTGGACGGCCGATCTCGATTCAGCTTCTCTTCGAAAATATTTCATCCAAACAGGTGTCGAAAGCGAAATGCGCAGAAGAGAACTTGCTCTTAGCGAATTGGATGGTCATGAAATCATGATTCATTATTCAGGCTCCATGGTTAATCAGACGACAGATGCGGATTCGTATTACCAGGGTCGTGGATATCATTTGGGACTTGGTTATGATCTGCACCTTTCTCGAAGTAATCCCGAGTGGAAAAATTGGTCTTTGCAATTCATTCTTGAAAGAGGTGTAGTTGACCTGGACATCGGAGGTCGTAATGGACGTTCAGAGGAAGGTTTCGTTGGTGGTTACATTAACTACTATTTCGTGCACAACCCACTCACGTTAAACCGCTTCATCTATCTCGCAGGCCTTGGACTAAAAGTGGGTTCTTCTGATATGTCTGCCCCAGAACTTTCCAAAGATTACTCGTACCAAGTTTTGACCCTTCCATCTATGCAGCTCATGACGAAATACCGTTTCCGCACGGGGGATTTGGCAGAAGATACAGTCAATGTTGGGGCCAGTGCCAATTTTGGAATTAATGCTGACGTTAAAAATTACAATTCATCAGATGGAGTATCTGACGATATCAATGGAAAATTTTCTAAGTTCGACTTAAAATATTACTTAGGAATGAGCATTTATTTCTAGGAGAGGGATTCGTGATTAAAAAAGTATTACTTTTTTCATATTTAGTGACGGCTTCGGCCCATGCTTTAGAAATTGACGAAAAACTCACACTACGATTTCTTAAAGTTTCTGATTCGAAAAAAACAGTCCTCATCAACCGGGGCGGAGAAGACGGTCTGGTTGTAGGTGATCACGCCAAGTTTTTTATCACCGCTGGTGTTATTGCTCGCGGAGTTGCTGAAAAAGTATCACCTTCAAGATCAATTTGGTCTCTCTACAGAGTAGTAGATCCAAATGAAATTACTAACGACAAGGTCCTCAATTTAAAAATCGCTTCACCTGTAAAAATCACTGAAGACCCAACAAAAAGTTTAAAAGAAGAGGCCATTCCTGGTGGCACAGAATCTATGCCCCTCGATGAAAAAACGTCATCCGTCTCCGACGACAAAGAAATCGTAGTAGATGAAGCTGATCAGGCAGAATTAGAAGAATTGGGAATGGAGCCGAAGTCATCATCTAAAAAGTCTGCCCCAACGATGGCAAAATCCACTCGTGTGGAGTCTTCAGAAGAAATCATGGAACTTCCATCTCGAATGGGAACGAACAAAGCTGATAAGTGGGAAGTTTGGGGAATGCTTTATCTCAACTCACTTTCAGGTGAAAGTGACACTGCCGGAACGACAACAGATTTTACAGCATCAGCAATTGATTTCTCATTGGGAATTGAACGCTATTTTTTCAACATGAACAATTTCTTAAGAGATTTTTCTGTTACTGGTTTTGTACATAAGAGAACTACTGAAACTGGTGGTGATGTTCAAAGTGAATCAGACTGGCTGGAGTTTGGGGGCGGACTTTCCTACCACTTTTACAACAAACCATATGATTTAAATCGTCCTGTTTTTTACGGTATGTTAACGGCCGGAATTGGAAGTGAATCTAATGAAACTTCAGTGAGCACACCAGGTGTAGCGCCAGTTACAGAAGAAGGAGACAGTAACTTTTTCTCTCTTGGTCTGGGGATGAAATATACATTGAGCAATAACTTTGGTGCTCGTGCAATTTTTGATTACTATTCTTCAACTGAGACATATGAGTACAATAACGGAACACAAAGTGAGCGTTCACTTTCTGGAACTCGTTTGCAATTCGGTCTTTCATACCGCTTTTAATAAAAATCAATGGCATTGTAAAAGATTTTCATGGGATCGAGCAATGCCATTAATTCTCTATCTAAAACGACTTTCTCTTTTGTGAAAAGTTTGTGCTTAATTTCTGCGGTGATTGAATTAAAAGGATGAACCGTCGTTAATGAATTGCGATGCTTTTTTGAATTATTAAAAACATATCTCATGACGGTCTTCAAGTCGCGTGCGGAATTAATTTTACGTAAGTGATAGCGATGTTTATAAGCAGTTCCTTTAAAAGCTTTGCATTTGTTAATTCCTTTGGCGAAGCAAACGCCGAAAGCTTGCATGCCTTTACCCAATTCTACATTGTTTCGTGCTTCTACAATTAGGTGAACGTGATCATGTTCAAGTGTGTAGTGATGAATTCGTAAACCTTGTGCCCTCCCTTTTTGGATGGCTCGTTTAAGTATTTGAAGGAGTGATTTTGTTCGTAGTCTTGATTTTTCTTTCAAAATTTTTACAGTTAAATGAAGACTTGTTGTCCGTAAAATTTCCGGTCTCGCCCGATGTCTGATGCCTATATCATTTATTGGTTTTTTTCTCTGCATGAAAATATGACAAGCAATTCTCAAGAAGTTTGTTTCATTGGAAATGACTGAAATTATTTTGCAGAGAAGTTAGAACATATCAAATTTTAAAGGGGCAAAAATCGGGAAGACTATGGGAAGTGGTGAATGTCTTCTTTTGTGATTTGGATGTATTTCGAAAGAAGTTCCAAATTTGAAAGAAAATATTGATCGAAATCTACTTCGATTTTATTTTTCCAGATGGCGCGAGTGGCGATACCTAAGCGACGGACAACGAGGTCTTCGAACGTGCGAGGAAGTTCTGTGAGGCAGACTTTCTCGAGTTCTGCAGCAGTTGGTAGGTGCCACTCGAAAGGGATGACAATAGATCGCTGGAGAAGAGAAGATTCTGATTTGTCCGGGTTAAAGCTCTTTCCGAAGCGGTGACAGATTCTTTGGGAAATTTTTTGTCCCATCACTCTGAAAGTTGTGTATTTTCCGCCGGCGATGACAAAAGTGTTGGCATCGGGTTGATAAATTTTATGTTCGCGTGAAGTTTTCCCAAGATCTGAGCCTTCATCTGAGCGAACAAGTGGACGGATGCCAGCGAAACTTCCGATGATGTTTTTTTCTGAAAGTTTCAAATGTGGAAAATAGAGATTTAAATTTTTGATGAGGTAGCTGATTTCGTCTTGGTCGGGGCGGACATCGAAAAAATCGCCGTTGAACTGAACTTCTGTTGTTCCCACGAGAATTTTGTCGCCATGAGGGATGACGAAGATCACACGGTCACCTTTTTCATCTGAGGGAGTCATGACAATTGGGTGAGTCAGAGGAAGATCGCGGGCAGAGATCCAAATGTGAGAGCCTTTGGATGGGAGAAGAACATCTTTCCAGTGGTAAAAGGGGAAACGTTTTAGAAAACGATCTGTGAAAGGTCCAAGTGCATAGACGATTTGGTCGCAAGTGATTTCTTCTATAGTGCCATTCAAAGTGTCTTTTAATGTTAATTGAGTGCGTTTTTTCAGTTTTTTAACATCAACGACTTCAGTGTAGTTGCGGGCCTCTGCTTTGTTTTCATTTAACAGGGCATCGTAGATAACTTCTAAAGTGAGTTTGGCATCATCCATCACTCCATCATAATAAACTCCAGCTCCACTGAGTCCTTTTTGATTCAGAATGGGAATCGCCTTTAAACATTCTTCTTTGCTTTTGATGCTAAAAGGAGAGTTTTTAAATTTTGAGAGAAAGTCATAGATGAAAAGACCCATGCGAATCATCCATAGCGGACGTTTGGCATTGTCGTAAACGGGCAGATAAAAGGCTTCCTCTCTAGCGAGATGGGGAGTTATTTTTAACCAGAGATTTTTCTCATGAAGCGCTTCAAAAACGAGTTCAAAGTCGAAATTTTCTAAATAACGAATTCCACCGTGAAGCATTTTTGAACTTCGCTCGCTTGTCTGAGACGAAAAGTCGCGAGCATCAACGAGAAGAGATGGAACACCATTTAAAGAGAGGTCTCTAAAAATTCCGGCACCAACAATTCCTCCGCCAACAACGACGGCCTTATAATGTTTCAGGCGTCCTCCCTCGAAACAACTGCGAGAGTAGCACTGCATGTGACTTGATAAGCATTCACACGTGTTTCTCTGCGATCAAAAGGAACTGGATTGAGTTGGAAATTAAGTCCTAAAAGAGCGTTAGCATTTTGAGCATAGGCCTTCTGGATGAGTTGGTTTTTTAGGTCTTCATAAAGTGCTTCATAGTTATGCTTGAACTTTTTGAACGCGTCTTGATCGTCTTCAGCTTCGAAATTTTCAGAATGCTCTCGTTCCTGACGAGAGATAAAAGCAAGCTTTTCTAATTCATCTTCTTCAATGATAGCTACAGTCGTTTGTACACCCAGGTGGCGTGCTACTTTGAATCCTTCCAGAGAAGAAGTTGTTGAAATAAGCACGTCTTTAATCGTTTGATCGATATCTGCAAATTTCATGGATTCAGTTTTGTTTTGTTTGAGGCTTTCTTTTTTGACGAGTCCGCGCGGATTTGTTTCACCTGATTTTGAAGGATGGATTTCATCAGAAAGTCCGACTTCTAGATCGAGATCGAAACGTCGCATTTTATGGGCCAGTACGATAGCGACATATTCACTGATTTGCGGAATAAGAAGAGTTCCGAACTCAAGGGCCTTTAGTGTTTCTGCTTCATTTGTAGCAGTGACAATACCAAATTCGCGTAGAAGGGCGAGAATGTCATCGGCCTCTTCTTTAAATTTAATATGGCGGACGATAATACTGAAGGGTGGGTTGCCTCCACCAGTTGATTGTCCGTAACTGAAATGTTGGGCGAATGTTTTGACGTCTTCAAAACGCTCTGGTGTTGCACGTGGGGCAGAGATTGCATCGACGGGCGGTTCCTCGAAGAATGGTTCTTGGGAGGGAGTTTCTTCGAACGGAACTTCCTCTGTTTCTTGGAAGTCTGATGGTTCGTCTTCGATAGGGTCTGGTTCGGAAAGTGAAACTTCGAAATCATGAGGGGAATCGGAGTCGGGCAGAGATTCATCGAGGGAGAAAGACAATTCGTCTGAAGCTGTTTCGGCGAAAGAGTCCTCGCTTTGAAATTGGAAATCACTTTCACTTTCATCAGCAGGGATGTCTGGAGGCAGATCTGGTGGGAGCTGATCACCGTCAGCTATCCCATCAGAGCTTCCAAATTCAGGTGTGGAATCATTAAAATTGTCGTCTAAGGCATCGAGGTTAATGCCAGTGGATGAAGGTTCTGGTTGGTTGAAACCACCAAACTGATTATCGAGTTCAGGGTCTTCTTCGTGCAGAAACTCTGAAAGATCTTCGATGCGAGTGAGATCTTTACGATCATCATCGTCGTCGTGATCTTTCTTTCCACTTTTTTTAACCATTAAGCTTCAACTCCGTGACAGTGCTTGTATTTCTTTCCAGATCCACAAGGGCAGTCATCATTGCGTCCCACTTTTGGGTTGCTTCTTCTTATTAGTTTAGCTTCTTCTTTTTTAGTTTCAACTTCTAAACTCTTTTTGTGAGCTTCAAGTTGAGCTTCTAGCTCTTCCTGGTGGCGGCGTTGTAGCTCTTCAATCTCTTCTTTTGTGTAAAGTTTTACAGTAAAGAGGTTAGTAACGATTGCTTTTTTTACCTGGCCTTTCATTGTCTCAAAAAGATTGAATGATTCTTTTTTGTATTCAGTAAGAGGATCTTTTTGAGCGTAAGCACGAAGATTGATTCCTTCTTTTACGTGGTCCATTTGCAGAAGGTGGTCTTTCCAGTGTTGATCGAAAGTCGAAAGAAGAATTTCTCTGAACGCGTACTTCACTTGTTCAGGGTCGTATTTTGCTAATTTTTCTTTAAGGATGTCTTTCGCTGTTTCAGCGAAATATCTCTCAACATCGCCGTCAGCTTTTTTGATGCAGTCATTGTAGCTGATTTCGTGTTCAGTGTTGAAAGAGGCCTTGAAGCCAGCTGCCATTTCTTTCCAGTCCCATGCAGAAACTTCAGTTTTCTTTTCAGGGCGATAAACATCAAGAAGGTTGATTGCTACATCTTCGATCATTTCAGAAACAAATCCTTCATTGTCTTGATCGTTAAGAATGTCACGACGGATTTTGTAAATCGTACGACGTTGCTCATTCATAACGTTATCGTATTCAAGAAGGTGCTTACGAATATCAAAGTTGTGGGATTCAACTTTCTTTTGTGCTTTCGCGATAGCATTGGAAATCATTTTGTGTTCGATTGGCTCGTCTTCTTTCATTCCAAGCGTGTTCATGAGTCCAGAAATTTTATCTGAACCGAAAATTCTCATGAGATCATCTTCGAGAGATAGGAAAAATTTCGAGTTCCCTGGATCTCCCTGACGACCCGAACGACCACGCAACTGATTATCGATACGACGAGATTCGTGGCGTTCAGTACCAAGAATGTAAAGACCACCTAGGGCCTTCGTTTCTTCTGTGAGTTTAATATCCGTTCCGCGACCGGCCATGTTTGTTGCGATTGTAACCGCGCCTTTTTGACCAGCAAGTTTGATGATCTCAGCTTCACGTTCGTGTTGTTTAGCGTTCAATACTTCGTGAGGAATTCCTGCTTTACGAAGTTCGCTTGAAAGGAGTTCTGATGTCTCAATCGCAATTGTACCTACAAGAACAGGTTGTCCTTTTTTATGCAGATCTTTAATGAGCTCGGCAACTGCACGATATTTAGCAGCGCGGTTCTTATAAATAATGTCTGCCTCATCAATTCTTTTCATTGGAAGGTTTGTTGGGATAACAACAACGTCCAAATTATAAATTTTCATGAATTCTTCTGCTTCAGTGTCCGCAGTACCCGTCATACCTGCAAGTTTTTTGTAAAGCTTGAAGTAGTTCTGGAAAGTAATTGAAGCAAGAGTTTGGTTTTCAGATTTGATTTTCACGCCTTCTTTTGCTTCAACCGACTGGTGAAGACCATCAGACCATCGAGATCCTTCTTTAAGGCGTCCTGTGAACTCATCAACGATAATGATCTGTCCATCGCGGTTAACGTAGTCAACATCAAGTTTAAATAAGCTGTGAGCTTTTAATGATTGGTTCAAATGGTGAAGAAGATTTGAGTGTTCAACATTGTAAAGGTTTTCAATTTTTAAAAGTTCTTGAACTTTAATAACCCCATCTTCTGTGAAGACAGCAGAACGTGCTTTTTCATCTACTGTGAAGTGAGTGTCTTTTTGTAAGCGAGGAATAACATCATTTGCGACGTAATAAAGACTTGGATCACCCTCTGATGGACCCGAGATGAGAAGTGGAGTTCTGGCTTCGTCGATTAGAATCGAGTCAACCTCATCCACGATACAGAAGTGGTGATCGCGCTGAACATATTCTTCAAGCGAAAATTTCATGTTGTCGCGAAGGTAGTCAAAAGCAAATTCGTTGTTTGTTCCGTATGTGATGTCTGAACGGTAAGCAATTTGTCTTTCTTCATCCGACATTTGTGAAAGAATAACTCCGACTGAAAGACCAAGCCATTGATACAGAACACCCATTTCAGTCGCATCACGTTTAGCGAGATAATCGTTTACAGTAACAACGTGTGCGCCTTTTCCTTCAAGAGCAACTAAGTAAAGTGGAAGAGTGGCCGTAAGTGTCTTACCTTCACCAGTTTTCATTTCAGAGATGGCGCCGTTGTAAAGCGCGATACCACCCATGAGCTGAACGTCGAAGTGGCGCATTCCAAGAACGCGTTTTGAAGCTTCTCTGATGGTTGCAAAAGCTTCAGGCAATAATTCATCAAGCGATTTTCCTGATTTAATTTTCTCGCGAAGCTTTGGTGTTTGTGCTTTTAGTTCTTCGTCGCTTAACTTTGCCATCGATGCTTCGAGAGCATTAATTTGTTGAACGATCGGCTTGAGTTTTTTCAAATCGCGATCGTATTTCGTTCCAAAAATCATTTGTAGTGGATTAAACATGACAAGATCTCCTAGTATCTAAATATAAAAATTAAAAAATAAAAGTATTAGTTGAGTGCGTAGTAGAGTGGGTCAACGGGTGTGCCGTTGACACGGACCTCGTAGTGGACATGTGGTCCTGTCGAATAGCCAGTGTTTCCGACGGTTGCAATTTTATCGCCTCTAACCACTTGCTGGCCTTTCTTAACAGACAAAGTGGCGGCGTGACCGTAGATAGTTTCTACTCCATATCCGTGGTCAATTTGAACGAAATTTCCAAAGCCAGGTTTAGCTCCAGAAAAAGTAATAATACCATCGGCAGGTGCGATGATAGGAGTTCCAGTGGGTGCTCCGATATCAATTCCTTCATGCATTTTAATTCGTCCAGCGTATGGACTCATTCGTGGACCATAGCCAGAAGTGAAGTGGCCAAGAGCAGGCATGAGGGTCGGAGTTGATTTGAGAAATGATTCTTTATCAAGAAGATGTTGATCAAGTTGATGAACGCGAACTTCAATTTCTTTTAAGTAATTGATGACGACATCATACTTATAGTCAAATTCAGCAAAGAGTGAAGCCATGCTTAAACTTTGTCTCGTAAGCATTGTCCATTCTTTTGAGTAAGCAGGATCAGCATTTTCAACGTAAGCATTGGCGATTTTTTCTTCGTACTGTTTCTTCGTTTCTTTGTAACGGCGATCTTCTTCAAATAATTCTAATTTTTGAGCCGTACGAGTTTGATCGTTTTTAAAAATGCGAATCATAGATCCTGCACTAAATTCACGATCAGGTTCGATGATGTTGTTTTGTGTTCCTGATGTCGGCGACGAATATGATCCAGCATCAACGGTGACTGGTTTAATCGCTTCTAATCCAGTAATGGCCCGCAACTTTCTTTCGAAAACATTTATACGTTCAAGATCTTCAGTGATTGAGTTTAATTTCATCTGAAAGAGCTGAACTTGTTCTTTTAACTGACGATTTTCTACAAGGAGATGTTTGTTCTCATAAACTTGAGAAAGAACATTCCAGTAATCGTAAGTGAGGATCCCAAGAAGCACGACAAAAGTGATGAAAAGAAACATCAAACTTTTAAATAAAAGGCGAGGGATCTTGATCGATCGAACGTCCTTATTTTTTTCGGGGATAATCATCAATGTGTAATAGCGATCCAAAGGCGAATCTCCAATTTTTCTTGAAACAAAAAACGGCAGTTGTTGACTTACAAATTGTAAATTCTATGGGGAGGGAAAGCAATTTATTTTTAGCAGGAAGGAGATTCCTGGCAGAAGCTATTGAGCGATGACGAGTATTGCTGTGATGTTGTCTTGTCCACCATTTTCGTTGGCCTGGTCGATGAGAGCTCGAATGACATTGTCGGCCGAAGCTTGAGTGGCGGTTGATGGGTCAGGGATATGTTTGTTGATCAAGTAAAGAATATCTTCGTCACTTACTTTTCCATGAAGGCCGTCAGAACATATGATGAAAATATCATTTCTTATAACTTTGTAGGTAAAAATATCAACATCGACATCATCTTCAAAACCTACAGTTCGGACTAAAACGTTTTTTTGTGGGTCTAAGGCGGCCTGTTCTCGAGTGTAAACTCCATAATTGAGTTTCTCTTGCACAAGCGAGTGATCGCGAGTCAGTTGATAGATTTTTTTGCCATTGATGAGATAGGCGCGGGAGTCTCCAACATTTCCTACATAAATATTTTGACCACGAAAAAGAAAACTTACAATTGTAGTTCCCATTCCAACAAGTTCAGGATGAGTTTCACCGTAACGTTTTATGGCGCGATTTGATTCTTTAATTGATCCCGCTAAAAGTAGCGGAGGTTCCATTGTGAGATTTTCTTGAACATATTGAGGCAAAACTTTCACTGCCATCTGCGAAGCGATATCTCCGCCATTATGGCCACCCATACCGTCTGCGACGACAAAAAGTTTTTTATCCAAACCGATATAAAGTGAATCTTGGTTTGTTTTTCTCTTTCGTCCAATGTCAGTTAGGCCAGAAGCAATAAGGGCCATGGGTTGTCTCACGTCAAAATAAATGTGCTTTTTTAATTCTAAGTGACCATGGATTTTTGTCAATTTTAAAATATTAACGGACACCTTTGCTCGGTCTTATAAGCTTAGGAAATTTTTTTAATCTATGCCATAATTATTAAGTACACCGACCATTTTTTAGGGGGATTGATGACGAAGTTAGATATTAATAAATTCATGGATGAGAATTATAAAATTTCCGATTTTTCTCATCTTCATTGGACAGGAACTTTTCAGGATTACCTCGATTTGGTTGCTGAAAATCCAAAGGTCACAAGAAACGCATTTCAGCGTGTTCACGACATGATTACTTCATATGGATCGACAACATATACTGAATATAAAAAAGAAGTTGTTCGTTATCACTTCTTTGATGATCCCATTCAAAATGGTAAAGATGCCGTTTTCGGTATTGATGTTCACTTGATGAAACTTGTGAACTTCTTCAAATCAGCTGCAGCTGGATACGGTACAGAGAAGCGCGTTCTTCTTCTACATGGTCCAGTAGGTTCTGCTAAATCATCTATTTCTAGAATGATTAAGAAAGGACTTGAACATTACTCGCGCACAGATGCAGGAGCGCTTTATACATTTGAATGGTTTGATGAAACAGAATCAGACATTCTTGGTGGACAAAAAATCTTCCCATCTCCGATGCACGAAGAGCCACTTAAGCTTCTTCCAGTTGAAGTGCGCAAGCAATTCTTAGAAGAAGTGAATAAGGGGAAAAAAGAAGGAAAGATCAATATCAAAGGTGAAGTGTGTCCAGCTGACCGCTACATTCTTGGTGCCTACTTAAAAAAATACAACGGTGACTGGAAAAAAGTTCTTTCACACGTTCGTGTAAAACGTCTTCTTCTTTCTGAAAAAGATCGTATTGGTATTGGTACATTCCAGCCAAAAGATGAAAAGAACCAGGATTCAACAGAATTAACTGGAGATATCAACTACAGAAAAATTGCTCAATACGGTTCGGATTCAGATCCGCGTGCGTTCAACTTTGATGGTGAATTTAACATCGCTAACCGCGGGATCGTTGAATTTATCGAGATGTTAAAACTCGACGTTGCTTTCTTGTATGACCTTCTTGGTGCTTCTCAAGAGCAATCTATTAAGCCTAAGAAATTCGCCCAAACGGATATTGATGAAGTTATTCTTGGCCACACGAACGAACCGGAATTTAGAAAACTTCAATCAAACGAGTTCATGGAAGCTCTTCGCGACCGTACTGTAAAAATCGATGTTCCATACATCACTCGTCTTGATCAAGAGACAAAAATCTACCAAAAAGATTTCAACGCTGAAAGAATTCCACACGTACATATTGCTCCACATACAATTGAGATGGCAGCGACATGGTCAATTCTTACTCGTTTAGAAGAGCCGAAAAAATCTGATTTAACAAAACTTCAGAAGTTAAAACTGTATAATGGAAAAACACTACCAGGTTATAACGAAGACAACGTGAAAGAACTTCGTAAAGAAGCTATCCGTGAAGGTCTTGAAGGGATTTCTCCTCGTTATATCCAGGATAAACTTTCAAACTCAC
>CAMLKK010000059.1 GCA_946480715.1 uncultured Bacteriovorax sp. | reverse complement strand
TTGTTTGTCAATGGAATTCAAGTGAAGCTGATCAGTGGGCCGCACAGCTTGAGCATCCGTCTCCACTAACTTTTTGTCCAGCGTCGATCATGCTCCAATGTCCGTACTTTTCGTTGAGGACAGCAATGGCGGAATCTAGACTGAGATGTGTGCTTTGGAAAACTTCCTGGAAATCTTTATCTGTAACTGTCACTAAATAGTGGATCTGGGCCTCATCATTGGAATCACTCGGAGAAGCTCCCAGCGATATAAAAGCGCGTAGGGGATCCGAATAATAGTGCGAAGAAGTCCAATTTTCTTGATTTATTTTCATATTCATAGGCCTTGTATTCGTTTTTTAGCAAATTTATGGTTGTCATGCCAAGGACAAACGTGTAATTTCATGTTTGTTAATTTTTCTCGTGCGTGGAGGCAGTTGTGGCTAAAAAAGGTCCTAGAGTTATCGTAACACTTGAATGTACAGAAGCAAGAAAAGAAGGAAAATCTCCTTCAAGATATACAACAACAAAAAACAAGAAAACGACTCCAGATCGTCTTGAATTGATGAAGTATAATCCATTTCTTAGAAGACACACTCTTCACAAAGAAATCAAGTAATTCATTTTTCGTTTATTCTTATGTAAGTGGTTAAAAGGACTCGTCTTTTTAACCACTTTTTTATTTTAGTTTTCATCACTTACGACCGATAAAGTTCATGAGATTTATTCTCTTGGAGAAATCGGTTGGCCTTAAAAATACTCATTGTTGATCAAAACGAAGCTTGGGCCGTCCAAGCTAAGAAGTATTTTACCGAACTCCAATATGAAGTTCACTGCGTCTTCAACGGTAAAGACGCTCAGTTGGCCCTTTATAACGAAAAATTCTTCGCCATCTTTTTGAATTACGGCGTGCAGAATCACTCGTGCATGCAGGTTTTAAAATTCATCAAGGCCAATGCTACCAACCAGCGCGTACTCCTGGTTGTTGATAATGGTGACTACATCGCTTCGGGAGAAGTCTCGAACGAAAAGATGCAGAAGTTTGGTGTTGCTGAAATCGCAGTCCGTCCATTTGAACTTCCTCACCTCAAAGAATTGCTAGAAGGACATCAATCGATTCATGATTTGATGGCCAATGTACCAAAGAAAGAAGGTGTCTCTCCAGAGCAAGAAGTAACGATGACGGATGAGAACTTCTCACGCATTAAAATCGATGAGTTCTATTCTGCGCAAGCAGTTCTTTTTGATATCTATATTAAATTGAACGCTGACAAATACCTTAAAATTCTCCACGCTGGTGATACATTCTCGAAAGAGAGATTGGATAAATACAAAAACGAAAAGAAAATAGATTCGTTGTATTTTCACAACAGCGATCGCAGAAAGTTCATTCAATACAATAATTTTTTAAGTAAGAAGTTAATTGCGAATGAACAAGTTCCGGCCGCAAATAAAGTTAATATCATTAAAAACGTTTCTGAAAAATTTATTGAAGAAGTTTATACCGTAGGTATTAAACCGCAAGTTATCGAACAAGGGAAAGAAGTTTGCGAGACTGTTTTCCAGTTAATCGAAAAGCAAACCGATCTTTATTCAGTTCTTCGTTCGTATCAGAATTTTGATCCAACTGCCTATTCACATTCTTTCCTCACAACATTATATGCAACAGCGATCATAAAACAGTTTGATTGGCAGTCTAAAACAACTATTGAAACCACGGCCATGGCCTGTATGTTTCATGACATTGGAAAAACGTTACTTCCAAAAGAATACTTAGATATCAGACCTCGTGATATGACGCCTGAACAGTTAGAGCAGTATAAAAAGCATCCCGAGCTAGGCTATCAGATGCTGGAAAACGTGCGTTCAATTAACAACGTTGTTAAGCAGATTATTCTGCAGCACCATGAAGCTTTCGATGGTACGGGTTATCCGTTTGGTAAAAAGGGAAGTAAGATTCTGACACTCTCAAATATCGTCTGTCTGGCCGACGATTTCGTGCATATTATGTTGGATGATAAATTACAGCCGACAGAAGCGTTGAAAAAAATTCTTATGAATAAAGAAGGCGTAAAACGTTACAATACGATTCTGATTGAAAACTTCATCAAAGTCTTCGTTGATCCAGAAAAACTCCAGAAAACTAAGAAGGTCTCTTAATTGGCAGGGATCGGCGGTTGAACGCTGTTTAAACTGTCTGCTTTTAAATCGAAGGCAGAGAGAGATTCTTCTTTAACAACGTATACAATATTTCCCAGAGTGGAGCTTACAAGAAAGTAAGCGTCGCCTTTAACATCGACATCCACTAATTGTGTGGCCGATTGAGAGATAGTGTAGGTAGAGCTATTGCCATCGCTAAAAAGAACTCTAACGGTGTATTCTGGAGAGCTCATGAGCTTCGTTGTTTGTCTGCTCTGAGCATCGCTCTGTTTATCGAGAATGAAGCTGCTCTTAAGAGCATTGAATGATTGAATGAGATCTTCTAACTTCGCTGCATCCAGAGTCACACCTGTTGCTGAAACCCATCCATTTTCTTTTTTGGTTGCTTGGAGAAGGGGAACAGGAGACTGTTTTTTTGTGAGTCTAATTTCATTGAGCTGATTAAGCTCGAGCGCGAAAATACGTGATTCAATGAGATCATTAAGTGTTGCATTTTCCAGTGAGAGGGTAGGCGCTTCTACGTGAAAGATTCCAGTTTTACCTGAAACTCTAAGGTAGGTAGAGTTATCGATTGTGTTCATAATGCCGACATTAACAACAATGCTTTTTCCTTGCTCATTTTCTAAAGTCACAATGGCCGTAGGTTTATTTAATGAAAAATTAGAAGCATTGATATTGTTGTCTGGAAGAAGGTTCTTCGTCTTTATAACTTTAAGTGAATTGTAGAGCTGATCAATAAAGAGTGAACTTCCAGGCAGAGATTTTGGACTGATCATATGCCAGTCACGATCTTGCTCCGTCAGACTTCTTTCAAAAACATAATCACCGGATTTGTTTTTTAATGTAATTCTCATGACAGCTTCGAGTTCTTTTGCTGAAAAGAGGCGAGTCTGTTCAATCAACTCTTGTTCGTTTTTAGGCGCTTGCTGGAATTCAACAGTGAGATATGCAGTAGCTCCCACGAGAGCAATAAAAAGCAGCATAACTGAATTGGAAACGAGCTTTGATTGGAAAGTATGTGGAGTCGACATGAATTAAACTATAGGCCTAAATCATCTAACTCGTCAAAAGATGAATCACCACCATCACCTTCTTCTTTATCCACTTTCTTCACGGCCTTTGGAATATCTGGTTCGATTGATTGGATAAATTGACGAAGTAGTGCTCTTTCACCTTCTTTGAGGAAGTTGAATTTAACGAGCATGCGGTGAGTGTAATTATTCTGAGAGATAATTCTGCTTTTGATATTAAATGGGCGACAGTAGAGGACATCTGCGTTCATGATAAAAGTTTTCGGAATACAAAACTGAATCACAATCGATTGGCCTTCAGTAAATGCACGATTCGAAAAGAAAAACATTTTATCCATGTTGATTTCAGACAACACGGTTTTACCTCGAGAAATTTTAGCTTCATCTAATTGAGGAGGTACGACTTGAATTTGAATTTCTTGTGTATGAGCATTGAGATTGACAACATTATTGGGAATCGTCTCATTTGATTCAATTGCTCCAGCAAGTGCTTCCTCTTCCGCTGCATCTATAGCTGCAGTAGAAGCTTCGTCACTTTCAGCGCCACCATTCATAGCTTCGGCCATTGCCTTGGCCATTTCATCTTCGCCACCATCATCAGGGACAGGTTCACTTCCAATCATATTAATGACGTTTGATTCTTCTTTTTTCTTTGGATTGTATTCAGATCTCAAAGCAACGAGACTTGTTTCTAAACTTTCTGGAACAATTTCTCCAGCATCAAGTTTGGCCTGAATGCGAGCTTCAATCTCATCTCTTAGAGACCAAATTTTGAGAGAGATTTTTTTGATTAAGACAGGATCTGATGAACTGTTATGTATCATGAGTTCATTCTCGCAAATCGAAGGACAAATTAAAAGGGTCTAACCATTTCGGTAAAATTTACCAATTTTGGAAAGTGCTAGGAAAAAGTTTTAGACGGATTAAGCTTTAAAATAGACCTTTCTATTCAGTAGCTGATTTTTTTGCTCAGGCAAGAAATCGTTTAAAAACCATCATCTCCAGGAGGGAGAAGTATGAAAAAGATGCTATTAGGGCTAGCGACAGTGGCAGTGACAACATCATTACACGCAACTGTGGCCGAACACGTTCCAGGTGAAATCGTCGTTAAGTTCAAGGAAGGTCGTGCAAACGCTTTCTTAAACAACAAAAATTTCTCAACATTAGGGATCACAGGAAAGAGAGACATCAATCTTTCTTACGGATCGCTTTCTGTTTTAAAAGTTGCTCAAAATAAATCAGTTGAGTCAGTATTAAAGTCACTTCAATCAAACAGTGATATTGAATTCGCTGAACCGAACTTTATTTATCGTGTAAATCCAATTAAAGAAAAAAACTTTTCACAGAAGAGATTACAAAAATCTCCATTCACGGATTTCACTGCTGCTATTCCGAACGATCCTTCATTTGGACAACTATGGGGTCTTCGTAATACAGGATCAAATGAACCTCAAGGAAAAGCGGGCGTAGAGGGAGCAGACGTTAATGCTCTTAAAGCTTGGGATTTAACAACAGGATCAAAAAGCGTGAAAATCGCTGTTATTGATACAGGTGTTGATTACAATCACCCGGACCTTAAAGAAAACATCTGGACGAACGAAGCAGAAAAAAATGGTAAGCCAGGTGTAGACGATGACAAAAACGGATACATTGATGATATTCACGGATATGACTTTGCTAACAGCGATTCAGATCCAATGGATGGAAATTCACACGGTACTCACTGCTCAGGAACAATCGGAGCTATCCATAACAACCAAGTAGGTGTTGCTGGTGTTATGAGTGATGTTCAAATTGTTGCTGTAAAATTCTTAGGTGACGATGGTTCAGGTTCACTTGAAGCAGCTGTAAAAGCAATCGACTACGCAACAACTTTAAACGTTGATCTTATGTCAAACTCTTGGGGAGGCGGTGGACGCTCTCAAGCTCTTTTAGACGCTATTCAAAGAGCTTCTGATAAAGGAATCATCTTCACAGCTGCAGCTGGTAACAGCTCATCTAACAACGATGCTTCTCCTTCATACCCAGCAAGCTATGAAACTCCAAACATGGTTGCTGTAGCCGCTACAACAGCTCAAAACGGTCTTGCTTCATTCTCTTCTTACGGAAGAAACTCTGTGCATATCGGAGCTCCAGGACACAACATTCTTTCAACAGTTGCTGGTGGAAAATATGATGTGTACTCAGGAACTTCAATGGCCACTCCTCACGTTTCAGGTGTTCTAGGACTTCTTCTTGCTAAAGAAGGAAGACTTCCACACGCAGAAATGAGAGAGCGTTTAACAATGACAGGTGTACCTGTTGCAGGACTACGTGGTAAAACTCAAACAGCTTCACGTATCGATGCTTACAACTTGTTAACTGATACTCGTCCAGAGCGCTCAGGACCTAAGAATGATGCTTGGAAGTCTCTTGAACTTTCTGAGCGTTTAGAATCAGCTCACCCATACGCAGACAATGCTACATCTTCTAAAACAATTACTATCCCAGGTGCAAAATACCTAAGAGTAAAAGTTGCGAAGTATGATCTTGAATCTGGATACGATTACCTTCGTATTGCTGATGCTCAAGGAAACACAATTGAAAAAGTTTCTGGTACTGGTGAAAACTACAAGACAGATTATATCGAAGGGAACACTGTAAAAATCGATTTCGTTTCTGACAGATCGATCAACAAGTGGGGATACCTCATCGAAGAAATTGAAGTTCAATAAGTCATGCGAGGCCCGTGCTAGTCACGGGCCTTTTTATTTTTGTTTGAATAGTAGTTTGAATTGAGTGTTGGCCGAATCACTTTGATAAATCAAATCACCATCATGTTCTTTCATAATCTTCTTAGAAATAGATAAACCTAATCCAGTTCCCTGAGCAGAGTTTTTCGTCGAATAAAACGGCTCGAAGATATGATTTCTTGCTTCTGTAGGTATACCTGTACCGCTATCTGTGACAGTGATCACAATATGGTCATTTGTTTTGAATGCTTCGATTTTTATCCAGGGATCATTCGTTTGTTTAATAGCATCCAGCGAGTTATTCACCAGGTTTGTGAGAACTTGAATAATTTGAATTTTTCTCACTTCAATGATTGCGTTGTGAGTGTGGTCATCTATTACCAGACGAATTTTTTCATCGCTTAATTTTTGAGCAACTAACTCGTTCACTTCTTCGAGAATAGATTTAAGTTCATGATGCTCAAATGGATCATTGTCACCGCTTTTAGAAAGCGTTTTAAAGCTTTTGATGATGCTCTGGATACGTTTAGAGTTTCTCTTGATGACTTCAAGGTTTTTGAAGAGCTTTTCTTTATCCAGCTCCTGAGCATTAAGATCATTCGTAACAATTCTTAATCGGCCATCAATAACCATCAGAGGAGAGTTAATTTCGTGGGCCAGTTCAGCACTCATCATCCCCAATGTTGATAATCGTGTTTGAAGAACGAGTTGTTCGTGCTGCTGATTTATTTTTTTATTCAGTCTGTATCTTAGGATTGTGAAATAAATGAGTCCGAGTTGAATAATAAAAAAGAGAGCAATCAATCCGTAAAAGATGTTTGAATTCTTCTCTTTGAGTTCAGAAAATCGTGCGAACTTAAACGATTCTTCTATCCATAATCCGCTTTCTTCCTGAAAGAGAAGATCGACGAGGTTATCAATTTTTTCAGTAATAGAATTGATTAATGCTTTTTCGGCAAGGGGATTTGTACTTTCTGAAAGCTTATTAAAGAGTGGATTAATTTCTGTGAAGTAAGGATCAAAACGAATAGAAGGTTTACTTTTATTTTGAAACTGCTCCGACATTAAAATTTTAAAATTGGAGTGGGCTGCCAGCAGCTGGTCTTCAGCTTCCCAAATGAGATCAACATTATTTTCTTTCAAAGCACGAAGTAGATAATAGCGTGTGTGATTCAACCCATTAATAGATTTTAGGGTAAGTCGTGAATGAAAATTCGTTCGATAGGTATTGTTTTGAATGTCAGCATTGTGAGTGACGTTTTCATTTCCCAGAATAATAAAGAAAATGAAAATAATAACCATGACAAGGTTGAGCAGCACCCCACTGAGAATTGTATGCTGCTTAATCTTGTTTTTACTTTTCATCTGTTAAATGAACTCAATTGATTTAACTTTCCAGACCCAATTCACTCCCAACGTCAGAAGGAGGTCTTTTGAAATGATTCCTTCAAATGGCGCCATAATTCTTGCTGGCCCCATTCGCTCAACGCTCAGGTAACCATTTTCATCTTTGTAGATGAGAAATAATTTTGCTTTTGAAACATCAGTGTTGCTGATTTCGATTTGATAACCATCAATGGCCTTAACTTTAATTTTCGTTGTTCCTGCTTGCGCGAATTTTTTTACAAGCTCTTCAAGATAGAAGCCTTCGAATGTCGTTTTGATGTTTTTGTTGTACGGATCGTGAATCGTAATCTTTTGAACTTTAGTGAACTTTTCTAAATCAACAACACTAAAGCTTTGTGGTGATTTAACATTAATTTTTCCAAGAAGAGTAACTTTCTGACGAGGAATGGTCGTTGCAAAAATAGACGATGATAAGAGGAACGATAGGAGAGCAGTGAGTAGGACTTTCATCTTTATCCTTTTGTATAAAAAAAAAGCTCCCACAAGGGGAGCTTTAAATAATTATAGTTTAAAAGTGAAAACTATTCAAATAGGTGAGCGTTTTTTCTCACGTACTTTGTGATTGATCCAACTTTATCTAGAGTTCTGATCGCTGCAGCTGAAAGCTTAAGACGAACAACTGAACCAGTTTCTGGATCGAATACTTTTTTAGTGTGTAGGTTAACTTGTTTTTTAGTCTTTGTTTTGTTGTTAGCGTGAGAAACTTTGTTGGCCACTAATCTTCTCTTGCCTGTTAAATCACATGTGCGTGCCATAAAAAATCCTTATGTAGATATGAGTTTTTCGTTTTTAACTTCTTTAAACCTAAAAAGAGTCAAAAATGTAACTCAGCAGGAGCAAAAAGACAAGGGTAAACCTTCAACATCCCTATTGACACCATCCGGCAATTACAATTCTTTCCCCAGAAGTCACGGCCGTAACCCTATGCTCGTACCCGTAAATGCCAGTTAAGAAGAGTAAAATCGTGCCAAAAGGCCGAGTAGAGATGCTTTCCCCAATCGTTTCACCTTTCTTGCGAAATTGCAGATGTCCGCCTTCAACTTTGTCCGAATCGAGGGTGAGGGAGAGCGAAAAGCCGAGTATGCGAGAGCCATCATCATGCCAAATACCGTCTTCATCTTCGGGCGCGCTTCGAATGGCGATGATATGTTCGAGACCTTGATAATCGAGATAGTCGTTTAAAAAGTTTCTTAACAATCCTTGAGGCCCGCTCATTTCTTTAAAAGCATCGTCGAGCGCTTTCCAATTTCTTGTTTCAACGAATGTTTGAATATGTGCAGGCAGAGGAAATGACGTTTGGATCAGTCCCGTGGAAAATTCATGGTACAGCGACATCATCATCCTCCATACATTCATAAATTTTTTCTAACGGAACACCCGCTTCAATAAGCAGACTTTTTACTTTACCTAAGATCCACATGCGCGTGGGGCGATTATAGCGAATTTTATTATCGAAACTTTTTATGAAATCATCAGCGAGAAAATCTGTGTCCGGATAATTTTTCATGACCTGATGATATACATTCTTCGTAAATCTAACGACTCCAATAGAAATATATTCGATTTTATCAGGGGGAAGGACGAGAGTTAGATCATGAATCAATTGCGAATAACTCTCTTCAATTTTTTGATCGTAAATGATCGGATCAAAGTGCAGACCAATCGGATGACCTTCTTCATGCAACTCACTTATGGACTGCAATCGAGCTTTAAGTGAAGGCGTTTTCAAATCATTAATGCGTGCACGATGTTCGGGTGCTAATGAAAAACTAGTTACAATATTTGAAGAAGGCCTTTCTTTTAAAATTTCTTTGATGTTAACCGATTTTGTTCTGAGCTCAAGGCGTGCGTTTGGCAATCTTCTAAAGAGATCAAAATAAAAAGGCAATTCTCCTGTTAAGTGAGAGAGCGCAAGTGAATCGCTATATTCTCCAGCGTGAAACCAAATTAATTGTCCGGGATTAGTCTGTGCGAACTCATTCGCCATTCTTTCAATTTCAGCTCCGATTTCCTCATGATTAAGGAAAAGAACAATGTCCGGTGATTGAAAATAACCTTGCAGGTAACAATAGTTGCATTCATAAATGCAGTTATAAGCGTGAACGAAATAGTAGTGCGGATCGCCCGAGAGTCCATAAGCAGGCGGAGCAGGTTTTACCAACTGTCCTTTTTTTTCTCCCAGAAAGAGATTGAGATTTGTTCGTTTCTGCAGATAAGGTTTTTTTACACGTCCAAAAACATCTTCAACTTTCTTGAGAAGTTTGACTTCTGCTTGGGGAAAGCGCGCGATAATGGCTTTAGCTCTCGGATGATCAACTAAATGTTCTTCCAGAAAAATTTTTTCGAACATCAGGATATCTTCCCGTCAAAAATATCTTTAATTTTTTGAAAGTTGAATTGATCAAGAGCGAGCTGCAGGCGTTTTTGATCTTTTGTCGATTTTATTTTTGTGTTGATGATCACATGAGCGCTTTCCAGCTCAGGATCGTAATGGGCATTGACGCCAGCATTAGTGAGGGGAAGAAGAGCATTCTCAAGTTGTTCTTTGATTTTATATTTCAGTGGATTGAGTTTGAAATCAAGTTCCGCAAGAAGGATTCGTGAAAGATCCTTGGCGTTTTTATCCGGATGATCAGCAAGAATGCTTGCGCACAAGTGATCGAGTTCTTTCTTAGTGATGAGTTCTTTTATTCGCAAACCATCGAGAAGCTGCTGTAGTTTTCTTTCTTGAGTAACTGTAAAGTGAAAACGATCATCAGCAACAGTTAATGTTTGTTCTGGTGGAGTGACGATAACTGTCTTTTTTGAAGGCCCTTTTTCTAAGTATTGCTGCAGCAGAGATTGAGATAGTTTGGCCGCATCCAGTTTTATGAATGAACACATGTCCGCATCAGTCACTTCATCTGAAATCAGTTTGAGTGCTCTGAAGTCTTTTTTAAACAACGAAGCAGCGGAAGCTATAGACCAGGCTTCCCGGTCAACGAGATCAGCAAAAGGAGCAAGTTCTTTTTTCTGCTCAAGTGTTGTTGCCCTGGAAAAACTCGTGAGACAATCAACACCATCGTGAACCGATGACGTATATGTTTTAAATTCACACTTTTCAGAATTGTGGGCGAGGACTGTACGAATCCAGGCGTGATCGCCAACTTTCAATTTAGGAGTAAGTGATCCTGCAATTCCAAGATTAAGCACCTGGGAAATTTGAGGAGCAAACGCAGATAAAACAGCGACTGTTTTTTCACTCGCATTTTGCGGGCCTTCTCCACACAAAAGAAGAAAATCTTCTTCATTTTGATAAACACCATCAAAATGAAATGAAATTTGCTGGAAAGAAAAATGCTCGATGAATGCTTGCGCTTCCCCACGATGAGCGAAAACTAAAAGTTTCATCTACTCGTACCTCAGAGCATCGATAGTCTGGATCATGGCCGCTTTTCTCGCTGGCCAGACACCAAATCCTAAACCCGTCACGAATGAGAGTAGGAAGGCCGGTGGAATAATCCAGAAAGGTGGGCGCATATCGAAGCCAGGAAAAAAGAAGTAAAGTGTTTGAGCGATTACTTCTGAAATAACAATTCCGATCACACCGCCGGATACAGAAATAACAATGGCCTCAATAATAAACTGCTTAAGAATATCACTTCGACGAGCACCGACAGCTCGTCTAATGCCGATTTCGCGCGTTCTTTCAGTCACTGAAACGAGCATGATATTCATAATCCCAATACCACCAACAAGCATTGAGATAAAGGCGATGGCCCCAAGAGCATAAGTCAGCATGCTGAGAATTGTATTCATACTTTCGAGCATGTTCACTTGAGTAACAATCGTGAAATTTTCTTCGCCATTATCACGCTCACTGAGAATTTGAGTGATGTCTTTTACGGCATCATCAAGTCCGTTACGTGTTTTTGAAGCTGCTCGAATTCCAAAGAGACGATCGGTATTGAACAAACGAAGGGCAGACTTCGTGGGAATGAAAACCATATCATCTACGTTGAAGCCTAATTTATCTCCCGTTGGTTTGATGATTCCGATTACTCGGTGTTCAGAATCATTCACTTTCACCAGTTTTCCCAACGCCATGTTATCGCCGAAAAGATTCTTCTTCACATTAAATCCAAGGACTACGACGCGTCTTCCGGCATCGTCATCTTCTTTGGTAATGTAGTTACCTTGAATGATGATCATGTTGAAAATTTTCATGAACTGATCATTCGATCCAAGAATATTGATGTTGTTGCTTGCCCCTTCATACTTCACAACACCGGCACCATACATGACACCTGAAACGGCAGATAGGGAAGTTCCGTAACGTTGAAGAGCTTCTACATCACTCATCAAAAGTTTTCCTTTTGACGAAGCAACCGGTGGGCCCATAGATGTTTTTTTATCAGTCTTACCTGGCTGGATAATGATGATGTTGGTTCCTAAACTTTCAAACTCGCTCGTGATGTAACGTTTTGCTCCTGTTCCAACCGAGACAAGGAGAATAACGGCACTTACTCCGATGATCATTCCCAACATCGTGAGTGTTGAGCGCAGTTTATTTTCTACGAGTGCTTCGAAAGAATTAACGAGAATTTTCTGCATGATCATAAGGATTTTTCCTCATGAATGTGACCGTCGCTCATTCTCAATATGCGCTTGCAGCGAGAAGCAACGTGATTGTCGTGAGTGACGATAATGACAGTTACGCCTTGTTTGTTGAGCTCAGCAAAGAGATTCAAAATTTCTTCTGAAGTTTTTGAATCGAGCGCGCCAGTCGGCTCATCAGCCAATAAAATTTTTGGACGATTAACTAACGCACGAGCGATGGCCACACGTTGACGTTGACCACCCGAGAGTTCATTCGGAAGGTGATGCACACGAGCACTAAGTCCGACTTGATCCAGTGTTTTAAGCGCCATCTCGCGGATCATCTGATCAGTGAGATTTTTATCGTAGGCCGAAGCATATTGCATAGGCATCTCAACATTTTTGAGAGCTGATGCCTTGGGAAGTAAATTAAAACTTTGAAAAACAAATCCGATCTTTTGATTTCGATAATGTGAAAGTTGATCGTCGTTCATTCTTGTGATGTCTGTGCCATCCAGGAAGTATTGACCGCTCGTTGGAAGATCCAAAAGTCCAATGATGTTCATCAATGTCGATTTGCCGGAACCTGAAGTACCAACAATTGAAGTAAATTCACCTTCGTGGATTTTAATCGTTACACCATTGAGGGCCTGAATCTTTTCTTCGCCCATCATGAAATCTTTATGAATGTTTTGCAGATCAATTAAGGCCATTGCATCTCTTTAGGATCAACTTTCATCCCATCAGTTAA
>CAMLKK010000058.1 GCA_946480715.1 uncultured Bacteriovorax sp. | reverse complement strand
CGATTAATGTTCAAATAAAATAGAAGAAAAAAATGGAAATATACTTTCTTTGGATTCAAGAACATTTATTAGCGGTTGTGGCCGTTCTCATTACAATGGTTCTTGTCTACCATTACATGATCGAAAAAGAGACGGGCGCAAAACTTTCTAAGCGTTACCGCAATTCCATTTTTGAAGCTCAATCGAAAATCTTTTTGAATGCTACTCAATACCTAATCTCCGGTAATAAAGATCTCGCGATTAAAGAATTTCTCAGTGCTGTTGATATTAACCGTGAAACGATTGAAACATATTTCGCTTTAGGTGGACTATTCCGCAGTAACGGCGAAATTGAAAAAGCTATTAGTATTCACCGCTCACTTATTGCACGCGAAAATATTTCTGAATCACATCGTCTTCGTGCCCTTAAAGAACTTGCAGTCGATTTCGATAAAGGCGGCTTCATCGATAAGGCTATTGAAACTTATCGTGATGTTTTAAAAATCAATCGCGATCAATATGAAGTGATTCAAGCTCTCTGCCGCATTTATGAAGATATTGAGGATTGGGATCAAGCTTATAACTGTCGTATCATGCTTTCAAAAGTAGGGCACCAAAACCAAGCCGAGACGATTTCACACATTCTTGTTCAAAAAGCTAAACAGTATTTTGAAAAAGGTGATTACAAAAAATGTGAAGAAGATTTGGAAGATGCTTTCCGATTTGCACCTTCAGTATCCGCAAAAATTCTACGCCTTAAATTATTTTTAGTAAGTGGTGATCTTGAGCAAGCAAAATATCTTCTGCTTGAAATTTTGAAAGAACACCCAATGTATACATCTTTTGTTTTCGTTTCAATTGATGAGCAGTTCAAAACGAAAGATGAAGAATTGAAAAAGGCTTATTTATCCCGCCAGGAAATTCTTCGTAAATACTTCCTGGAAATGAATGATAAAGAGCTTTTGACTTCCGCTTCAGTTGTTCTTTCTAAAGTTCGTCTTTTGAAAGAGTCGGGAATGATCGAATCTGCTTTTGAACTTCTCAAATCATGGATGGATCAGAACAAATCATCTTCAGAAGTTATGAAAGTCGAATACATCAAGCTTCTCATTGAACTTCAAAAGAAAGATGAAGCTCTTAATCAGACAAAAGGTCTTTTAGAAAACTTACACCAAACGCTGGCGAAACATTACTGTCGTCAGTGTGGTTACAATTCAGATAGTTTGTTCTGGCGTTGTCCACAATGCCACGAGTGGGAAACTATCCAATTTAGATGGAAGGTTTAATGAAGGTTATCCTCCTTACATTATTCATGAGTTTGTCGGCCCAGGCCCAAACAATAACTGCGCCTGCTTTAACGAAGTCTGTTTTGGGCGTTAAGTATTTTAATAGAATGATGGGGAACGTTCATCAGAATCCCTCACGCTATTCGCAAGTCATGACAACAATTAGCTGCAATCATCCTGTAAAAGTCATGAAAGAAGTTTCGAAAGATGGAAAAGAGTTCGTAATTTACGGCGAACAATGGCATCTGGTCAATGTTGGTCCTTATGAGGGCTACATTATGACTGATTATTTAAGTGACAAAAAAAATGAATGTTTCGAAGAAGAGTATTCGAAATTTTTTGAAGGTCTAAACTTAAGCATTACCGATCTTTATTATTGGGCGAGACTATACGACCAATACGTTCAGGGTAAATCGAAGGTGAGACAATGAAAGCATTATTAGCATTCCTTCTTTTGACTACGGTTTATGCCGAAGAAGCTCCAAAAGACAAAGAGCTTTTAGATTTCTCTTCAATTAAAGACATCATCAAAAAAGATGGTCTGGAAGGGGAGCTGAAGAAAAAGGAAGATGAAAAGCGCGTTTTATTAGATAGGAAAAAACTAGCTGAGATGAAACGCTTCAATGTTCCAACGGAAGATGTTTTCTGGAACATGTTTTCTGAATTGTGGTTAGTCAAAAATGCACCTGTTTTAAAATGGGATTTTCATAAACCTGATTTTGAACTGGAGAAAGCATTCATTTCTTTGCTCGAGTCGCACGGCCATTATGAAAAGAAAATTAAAATTCTTGTTCTGGATACGACGGAAGTTATTCATGCAGCACTACCGACGAATGATCAAGAATACATTTTTCTTCTATCTCTTCCATTCATCAGGACGCTTGATCTTTCTAAAGTAGAAATTTCTATGCTGTTATTTGAAGATTTCCTTCGCGCAAGAAAAGGTTATTTCAAAAGTTATGTGACTTCTAAAGAGCTTGAAGCCTATATGGGAAGCAACTTTGCAGGTAAACCATTTGATAAAAAACTTATCGATGCTCATTTGCAAAAGTACAACACAGTTCTTTTTGAAAAAGGCTTTAGTTTTCAAGATCAGTTCGAAGTTACAAAAGAGATGGATGCATTTTTAAAAAATGATTTAAAAATGTGGAATACCTATCTCACGATGCTGGAAAAGATTGATCAATTAACCAAGACCAATGCACTTTATAAAAAGTATGGTCAGATTTATCCATCTCCTGAATTACAATTAAACTGGCTCAAACCAAAACAAACGCGTTTTTAAATGAGATTATTGGCAGCATTTCGCTATTTTCTCACTGATCGGGTTCCGGAATTTTTTCGGTCCAACCTTGGTCGTCAGATCATCGGTTATCTGGTTTTTTATCTCGTTTTATGGTCGCTTCATTTAATTATGATTTCCCTGGTTTCGTTTTTTCATCTCTTACTTGGTCACAGCATCCGAACTATTGGAGATTGGATTGGCGATAGAGGATGGACCCTTATTATTGTCTCTAAACTGCTCGTCTTGTATCTAGGGATGCAATTTATCAACCTCAAGACAAACAAACTCTCGTCACTAAAAAGTTATTTCCGAAATTCAATCCAAACCCCAAGAGTTGAGGTTTTTTCCGTTTTGTGTTTTTTATTAATTGGTCTCTGGGGAGTGGGCCAGGTGGCCATCAACAGCAAAATGATTTTTGAAATTAATCGACTCGTTCTCTCAATGGCCGGAACATTGATTTTTTTCGCTGTCGATTTTCTTCTGACAATTGTCCTCGATCTCTTTTATCCAGTTCGTGATGAAGCCTTACGTCTGCGTAGATTATTTTTGTTTCCTTTATTGTTTTACTTTTGCACGACAGCGACTTTTATTTACGAACTTACTATATCGATGAAGCTTTATGCTTTTTTCTTTCTCCTCATCTATACGAGTGAGTGGAGAAGAAAAAACTGGACTCTTCCTATGTTTTTCCTGATCACCTTTATCACTCCCACTTACATTCTCTTTGGTTTAGATCCAGCATGGGGTGACGTTTATTCTTTCTTTGCACCTGTTAGAAAAATTTCGACAACTTCAATCTTTCTGCTGATTGCTTTCAGTGTGGGTTATCTGCAGTACCATCTTCATAAGAAGCCCGAGTACATTTATCGGGATTAATTTTACTCACCAATCTGGCATTTATTGTCTATTATTAAAGGGCAATACAATGAAGGAGTAAAAAAGTGGCTGAAGGAAAATTAGACATTATCAATATTATGCTTCAATCAGGTCTAGTCGTAAAAATCGTACTAGGTATGCTCGTGGCCGCATCGGTTTTTTCTTGGGCAATTATTTTAAAAAAACGTCGTCTCTACAAAGAAGTTGAAGAAGAGAATCAGCGGTTTTTTGAAATTTATAATTCATCTGAAAATTTGAAAGACATTATGTTAAAGAGCGAACTTCTACCGTTCTCTCCTTATAAGCAACTTTTTGTGAACGGCTATCGCGAACTCACAAAAATGAAAGAAGCCTACAGCGGACAACATAAGACAGGTCTTGCTTTCCACTTCCAAAATTTTGGTATGGGTGTTCTAGAGCGTGGACTTAAAAAAGGTGCCAACGAAACAAATGAAGAATTAGGAAATAGACTTTCAACTCTCGCTTCAATTGGATCAGTAACTCCATTCGTAGGTCTCTTTGGAACGGTTTGGGGAATCATCGACGCTTTCGCTGGTCTTGCGACTGGTGGTGGATCAATCGATGCAGTAGCTCCTGGTATTGCTGAAGCACTTGTTGCAACAGCAGTTGGTCTTGCTGCTGCCATTCCTGCTGTTTGGTTTTACAACCATTTCAACAGTGTGAACGAAAAATTCAATGCAGAGATGGAGAGTTTCGGACAGGACTTCTTGAACGTTGTTGAAAGAAGCATTGTGGAGTAAGAATGGGATTTAGCACAGGTAAAAAGAAAGGCGCCATCAGCGACATCAACGTCACACCACTCGTAGACGTTATGCTCGTTCTCCTCGTTATCTTCATGGTAACTGCCCCTCTGATGTTAAACGGAATCAAACTTGATCTTCCTAAAACTAAAGAAGTGAATCCGGTTAACTTGAACGCAAAACAAGTTATTCTCTCTTTTTCAAAAAGCGAAGAATACTTTTTAGGAAAAGATAAAATTTTAGACAGCGAAATCATTCCGATGATCAAAGAGCAGTTTAAAGCGAATAAAACGGAGACACTTTTTTTGCGTGCTGATTTTGCGCTTTCTTATGGAAAAGTTGCGAAGTTGATGTCGTTTTTAAAACGTGGTGGCATTCATCAAATTGCGCTCGTAACTGTGACGGAAGATAAAAACAAATAATGAGAGTCTATACCCCAAAACTACAAGGTGATAAGCCCTTTCCGTTTTATTTAAGACGGTCTTTTTATGTTCATATCGGGCTTGTGCTTTTGACTGTCACAACTTCCAAAGTTGCTTTTGAACTCACGCGCGCGCAAAGAGATGCGAACATTGAATTAGTGCAAGCATCTGTTCGTGTTGATATGGTGGCGATGCCGACTCACACGTTGAAAGAATTGCAAAATATGTCGAGCGGAGTAGAGGAAGTTAAAAAGGAAGAACCTGCTGCTGTTGAAGCTAAGGTTGAAGAAAAAGCGCCGGAGCCAGTCAAAGAAGAACCGAAAGAAGTTGTTAAAGAAACAGCTCCCGATCCTGTTCCAGCACTTGAAGAAGCAAAGGCCGCAGCTAAACGCGAAGACTTTCTAAATAAGTTAAAAAAATTAGGCAGCAAAAAAATAGAAGATAAAGGAACAACTAAGGCAGAGAAAGGTCTGTACGGTGAAAAGGCGACTGACCTCAAAGCTCTTGTCCTTTCGGGAAATAAACTTTCGAAGGGATCACAAATGTATGGCGATGGACCATCAGGCGATCTCACAGCTTTCCAGGAATATACTCTGAAAGTGACTCGTATCGTGAAGCCGAAGTGGACTCTTCCGCAATATTTAGCAGATAAAAAATTAAAATGTCGCGTGCGCATTTGGTTAAGTGAAAATGGCGAACTCACGCGAGCAACTATTTATGAACCAAGCGGTGATCAGGATTATGATCAGCGTGCACTGGAAGCTGTTCGTGCAGCAGCTCCATTCCCACCTCTTGCAGAGAACCTAGGAAATCGCGCTCAGCAAGGGCATATTGTTTTAGGCTTTCCACTTTAGACTTGTGAAGGATTTTGTATGAAGAAAATTTTTGTATTGATGATGTTAATCGTGAATGTTGCTTTCGCTCAAGATGACAATCTAACAGTCGTTGCTGTTGGTGAAGCCACAATCGAAAAAGATAAAATGATTATTCAGGACGCCTATGTTGGTGCTGGATTAACAGCTGCTCAAAAAAACGCGGCCACTGAACTAGTAAAATTACTCAGGAACGATTTTAGTTTTTATCAAAAAAAATTCTATCTGATTGAGAGTGCTCCAAACAACACAGCTTTTCGTCAAAACACAAATTACGATTATTGGAATGGAAAAGGGATTCGCTACCTCGGTACAGCAAGCGTTGATAAAGCAGGTGAGGGTATGAAAGTAAACGTGATTTTTGAAGACATCAAAAATCGCAAACAAATTTACAATCAAACTTTAACAGCAAACCTCGCAGACCTAAGAACGCAAGGTCATAAATTAGCAAACGGCGCTTACAAACAAATGGTCGGAAAAGAATCGATTTTCGAATCAAAAATCATTTTTGTTTCTGATCGCAATTCACGCGGAAGAAAAACAGTTAAAGAAATCTATATGATGGATTTCGATGGAAAAAATGTTCAGCAGATTACAAATCACGGTGGAATCACGATTTCTCCTTCTATGTCTTACGACGGCCGCTACCTCGTTTATTCATTGATCGAGCAAGCTGGAAAAAAACGTAACATCAATCTTTATCTAATGGATATGCGTACACGTCAGGCGAGTATTCTCTCAAGCAAAGAAGGTATCAATTCGGGGGCAGTATTTTTAGCAAACGGAAGAAGTATTGCGCTCACACTCACATCATCTGGAAACGCAGAAATTTATGAGATGAATGTTGAAACAAAAGATCTCAGAAAAATCACAAACCATTTTTCTTCTGATGTCGATCCATCAATTACAGCAGATGGAACTTTGATGGCCTTCCTTTCAGACAGACCAGGCAAAGCGATGATATATACACTGGACCCACGTGGGACCGAAACAAATGTTAAGCGCATCAGCTTCGTAGGCCAATTCAATGCCACTCCACGATTTTCTCCAGACGGAAAAGAAATCGTTTTCTCATCATGGCTTGATAACTCTTTTGACCTCTTCAGAATTTCATCTCAAGGTGAAGGACTATCGAGACTCACAAAAGATTTCGGCTCCAATGAAGACCCCTCATACTCCAATGACGGCGAGTTCATCGCCTTCACGAGCCAGCGCGTACTCTCTCGAGTGAAAGCTGACCAAAATATCTACATTATGGACCGTGATGGAGGGATTTTAGGGGCCATTACCGCTGGTTTTGGAAACTGTATAAGTCCTAGATGGTATAACTTCTAGAAATCACGAAGTATTACGTCTTTTTTTTAATCACTGAGCATTTTAGTCTTGTAAATTTTTCAGACGCACTGTATTATTTACCAAGTAACGCAACGCGCTTATTACAGACTAATATGTCCAGGAGTTAAACAATGACAGCTTCAATGACTAACCAGAAAACAGCTCTAATTGACCTATCTTCAACACTATTTTTGAGTCTGGATGAATCTCACTTTTTCACATCACTAAACAAATTCTTCATGAACCACATGAACGCACACAACGTTCTTGTTTATAAACTTCTTGATAACGGTTCAGCACAACTTATGGCCCACAACGGTCAAGCTGTTCAACACGGAAAAATTCTTGAAAAAGGTATGGGCGCAGCTGGATACATCGCTCGCACAAAAAGAGGATACTTCTCAAATACAGTAGAACGCGATCCGGTTTTTGCACTTGAGGCCCTTGAAGGAATTAAGGCAGAACTTTGTCTTCCAATCGCAAGCGAAGGTGTGATCCTTGGATCAATCCACATTCAAATGAAAGACAGTTCACGTGAATTTAATAAAGACGACATGACTTCAGGTATGTCAGTTCTTAACGAAATCAAAGGGCCAATCCAAAACATGAAAATGTATTTGGCCGCTAAGAACATGAACGAAACTCTTTTAAGAACAATTGAACTTAAAGAGAAAGAACTTCAAGAATCACGTTCTGGATTAAAAATCCAGGATACATACAGAATCATGGAAAAAGAAATCATTGGTCGCTCAGTAGCGATGAAAGATCTTCTCGCTCTAGTTGACCGTGTATGTGATAAAGATATCAATGCATTCATCATGGGTGAAGCAGCTACAGGAAAGGAAATGATCGCTCGTCGAATCCACTGTAGAAGCCACCGTCGTGACAGAGCATTCGTTACTGTTGACTGTTCAACAATGAACGAAGCTCAACTTGATCTTGAACTTTTTGGTAATGACGGCCAAATGGGTATGCTTGAAGTTTCAAACTTCGGTACACTTTTCTTAAACTCAATTGAGAAAATGGGACCGAATGTTCAGAACAAACTTGTTCAATTCATCACTAGCAAAATGGGAATCAAAGCTGGTAGCAACGGTTTCTTTAAGTCAGACGTAAGAATGATTTCTGCTTCTACAAAAGATCTAATGGATCTAGTGAGAGTTGGATCTTTCAGAGAAGATTTATACTTCGCTCTTTCAACAGTAGTGTTAAAAGCACCAGCTCTTAGAGAGAGAAAAGAAGATATCGAACTAATCGCTAACTTCTTCTTGAATCAAAATAAAGCAAAAGATGCACAAAAATCTTTCTCACCATCGGCGATCAAAGCTCTTACAGAGTTCAACTGGTCAGGAAACGTGAGAGAACTTCAAAACGTTGTAGAGCGTGCAAGTGTTTTAGCTGAAGGATCAATCATTGAAAAACTTCACCTGGATCAAAACATCCAGAATGCAGAAGCTCAACAACCAGTAATCGAGGCTCCGAAAGTTACCCTGCAGAAAGCCGCAGATTTCCAACACATTACTCTAGAAGAATTAGAGAAAAACCACATCATGAGCACACTTGGCGAATTGGGTGGAAACAAGACGAAAACTGCTAAAGTTCTTGGAATCACGGTTAAGACACTTTACAACAAGCTTCACAGCTATGGGATCGAGTTCGATAAGGAAGCATAACTTGTATTGTAAAGACGTCACGAAAAATATAAACTTGCTTAGTTGGAGGATACGATGACAAATACTACGGAAACTGAAACAGTCGCTGAAGGCCCGAAGACCCCAAGAAACTTCAGAACTGCTATCGATATTGAAAATTTCTACCGCTTCGTGAACGAAAATGATCTAAGACGTGAAGCGAAGATCATGCTTGAATTACTCCAATCAAAAGTAATGCTTGCAGTGAAGAAAAATAAGAAAGATAAAAAAGCAGCTAGCAAAAAGAATTTACATTAATTAAAAAATGATCTCGGCCCTCGCTTCCATGCGAGGGCCTTTTTTTTCCAGTTGGACAACGGAAGGTACAACTAACATGACTCAAACAGTTCAAAAAAAACACGTCATTTACGATCCTATCTATGGTTTTATCAAGCTCAATCCAATTGAGTGGGAAATTATATCAAGCCCATTTTATCAGCGTCTGCGCTGGATTAAACAATTAGGATTTTCTTGTTACGTTTTTCCGGGAGCTGAGCACTCGCGTTTTCATCACTCAATTGGAGTCATGTTCAACGCTCATAAAATTTTAGAGTCATGTAAACGTGCCGTTTCTGAAAATGAACTCATGGATGCTGACTGCCGAACTCCAGAAGCCATTTATCATAAGAGCGTTCGTCTTGCGGCCCTCATGCATGACCTCGGAACATTTCTTTTTTCACACACAACTGAAGGCGCATACATCGAATACGGTGAGACGACTAAAGCAAAAAATGGAAAAGGTCTTCCTGACGATCACGAAAATCTTGGTGCTTTCATCATTAAAAATACTGATTACGAAGGTGGGATCACTCACATTCTCAAAAAATATGGCATTGATCCTCAACGCATTTCTGATCTTGTAAAAGGTGTTGATGAATCAATTCTCGCCAATCAGATTCTGCATTCAGAAGTTGATTGCGATCGGATGGACTATCTCCTAAGAGATGCTCACTACACCGGTTTGAAATACGGATCGTACGACCGTGATTATCTGCTTTATCACTTTCAGGTTAAACGCATCGACAATCACGATATTCTCACTGTCAGACATAATGCTCTTCATTGTGTAGAAGATTTCCTCACGAGTCGTTTTAGCTGGTACTCGCAGGTTATTCGCTCACCAAGAGGAGCAAAGTTCGATGCGATCGCTGAAAAAATTTGTTTCTATTTTCTTGAAAAGGGTTGGATCTATCGCTACAGCGAATTGCTCGACATGATTGAAAACAATCCAATGAAGTTTTATGGATTCAACGATACTTACTTCATGGGACTTGTTCACAAACATCTCATGAATGGCGATCTCGACAAAAACCCAAAAATGAAAGACATGGCCCGGACGATTTTACTCGCTTCAGGAGGCAAAGCTATCCGGTGCGAAGAATTTAAGTCCAGACTGCTTTCGCAAGATGATCCTCAGGCCATTGAAAAATACATTAAAAAGGCCCAGGCCAAATACCTTGAAATCGAAGATTTCCTGAAGAAAAAGGGTGGACCTGCGGACTGGGTTCTCTCGGACATTCCGACAAAATCTATTATGTTCGTGCGATCTCCGAAAAACGTCGCCCGAAATTCATCGTCATCTCAGCTGGCAAACGTGCTTCTCGACAGGGATGCCGTGAAAATTGCCATGGAAAATGGAGAAGTTAAACTACTTGGAGATGTGGAAAACTCACTCATCTCAAAATTGTTTAATAGCAACAACTTCATTCCAAACGTTTACTGCTCAACTTCGGCGTACGAACTCCTTCTCAAAGAGGGGATTATCGAGGGAAGTTTCAGCTAGTTTAGGCGTGAAAAAATTACCTGAGTAATGATGTTGGTTTTGCAAAAATCTATCCTAAAAAACAAATCCGATGTAACATTTAAGTGGGATAACTCCCCTGAAAATCAGGACGTATTTTCAGTATTAGACATCACAGTAAGAGAGTGTCGCTTATGTTTAATCAAACGCCATCATCACAACTAAAAAATAATAAAGGCCACAAAGGTCTCGGTGCCCAGTCATCGAAAGGTCCAGTGTTCTACTGTGAAGATGTTTCCGTTGAATTCGGAGACATTCGCGCTTTGAAAAATGTTCAACTCACAATTGAGCGCGGAGAAATTGTTTTTGTTACTGGCGCTTCTGGTGCAGGTAAAACAACATTACTTAAAGTTCTCTCAGGACTTCAAAATCCAACAAACGGAAAAATTATTCGTCCAGATTTCTTTGCTGGAAAAAAGAATCTTTTCATCTCAAATGTGTTTCAAGATCTTCGCCTCATGGGCAAATATACTTGCGAAGAAAATTTAATGTTTGCTTACGACTCTTCTGTTTATGCTTCGAAAAGCGAATTCATAACAGACATGCACGAGCTTGCCCGCATTCTTGGAATTAAAGACCGTCTCAATTTAAAAGTGAATGATGCTAACGGTGGACTCAAACAAAAAGTAGCAATCATCAGAGCGCTACTGACTAGACCTGATGTTCTCATTGCAGATGAGCCAACATCATCACTTGATATCGACAATACACGCAGACTTTTCGATGTGCTTAATCTCTACAATACGAAGAGAGGATTGACTGTTATCTGGGCCACACATAATAAAGAACTCATTAAGAGTTTCACTGGCCGAATTATTCACTTGGACAACGGACGTTTAGTGTATTCGGGGCATGCATGTTTTATCTAATTCAGTTTTTTAAAATTTTGAAGAAATCACCGATCAGAGGATTTTTTCTTTTCCTTTTTTCTATTATTCTCGTTCTTTCGATCGGACAAAAATCTTATCTTGAAGAGCAATTCACTAAAATGATTCCTGAAAACAAAGCAGGGGACTTTTTCTACGCACTGATTGCTTCAAGTGAATCGTACCAAAGTGTTGCTCGCCAAATGGCCGTGCTTCCTGGTGTTTTCAAAGTTGATATTCTTTCTGAAGATCAAATTAAAGAAGAAGTAAAAAGTATTTTAGGTTCGGTTCAAGGTGATTTGACGGATTCAGGTCTTGATCTTAACTACGCCGGATTGAAAATCACATACGCAAAAGATCTTAAGACTCGTCCCAAAGAACTTATTCGCGACTACCTTACTCACTTGGTGGGTGAGGGCAATATCACATTAGGAGCTATTAAAGCGCCAGATCAAATGATTGATAAACGCACCCAATTTATTGGAGTGATTAAAACGTGGGGCTACTCACTTTATCTCTTTATCGTTTTCATTTTCTGGGCGATTTCACTTCTTTCAGTTCGAGTAAAAATCGCTGAAGCTTCATACATTTTAGAAAGCTACCAAAGAAAACAGAAAGTCGGACTTAAAGTCGCAGTTAACGGACTTACACTTTTCTTTATTATTTCAGTTGGTGCAACTTTCGCACTTGGCATGCCTCAACCGATCAATCTTCTTGTTGCTCTTATGATCTTTATTTTAGGAACTGCCCTTCATGCTAAAAAGTATCGTTGGGAGAGTCACTAAAATGCGATTTCCCCTCAAAACTATAGCTCTTGCCACGTTACTGGCCGCTGGAACAGTTTACTCCGCGGTTGAGACAAATAACGTTCAGGAAGGCGGTGTTGAGAATATTGTTGAGATGAAAAAACGTCTTAACGAACAAAATAAGCTAATCGTCTCTCTTACTAAAGAAGTGTCTGAAGTTGATGTTAGTCTTGGGCTCAACAATAAAAAATATCTTAAACTCGCTGAAGAAAGAGCACGCCTGGAAGAAGCATTAACAAACGCTAAAAAGAATGCTGATCTCGACAATGAAAGTTTGAAGAAAAGTTATACTCAAACTAAAAATCTTTTGATGGCGGCCCTTCTCAATAAATTAGAAAATACAGAAAATCCTTCGGCCTTGCTTTCACGCAAAATTCTGATCGACAATCTTCAACGCCGCTTAAGTGATCTTGCCGGTGTTATGAAAGAGAATAAAGGCGTTCGCGACGATGTAGAAGCTCTTCAAGAAAAGCTTCAAAACTCAATGGAAACTGAAAAAGATTTACTCGCTGTCATGAACGAACTCGAGCAGAGAAAACGTGAGTTGCGCACAGAGCTTGAACGTCAAGGACAAGAGAAAAACGCGACTCAATCTAAATTTGATGAAGTAAAAAACAAATTAGCAATGACTCGAATGAGCACACAAAAAGCTAAGCAACGTGAGCAGCTGGCTCCATTGCAAATTACCGAAGAAATTAAAATACCTTCACAGCCTCTTTCGGGTGAGACATTTTATCCGCCTATTTATGCTCATCAAGGAATTGAATATAAAAAAGCGGGCGTAACGTTTAACTTCCAGGGTAAAAACGAAGTCAGAGCAACTCGCGCTGGTAAAATCGCCCATACGGGACCTCTAGGTTCTTATGGTAACGTTGTTATCATCGATCACGGAAATGAAACGAGAACCAT
>CAMLKK010000057.1 GCA_946480715.1 uncultured Bacteriovorax sp. | reverse complement strand
AAATTAGTTCTTAATTGAGTCCATTAATTTTTTACGTTCTGGTGTATTTCTTAAGTCCATCAATGAGCGTACGTAGTGAGCTACGGCCCAAATTTCTTCATCTTGAAGAACGCCTTTCCAAGAAGCCATTGCAGTTCCGCCTACACCTGCGTTTAGACGAACATAAAGTTCTTCAACTGTTACAGCTGAGCGAACACGGTCGTAAGTGAATTCAGGTGGCTGAGTCATTACATCGTAATCTGATGGTTGAAGTTTAATGTTGTGCATGGCTGGATCAAATTCCGTCATTGGAGCACCATTAATTTTTTGGGCCATCTGACTTAATTCTGCTTTAGAAACATAGGCCTGGTGACAAGTCCAACATTGAGCGACTACGTGGTAAACTTCTTTACCTCTTTGAATGGCTGTTTCTTTTAAAGCGTCACCGTATGGATCTTTACCAGCAGTAATTTCCTGACCAAGTTTTTTATCAGCGCCTTCCCACTTAGCTGGAGCGAAAGTTTTGATGTATTGAACGACATTGAAAAGTTGTCTTTCAGAAAGATCCCAAGGAAGCATCGCTGTTCCATGAAGACCATTTTTGATAATTGCAAAGAAATGAGCATCGTGTGGTAACTCTCCCGTCACTACAGATCCAAACTTATAAGTTCCAAGTTTAAAGTTTCTCGGTGGTACTGTTAAACCTTTTGCAGCTACACCGTTCCCATCACCATTCACACCGTGACATTGCATACAGTATTCTGTGTAAACTGATTTACCATCATTTAATTGTTTTGCCGTCGCGTACACACCACCAGCGAACACTTTGTCTTCTTTGAAGTGAGATTCACTACAAGATGCCAGAGTGGCTAAGGCCAAAACTGTAAAAACGATCTTCAAACCTTTCATATATCCCTCTTATAAAACAAAAATAGTCACAAACATAATTAGCCAAACAATTCCTAGGAAATGCCAAAACTTCCCTACACTGTTGACACGCAAGTGCGCTTTCCTCTTATCTTCAACACCCTTAAATAACCAAAGTAGTAAAGCCAATGCTGCCACGATGTGAGCGGCATGGATCCAAGTGAATGAATAAAGAATTGAAGCAAAAATTCCCGATGAAACAAAAATTCCTTGAGACTTTAATTGGTGCCAAAACATGAATTGCGACACCATGAATGCCAGGCCAAGGATTAATGTTAAGACGAGAAACTTTCTCTCGTTAATGTTTTTTTCAAAACGCATGTAACATAGAGAACTGATAACAATAAATAATGTACTCAGCCCAGGTATGATCAGCGATGGTTTTACCATTCCCGCTGGTGGCCATACTGGAGCTGTAAATCTAAAGAGAGCAAAACTCATCATTAAAGTAAGAAAGAGCATTCCAAATGAAACCAGGGCAACAACCATAGACACAGAGAAGATAGCTTTATCTCCTTCATGTGTGTTCAATTTTGGTGTTACTGTTTCAGTCGTCATCTATTATGCCTTTACCAATTCTTCAGTTTGATACTGGAAATCTTTACCTTTTAGATTTGGGTTTCCGAATTCATGCGGCCCACATTTAACAACTGGGATCTCAGCAAAGTTGTAGTGTGGAGCTGGCGAAGGAATAGTCCACTCTAGTGTTCCAACTTCCCAAGGATTTTGTCCTGATACTTTTCCTCTGTAGATTGAGTGAATGAAGTTATACACGAAGAAGAGTTGAGCAAAGCCCATTGTTAAAGCTGAAATCGTAATGAACATGTTGATCGGAATCAAATTTTGTAAGAATTCATACACGAATGGGTTGTAAATACGACGGTGCATACCTGCGTATCCAACAATCATCATTCCCATGAAAACACCATTCAGACCAAGCATTGTAATCCAGAAGTGGATCTTACCTAGTCTTTCGTTCATCATGCGTCCGAACATTTTTGGGAACCAGAAATATGTTCCGGCAAAACCACCAAGAAGAACTGAAGCGGCCATTGTGTAGTGGAAGTGACCAACTACGAAATAAGTGTCGTGAAGGTAAAGGTCAGTTGAAACTGTTGCCAGGTAAAGACCAGTTAATCCCCCAAGACCGAATACGAAAACTACACCAAGAGCAAAAAGCATTGGTGTGTGGAAACGGATTGATCCTTTCCAAATTGTTCCAAGCCAGTTGGCGAAAAATACAGCGGAAGGAATCGAAATCGTCATCGTAAGAAGCATGAACGATTGAGTAAGAAGCGGACTCATTTGAGTCGTGTACATATGGTGACCGTAAACAAGTGTTGAAAGAATTGTAATAACAGTCATTGAAAGAGCAGTCGCTTTAGCAGCGAAAGCTGGTTTTCTCGCGAAGAATGAAAGTAAGTCAGATACAACACCCCAAGCTGGAAGAATGAGGATGTAAACTTCCGGGTGACCGAAAATCCAAAACACGTGTTGGAAAAGTACCGGATCTCCTGAACCTGAGGTCGCTGCTGCTCCTGCTAGGAAGAATGTTGTTCCAAAAACGCGGTCAAACGTTAAAAGAAGTAGACCAGCACCAAGAACTGGAAGGAAGATTGCGTTCAAAATCGCTGTTAACCATAGTCCCCAGATTGTTAGTGGCATATCGAAATAGCCCATACCCGGAGCACGAAGTGTAATGATAGTCGCGATATAGTTAACAGCACCCATTGTTGATGAAACACCAAGAACGAAAAGAGCTGTTGTCCAAAGAGTCTGACCAACACCTGGCGAACCAATTAGTGTTGAAAGTGTTGGATATGAAGTCCATCCACCTGCAGCTCCACCAAGTGGTGTTACAAGTGAAGCGAGTAGAAGGATTGCTGAAACAACTGCTAACCAGAATGAAAGCATGTTCAATGTTGGGAAAACCATATCGCGTGCACCGATCATGAGCGGGATACAGTAGTTACCAAACGCTCCGATTAGGAGTGGAGTGATGGCGTAGAAAATCATGATTGTTCCATGCAGAGTAAAGAGCATGGCATATGTATCTGGTGGAACAACACCGTTTGTATCTGGGAAAAGAAGTGGTCCAAGAATTGGGAATGCTTCACCCGGGAATGCGAGAGTCCAACGGATTAGGATGGCCATCATTCCGCCGATACCTAAGAAAGCAATTCCGTACCACAGGAATTGTTTTGCAATGACTTTATGGTCAAAAGAGAAAACGTATTTAGACAAAAACGTCGTTGGTGCGTCGTGAATGTCTTGTTCAAAAAATGCCATGAGTATCCTCGCTATATTTTTTTAAAAATCAGTCTAGTTAAATTAGTTAGAAGCAACCCACTTCCAGCCCCAGTAAATATCAGAGCGTTCTTTTTCAACGGCGAAGTTCGTGCGTTCTTGCATCATCTCCATCCATTCATCGTAATTCTTTTGATCGTACACCGTGAGTTTAGCTTGCATTCTGTAGTGGAAAGTTCCGCACATTTCAGCACACGCAATATCGTATGTTCCAGGTGTTTTCAGCTCGTACCACATTCTTGAAATACGTCCTGGCATTGCATCGACTTTAATTCTCGCGTTCGGGAAATAAAGTGAGTGGATAACGTCTTTACTTGTTAACTGGAAAATAACTTTTTTGTTAGCAGGAACACGAAGATCATTCAATGTAACAACATCGTCTTCAGTGTTGAAGATTCCATCTTTACCTGCATAACGGAAGTTCCATGCCCACTGCTGACCAAGAACTTCTACGCGAACAATGTCTTCTTTTTCATTTGGATATTTTAAGAAAACGTTTACGAAGTCGCGGTTAGAAATTGTTGTAATTTGCATATCGATGACGATGAATACAAGTGCACCGATAGCTGCAACGATAGCAATGTGCTTTTTACTGTTCCCTAAAACATAAGCAGCTTTTGGGTGACGTTTGCTTGCGTAGAGATAAGAGAATCCGAAAATTCCCAGTACTACGAAGAAAAAGAAAATAAGAATAAGGATTGTCGTTAATTTAAAAAGATCATCGATCAGATACCCATTTGTTGAAATATCGACCGGTGGTTTCATGCGTTCCCAAAGGCTCATCTCTGAAGCCTGTGCAGAAGACACAAAAAGTTTCATGTAAAGATCAATAATACTCATAACAGCAATCCTTTCAGTGGAAAGTTAAAGTGCATTTATAAAGAGGCGTTTTTGTTAAATATTTAGCTTCAATCATAATCGGAAAATCTAATTTTATCTATTTAAAAAATATCAATGCTCCAAGTAGCAGCGGTAGATAAAAGAGTGATCCATAAAAATAATTACGGGCCCATTGCTTCTCTTTTTTCTCATCTTGTTTAATGAAAAAACCTCTAGCGGCGTATAGAACAAAGACTCCACTTAAAACAAGCGCGGCCCTAGTATAAATAAAACTCGCTTGTGCGTAGATCGAGGGCAATAGAGATGTCCCGAATAAAATAACTGTGAAAACAAAAATTCCGATTTTCGTCAGCGGAATCCCCTTTTTCATGTTGGGATAAACTTTTATATTCGCCGCATCGTAGTCGTCTGCCAGATACATTGAGATAGCTAAAAAATGAGGTAATTGCCAGACGAACAGTATCAAGAAAAGAGCAATCGCCATCATATCAATTTTGCCAGTTACGGCCGTCCAACCCATTACTGGAGGAAGTGCGCCTGGAATGGCACCAATATAGACGGCCAATTCACTCTTAACTTTCATTGGAGTGTAAGCGTAAAGATAAAGCGCTGCGGCAACAATGGCTAAAATTCCTGTCACAAGGTTTACATAAATCATGAGCGCAGGAATTGAGACAATAAGCATTAAAACGCCAAAAACTAAAGCTGTCTGTGGTGTCATTCTTCTTGATGGAAGTGGACGATCCTTTGTTCGGCTCATTTTTGCATCGATGTCTCTTTCAATATAGCAGTTAAGTGCAGCAGCTCCGATAACGACCATCGTGATTAAAAACAGTGAGAAGAGTGCTTGAAAGAAATTAATATGTGCTGGTGCAATGATTGAACCCACCAAAACTGTCACCATGACGAGTAATGAAAGTCTAGGTTTTGTCAGATCTACAACATCTGAAAAATAAGAATGTTGTTTTTCAATAAACAATTCTTCTTCCAAAGATTTCAACATTAAGTTGAGTTTCCATAGAGTGATTAATGAAAGTGCGGCACCTGCCAAATGAAGAGTTGTTGGAACAACTTGCAGGTTCAGATAAACAGCAAGAACACCGACGATAACTTGAAAAATAATGAAGAGGATCGGCATTAAAGAAAAGGAACGTAAACTTGGAAGTTCTTTAAAAAATCTAAAACTTCTTCCAGCGAAAGTGATGATGACTGCAGCTACTACAATGGCATAAAGTCTGTGGATCATATGCAATTGTGATTGATGAAGTGATGGCCATAAACGTAATGACCAATCGGTCACATCAACACAAAGAAGCGCGCTTTTCGGACCTAATCCACAAGCGGCTCCAACACCAGCGTGTCTCATGAAAGCGCCTAAAAGAATTTGTGAGTATAGGAGCACAAGTGAAAAAACGACTCCATGTCGGATGGCCGGTTTCCATGCTGCTTTCATTTTTTCTTTTAAGTCACTGCTCACCATTTTCATTGGAGAATAAATGGTTGAGGCGACATGGTGGATGTACACTAGAATAGAAAAATAAATCAGCGATGTTCCTAAGTGAGTCGTCGAAACAATCGTTGGTAGTTTATAAATAACAGTGATTCCACCCAGTACACCTTGAGCAATAACCACGAAAAGTGCGAGTAGTGTTGATTTAAAAAGATGCTGATGACGAACAGATAAATCTTTTTGTTTGAACGCTAAGACCACAAGACAGATATTGATGAAACCAACAAGCGAAGCTAACAAACGATGGCCGTGCTCAATGAGAATTGCGCCTTCCATGTTCGGAAAAAATTGATCGTAACAAAGAGGCCAATCAGGACACGCTAAACTCGATTGAGTATTGTGAACGACAGCTCCCCACATAAGCAGGGCAAAGGTCAATAAGACATTGAGCAGCGTAAGATTTTTTAATCGCATAACTTGACTCGATTTTCAGCGTTCTAACATCTAATTTGGGGACCTTTTATATACTAAATGTTTCTTGCAAAGTCATACAGATATTGAGGATAATTTCTCGTCCAAAAAGGCTTTTTACCTAGGGAAATTCCACATGCATAAAAATAAAGGACCCATCTATTACGGTGACTATCTTCAATTGTCGAAATTGCTTGATTCACAGCTTCCACTGAGTCGTAAATATGCTGATAAAGATAACGGTGAAAGCCACGATGAAATGCTTTTTATTGTTGTCCACCAAGTCTATGAACTGTGGTTTAAACAAATCCTGCATGACCTGAATTCAATCCTCGACGTATTTAAGCAAAACTTCGTCGCTGAAAATGAACTTTCGGCCATTGTACAAAAGTTAGAAAGAATAAAAAAAATCCAAACTCTCCTCATTGGCCAATTTGATGTGCTCGAAACGATGACACCGATGGATTTCCTGGAATTCCGAGATCTCTTGATTCCTGCATCTGGATTTCAAAGTGTTCAATTTAGAGAAATCGAAATCAAATTAGGACTTCATACAAAAGATCGTCATTCAGTCGACCGTGAATTTTTTCTTGGACGTTTAAGCGAACAAGATCGAAAAAGTTTAGTTGAAGTTGAAAGTAGTCCAACTCTTCTAAAATGTTTAGAGCAGTGGCTGGAGAGAATTCCATTCACTCAAATGGAGAACTTCAATTTTTGGGATGAATACAAAAAATCGATTGAAGCTCTTTTAAGCGATGATAAAGAAACAATCATGGCCAATTCGGCTTCATTATCAGAAAAGCAAAAAAATATTCAGCTAGAAAATCTTGAATTAACAAAAGAAACTTTTGCTAGTTTATTCGATTCAAAAAAACATGATGAACTCATTAACAACAATCAAAGAAAACTTTCGCAAAGAGCAATGTTGAATGCTCTCTTTATTCTCCTCTATCGACACGAATCTATGTTGAGTCTTCCTTTTCAACTTTTAACTTCTATGATGGACATTGATGAAAACTTCACAACATGGAGATATCGTCATGCTCTACTTGCTCAAAGAATGTTGGGTACAAAAATTGGAACAGGCGGATCATCAGGTCACCTATATTTAAAACGAGCGGCCGATAATAATCGCGTCTTCATAGATCTCTTTAATCTCTCAACTTTTCTATTGCCAAAATCTCGACTGCCGAAGTTGCCGGAAAACGTTTCAAAGAGGATGAATTTCCATGTTTAAAAAATTTTATAGTCGATTTTTAGAAGCTAATGCTCATATCCAACATTATGCGAGTCACAGTCATCATTACTGGCCAGATGTCACACGTGAAGCGACTCTGCAGTATTGGGACGATGCTGCTTCTATGGTCGATGATAAATGGGATTATATTTTTTCGCAGAAAATTCCAAACGTTCAACGTTTGATTGCAAAAAATTTAGGTTTAAACCATCCTTCACAAATTGTTTTTGCTCCCAACACTCATGAACTGCTTTACAGAGTTCTTAGCTGTTTTCCACATAATAAAAAAATAAAAGTTCTCACAAGTGATTCGGAATTTTATAGTTTTGATCGTCAGATCAATCGTCTGATGGATGATGGTTTAGCTGATGTCGTTAAAGTCTCGACTCATCCTTTTGATGATTTTGAAGAAAGAATTCTGAAACATCTGGAGGGCCAAGATTTCGATTTACTTTTTTTAAGCCAAGTCTTTTTTAACTCGGGAATGGTTCTAAAAGATATTCCGAAAATTGTTAAGGCCGTTAAAAACCCGAATACCATCATTGTGATTGATGGTTACCATGGATTTATGGCCATCCCTACCAATCTCTCGGAAATCGAAGATCGCATTTTTTATATTGCTGGATCTTATAAATATGCTCAAGGCGGAGAAGGTTGCTGTTTTATGGCCGTTCCACAAAACACTCAACTAAAACCTCTCTATACTGGATGGTTTGCTGGATTTAGTTCACTAACAACCGAAGGTGGAAAAACTGTTTATTCGAATGATGGTATGAGATTTGCGGGCTCAACCATGGATTACGGGGCACTTTATCGCTTAGAAGCTGTGCTTGAACTTTTTAACAAAGAACAAATCACCGTCGATGTTATTCACGCTCATGTTCAAAAACTTCAAAAAAATTTCCTCAATCATCTTTTAGATATCGATCATCATTATCTAACAGAGAAAAATATATTGAGTGTTGATTACCATAATCATGGCCACTTTTTTACATTTGCCATGCCTAGTGATGAACACGCAAAGGCCCTTCATGATGAGCTGAAATATAATAAAATCAAAACTGATTTTAGAGGGGCTCGTTTACGTTTTGGATTTGGATTGTATCAAGATGATTGTATAAATTTGCGATGCTTGAAAAAAACTAATCCTCAGTCGAACTAGATTTACTTTCTTTCGTAATTTTAATGGCAGCTCGCAAAACCTCTTTGCGCTCTTCTTCTGTTATCTCTTTTCCACTTTGCTTTTTTTCTAAATAATCAATCACGGTATCTTCATCTTTATCGGGATTAAATAGACTCTTAATTTTCTCGATAAATTTTTTCATGAAACGACCGCTGGGTTAAAATTTTTAAGAATAAGAAAAATTAGTACTCCTGTAATCGAAACGTACAACCAAATGGGAAACGTAATACGTGCAAAGGTACGATGACGAACGTACTTTTTCATGAAGGCGAGATAGAGGGTGATTAATATAAGCGGTACTTGAACGATAGATAAAATAATATGTGTAATGAGAATGAAGAAATAAACAGGACGTATAGCTCCTTCACCTAAAAATTTCGTATCACCATGAAAATGATGATAAGTGATGTAGCTGATAAGAAAAAATGCAGACGTCAGTGTCGCTAAAATCATCAAACCTTTATGAGGAATGACGAGATTCTTTTTTATGGCAACATAACCTGCAACCAGAAAAATAGCAGTTAATGAATTCAAAAGAGCATTTGCTAACGGCAATTGGGTGACCCATCCGCCAGCATCATAGTTTGCGCCAGTATTAAAATAAATGAGCCAGAATAAGAACGCGATGATCAGAGAACTTACGATTAAAATGAGCCCAAAGACTTTCTTTTCATCGTTTAATATTTTCATTTTTCTATTTGAATCTTGTTGATGTCTTTATATTTGAAGAAAGTTTTGAAGAGATAGAACATTGGAAAATAAATGAGCAAAATAAAAACGCCGATGACCCAAAGATAGTAGTGATCATTCGGTCCTGAACCTATACATGTCGGGCAAGCAAGAGCTTGACCCGAGTGTATAGTTAATAAAAATGCGAATAGTTTTAAAAAATTTTTCATCACTATAATAGGTAAACAAATGTGAAAACGAGAATCCAAACAAGGTCAACAAAGTGCCAGAAAAGACCGGCAATCTCGAGCATATTGTAATCACCGTTATCAAAATCCCCTCTGTGGGCCATTACATACATTGTAATGAGATAAATGACCCCTGAAAGAACGTGCAATCCGTGGAAACCCGTGATGGCAAAAAACGTTGATGCAAAAAGTGCATTTCCGTGTTCGTAAGCATTGAACGACATCCCCATTGCATGGTGAAGGTGGATATATTCGTATGCTTGAATACCTAAGAATGATGCTCCACCGATAATTGTGGCCATCAACCAATTCAACATCCCTTTTCTGTTTTTTCTTTTACATGCATCGATAGCTAGAACCATTGATACAGATGAACAAATAAGAAGGAATGTCATGAAACCTGAAAGCTCAACTCCACCAAGCGCTTCCGCTGGATTCGGCCAGTCTCTCGTTGCTCTTAGTACACCGTAAGCAATAAGGAAACCTGAGAAAGACATACCGTCAGTCGCAAGGAATAACCACATTCCGATTTTTCCAGGGCTCGCTTTAGCGAACTGTGGATCGTGTGGATATACTACTGGTTCCTTTGGTCCATGATGAGCGTGTGCGTGTCCCATTATATTCTCTCCTATTTCCCTAATTCGATTACGTATTTAGTAAGAGCGTTGATTTGTTTTTCAGCATCTCCACCAAAATATCCAGCTTCGATTGGCTCTTTCCCATTATCACCGAAGAAACTTGGCATTGTTGTTCCAGGCATAATGGCCTGAGGATTCGTAATCCATTTTTTAACCCATGAAGGACGTAAACGCTTGCTCACTTTATGAAGATCCGGAGCAAGTGGAGTTTCGTTGTTGAATCCAGTTGTGTGACAAGATACACAGTTTAAAGCTCCGAAAAGTTTAACTGCTTCTTCTCTTTCTCCTGGTGCCCAAACAACTGCCTCTTGTGGCTCAACAAAGTTACCTTGTTTTGCACCTACTTGAAGACCAGTAACGATTCTGTTTCTTTCTTCAGTTGAGAGGTTGAACGTTGGCATTCTTACTTGCAACCATGGTCTGATCTTTTGGATCTCTGGGTTGATTAAGAAGTGGTAGAACCAGTCAGCTTGTACACGGTGACCTTGATCAACAAGTCTTGGTGGACCTTGGTTAATATCATCAGAGTACTTGTTAAGAATTTGTCCTCTTAATCCATCTACCTGGTGACAACCAGTACAGTTGTACTTGTTCATAACTTTTAAAGCATCATGATATAGAGCTTCGTTAGCATTCAGACGCTTCACTCCTAGAAGTGGAACGTTATCTGAAACTTGTCCAAGAAGAGCGACTGTAATCTTCTTCGCTTCAGTTTCATTCATATAGAAGTTTGGCATTTTTTGAAGATCACGGAAGGCCTTATCAATTCCAATGTCCCAACGACGAGGGTTTTGTAAGTGAGCCGTTAACCATGCATCTCTTCTATGAGGAACATCGTGCTGGATACCGAAACCGAACTGAGTAACTGGCTTCGATCCTTCTTTTGTAAGCTCTGGTCCGATAGGAGCATAGCCATCAAATCCTTCGATGTTGTGGCAAGAGTAACAACCGTATTTACCGATTGAACGTTTACCTAGATCGAGAGTTTTTTCACGATCGTTCATTTTAGCAACTTTTGCTTTAGCCGATTCGATAGTATCGAAAGCAGCTAAGTAGTCAGCTAAAAGTTCATCACGTGCTTTTACATCGAACGGAGCAAATTTTATATCTTCAAACTGTTTGTTTCTTAAGCTTAGTAAATAAGATGCAATGTCGTTCGCTTCTTGATCAGAAAGTCTGAACGAAGGCATGATTGTATCTTCTTGGTAATGCCATGGTTTTTTAAGCCATGAAACAAGCCAATCAGGTGAAACTTTCGAACCTGTTCCCGTTAACCAAGGACCACCGTAAGCTTTTACTTTTTTCGAATCTTCATCGAGGCCATCTACACCGTGACATCCCATACATCCAACGTTTGCGATGAGTTCTTTTCCGCGAGCAGCATCACCACCACGATATTTATCGAATGGTTCGTACGTCTTAGATTTATCCCAGATGTATTCGGCCATCGCATTTACTTCAGCAATGTTTAAACGAACAAATTCAGGTTTTGAGTTGTTTGATTGTCTGAAGAACGCAGGCATTCTTGCGTGTTTGTTAAATGATTTTGGTTCCCATACCCATGACTTGAACCATTCTTTGTTAACTTTTCCAGCAATCTTAAGAAGTGATGGACCAGTTTTTCTCTTATGTTCCCATCCATCGATTTTGTGACAAGCATAACAGCCGTACTTCTCAATCGACATACGTCCTTCGTTAAGAGTTGTAGCACCTGGAATAAGTTCTACACCTTGGTGACACTTTACACAGCTCGCTTCTGTTTGCGATTTTGTGAACATTGGCTGAGGAACTTTGTGTGGCTCATGCCAGTTGTATTTTTTAATCCAGTCTTTCTCTTGTGCTTCACTGTCTGGCATGTGAGCTGCTGAATTGAAATCGTGAACGCGATGACCTTCACCACCGTGACATGAAGTACATCCAATTTGTTTCATTGGGTGTTTTGATTCCATTCCCACCATCTCATTTAAGCGAGGGTGAGTTCTGAAAGGGTTTGCTTCTTTTTCGTAGCCTGGTTGATCGATGAAAGTGTGACAAGTAATACAACGATCAACTTTTGGAACCTGACGGAAATAACGGTCGTCAGTTACGTTGTTAACAACGATCTGTTGAATTTTAATTGTTGGATCAAGGAAGTCTAAGAACGGCATGTTTCTTAGAGCGAATACAGGATTTACGTCAGTTGATTTTTTAGCAAGATCAAGCAGGTTTAAAGTATTCGTGATGTCTTTGATTTCTTTTTCTGTGTCAGTTACTTCTTTATTAAGAGCTTCAATCTTAGCAGCGATAATTTTGTCTTCAGCTTGGTAGGCCTTTAGATCGTCTTTACCTTTGTCGAAATCTCTTTTTAAGACAGATAATTTTTTGAAATAATCAGCAGCGTGTTTTTTATCACCGTGTGCGAGAGCTGATTCGTACTTAAAGTTTTGAGCACCAACGTTACCATTTAAGACACCGTTCGTGATTGTTTGAGCTTTAATTTTAGCTGTAACTGATTTACGAGCTTTTTCTTGCTCTTCAATTTCTTTTTTACGGCTAGCTACGATTTCCTGACTTTTCGCTAAACGTGCTTCAAGTTCCGCAAGTTTTTTTGAATCGATATTTTTTTTAGCTTCAGCAATTTGAGCATCAAGGTGACGACGCTTAATTCTTAAAGCTTCAATTTGATACCCTTTCCACGGACGAATGTAGTCATCCAAGAAAACCCAAATTGTTGTAACAAAAAATATAAAGGACAAGATCGCCATGATCTTGTGGAGTTTTGGCATGCTATATGCCATTCCTGGTTCCTTATTATTCTCACTCATTTCAAATATCCTTCAGTAGTTTAAAAACTTTTTTTCTTTTTCTTAACAAATAATCAGAGGTTCAATTCCCACTCTGGAAGAGCAACGATGTACTTCAAACTGAATAACCATCGAAGAACCATCTTAATTGGTAAGCTCATCATTGTGATAAAGAGGAACATGAAGATGTAATAACGGATTGACCCCATATCTTCATAAAATTTGCGGCCAATCGCCGTAGCTTTTTTAACCCAAACAGGAATGATCGCTACGTATGCAAGAGTGAGGATGATACCAAACATCTCTCTAACAATGAGGTTCTTAGGCATTGCAACGCCAAGACCCTTAACCCAAATAAACTCAGATAAGTTAATGTTGTATTCAGCAACAACTTTATGGAAGTCCCAATATTCGAATGGACCGTAGAACGTCCAGTTCGGACCGCGGAAGAATACCCCTACGATGATGAGGTAAACCCAAAGAACAAGCCATCCATATAAGAAAGAAATGATCGCCCATTTTCTTTCCATAAATGTGTAGTAACCATTCCCTTTCGGGTTTGTATCAATATAAGGAATAGCGATTAGACCAGCAACGATTAGACCTGGAAGAACAACCCCGGCCATCCACGGGTCGAAGTAAACAAGCATTTCTTGAAGACCAAGGAAGTACCATGGAGCTTT
>CAMLKK010000056.1 GCA_946480715.1 uncultured Bacteriovorax sp. | reverse complement strand
AAGGAAGAGTGAATACTATGAAGAAAATCTTTTTTGCTTTGATGTTTTTAATTTCGACTGCCGCAATGGCGGATTTTAAAATCGACGTCAATACAGGATTCAACTCATACACAGACGGTGCAACTAAATTTGAATTCGGGGATGTGACTAATCACATTTTCCTGGGAGCATCGATCGGATCGCGCGATCAACTCTACATTGGTCAAAACGTTACGTTCTTCTCAAATGATTATAAGACATCAACATCTACGACGATTTCTACGATGGAGTTGGGTCCGCGCCTGACTTATTATTTTACGACGGATAAAACTGTTTATATCACTCTCGCTTGGAATCCTTATGCTAAGGGAGATCGCACGACTCTCGCTGGCACTACGGAAGAAATTTCGGGAAGCGGTCTTCTTGCAGGACTTGGTTATGAACTAAAACTTTCAAGAAACTTTTTTCTGGGTGCGAGCTTGATGTACCATTCACTAAGCGTAACTAAGGCCGAAGTTAATAACACTTCGACAGAAGTAAGCGAAAAGTATTCTTCCATCACTCCAATGATCAATCTTTGTTTGAGATTTAGATAATTAATTAGATTCTTCGTTTCGGGATTTTGATCAGGACTTTGTTTTTTTCGTTGATCACTTCTGCTTGCGAAGAATCTAGTGATGGATCGATCGTGAACATTCTTTCGGCATTCGTTTCAATCAAGGGATTACTTCCATCTTTTAAAACTTCCACGATGTGAATCACATCATTTTTTACTTCGACTTTCAGTTCATGATTGGCATTGGCCTCTTTATTAAGTGGAATTTCGTAATAAACAAATTTTTCGTCTTCTCTTTGAGAGATCTCCCCCATGAGGCTCGCGCCTGCATCCATAGGTGCTCCCCAACCTCCGCGCTCTTCATTAATCGCTTCGATCATTTTTCGGGTATCAAAATCATCGGGATTCACTGGATAGCGCTCGACTCCTTCAATAGTGGTTGGAGCTCCGGACTGCATTTTCCCCACGAGACCGTTAACCATGTACCCCAGGGTAAAAAAGAAAACAGCAGTAAGAATTTTGGATTTATGTCCTGTCATAAGCCTATTATAGGACCTTCAAAAAGAGCTGGTACAGGGAATTTTTTTGAGGGGCATTTCTAAATGAGAATTGTCGACCACACTTTTTGGGCAGGGGATGCCCTCAACGAATTTAGTCTAAGTTCATACAAACACAGGCTTTTTCTCAATTTGAACTCAACTTTTTTATCCAAAAACCGAATCGGTTTATTATTAAGGGACTCCCCCTAAAACAGGAAGCTTCGTCATGCAAAAAGTTCAACACTTCAAAGGAAAGATCTTTTTTTATGAGGACACGCGCGCGACAAAAAAAGAATTAATGGCGTATGAAGCTAATCCCGCACAAGTCGGTTTTGAACAAACGATGATGAGTGCTTTTGATTTTCTCAATCTGACCGCAGAAGAGAAAAAACAACTTTCTAAAAAGCACCGTGATCTGCTTTCTAGTTATCACCAAATTAATCCTTTCATGCTGAATGCGGATGCTCACACGTTTGTAGAAGAAGTATCTCAGTGTAAAGGTAAAAAAATTCGTATCGAAGCACACGCTTATGGTGCTTACATTTGCCTGGCTGCTCTTTATTCGGGAAAACTTCCAGCTGATAAAACTTTCGAATTTGTTTTTGAAAAAGCACCACTCGCTCTCTTTCCAAAAACACTTGTGAAGGGTTCGAATGATTATCGCCACAAGATCACGATGCATGTAAGTGAAGACTGCTGGTTAAAACCATTCAGCACTCTTTGCCACCATGATAAAATTAAGTTTTCGCTGAAAGCAGCTTAATATGAAACTTGTGATTGAAACTCCAATCGCAAACAATCATCATGACATTTTTAAACGTTTTGACCTGAAGCTTTTTAAAGCTCTCAAACCACCTTTTACATCAATTGATGTGAAACGCTTTGATGGTTGTGAAAAAGGCCATGAAGTGCATTTAACGGTTACGCTTTTTGGTTTGATCAAACAACACTGGATCAATCACATTACGGAAACTCGCCACACTCAAGATGAATATTGTTTTGTCGATCGTGGTGTTTTAATGCCCTTTCCCCTTTCTTATTGGGAGCACACACATATCGTGAGGGCCATTAATGAAAAAGAATCTGTTATCATCGATCATATCATTTACAAAAGTAGAATACCTCTCATAGAGTTTATGATGTATCCACTGTTCTATCTGATGTTCAGTGCCCGCAAACCAATTTATGTTCGAGAACTCACATGAAGAAAAAACACGTCTATGAATCACTTCCTCTTGATGCAAACGGGAAGGCACACTATTCACAAACAGAAAATGAGACGTGGTCATATCTTCTTCATCGTCAAAAAGAACTCGTGCAAACTCGTGCTTCAAAAGCATTTCTCAAAGGCGTAGATCTTCTTAATTTTGGCGATGAAATTCCTCAGCACTATGAAATCACCGAACGCTTGAGCGCGCATACGGGATGGGGTGTTGAACATGTTCCAGCGCTCATTCAGCCCGATCATTTTTTTACCCTGCTTTCGAGAAAACGTTTTCCGGCCGCAAACTTCATTCGCATTCCGGAAGATATCGATTACATCCAGGAGCCGGATGTTTTTCATGAACTCTTTGGTCACTGTCCACTTCTAACAAACGAACCCTATGCACATTTCATGCATGAATATGGAAAGCTCGCTTTAAAAGCAGATGCTAAAACACGCATGCGAATGTTTCGATTATTTTGGTTCACGATTGAATTTGGTCTCATTAAAGAAGACGGCCGCATGAAGGCCTACGGTGGTGGAATCCTTTCTTCAAAATCCGAAGTCATCTACTCTGTTGAAAGTGAGATTCCAGAACGACGTGAACTCGATCCAATGGATGCCCTTCGCACTCCATTTAGAATCGATATTCTGCAGCCGGTTTATTTTGTCATCAATAGCTATGAGGATCTCTTTGCTCTCATTGCAAAAGACCCGCTTAAAATGGCCCAGGAATCAATGCTGATGACTGATTTTCCTGCGAAATTCGAACGGAAAAAAAAATCAACTTAATCGAGAATCTCTTGCAGCACTTTTCCTCTTTGATGCTCTGGCGGAGTAATCTTTAGTAGTTTTAGAAGTGTCGCGTATTGGTCGATGTGATTAATCGGAATTTTCATTTCCATATTTTTTTTCACACCTGGCGCGCGAATCACAAACGGTGTCCACATCCCCATTTCATTCTCAGGAAGAACAGCCTGTTTGTATCCGCCTTTTAATGAAGATTTGAAAATGGCCAGATCCTGACTCACATCTTCCACCCAATTGTAATGAGAGGTATTAGCAAGTATGAGATCTCCACTGCGATCAGCAGGTAAATGCAATTGTAAACTTTCTTCACGAGTAATAATTTTTGAAACGGGTGAAACTCCATCTTGATCTCTAAGAGAGAGTATCGCTTCTTTCACTTCATTTCTAAAGGCTTCATAATTTGGCCCTGAATCACGAGTGTAATTTCCGCCTAATCCTTTCGAATGCAAATAGACGTTATCCATCTGAAGAAAAATTGCTTTTGATTTATCCCAATCAATTTCATACTCAGCACTTTCTTTATTGTATTTAAAAGTCAGCCATCCTTTTTTGGCAAAAAGATTATTGAGACGAACTTCTTTATAAAGGGGAATGGCCCCATGATCAGAACTGAACATGATAATGGTGTTTTCATCAGCGGCCTTCATCGCCTCACCTAAAATGGCATCAATCTGCTGATACATTTTTAAAACATCATTCCACAGAACCGCGCGCTCAGTTTCCGTGATCTCATTGTAGCGCGGACTTTTCGGATCAATAAAAGGCATCCACCAGCGGCTCGTGAGCATTTGGTTGGGTGTATAGATACTCTGAATAACAACCTGGCTTCCCCATTTTTTCACCATGTGAGAGACCATCTTTTTGTGCCACTCTAATGAAAGATCTGCTTCTTCAATAAAAGTATTTTTATCTTCCGGAAGATAAATCAACTGTGGCGGATAGTTGTCGACGAAATCCACCATCGGCCCTACTTCTTTTTGAACACCCGCGAATAAATGGCTTGGTTTAATAAGATATTCATTGAGGTTGTTATAAAAAAAGCGAATGCGGAAATAATCTTTATTCCCCACTTTGATCACTCGAATTTTCATCTGTGTTTGCACATCAACAGTTGAAGCTTTTCTCTCCCACTCTGCTTTTTTAGGAGTGTGGATATTATAATCATTTTTCAATTCCCATTTGAGTGTGACATTTACCCACGGACTCCAATCACCTTCTTTGAGAACGAAGAGAACTTCCTTTTTATCTTTAGAAAAAACCACGCGGTCATAATTTTCAACTTTGTCATCTGTTGAATCCGCAAGAAGGGCATAAAAAGGCTGATCCCAATTTTCAAGATTCACTTCTCTTAGTGGCGAAAAACTCTGAAGGCGCACGTCCCAATCCACAGGATTTTTTGCCTGCACAAAGCGCGTGAGCTCTGAACCAAAATTGAACACACGTTTATTTTGACCAGCTTCAACTTTCATCACCTCATCATTGGCCGCATGAAAATTAATCGCAGGAAAATCAATGCCCCATCCGCCCCAGCGACCACGAACCGTGATCCCTTCACTTAATTCAGGAGGAGTTGATCCGGGAATAGAAAGAAGTGTAACGAGAAATTTTTCTTGCTCCAATGTATACCAAAGAGGAGCCACTTTTTTAGCTTGTGAACTAAAGCCGCCTTTTGAAACCATCTTCAGCGGATAACCTTCAATGCGCATGGGCCCATCGGCTATGCCATGAACGTCGGGAGTTGTTCCCGTTAACAATGTCGCAAAATTAGTCGGAGTGTGACCGGGAAAAACAGGTTTTGAATAACCGTAAGCTCCCTCTTCCATCAGTTTTTTTAGGTGCGGAAGTTTGCCACTCTTTGCCCACTCAAAAACTTTGAAAGTAACAGGTTCAGCGCGCAAACCATCCGGAATAAACCAGTAGAGCTTGAGCTTCTTTTGAGCAACATTTTGGACTGGCCTTTGATGGCCGAAAAAAAGCATTGCAATCATGGCCAAAAAACTAAGTGCGACTAAAAGAATAGTTACTTTTCTAGAATTGTCTTTCATAATTAAAGGATAAGAAGACTTATGCTTTTTGACTATGATTAAATTTTTTGGTCTACCCATTGCGTGCGCTTTTATTGCAGGAATTTTTTTTCCTTACGTCGCTCTCAATCTTTCAAGTTTTGCCTTTGCTATTTTATTTCTAATGATGATCTTTGCGTGGTTTGAAGTGAAAATGTCCACGCTCAAAAACGCTCTTGAATACAAAGCAGAAATCGGAGTTGGTCTCTTCTTCCACTTTCTCTACTTCCCGCTCATGCAGTGGCTGATTGCTTCGTACACAGTTAACGATCAATCGTTTCGCATGGGACTTCTGCTCGCTTCACTTTGTCCGGTGGCGATTGTTGCTCCCCAATTTTCTCGCATGCATCAGGCATCGGCTACACTCTCTTACATTTTCATGTTGATCACGATGCTTTTGTTTCCATTGACCATCTACATGTTTGAAGCGATTCATTTGCGCCCGCTGATCATTGATATGGCGATTTTAATCATCGCACCTGCAATCATCGGCATAACGCTCAAGAATTTTTTTCCCAGCTTCACCGTTGGCATTCAAAAACGTGCGTCTCTCATCAACATGGTGGGAATTTCATTTCTTGCCTTCACATACATGGGAGCTTCCGTTGCGAAACTCAACACGAACTATATTCCATGGAAAGATTACACTTTCGTCACTCTACTCGTGATCTTTCAAGACTTCGGAATTTATTTTCTCGGACGCTTTCTCTTCATCAAAATATTTAATCAAGAAAACGCCGACGCTCTCGCCATCAGCATCGGAATGAAAAACTTCGCGCTTGCAGGTGGACTCCTTCTTTTCTATGATCCAAAGGCTTCACTCGCCTCGGCTATCGGCTTTCTAGTGCACGCTTTTTTCTTCAACTATCTCGCGCTCAAAGGAAAACAATCATGACAACTTCCAACTGGTCTGAAGTCAACAATGAACTCGTTCGCACGTTCACCTTTAAGAGCTACCTCAAAACCATGAGCTTCGTGAACGCAGTTGCATGGCTCGCCAACAAACATAATCACCATCCGGAAATGGTTGTGAGTTTTAGTCAGTGTGTGGTGAAACTTACTACGCATGATGAAGGCAATAAGATCACTGAGAAGGATTGGGAGATGGCGCGCGCCATCGACTCACTTTAGTCCCGCACCGACTCGCTTCATGATCTAAATCATTTTATTTTAATTGAAACTCCGCTAGGCTTGAAGTGATCCAGGAGAAGATATGAAATTTTTGGTTTTAATCACATACGTTACTCTCATCACTTCTTGCTCGCAAATCAATGTAGAATCGCAAGAAAAATATCGCCAGAACCATGATGTCACTAAAACGATGAGACATGGAATTGTTCCTATCACGATCAAAGGGGTTGTGAAAATTCCTGATGAAGCGTCTATAGCAAGAGGCAAATCACTCTACGACAATCACTGTCTTTCTTGTCACGGCGAAAACGGCCAAGGCAATGGACCAAAAGCAATAGACCAAAAGAATTCGCCTGTTAATCTGAAGAAACTCGTGCAGGAAGTTCCCGACTTCGATTTCTTTGTCAGCGTTTCAAATTGGCAAGGTGATATGCCTGGTTGGAAAGAAAAATTTAGTTCAACTGAGTTGGAAGATATCAAATCTTATTTGAAAACTTTTAAGTAGGTGTCTACTTTAATTTCTTTTCGCACTTTTTTAAAACTAATTAAATCAATACTTTAAAAACGAAGGTTATTTTTAAACTTGCCATACATTTTCGTATGCCAAGAAAAAAAATTTATTCGATCAATTTTTCACACTCTAGACATGTACAGTAATTTACTGTACATTGCTTATAACGAGGTCTTCTTCATTCTGATCATGGACGTCATGAATGAAGGTTGAAGTTGAATTTACAAAATTAGCCGAAAAGAGCTTAAATAAGTTGCCTGTTGAGATTATCAATTCACTCATGCTTTGGATCAAATACTTGCAGGCAATTGGCTTAGTCGAAACTAGAAAAATTTCTGGTTACCACGACGAACCACTAAAGGGTGATCGCAAGGGACAGAGGTCTATTAGATTGAACAGGTCCTACAGAGCAATATACATCGTGAGTAAAAGTGGTGATTTAGAAATTGTAAAAATAATGGAAGTAAATAAACACAAATATTAAGCGATTATACATTTAAATAGAGCAGGATCTTCCATGAAAAAACCAAAAGCAATGAAACAGTTAGAAAAACTAATCGGAGAAACTTTCTCCTTTTCTGTTATGGTCAAAGGCTATAGAACGCGAGAAGGTCTTACTCAAGAAGAGCTTGCCGAGCGACTTGGTGTAAAAAAGTCATACATTTCAAATCTTGAAAATAAACGTGATTATGTAACTCTCGAACAAGCTATAAAATTTGCAATTACCCTGCAGGAGCCTATAGAAGTTTGGGCCACAGTTGCTCTTCAAGACATGATTGATAGAGCTGGAATGGATGCAAGGGTTGAATTGAAAGGGAAACCGAAGGCTGCTTAAGTCGGAATAGCAACAAGCCATTATGCTCTCCTGTTGCATTGAATTCTGAAAATTAACTATTACTTCCCCTTGAACTTATTTTAAAACTTTTGCGCACGACTCTTCAGATGCATTGATTCTGCCTCTTCGAATAAGCATAAAATCCAACTTCACACTGAGGTCTAAGCGGGCTTCTGTGTTGAATATCATGGTATGAAGATCTCTATAGAATAAATTAGCGTATTTATCACTCAGTCCTTTAAATGCAAAACAGCCCATAATCGGATCTTTTATCTTAGAAATTTCATTGAGCTCTTCTCTCTTTGTCTTGAGTTTGTCATCATCCAAAAATTCTTGAACTTTATAGGGCTTAATAATATTAATCTGATCATGTTTTAATACAGTATACCTTTTCATTAACTTTCTCAGAATAGGATTATCAGCTTTCCTATTAATCCATATCTCGATATCGTCTCTTACTTTATTTTTATTAATATCAGCTCCATCAATAGTTAAGCTTGATTTAACAGCATCCTCAATTGAAGGCTCAATATATCCATCAAAGACGGGCTTAACTTTATCGTTTTTCTTAATGTTTAAAACTTTCTCCATCTCGAGGTCATAAAAGCTTTGCGAACAACTGATAGTGGGTAGCATAATCAATACAAATAATATTTTTTTCAATTTACCTCCTGGTAAATTCTTACAGGTGCAAGCTCTAAAAAACGAATATGATTATGTCCTCTTTTTCATATATTTTTTTTCGATTTTTTCAATACACTTTAAACGCAAATCTTTGTCGCCATGGCCATCCCCATAAATTCTTCCGACAAGTCTACGATGTGCCTTATTAAGTACATTAAGTCTGGAGTTTGTATTATAAATTACATTGTGAATTTTAAATTCTTTAAACTCATTAGAAATAGGAAGCTTTAATGTTTCAGTTGCGTAGTCGAGACAAGATAATTCTACTGCGTTGTTGCTTAAAAGTTTTAAAATTTGATCATCAGTCATTTTCTCATAATCTAAAAAAAGTTTTTGAGCTCTACGAATCACCGATTTAAGATTTTCTCTCTCATAATCATTTTTAAAATTTCTATTGATAAAAATTTCTAAATCATCTCTAACCCCATCCGAATTGAGATCAATACCAATCAAAGTTTTTTTATCTTCATTAATATCAGGCAATTTACCTGGTTCCATCACTTGGTCGAATGTTTGTGGAATATAGCTATTCTTTATTTTTTCCAAAAAAAGTGCGACTTTCTCTGAGTAATGGTTAGTCCCGGCCCCGTGGCACTTGTAGCTATGTAATAAAAAAATGAGGCTTAAAATTAAAAATCTATTCATACCCATTCTTGTGTTAAGTCCATCACTCGCGTTGTATATGTCAGTGACACCAAGACACCTATTTTTCAAAGCGAATTGATATTTGATTTTCGTAAGCAGTTATGAAAAAACTATAATTTCAAATTAAGCTGAATCATCGTATCACCATCAGCACTTCGATGAAGCCCAGTAATGTCATAATTATTTTTTAAATAAAATGAGATTGCTCGTTTGAATCGATTACGTGAATAAATGAAAACCTGCTTGATACCTTTTTCGCGGGCTTCTTTGTGATATTCATCGACAAGCATCTGGGCCACACCTTTTCCTTCAACTGAAGCTCCAAACCATTCGAGATCTGAATTCCCCCCATAATTTGTCGCAATCAAATAACCTACAACGTTCGAGCTTTCATCGATCACTACCCAACTCATGTTATATGAGCGCTTGAGATACTTCTCGACATCGCCTTCCGTTTCACCAATTTGTTTGAACTGTTGAAGATGAATAGCTTCCATTCCTGCAATATGAGATTCATTCGCCTTTATAACTTTCAAACCCAAACTCCATTTGATTTTTTTGTATAAATCAATTGTAAGGCCGACTGGAATAAATACCACTGGTTTTTTATTTATGAGTAAAATGTAAAAAAAAGAAACTGTCCTGAAAGAAGACCAAAAAAAAGGCCCCATTCGGAGCCTTCATTTTTTTACATTTTTGATGTGAAAAGTTTTCGAAATAGAATTAATACTTCGAAACGCGCGTAGATTTCATTGCTGTCTTCTTACGTCTTTTGTCTGCTGCTTCAACTTTTTCTTTGTGTTTAACAGAAGGTTTTTTGTACTCTTGACGCTTACGGTATTCGCGAACGACACCGAAAGACTCGCACATTCTCTTGAATTTCTTCAGAGAACGCTCTACACCAGATCTTTCATCGATCATTACTGTAATTGCTGATTGTGGATCTTGAGCCATTTTTAGTCACCTCCTCTTTATTAACATTAGAGATCTACAAGAATTTTGTAGTTATAAATTCGTGAAAAAAGTTTTATCACTATAAGGTACGAGGGCCGTGCACGTCAATGGGGAAAAGAAGGCATGAGGACAGAAAAAACTCAACATTCACTCTTTGAAAACGATGATGACGTCGCTCCTTCGGCTCAGGAAGCAGGATCGCCCGCCAATTCTCCTCTCGCCCACCGAATCCGCCCGGATTCTATGCAGGAATTTATCGGACATTCGCAAATTTTCAAAAGATACCCGTACCTCAATGAAAAGAACTTCCCTAGTTTGGTCTTGTTTGGCCCGTCTGGTACAGGGAAAACGACGCTGGCTCGCCTCCTCGCCAAACTCTCCGGCAAAGAATTTTACACATTTAACGCCGTTTTGGGCGGTGTGGCCGACCTTAAAAAGCTGATTAGTTCCGCTGATGAAATGAAACAGCGTTACGGCAAAGAGGCCATCATCTTTATCGATGAAATCCACCGTTTCAATAAGGCCCAACAAGACGCCCTTCTTCCTTATATTGAAATTGGTCAGTTCACTTTGATTGGTGCGACCACCGAAAATCCGCGCGTGTCCGTGAATAAAGCGCTTCTCTCACGCATGCATGTGATTGAGCTTAAAACTCTCAAGTCAGATGACATCGAAGTGATTCTTGAAAATGCTTTGAAAAAAACGCACATGAAATTTGATTCTGATCTCGTGAAAATTCTCGCAAGCTACGCTGGCGGTGATGCACGAGTCGCACTCAATTCACTCGAGACTGCACTTGCGCTCGAAAATCCTACGAAAGAGAGTGTAAAAGAACTCATCATCGCTAACGCACGAGCCTTCGATAAAGGCGGCAATCGCCACTACGATGTGATCTCTGCCTTTATTAAAAGTATGCGTGGATCAGATCCACAAGCTGCACTTCTTTGGTTAGCCGTTATGGTTGATGGAGGAGAAGATCCGGTTTTCATCGCTCGTAGGCTTGTGATTTTTGCGAGTGAAGACGTGGGCAATGCTGATCCAATGGCCCTCACACTTGCGACGAGTGCACTTCACGCAATCTCGCAAATCGGAATGCCGGAAGCGCGAATCATTCTCTCTCAAGCGACAACGTATCTCGCCTCTACATACAAAAGTAATGCTGCGTATATGGGAATCAATGAAGCGATCGCGCACGTTGAAGCGAATGCGACGATTGAAGTTCCTGATCACCTTCGCAATTATCCGCCTCCGCACACGAAAGCGTATCTCTACCCTCACAGTTATCCAGATCATTTTGTGGATCAGGATTATGCTCCGAAAGGAACTCCGATTTTCTACAAGCCAACTAATATTGGTAAAGAAGATGGTTTGAGACAGAGACTGATGAAGTTGTGGCCGAATAAAAAATAAAAAAAGGGAGGATTTCTCCTCCCCGAAATGCTAGGCCCAATCCTTGAACAATTTTAGAACAGTTGTTAGCAATTCTAAAATTAGGATAATAAGCTCCAGCATTTTCAATGCTTCGAGCATCCTTGCCTCCTAAGTCGCCTTCATTGGCGTAAGGAGCTCTCAGCTTTAAACGAACTTAAATTTGTGTTACAATGAATTACTCCCCGAATGCAGGTTTGTTAGACCTTAGGGGCATTTTCAATGCTTGGAACCCCTCTAAATCATGAGGGGTTTTTTTTGACTATTTTGTGTTTATTCTTTCTGATTCAAGATCACGAATATCCTGAATGATTTTCAAAAACTTTTTTCCGAACGGTGTGAAGTTATATTCAACTCTCGGGGGAATTTCATCGAACTCGATTTTATCAATCACGCCGTATCGTTGTAATTTTTTTAATCGTTCGTTTAAGACTTTTGTTGAAAGACCATCTTGATCTCTTGTCATTTTTCCCGGGCGGTTGATTCCTTGATCGATCATATCCAAAATTGTCATCGACCATTTACAGCCAACGATATCTTCAACCATAAATTTTACATTTATTTCTTCCATCTTTCGCCTATTAGTACCGTTTGGTAACTACCCACTGAATTGTGCTTACTTTTTTATAACATTTTTACGTGAGAAATTAAAGTCACTGGAGTGTGGAAGATGAAAGCAAAAGAAATGCAGATAGAAAAATGGTTGAATGTTTCGGAAAATTTTTCGCTCAATTTAGCAGATGGAAAAATAAAATACATCCATTTTTTTCAAATGCTTTGTACGGGCTGTGTGTATTACGGCATTCCTCAAACGCAAAAAATATTTGAGGTGTATGAGAGTGAAAAATTTGAAGTTCTCGCTGTCCATTCAGTCTTTGAAAATCATGAGGCGATGAATGAAAACGCTTTAAAAGTTTTTATTAAAGAATGGAAGCTCGCTATGCCTGTCGGGATCGACAAGCACCTTCCTGGTGAATGGATGCCTTCGACGATGAAGGCCTATCACCTTCAAGGAACACCTTCGACGATCGTCATCGATGGCAATGGAGAATTGAGACTCAATGTCTTCGGCCACATGGATATGGATCGTTTATGTCATTTTTTAAATCAACTTATTGAAGAAAACAATTCAGCAATTACGCTGAAAATTTAGGAGAATATTTATGAATAAGGCCATTTTTTATCACGCAGGATGCACGGTTTGTGTTGAAGCCGAAAGCAAAATTTTAGAGTTAGTGGATAACAAAAAATTTCTGGTTGAGGTTGTGCATTTTGGAACACAAAAAAAACGAATTCCTGAAGCTGAAAAAGCAGGAGTGAAATCAGTAACGGCTTTGGTTATGGGCAATACAGTTATGCACATCAATTACGGCGCAAGCATGGAAGATGTAAAAAAATCTTAAGGAGTATTTATGAAGAATTTATTTTTAATGACGAGTGTTTTTTTCTTATCAACTTTAAACGCTCATGAAGTGGTCTCACCTTCTGACAAAAAAGTGCAGCCCGCTTTCGATATTGTAAAAACAAAAATCTCGACGAATCAGAATATCGTTACCTTTGAAATGGAAACGGTAAAAGAGATAGGAAAAAAGAAACCTGCTAAAAAAGGAAAACTCGCAGGCTCTTCTGTTTTTTCTTATGTGTGGCCGACATCGATTAACCCGAGTGAAGTTGGCTTTGAAAAAGATTCTGGCATACTCGCGTTCGCTGTTACCGCGCATCCTGATTTCGATGACACTCCACTCTTTGATGAAAACACAGATGGAAAATTAAATAATGATGGAAACGTATGGCACAGCCATTGGGTCGTTTTAACTCCCGATGAAGCTTGCGGACCGAAAGGTTTAAAGGTGAAAGATATTCTGGCCGGACAAAAACCAAAACTCCCTGTTACTTGGCCTGGACTTCCACTCTTTATTGATAGCCCTGGCTACTCTCCTGTCTTTGGGAAAAATACAGTGAAGGTAAATGTTCCTTTCACTGATGTGAGTTCCATCAAAAATTCTAAATTCGATGGTGTGACTGCAGGACTCAGAGTTCATGAAAGCGTGCATGCACCACTTCTTTGCGTGGAAAATGTTTTCAAAATTGCTTCGAAAGATTTAAGTCTTCCTGGTGTCATTGAATAAAAAATTAACTCCCTCTTCTCGAGGGAGTTTTTTTTACAAAAAGAATCTTCGCAATGGTGCCACTCTATCACTAGTGACAAAATCAAACTCACATCTAAAACATCTTCACAATTTTTTATCACTCACTTGACGCGTGACTCACGTAAATATTTTTTGGCATAGTCCTCGCACTCAGAAGATGTCTATTTCACAAAGGGGGACAATTTGACATCACTACGCACATTCATCATCACACTCGCGATGATCTTTCATGTGTCGGCGGCATTCGCTGAAACAGAAAAAGTCATCAATTTCGAAAACCAAAGAGAAGAATCATTTGATTTGGAAAACTGGTTGAAGAAAATTA
>CAMLKK010000055.1 GCA_946480715.1 uncultured Bacteriovorax sp. | reverse complement strand
TCAATCGGCTTCATGCTCGGCTATAACTACGATTGGAGTTTATGAAAAAGAAAATCACCTTCGCAGCGATTTCTCTCTTGCTGAAACTTTCGACCGCAAATGCAGCAGATGCCATAGTCATTGTTCTCGAAGCCCCGCTAATGAGTGAACCTAGTTTGCATTCTAAAACGTTGCAAACCGTACGGAAAGGCCAGAGAGTTTATGTACCTGCGGAATATATTCGCGAAGGAAAGCTTCCGGAATTTATTCCAACATTTGATCGTGTTGGCAATCGAGCTTATGTGCCCAGCAAGTTTATCAAAGTCGTGACTAATGATTATACGGAATCAGAACAACCTATCACTCTAGCTGGCCACGATCCTACCGATTACCGTTTAGAAGAACCGATTCCTGAAACATATCCGTTCAACAACGCTAGTTTTTTACGGGCGTCAGTTTCACTATTTGTAGCCAACAATACTCAAACTTCGTATGCCTTCAATCCGAGCTTCAGTAAGCAGGAGTTGAAAAATGAAGTTGGCGGACGTGTTCTCGTAACTCGCAAAGTGACATTCGACAACTTTGACAGAATCTATTTCGGTTTTCTAGGAACTTTATCAGCGAACAAAAACTCAACTCTCTATAAAACAGATGCACAGTCGAGTGAGAATAGAACTCAATATCGATTTGGACCGCTGTTGACTTATGATACTTACAAAGGGCCGAACGCTCGCATTCTCATCGGCACAGGCTTTACTTACAATCTTCATAAAAGTTTAGTGAGTTTTAAATCGGCTACTGAAAGTGAAGATCGGGTTTTTTCAGGTTATTCACTTTCTCCTGTTCTCAATTCAACTTTTCAAATGAAAACAATGGTTCCTAAAACCGATTTTATTATTGGAGCTGATGTGAGTTTTTATCTTCCTCATTCACTAAAAGCTGAAACAAAAGCTGAAGTGCCATCGCTTTGGAGTGAGAGCGATACGATTAAAAGTAGCCTGACAGTACAAGCATCTTTATTTTTTGGTCTGCAGGCCAACTATTAACCAAGCAAAATGATCGGATAGTTGTAAAAAAAAAATTAAAAAATTTAAAAAAATGTCTAAAGTTTTGACGGCCACACACGAAAAGAGATGCAAGAGACAACGATTCACTAATTTCACGGAGGAAATTATGAAAGCCACACAATCAAACACACAACAAAGCGAAGTTCTTTTTCAAAAACTTGGAAACACTTGGTACGTATTTACTGAAATCAAAGGCGACATGATCTACTCTGCTCTTCCAACTGGAATGGACCCTCACTCTACAAAAATGGAACTTTTCGAAGTTATCGAAGAACATATGGCCAAAATTTCTCGTCATCATGGGAGAAAACCTGAAGCGGCAGCTTAATTATGGGTGCGCTTAAAAAAGGTGTTGAAAAACCCTGTACTCCTGAAAAAAAGAAGGCCGATCTTAAAATCGTGACCGACAATCAAGCTGATAAAGTGGAAATTGAGCGGATGAAACGTCTCCTGAGTGAAAAGATCAAAGATCCGAAGTTGGCCAAAAAAGCGGCCATGATCATCTCTGAAATGCTCGATAAAAAATAGAACAATAAAAAAGCTCCCTCTGGGAGCTTTTTTTTCGCCCGCGCTTGTAATTTCCTTTCAATCATTCGAGAATGAGGGAAATTTTCATATCCAACAAGCGAGTCTATATGTCAGTTAACCAAGTTCCATTTATTACTCTTAATCGTTTTGAAAATGGTTTCAAAGAAAACTTTCTAAATGGTGTTGCCCAGCTTTTCGAGAAAACTCAATTCGTCGGTGGACCAATTGTAAGTGAAATGGAAGCAGGCCTCGCTAAAGCTACTGGTGCAAAATATGCTATTGGTTGTGCAAACGGAACAGATGCAATTCAAATTGCATTAAGAGCTGTTGGCGTTGAAAAAAACGATAAAGTTATTATTCCTGATATGACTTTTTGGGCAACTTTCGAAGCAGTCGTTAACGTTGGTGCAAATCCAATCACTGTTGATGTTAACCGCGAAACTTGCCACTGGGATCTTGCAACTTTTAAACAAGCTGTTGATCAATTCAAACCAAAAGCGGCCATCATGGTTCACCTTTACGGATGGGCTTCTCCAGACACACTGGAAATCAGAGAATACGCTAAGAAAAATAATGTTCTTCTCATTGAAGACGGCGCTCAGTGTTTTGGAACAACTCTCCAGGGGAAATCACTTCTGGCCGGTGCACTTATTGCGACAACAAGTTTTTATCCAGCAAAAGTTCTTGGAGCTTCAGGTGATGCTGGTGCCATTTTCACGAGTGATGAAAACTTAAATAAGGTTTGCCGCATTCTTATCAATCATGGTCGAACAGACCACTACTCTCATGGCATGATTGGGTGGAACTCGCGTATTGGCGCATATGAATCACTCTTCTTAAATCTTTCATTAGAGCATATTGATGCTCGTATTGAGAGTCGTCGCAAGGCCATTAAATATTACTTCGACAATTTAAAGGGCCTTCCATTCAAACCAATGCTCGCACCAGGTAAAGATGTTTTTGAAACTGGTTACTGTGCCGTTGGTATGATCAATCCAGATTTAAGACCGGCCCTCATCGAATCTTTGAAGAAGGCAAACGTTGGATTCGGGACAATTTATCCAGGGGCCATGAGCCTTCAAAGCGGAGCAAAAGGACATATCGCCGGCAGTATCGATTTCGGAAATGCTCACTACATTTCTCAATCAGTATTAAATCTTCCTTGTTTCGCATACATGACTAACGAAGAATTAGAATATGTTTGCCAGACAGTTCGCAATCACTTCAAAGCTTAATTCACAACAATTCAAACCCGCTTCGGCGGGTTTTTTTTTGCCCGGTAGAGAATAAATTTTGTCGGACCTAAAATAGGTCTATGAAAAAACTAATTTTTACTCTCGTTTTTATCCTAGTTTCCTGCTCTACAACTCAAAAAGTTGAGCCGTCGAAGTTTTCCTACCAACGTACACCTGCATCAGTTGGCATGAATGCTGATCTCTTGAAAGACATTGAGACTTTTCAATCTTATGTTGAAGAAGCTCTCGTCTGGAGATCGCGAGCACTTGAATTTGCTGACAACAACAAAGAGAAATTAAAAAAAGAAAAACTCACTCACGAAGATATTGAAAACATCCACACGAGTGCGAAAGCTTATGTAGCAATGAGAGAAAAAATTCTCGCTTTCGCTTTTAAATATCAAGAATTAGTGAGCAACGGAAATGTTGTCGATTATATTCCCGGTGGAAGAACATCGGTGACAACCGTTAATCAACACGACAAGAACGATCTCACTCAAGAAAGTTATAAGCTCTATAGGATTGATCCAAAGGATGATCGTGGAAATGAGCTCATGATCAAAATGAAACTCTCATTAAACGCTGCTCTTGTTCTCTACGACAGCTATATGGTTGGACTTTATCCTTACTACAACAGTAAAAAAATGCGCAAGCTGCTCAACCAAGATATCCAGGGATATAAGTTTGAGTTTGATAAAATTACAGACAGTTTCTTTGATGTGAATCAACGTCATAAAATGTATGTGTCGATAAAACTTTTCCAGAAAGATTACACTTACAAAACAAATGAAAAAGTTGAAGTTGGTCAGGAAGAAAAGTATTTGGATATGCTCGCTCTCCAAAGTCCTTTCTATAACTTCATGAACGAAAAATATAAACCTATCGTTGATCCAAGTTCATTTCGAATTTACTTCGATCGCATTTTCGATCGTTCACGCTTCCTCAATGACTTCTTCACGTATTCATCAAGTAAATTTTTCGGTAACACTGTGGGACTCATTGCTTTCCGCAAAGGTTACATGACAAAACTTCCGCTCTCTGAAAAAGAGCAAATCGCTTCTGAGCTGAGACCACTGGATATCATGCTTGAAAAAACTCCATTCCGTCTCACAGATCAGTTTATTCCAGGATTTTACGGTCACGTCGCCCTTTGGGTGGGAACGGAAGCTGAGTTGAAAGAGATTGGTGTTTGGGATCACCCTGCTGTTAAGCCTCACCAAAAAGCTATTCGTGAAGGTCATCACATCATCGAAGCACTTCGTCCTGGTGTAAAAATCAATACGCTTGAGCACTTTTTGAATATTGATGACATGCTTGTTTTAAGAGATGAATCTCTAACAGAAGCTCAAAGAAAAGAATTTTTAATCCGTTCATTCCAACAAATTGGAAAGGATTACGATTTTAATTTTGATGTTGAAACAGATAAAGAAATTGTTTGTTCTGAAATCGTATACGTTGTCTTCCACAATATCGATTGGCCGACAGAAAAAGCATTAGGTCGCCATACGATTTCACCGGATCATGTCGCTGCAAAAGTGTTTGACGGACAATTAAAACCTATTATGATTTACTCAGAAGGTAAAAGGGTCGAAGGTGATCTGACTTCTGAATTAGCAGCAAAGCTGAAAGAATAAAAAAAGGGCCCCACAAGGCCCTTTTTCATTTTAGTTTGTGTAGTCGCCGTTCGGTTGATTTCTCGCTCTCTCTTCTGCCATTTTGGCTTCATATTTTTCCGGTTCACATTGTTTCATGATCGAGAGAAGAACTTTATCCATCTCTCCTTTTCTTTCTAGATAAGGAGTGAACTGTCCATAGTGATAGTGATTAAAACTCGTCATCCCTTCACGGTAGCTGTAGATATTCGTACGGCTTGGAAAATTACTATCGAGCGTTTCAAGATCATATCCGTTCGCCGTTTTTTTCATGTTAACAACTAACCAGGCATGCGCAACCACGCCTTTAATTTGCAGCTTCTGATAGGCGATGTGGCCTTGACCTTCAACATAGTCATACAGTTCATCCATCATTTCTTTCATCTTTGGTGCTGAGACAACATTGTCACCAGAAAGACCAATAACCCAATTAAATTTTAAAACGCCGTCACCCTTCTGCCATTTTTCCAGCTCGCGCTGAATTTCTTTTTGATGATAGTAAGAGAATTCTGAAAAATTTCTGTAACCAGGAATTTCTATAACTTCATCACCGTCACGAATGTCGGCCACGATTTTTTCCGCTTCGGCCTTTGTAGGACGTGATTTAAAAGGAGCATATGTCGTTAGATAAAGCGCATTTCTTTGAAAGCGCGAGTGCCACCAACAAACTCCCCCGTTGGCGATTCCACCGTGATTAGCGAAGGCCATAAGGTTAGAAGAGGATTTCGTCAGAAGCTTAGCAAAGCGAGCATTGCCGCGATCCACACAAAATTGATTGAGATCTTGCGAGGGTGATTGAGCAAAAACTTGAAAACTAGCTGCAAGACCAACAATGGCCAAAAGTGACTTTAGCATGGATAACCTCCGATCATTAAACGACAAGTTATCGTAACGCACGGCGCACCACAAACAAGCCCTGTTGAAAACATTACACACACTCCATTGCCAGAGGCCCTCCTTTCTTGGTAGTCAAAACCCTTACAATTTAAAGGTTTAACAATGGTAGATTTTTCTTTCAAAGAAGATTTTAAGTATCGTCATGAGAATCCTTATCACGATCGATTAGGTGCTTTCTCCGACTTCGTTATGCGCGATAATGAAGCTGAAGCTTTTAAAGGAATCTGGAACAAAGAAGTTTTTAAAGAAGATGGAAAACTGTTTTTAGAAATTGGAACAGGTGCCGGCCACTTCATGATTGATTACTGTGCTGATCATCGCGACCATCATTTTGTTGGGTTGGATTATCGATTCAAGCGCAGCTTTGCACTCGCCAAAAAACTAGCGACTCTCGACTATAAAAATTTTCGTTATCTCCGAGCTAAAGGAGAACGAATTGAGTTCATGTTTGCAGAAAATGAACTCGATGGTTTGTTTTATTTCTTCCCGGATCCATGGCCGAAAACAAAGCATCACAAGAAGCGGTTGATACAAGCGCCTTTTTTGAATGCTGCATATAAGACGCTCAAGCCAGGCGCCATCTTCTACATCAAGACTGATCATGATGATTATGCTGAATGGATGGCCCGCGAGATTAAAGAATGCGGACTATTCGACATCATGCTTGAGAGCAAAGATTTAAGAGCTGAGCATCCAGATCACATGCTTTGCAAATATACGACGGGTTTTGAAAAAATCTTCCTTGAACAAGGAATTAAGATTAAGGCCTTTGTCTTGAAATCTAAAAAACAAGTTTAAAACAGTAATGTCATTAGAAGATTTAAAGCAGAGAATTAAAGAAATTCCCATTTCAAGTATCATTGGGAACTACCTGAGCATTAAACGCTCGGGCTCATCTCTATTGTCTCTTTGCCCGTTTCACAATGATTCAAAACCTTCAATGAACATCAATGATTCAAAGCAGATCTTCAAATGCTTTGCCTGTAATACTGCAGGCGACGGCATTAGCTTTGTCATGAAACACAGAAAGCTCGAGTTCGTCGATGCTATGAAAGAGATCTGTGAAAAGCAGGGAATTAATTTTGATTCCTATCAAGAGGAGAAGCGATCAAATCCCAAGATGGATATCGCCAAAAAAATCCTCACTCGAGCAGCGCTCATTTATCGTAAGACTGCTTCTTCGGGACAGTTTCCTGCTTACAATCAATTCATCAAGAATCGTGGATTGAATGAAGAAATCGCAACGACCTACTCTCTTGGTTATGCTCCTAACAAGAATTCCATTACTGACTATTTGGGAACTATCCCCAATGAGAAAGAGCGAAGTTTCGCTTTAACAGTGGCCACTGATTTGGGTCTTATCAGAAAAGATCGCCAGGATCCGAATGCCCATTATGACACCTTCAGGGATCGGATTATTTTCCCCATCTGGGATCAAACCGGCCAGGTTATAGGTTTTACCTCTCGAGCGACAAGAGAAGATCAAAAAGCTAAATATATGAATTCGGTAGATTCTTTTATTTTTAATAAGAGAAATATTCTGTATGGCTTCCACCTTGCTAAGAACGCGATCAGAGAGAAGGATGCTGTCATCCTTGTCGAAGGAAACATGGATCAAATAGCAATGTACAATCACGGATTCACCCATTCAGTAGCGATCATGGGAACGGCCTTCGGTGTTCCATCGATGGAGCGTATTCTTTCGTTTACGAAGAATGTTTATCTGGCGCTTGATTCAGATACGGCCGGATTTTTGGCCATGGAAAGAGCAAATAAAATGCTCGCTGAAAAAGGTGTCATTGCTAAATACCTCGACTTTTCTCCTCAAAAAGATCCAGATGACTATCTGAAGGCCCAAGGTGCATTGGCCCTACAAGAAAAGATTGAGAATGCTCAACCGGCTTTTGACGTGCTCCTCCAAAAAATCATACCCGAGAAACTTCCTGAAGTTCTCGATCGCAAATTAGAACTTCTTCAGAAGGCCTTTGAAGTTCTCTCCCCTCTGAAAAACGATTTATCAGCAACTGAAAGAGTCGTGGCATTCGCTAAACGATTAGGCCTTAAGTCTGATTCAGCCCAGATTATGGGCAATTACCAAGAGTATTTAAACAAACATGCAGAGAAAGCTAAACTTCCTACAGTGAAAAAAGCTGTTGTTGAAGAGCCAATGATGGATGAAGAGATGATGGACTATGCAGGAGACATGCCAATTTCTCCAATGGAAAATCCATTTTTCGAAGAGCAATCTCCACCACAAAACTTCCTCTCAAAAATGGAAAAGTTACTTCTGCAAGAAGTAGTCCAACTTCCTTCACTTCTCTCTAGTGATAAAATGCATGAAATTCTTGATTTAATCACCAATGATGAGGTAAAAAAATACATTGGAAAAATTCGTAAAATTACGATGGAAGTTGATGATGGCGAATATGAAGCTGTCGTTTTAAATCTCACGAACTCACCAGAGTATTCGATTGATTTAAGAGAAACTGTAACAAGTGCGTTTTATAATTTTAAACCTCGTGACGTTGATTCAAAAACAAAAGTTAAAATCATTCACGACTTGAAAGTAAAATTACAAACCGAGCAATTGAAGTTTAAAAGAGATGAAATCAAAAAACTTCAACTCACTTGCGAATCGGAAGAAATGATGACGAGTTTGTTAAATCAACTTTTAGAAATCGAAAAAAATATACAAAGCTTAAAACATACCAAACCTAATCTCAAATAGCGCAAGGGAGTTCCCAAAATGAGTAGCCCAATTTCACCAGCCGTTGCTCAATTCCTGAATTCGAAAGAGTTCAACCGTCTTCTGACGAAAGGAAAAGACCAGGCTTTTATTACTGCAGAAGAAGTCAACGACGCTCTTCCTGCAGGTATCGTTCTCGCTTCTGATATCGATGAAGTGATGAACCGCATTCTTGAACTTAAAATCGACGTAATGGAAAGTGCTGTCGAAGATGATGAAGACGAAGAAGGCATTCGCCTCGACGGTACTGAAATCATCGAAGAAGCCCTTTCACGTGAAGAAAAAGCGGAATTAAGATCAGCTTCAACAGATCCAGTTAAGCTTTATTTAAAACGTATGGGTTCAGTTGCTCTTCTAACTCGCGAAGGCGAAGTTGTGATCGCAAAAGAAATTGAAGAAGGTGAAAGAGAAATTATCCTTTCAGCTCTTTCTTCAACGCACGCTCTTAAAGAAGTTGGTAAGCTTCGTGAAAAAATCGAAACTCAGGAAAACCCACAAGAATTCGTAAAAGAACTTGTTCGTGGTCTTGATGATGAATCTTCACCTGCTGATATCAAAAAGACGAAAGATCGTATTTACGATGTTATCGATCAAATCAATATCATGCTTCAGGAAGCTGAAAAAGCTGATGGAACACTTAAGGCCCTCAACGCTGAACAAAGAAAGCGTATGGATGAAATCAGCCTTGAGCTTGCTGATCTTACGTTCAACCGTAAAATCATCAACTCATTCGTTGAGCCAGTTAAAAAATATTACCTTCAGTTCACAGAACTTTTCGATCAACAAGATCGTATCTTCAAGTTTCTTGAAGTAGGTGGAGCTGAAGATTACAAAGTTCTTTATGAAAAAGTTATGGAAGATGATTCTTTCAAGCGTAAGCTTGCTAAAGACCTCTTCACTACTGACGCAAAAATCGAACAACTTATCCGTAACCAGGAAGACATTCTTCGTAAGCTTCGTCGTTTAACGATCGATGCAGGTATGGAATTCGTTGAAATCGAAAAAGTTTACAAGATCATCATCGAAGGTGAAACAAAGGCCGATAAAGCAAAAGCTCAACTTGTTGAAGCTAACCTTCGTCTCGTTGTTTCTATCGCTAAAAAATACACTAACCGTGGTCTTCAATTCTTGGATCTTATCCAGGAAGGAAACATCGGTCTTATGAAAGCGGTTGATAAGTTCGAGTACCGTCGTGGATACAAATTCTCGACATACGCGACTTGGTGGATCCGTCAGGCAATCACAAGAGCGATCGCTGACCAGGCCCGCACAATCCGTATCCCGGTTCACATGATTGAAACAATCAACAAGATGGTAAGAACATCTCGTCAGCTTATCCAGGAACTTGGTCGCGAACCAACTCCGGAAGAAATCGCTGAGAAAATGGAACTTCCAGTTGATAAAGTTAAAAAAGTTCAGAAGATCTCTAAAGAGCCAATCTCGCTTGAAACTCCAATCGGGGAAGAAGAAGATTCATCGCTTGGGGACTTTATCGAAGATAAGAAGATCATCTCTCCAGCTGACGCTGTAATGTCGATCACGCTTTCTGAGCAAACAAGAGCTGTTTTATCGACACTGACTCCAAGAGAGGAGAAAGTTCTTCGTATGCGTTTTGGTATCGGTGAAAAATCAGACCACACTCTTGAAGAAGTAGGTCAGGATTTCTTCGTTACTCGTGAACGTATTCGTCAGATCGAAGCGAAGGCACTTCGTAAGCTTCGTCATCCTTCTCGTGCTAAGCTCCTTAAGTCGTACGTGGATAACTAAGTAGAACCTCAGCGGCCAAAACTCAAAAATTAACAAGTAAAAATGCAGCTTCGGCTGCATTTTTTTTGTCCGCTATTGATGATGCCTCGGCAAACTAATCTGAAAGAGCGTCCCCTGCTGGCTATTGAGAAGCTCTAAATGCCCTCCCAAACTGTTCAGAACATTATAGGAGAAGCTAAGCCCTAGCCCTTTATTATCCTCGTAATTTTTCGCTTTAAAGAACGGATCAAAGATCTGATGTCTCAAGTGCATCGGAATCCCCTCTCCATCATCTTCAACAAGAATGATGACAAAAGGATCAGTCTTCACCATTTCAATTTTTAAATGGCGAAGAGGTCGTTTCGAATTTCTGAGCTCGTAAATGGCGTGTTCAATTATATTGAGTACCGATTGAAATATTTCGGAAAAAATTCCGCTGTAATAAAGCGGCTCTTCCGGAAATTTAGTTACGAGTGTGATGTTGTATTTATGGATTTCTTCCATGCGCATTTGAATCACATCTTCGAGCATTTTTTTAACATTGATGGATGAAACGGTTCGATCGCGCGCCTTTTCGGAAATTGTTCCGAGAAGACCAGTTACATCTTGAATGCGAAGAATGTTGCGATGAACTTTCGACATGTAGTCAGTTAGCAGAGATTTATCAATCGGCGCGGGAGATTCAATCATGCGCAAGATTCGAAGCTGAGCGCCTCTAATTACCGTTAGCGGATTATTAATTTCGTGAGCAATACCTGAGGCCATCTTTCCCAGCGAAGCCATTTGATTAAGCTGAAAAGTTTTTAGGCGAAGTTCTTCTTTTTCGAGAAAGGCACGATCGCGAATAAGGTCAGCGAGGACGCAGAGGAAAGCGATCAGACCGGAATTCAAAGTGAACGAGACGATCATTCGTCCTTCTGGTGGTTGATCCATGAGAATGTTAGTTGGTAGCAAACCTTTTGTGCCGAGGTAAAAGATGAGTAAAAAGTTCAACATGATGATGATGAACCACACAGCACCAAAAAAAGCGTTCATAAGAAACGATGCAACTAAGGGAAGCGCGCCCAGCCACCAAATGGCGTTAGAGAGAATTCCGCCTGTATAGACAGCGAGGAATGTTACGCACACAAACACAACCAACACGACATAGTTGGCCACGTAAAGATAGGAACTTGATTTTCGTTTAACAAAAGGAACGAAGACGGCAGCAAGCGAGCAGAGAAAACAAATCACTGCGAGATCCGGCGCTTTGTAAATGAAATGATAAATATAACAATTGAACAAGGCCATGGCGGCCAGGATAATACTGAATGGCTTAATGTAGCGAGACTTCACTTCCTTGGAGTACTCAGACATCTCAATTGGCATTAAAGACATTGCAAATTCTCACTCACACTTTTCACGATTTTACCAGAAGAATTATCTTCAAATACAATAATATAGTATCAGCAATTTTCTAAGAGATATTGTATAATGTTCACTTGATCTCTTCTTACCTTAAGAGATTTTCAAGAGAGCATGATGAACGATAGAGTGTGGACAATTCCTGAAAGCATTACAGAAGAAAGTAAAAAATACTTTTCTCCAGCGCTCATTCAAAATGGCCTCCGCCTTTTTAAACTCTCGCGCGTTTCTATCTCATTTAAGAAAGGTACGCCAGAAACTTATTACATTGTAAGTGGTTTAGTTCGCGACGATCGCGCTCATGAGACGAAAATCGTCTATAAAAAGCGTCTTGAAGATTCTATTGAAGGGCCATTTTCTTCGAACTGTGATTGTCATCCGTGGAATGCTGAAAATCATTGCGCTCACGTCGTCGCTCTTTTCATCACTTATCACGTTCAGCTCTATATCGAATCTCAAGGCGAAGCTTCAGTTGAAGAAAACGACAGTGAACTTCCGCCAATAGTCATAAACTCTAGCTTTGGAGTTAACGTCGCTGAGTATGGAACCATCATCAATGGTCCTCATCAGCTTATAGGTGCACCGGCGGCACCGACTTATTCAAGTCTTCAATATCTTCTACATAATAAAAAAGTTGTTCCATTTCCCATGCCAGAACCGTTTCGCGGAAAATTGCAGCTTCATCTTCATCACGATGAAAAAGTTCGTTTCAAAATGCAGCAGGGTGGAAAAACATACAGTGAAATTACGATTTTCGAAAACATTTATATTTTTAACTGGAAAGAAGGAACTGTTTTCCACATTCCAAGCGAACTTAAAATTCTTATTCAACGTATTCGTTTGAATCTTTTCACATACGGGATTAACGATATTCTCAGCAACATTCAGGAACTCGAACTGTTTTCACAGGTCGAAGTTTTCATTGAAGGAAAATCGCTGGAAGAAATTCGCTCGATTAAACCGAAATGCAGAGTCACTCTTTCACCTGCAGAGAAAAAAGGTTTATTGCATGCGAGTTTAGAATTTTTTGATGAATCAGAGCTGTTAGTTATTCCTTCAGACTTTCTTACTCTTTTTACTTTCAACACTGGGGTTCTTTCACACTTCAAGAAAAAACAAGAAGCTTATGAGTTTGTTCTTGCTGTTGCTGATAGTTTAAAAAACAACACTGAGACTTATAAAAAGCACATTGTCTCCTCTTCTAAAAAAGTGAAGGCGCAAACACTGATCAGTGAAGTCATTAAAGATCGTGAGACAATCGTTTACGATCAAGACAATAATGTTCTTTGTCTTTTTGACAATCAACTTATCAGAGAATTATTCCTCTCTATGATTGAGTTTTTCGGTGATCAATTCTTCCGTTACGCTCATCTGGATGCAGAATCTAAAAAAATTAAATACGATGTTCAACCGGTCGTAGTTTTTCAGGGACTCGCTGAATTTCATCGTAAGATATCTTTACTGGGCATTGAAATTTATTACGATCGCCACGAGATCTCTAAATGGAACTCACGCATTCGTTTTGAACGTCGCTCTTCAAGCACGAAATGGTTTGATCTTGAACTAAACATCGATCAAGATGATTTAGCCGTTATTCAGGAAGCTGATCTTGAAGCGGGAATGGTCATCACGAAAAAAGGTCTTATCCTTCTTTCGAAAGAACAAAAAGATCTCATTCGTTTCATGCAAAAATACACAAAGTATGAAGCGACTGAAACAAAGACCGAAATTGATGGCAGTAAATCTTTTAAGAAATTTATCCTGCCATTTAACCGCGCTCGTATTTTTGAATTATTCGAACTAAGAAAATTAGGAATAGATGGTGCTCTCTCTCCGGAAGATATCGCGCTTTGTGAAAAGCTTGCGAATCTCACAGAGATGCCTGGTTATCCACTTCCCACTCAATTGGAAGGCGTTTTACGTCCATACCAACAAACTGGTTATAACTGGCTTCGTTTTCTTTACGAACATAAACTCGGGGCCTGTCTTGCTGATGATATGGGTCTTGGTAAGACGTTGCAGACGATTACTTTCCTGCAATCGATCTACGATAAAATTGATCGCGTGTTAATTGTTTGTCCGGTTACCATTCTACTTAACTGGGAAAAAGAAATTCAGAAATTCTCTAAGATGGATATGTACATCTATCACGGTGGATCTCGTGAATTTCCAAATGATAAAAAAATCATTCTCACTTCGTATGGAGTGATGAAAAAAGAATCTGAAGCTGTGTTTGCGAACATCAACTTTGATATTCTCGTTCTCGATGAAGTTCAGCACTTGAAAAATGTTCGCTCTCTAGGCGCATTCTCTGCTCGTAAAATTCAGGCAGATTTCCGCGTTTGTTTAACAGGCACTCCTGTGGAAAATGATCTTTCGGAATTCTACAACATTCTCGATCTTTCAATTCCGGGCATCTGGGGAGACTTACAATTTGTAAGAGCTGTTTCCAATACAAAAACGAGAGGGATTGCTCGTAAGACAGCATCGCCTTTCATTTTGAGAAGAACTAAAGCACAAGTTCTTCATGATCTTCCGCCTAAAATTGAAAATAACGTTTATCTGGAACTCAGTCCGGATGAATTGAAGTTTTATCAGCAAAATATTGTGTCTATTCGCGCGCGAATCAACAACTCGACAACGTCGGCAAAATACGGAGAAATCCTTCGCGGCTTGCTTCAACTTCGTCAGAATTGTTTATGGCAAAATCGCGGAGCTGAACAACACTACAAAAATATTGAATCAACTAAAATTGAGTTCTTGATGGAAACATTGGAGACGATTTTAGAAGAAGGACAGCAAGCAATCATTTTCTCGCAGTTCACAACTTATCTCGATATCATTCAACACTTCTTCCGCGAAAAGCACTGGAAGTTTTCAAGGATCGATGGTTCGCAAAGTATCAACAAACGTCAGGAACAAGTTGATCAATTCCAATC
>CAMLKK010000054.1 GCA_946480715.1 uncultured Bacteriovorax sp. | reverse complement strand
AAAGTTAAAAGAAGAATGATCGCTTTCATGGTTTTCCTCACAAATTTTATTTTCGGGAGATGTAACACCTAAAGGCCTAAACCCCAAGGCCAATATTTGGCTGGCTTCGATCTAAAAAGCAGATGGGGCTTAATCCTTTAGGTTTAATCCAATTTTTTTTCTAGTTTTAGAATGAGAGGGTAGTCCACTTTCTAAACCATCTAATCGCTCGAAAACAATTTTAAAAAGTTGATTTGTGCTGGTCTTCAAATCTCCAATCTCTTCTTTCATGCTGGACTCCATTGATAAAAAACTTCTTAGCTTGGTAAATGTTCTCATTATGGTGATATTGACCTGAATAGCTTCATTACTTTGAATTACACTTGAGAGCATTGCAACTCCGTTTTCAGTAAATAGATAGGGTGTATGTTTAAAGATAAGATTCTCGCTACTTGAATGGTCTAAGGTCGCAATTTGCGACCTTAGACTAGCTAACTCACTTGAATTTGGTTCAATTAAAAAGTCGTTTGGAAATCGTTCTATGTTTCGCTTGACCTGTTCTTTTAAACGTTTTGTTTCAACACCATAAAGTTTTGCCAAATCACTATCGAGCATAACTCTACATCCACGGATGGTGTAAATCATAGCTTCAATTTTTTCCAATAAGATTGTCACAAATCAAACTCCAGTAAAAAAAAATTGATTTTTAGTTATCAACACAATTTTAAAATCAGAATATTGAAATGAATGAATAATTTAGTTTTGGTAAAATTTAAATGATCAAAAATTGAATCAAGTTCAGTTAAAATTCTTCAGCATGTTTAAAATTACTTAAACTAGAAATGAGAATGAGTGAAACTACAGCAGGGTTCACAAAAGGCAAATCATACATAGAAAAAGAGATCAGCAAGAGTGCAACTTTTTTGTCATCCTTAAAAAGATTCCAAAAAAATCCAATTAACAATACCAACCCCACCAATCCAAAACACTCAATGGCAAAAAGAAATTGATTGTGAACGGGCGATTGTAAATCCCAACTAGCTGATCCAAAGAGAACATTTTGAGGCTTTGGAAAGTTCAAATAACTAGCAGCCCGACCAGTAATGGAATCCAAATTCACAATTCCAGTCTGACCATAAAATATCTCAACTAAAACAACAGCGAAAATTAAAACCGCAAATTTTTTCGCTGTCGACTTCCACTCTGAAAGATGATTTCCCAATAACAGTGCAACTGCCAGAGCTAGAAAAGCTCCTCGAGAAAAAGTAAGAATGAAAGCAAGTCCGACAATGAGACTGATCCATTTATTTTTCGAAGGTCGCAGAAAATAAAAAGCGAGAAAGAGCCCAAGCTGATTAGGATTTCCAATGAAGCCTAAGGTTCGCCACTTCAAAGCTTCACCCATCATCTGCAGATGAAAAACATCGAAGAAAAAGAATTGCGCGATAGCGACTATACTTTGAATGAGAAAGACCCAATCCAAAAAATCACTATCAAATTTCTTCTCATTCAAAAGAAAAGCAAGCGAAGCTAAGAAGAAAAGAGGGAAGAGGTATGCAAGTTGTAAAAAAGAATATTGGAAGAAGAACGCATGACAAACGAGAAAAATGGAAAATATGAAAAGAATCAAACCTTGTTTATTAAGTTCAGGAAGTTTTTTTAACTTTAAAATAGAAGGGATCGCAATCAGAGTGAGACCAACCAGCATCATGACAAGTTTTGGTCTGATCCACAGATCAGAACTCCAGGGATCAACTGCAAGCGAGCTGATCCCTAAGATGATAAAACCAAGATAAGAAATCACTATTTAGGTTTAACGAGTGGAGAATTACAGTTAATGAAGTTCACGTCCATATCTTGGTAATGTTCTTTATCGTGAACATAAACACGAAGCTTCGCTGGCCCTGGCATGATTCCTACCACCGCGAATTCTGCTCCTGAGCCAATTAAACCTTTTGCACCTGTCGCTGGACCCACAACTCGTGAACCAGCAGAGTCAGCACGATCAATTACCAGACGGGCAAATTGATGTGAATTGTGTCCTGACATTTTCATGCCACACTCGTTATACCAGTTGGCCTTGAGCTTAAATGGTTTGTTGATGCAAATATTTTTATCGCCACCTTTTGTAACTGTTTCTTCGAGATAGAGAAGGATTGTTTTTGGTTCCATTGAAACAGAAGAAGACGCCGCAAAACTGATCCAGAATTTTGCTCTATCAATCGGAGAGAGTGCATCGAAAAGTCCGCCGCTAATCCAACCAGCAGCAGTTCCTGCCGCCTCAATACCTGCAGCCGTTGCACCAAAGAGAGAACCAATTCCACCAGTGAGTTTTCCAACCACACCGCCAGCGAGTCCGTTGAACACTAAACTTGTATAAAGTTTTGTTCCAAACGATTCCATCGTTGCACGACACTCTGGAGAGAGATCGTCGATGCTTTCTGGGAGCGATCCTGGAAGATTTTTGTTTCTAATATTGAAAGAAGGAGAGCGCGTGAACGTCATTTCTTTCTCAATTTTTTTCATATCACTTGAAACGCTAAAAGCACCTGGCCATTGAACTCCAAGCAACTGTTGTGGTGATGCCTGATTAAATGGTGTGAGAAGGGCATACAATCTAAATTCTGGAGCCCCTGGAGCAACTTCGACTTCTACGCGGAAACCTTGATCCATTGGTTTCCAAATTCCCGTGATCCATTTTTGTGCATTAGTTTTTTTATCGCCAAAGCCAGCATTCATTACTTGCATCAGAGAGTATTCCCAATCACGAGTTTGCTCTAGCGTTTCATCCATCAATTCTTGATCAACTTTTCCTGCGAGATCAGCTAAACTTTTCCCTTTCAAAAGTGCCACAAGTTCATCAGCAGACTTTGATTCAAGCTGCATTTCTTCTTTTACTCTTTGAACATTCTCTTTCAACTCATCTGGCAATAGGAGTTTTTCTTGTCCCATACTAAAGAGCAACGTTTGTTTGATGATGCCGTTACTCACTTGAATCATCGGCATCGCCGGATTTGATTTTGAAAACACACTGATCCTAACTTTAGAAAAATCTAAAACTTTTCCCGTGTATTCTGGAAAAAGAGAAAAACTCTCAGCTACATCACGAGTAGAAGTGAGATTGATTACAAAAGAAATCTTCTGCGCTTTTGTACTTGAAACGTAATCAACCACACCAAGGGCCAATGCATTTGAAAGAGCAATCGAATTTGATTTCAAAGTCTCCTGACTTGTGGCCGCATTTTTCACTAATTGATTTTTCGTGTAAGCACGTTCTGCACAGTTTTGATTATTTTCTTTATCACCTTTCAAACGAAGACAAGCTTTCACGTACACATGTTGAATGGTGTTTGATTCAGGAAGCGATTTGATTGCCGGAAATGAAATCATTCCCGTTTTTAATTTTGCTGTTTGATAATCATAGCTGCCATCATCGTAATCTTTAAACTGCCAGCTCGCTCCATCGAAAGAATAAGTTTCTAACTGAAATCCTTCCTTCAAAACTTTGAGTGTAATATTTCCTTCAACGGCCTGATCCTGCCATCCTTTTGCTTCAACATTTAAATTGAGATTTGCTTCTTCCCAATTATTAATTTTTAAAAAGGCCTTAATGTTATCGCCTTCAAAAATATAGTAGGCCCTCTCCACACCACCCCAAAGAACTCCAAGAGTGACTGAAGTAACGGCCAATGTGACCAACACCGCTTTTAAAATTGGTAATTTTAATGTTTTCAAAGGAACCCCCACAAAAGATGGAGGCAAAATATCTAAAGAGGGGGGCAATGTCGATTTGATTTATTTAAGCGTGAAATATTTCCGCTAGGTTTACTAGGTGACTTTTTGTGGCGAGTTTTCGAACTGCATTTATTAAAATGACTATTAATTAGCTGATTTTACTTTCTATCGTCATTTTTTAAGCCAATTTTCTTTCTGCTGGATTGCTACTCCATTTTCTGTGAAGACGAGTGGAAGCTTTTGTTTCCCTCCGCTTCCTATTTTTGAAGTCGAAAGGAAAACGATCTATGTTTCTTCGGACTTGTTCATTTAATCTTTTTGTTTCGACACGGCTTTGTGATAAAAAGAGATGATAATTAAATTTTAAATCACAACTTGCAATCATTGCTAAAGTAACTAATACATTCTTTTCCAGAAATTGATCTAAGAGACCTCCACCTCCAAATAATTTCATTTGGTTCCGTTGAGGGACTATCTTCCGTTCCAAGAACAATAAGCTTTGAATGTTTGCGTTTTAATTGGTTAATTTTTCGCTCTAATCCCTTACAAGTGTCATAATAAACACCGGTTAAAACTAGAAACAAATTAGTAATTTTACCTTCCTTGTAAGTAAGTCCAAAAGGACCTCTCTCATCGCCTTTTTGAGCGTCACATTCCGCAATTAAATTCTTACTTAAAACAATTTTTTCAAATTTGTGAGAGTCTGCAAGATTTGCAGGGGTAGCATAGCAAAAGGAAATAAAATAAAACGAAGAAAGGATAATAATTAGTTTCTTTTTCATTTGTATTTCGCAAAAATATTTAAAAAATTATTTAAAATTTTGAGGGATTTTTCTCCATTCTTTTTTAAGTCAGGGCCAAGACCTTTATATTCTACAATAACCTCTGGCCATGTTGGAGATCTTCCTAATCTTTTCTGAAGCATTTCTTTCTTTCGAAATAACCATCTAATGGCAGCACAAATATTTTTACTAGGAGTGAAAAGTTCTTCTTTTTTTAGATCAATATAGTGATCTTTAATCTCACCTTTGCGATCTTTTAAAATTCGCAACGTCGCTTCTGTGATTTGTATTAACCCTCGTGCAGGGCCAATTGGTTTTTTATTTTTGGCAAGAGCATTGGGATCAAAAGTTGATTCTGATTCCATGAGTGCTTTAACAAAATTTGGTTCTATTAAAATATCAGGTTTGAAGATCTCATTCCAGTATGTACACCACCCCGCAATCAAGATGTCATAATCCTCAGCATTTTTAACTTTAATTTTTCCAGAGTAAGGCAATGGTAAATTCTTACTGCTTTTAAATGAACTTGAGTTTGATATTAATTCAATTTCATCTCCTGCAAGACGGTCTTTGCCAGACGGATTTTTTATGCAATGGCCATCAACATCTTGAAGCTGGCGCCCAACGGGATAGCGAGGGTGCCTAACCACCCAATGCTGACCATAAGGACAGACCCTCCAAGGGTGAAGTTCTTTGTCTTCAGGCTGCCATAGAGTAACTTTTTCTTTTTTTATTTGAGGTAAGTATGGTTTATAAAGGTCTTTCCAGGGAGTAACATCAACTTTGTAAGGTAACTTAGATTTTTCCCATCCTTCATTAAATAGGGCAATTCTTTTTGGGATATCTTTTGACTTAGAATTAATTGCAATATCGATGTCAGAAAATTCTTTATGCTTTCCTGTCGCCCTTGATCCAAATAAATAAATTTTTGCATCATCGATATCACCAAAGAACTTTTGAAAAAGATTTTTCATCTCCTGCATCTCTGATGGTTTTAAGCCGAATAACTTCACTTAAGCATTTCCTCAAGTTTTGCTAATAGTTGATGACTTGCTTTTAGAAACGAAGGAACTAGTTTGAATAATTCTTTGGCAACTTCTTCATGATAGAGATGGCCTGTTTTATTACTGGCTTCGAGAAAATCAATCCATTCTTCTGGATTGTTAATCCAATTAATTTTGGCCAATTCTCTTACAATATTTCGAGGTGTATCAGCTTCTTGTTCATGATATTCCAAAACTTTTTTAGCGGATTTCCAAGAGATCTCAACACAGTATTCAAACCTCTGAATAATGCCATCTCGTTCCAGGTCATTGGCCGGTGGTTTTGCCATCGCTTGATCAAGAGTATTTAAAGCTTTTTTATAATTTACTAGTAAAGGTTTGTTCATAAATAAATTATTGCTGGAGTCATGAGAAATTGAAATGTGGATTTCTGATAAAAATTTTTTTGCATATGCGACACCAAAGGGGTGATGGCACCTAAAAGGCAAAAAAAAAGCCTCGAATAAATCGAGGCTTTTCTTTAAATTGGTACACCCACGGGGATTCGAACCCCGGTTACCGCCGTGAAAAGGCGATGTCCTAGACCGGGCTAGACGATGGGTGCATAAACCATATGCTAACGTCTATTAGTACTTCGAATGGTGATCTCGCTGCGACTCGAACGCAGGACCCTCTCCTTAAAAGGGAGATGCTCTAACCAACTGAGCTACGAGACCAAACTTGTTTCGAAAGTGAGATTAAAAATAGAGTTCCTGCGCTTTTTTGTCAAACGTTATTTCAAAAAAAAACGTGAAAAGTTTTCTTAAACTTTTATATGGCTTGAATTCCAATGGTGAGAGGACTAATGTTCGCTCTATGACATTAGACTCAGGAAAATCTATTGAGCAATCCTCAAAAAAGGTCGCTCTTCATACTCTAGGCTGTCGCTTAAATTCGGCAGAGACGGGATCAATCGCGCAAGGCTTTAAAGACCGCGGTTATGACATCGTAGAATTCGGTGAGAGTGCTGATGTTGTCTTCATTAATACATGTACAGTGACTGATGCGGCCGATTCGACATGCAGAAATCTTATTCGCAAAGCACACACATCTTCTCCAGAGGGGAAAATTGTCGTAGCAGGTTGTTACGCGCAAATGGAACCCGCTCGTATTGCAGGAATGCAAGGAGTAGATCTCGTTCTTGGTAATTCAGAAAAATATAAAGTGTTCGACTACCTTGATGAAGAAGAAACAAATCAAGTGCACGTAGATAAATCGTGGGAGTTTTTTGGAGCAGCGACAACGACAGCTGATTCACACACTCGTGCGTTCCTAAAAATTCAAGACGGATGCAACTATGTTTGTTCGTTTTGTATTATTCCATTTGCACGCGGAAGAAGCCGTGCGATCTCTGTGGCCGACGCTGTAGAAGAAGCAAAAAAACTTATCGCTAATGGATTTAAAGAAATCGTTCTCACTGGTGTAAACATCGGTGAATATGAAATGGCCTCAGGTGAAAAACTTCATGATCTAGTGGCGAGACTTCTTGAGATCGATGGTCTTGAGAGATTCAGATTGTCTTCAGTAGAGCCGAATACAATTACAGATGAATTGATTGAAGTTCTAAAATCATCTCCAAAAGTTCAGGATCATTTCCACGTTCCACTACAAAGTGGTGATGATGGCATTCTCTCAGCGATGAGAAGAAAATATACTGTCGCTGATTACAAAAGAATTATCGGAAAAATTATGGCCGCTTTCCCGAATGCGGGAATTGGCGCTGACATCATCACTGGTTTTCCAGGGGAAACTCAGGAGCAGTTTGATAATACGTTTGCGCTCTTAAAAGAGCTTCCGATCACTCACTTTCACGTATTCCCATATTCAAAAAGAAAAAATACAACGGCAGCGAAAATGGATAACCAAATCCATTCGGCCGTGAAAAAAGACCGCGTTCGCTCGCTCATCATGTTTGGAGACGCAAAACTTAATCTTTTCTCAGAAGATCAGGTTGGAAAACGCACGAAAGTTCTTTTCGAAAAAAGAAATAAAGAAGGAAATTTTGAAGGGTATTCATCGAACTTTTTAAGAGTGGCGGTGGAAACGGATCAAGATCTTTCAAACGTAGAGCGTGAAGTTCTCCTGACAAGCTTCAAAAATGGGAAGCTTGTCGGAGAATTGCTTCAATAGGCCTAATTTAACAACTGACATTCTAGTCTTACGTATTGTCCGCCTTGGTCGTTCAAAGAACGGATAACGGCTTCAAAACGATTCTGCTGACCCATGTTTTCTGGCATGAGGAGCGCATACTCTGTGTATGATCCTTCTATCCAGGCTCCACTAGCTAAAATCATCTGTTGATGACGATTGTATTTGCGAGGTTTGTAGTCTTCATCGCGACCAAGCATTGAAGCAGAAAATTCTTCAGCTCCGTTTTCGATATAAACGACGTCGGCCATTGTTGTTGTACTAGTAATTGTTCCAGTGAGAACGTGAGTTCTATTTCCCAGGTATTTGGCCTTGCAGCTGAATTCTTTTTCTGATGATGCGAAAGTTTGAAGTGAAAGTGTTAATGCCACTAAAGTAATAAGTGTTTTCATAGTTAGCTCCTTAAAGCCAATCTACGCCTGTCTTGGATTTTAGTGAAATATATAGATGGTCTAGTTGTAATCTAATTATGAGATTGCTGGCTAGGGAAGGATTTCAATTTTCGTTGGAATTTTGATCTCGTTGAAGAGCTCTTCCATCTCCGCGTTTGTCACGGCCACACATCCATTTGTCCAATTGACGAAGGGAAGGGCCGCATAGATAGCGTCTTCAGGAGCTGATCCCATTCCAATAAGATCGATATAGTCGCGAATCACGTCCAGCTGATTGGGTTGTCCATGCAACATGATATCGCCACCTGGTTTTACACCCAGTTTTTTGGCGCGCTTTTTATCTTCAGCATTGGGATAAGAAATGTGAATCGACTTGTAATATTTAGAGTTAGGATTTTTCCAGTCGAGCACATATTCGCCCTCAGGAGTTTTGTTGTCGCCTTCCTGAACTTTCGGTCCTGGAAACAGGCTTCGGCCAATCATCACGTGGTAGGTCTTTAAAACATTTTTATCTTTATCCAATGTCTCCAGCAGTCTTAAGCTTTTTGTGACTCTTAATGAGGCAATTTCCCCAGCAAAAGTAGGAGTTGTAATGAGTGCGATTAGAGTGATTAATGTTTTCATATGGGCCGCATCTTAGATGAAGAGAATTCGCTTTGAAAACTTACTATGTAAAAAGGTTAGGACGGCGTCATTGTTGATTTTATGGGGATATCCCCTGTAAAATGCCCGGATGGAAAAACGAAACACTATCACCACTGTCATCAATCACGAAAAATTAACCATCGATTCATCTAAGGCCTTCATGCCGTTAGGAAACTTCTTGCGGGAAGAACAAAATCTCACGGGGACAAAAATTGTCTGCGCCGAAGGAGATTGCGGGGCCTGCACGGTTTTACTCGCAAAAGGTGTCGGCAGTGATGGGAAGTTGAAATTTCAATCGGTGAATTCATGCATTCTTCCGCTTTATCTCGTTGATGGCGCTCACGTCGTGACGGTTGAAGGGATTGGAGAGTCAGAAGGAGTTTCGGTAAAACTATCTGAAGTTCAACAGAAGATGGTTGATTGTAATGGAGCTCAATGCGGTTACTGCACACCTGGTTTCATTTGTGCGATGGCCGGAGCTGCAGAAACAATGAAATCGGAAAACAAACCGATGACTGAAAAACATGCACGCAATTATCTCACAGGAAATCTTTGTCGTTGTACTGGTTATCAACCAATCATCAATGCGATGACATCAGTTGATTTTTCCAAAGTTGAGCTTCTTAAAGATCGCTACCACAATCCAACATGGCTCGCGGAAATGAAAACGATTCAATCATCATCAGTTGAGATGACCACTAGTGATCGTTCGCTTTATCTTCCTTCAACTTTAAAAGAAGCACTTTTCATTAAGGCACGTGATCCACACGTTCGCCTCATTGGTGGATCTACAGATATCGGTGTAGTTGTTAACAAAGGAAAAATGGAAACGCCAAAGACGATGGCGCTTTATCATATTCAGGATCTGAATAAAATCTCGCATGATCAAACTCATCTTACTGTTGGCGCCTGCGTGACACTCACTGAATTCGAAAAATATTGTGAAAGTCATTTTCCGGAAATGGCCAGCATGCTTCACATCTTTGCGTCTCCGCAAATTAAAAATCAAGGAACAGTAGTGGGGAACGTTGTTAACGCTTCTCCGATTGCTGATACGATTCCATTTCTCATGGTAGCTGATACTGAAGTTCTCATTGAGAGTGATAAAGGCAAACGTTCTGTTGTGCTAAAAAATTTCTACAAAGGCTACAAACAACTCGATTTAACTGCTGATGAAATTGTGGTTGGTCTTCGCGTACCACTTCTTAAAAAAGGGGAAGCAATAAAACTTTATAAAGCATCAATGAGAAAAGATCTCGACATCTCAGCTGTGACTTTTGCTGGATTTATTCGTCTTGATGGCGGAAAACTTTCTGATGTTCGCATCGCTTACGGGGGAGTCGCTGCTACTGTTGTTCGTTTGTCGGCACTTGAACAATCATTAATGGGAAAAACATTCAGTGAAAAGGTTATCGCCGATGAAGCCGCTCAACTTGATCAACTGATTAAACCACTATCAGATCTTCGCGCTTCAAAAGAATATCGTATGTTGGTTGCTAAAAATTATCTAAAAAAATTCGCCCGCGAAATTTCGATGGAGGCAAAGTCATGAGCGTTGGAAAAAGTATTCAGCATGATTCGGCCATCGGACACGTAAGTGGACGCAGTCAATTTATCGACGATCGCATGAAACTTAAGAATGAAGTTTTTGTGGGATTAATTGGCACGCCGGTTTCAGCAGGAACAATTAAGAAGATTCATTTTGATGATGCTCTGAAAGTTCCGGGTGTCATTGCTGCTTTTACAGCGAAAGATCTTCACCACAATAAATGGGGAACGATTGTTTCTGAGCAGCCCATTCTAGTCGCAGACAAAATTGGTTATATTGACGAGCCTCTCTGTTTACTTGCCTGTGAAAATGAACAGGCGTTTTTAAAAGCAAAAAAACTTGTTCGAGTAGATGTTGAAGAAACGAAGGCCATTAGTTCGATTGATGAAGCGATTGCCGCTAACTCATATCTTTGTGAAGCCAATCCTTTTGTTCGCGGAGACGTGGATGCAGTTCTCTCAACTTCACCTCATGTTCTCAGTGGAATTTTTGAGTGTGGCGGACAAGAACACTTCTACATGGAATCCCAGGCGAGTATTGTTTATCCATTAGAGAATGGTCAACTCGAAGTGCATTCATCTTCACAGCACCCGACTGAAACTCAGCACGTAGTTGCGCACGCACTCGGCTTAGATTTTTCTCAGGTGGTTTGTATTGTAAAGCGCATGGGTGGAGGTTTTGGTGGAAAAGAATCACAAGCCGCTCACTTTGCCGCACTTGCCGGGTTAGTCGCGCATAAACTTAATCGCCCAGCTCGTATTGCTCTTACAAAAGATGAAGACATGATGGTGACGGGAAAACGTCACCCCTTCAAAAACTTTTATGAAGTTGGTTTTGATAATGACGGCCGCTTGCTTGGGCTAAAAGTAAAACTTTATGCCAATGGTGGAGCGTACGTAGACCTCACACCGTCTATTCTCGATAGGGCCATGTGCCACAGTGATGGAAGTTATTTTCTTGAAACTTGTCGAATTGAAGGACGTGCTGTTCGCACCAATCAGCATTCGAATACCGCCTTCCGTGGATTCGGTGGTCCGCAAGGAAATATGCTGATTGAAAGTATCCTGGAAGATATTGCTACTTATCTTAAAAAAGATGCATTTGCTGTTCGAAAAATTAATTTGTATGGAACAGATGTTCGCAATGTAACTCCATACAATCAAATTGTTGAACAAAATGTTCTCGATGAAGTGTTCACAAAACTTCATGCAAGCAGTGAATACGAAGCCCGCAGAAAACAAATTGCAGAGTTCAACAAAAAGAACTCGAGAAAACTTCGTGGTCTTTCGATGACTGGCTGTAAATTTGGAATTGCGTTCACAACGAAATTCTTGAATCAAGGAAATGCGCTCGTTAACATTCACGTCGATGGAACCATTCAAGTCTCGACAGGTGCTACTGAAATGGGCCAGGGTGTGAACACAAAAATGCAGCAGATTGCTGCTCACGCCTTTGGTATTCCTCATCAAAGAGTTGTCGTCATGCCGACATCGACAGAAAAAAATCACAATACATCACCGACCGCCGCTTCAAGTGGAGCCGATATCAACGGTGGAGCTGTTTTAAAAGCATGTGAAGATTTAAAAGCTCGCCTTCGTTGGGTCTTCATGCAAATTCATTCTGGCGTACTCTATGATGGCATTAAAGATATGCCGGAACTCGATCGCAGTGTGAATCTTGATCACATTGAATTTGTCGACGAAATGGTCATTGATACCAAAACTAAAAAATCGTTAAAGTGGGCAGAACTTTTAAAGATTGCTTATCTCAATCAAGTGTCGCTTGCTGGATATGCTTTTTTCAAAACTCCCGGTTTAGGTTTTGATAAAAAAACGATGACGGGGAAAGCGTTCAACTATTTTACTAATGGTGCCGCTGTCTCTGAAGTTGAAATCGATGAAGACACTGGTGAATTAAAAATTCTTCGAACAGATATATTGATGGATCTTGGTCGTCCGATCAATCCAGGAATTGATGTTGGTCAAGTTTCAGGCGCATTCGTTCAAGGAGCTGGCTGGGTAACGACGGAACAACTTTATTATCATGAAAGCGGAAAACTTCTTTCGCATTCACCAACAACTTATAAAATTCCAAACATTCAAGATACGCCTCGCGTGTTCAATATTGAGCTTTTGGAAAATCATCAGAACCTGCAAAACGTTCATCGCTCAAAAGCAGTAGGTGAGCCGCCATTATTATTAGGTGCGAGTGTGTGGACTGCTGTCAAACACGCCCTCAGTTTCAGAAGTAAAAATGAATTGCCGACAATCAAATCTCCAGCGACACATGAAACGATTTTGATGGAACTTGCTCGATATGAATAAAGACATTGTCGTTGCAAAACTCGTTCACACACGCGGAAGTGCTCCTCAAGAAGTGGGAGCAAGAATCGTAGTGAGCAGTGAAGGTCTTCTTCACGGAACAGTTGGCGGCGGCAAAGTTGAAATGAAAGTGATCGCACACGCAAAAGAAATGCTAGCAAGTGAAAAACAAAACGACTTCCAAGAATGGAATTTGCAGACAGATGTAGGCATGACATGCGGTGGAGTTGTTTCATTTTTTTTTGAACGATTAAGTTCAGGTCCTCGCTGGAAAATTGCAGTATTTGGTGCGGGACATGTCGGACAAGAATTGATTCGCACACTCATTCGTCTTGAATGTTCACTTATGTGTTTTGATTCACGACAAGAATGGCTTGATAAACTTCCTGATCACCCTTATTTAATCAAAGAATGTCTTCTGGAACCTGCAGAAAAAATTTCTGATCTTGATCCAGATACATTTATAATCTCTATGACAATGGGACACGCATTTGATTTGCCGATTCTCACTGCCGCTTTAAAACGTGAAACTTTTCCATACATCGGTGCCATTGGTTCTCGAGCGAAAGCAACAGTTTTAAAGCGTGATCTTAAGACAAACGGAATTTCCGATAGTGCCCTCGAAAAACTGTATTGTCCGATAGGGGAAGAGTTTGGTAACAATACTCCTACAGAAATTGCAATCAGTATTGTCGCTCAACTTTTGAGAGTAAGAGATCAGAATGGATCGAAACGTTTATAAAGACATTATGGAGCATCTTCCAGTGGCCGCTTGCTGCTTGATTGAAGATCGTATTGTCTTAAATAAACGCGCAAGAGAGTTCACTGGTTTTCAAGGCAGTGACATTTTATCAGTCGACAATTGGTTTGATTATAACTTTAAAGATCAGGCCTCCGCCGCCAAAGAAGCTTATCTTCAGGCAAAAAAAGAAAATTTTCCTCATCCCTTTCGGGTTCGTTTCGTTAAAAAAAATGGCGACATTCGTATTACTGACTTAACAGGAAGTCTTGCGAATGATGTTGAAACGTGGCTCATCGATGATGTGACAGACAAAATTATGCTGGAAGAGCGATACACAATTCTCTTCAATCAATCGACAGATGCCCATTTACTTTTAGACACTCACGGAATCATTGATTGCAATTTTGCTGCGGTTAAAATGATCAATGCCAAAAGCAAAGAACAATTACTTTCACTCCATCCTGCAGTTTTTTCGCCTGAGTATCAACCTGATGGAATGAGATCAACCGATAAAAAAATGCACATGGATCAAATTGCACGCGATGAAGGGTATCATCGTTTTGAATGGATCCATCGAAAACTCACAGGTGAAGAATTCCCAGTTGAAGTGACATTAAATGCTGTTGATGTAGCGGGAAGATCATTACTTCTCGTTGTTTGGCACGACCTTACGGAAATTAAAGAAGCGCATGCTCGTTTAGAAGAAGAAAGAAGTCGAAACTTTCATGCCGCTAAAATGGCCACTCTTGGTGAGATGGCCTCTGGTATTGCTCACGAAATCAATAATCCTCTGACGGTCATTCTCAACCGCGTTTTGCAAATGAAGAATCAAATCAAGCAGGATCCACCTTTGATTGATGCTGCTGTTATGAATGCTGATAAAGTCACGGACATTGTAAATCGTATTTCAAAAATCATTAAAGGACTTCGCAACTTTGCTCGCGATGGTGCTAAAGATAGTTATGAATTTTATCCGGTAAGAAAAATCTTAGATGAAACACTCGATATGTGTCAGTCGAGATTTTATTACAACAATGTGGCCCTTCGCCGCTTTCATT
>CAMLKK010000053.1 GCA_946480715.1 uncultured Bacteriovorax sp. | reverse complement strand
TCAACCAGATTTGCGCTGTAGAAGAGCCCTTGATTCCAAGTTTGTCTTCAAGCTTCTGAACCTGGAAGCCTTCTGTTTTTGTATCAACGATAAACGCTGTGATCCCTTTGTGATCATTTGTTTTCGTTGTTTTCGCCAGAACGATTGCGATGCTTGCATCTTTTCCGTTCGTGATGAAATTTTTTGTTCCACTTAATTCGTAGTGATCACCTTTATCTTCAGCAAAAGTAGCAAGTGTTCCCGGATCTGAACCAGCATTTGGTTCTGATAAACAGAAACATCCAATTTCTCCACCCGCTAATCTTGGTAGAAATTTTTTCTTTTGATCAGCATTTCCGTAAGCAAGAATTGGCCATGTACAGAGTGATGTATGCGCCGACACAAGAACACCAGTCGAAGCACATCCACGCGAAAGCTCTTCAACGATAATCGCATAAGACGTGTAATCCATCCCTGCGCCACCGTATTCTTCCGGAATGTATGAACTCATGAATCCGTTTTCAAAAAGTTTGTTCACAAGATCTTGTGGAATGAATCCGTCGTGATCAATTTGAGCGGCCAGTGGCGCCACTTCTGAGTCAGCAAACTTTGAAACGAGGTCTCTAATTTCTTGGTATTGTGGGTCGTACATCGTAGACATATTATTTTCCTTTAAAACTTGGTGCTCTTTTTTCCATAAACGCTTTCGTCCCTTCACGCATATCTTCAGATGTGAAGATCGCAGAGAATTGGCGTTTTTCTAGCTGTAATCCTTCTGTCACTGTTAAGTCAATCCCTTCGTTCATCACTTTTTTTGCAATTGAAACTGCATAAGGTGAGTTCGCTGAAATCGCTTTCAATGTTTTCTTCGCTTCTTCAATCATCGCTTCTTTCGTGGCGAACTTACGAACGATAAGTCCCATCGATAAAGCTTCGTCCGCTTTTACATTTCTTCCGGAGAAGAGAATTTCTTTAGCGTGATTGCGGCCTACAAGTTTAGCGAGACGTTGAGTCCCTCCAAATCCTGGGATCAATCCCAACTTCACTTCTGGTTGACCGAACATGGCGTTGTCCGTCGCATAGATAAAATCACACGACATGGCCATTTCACATCCGCCGCCCAGAGCAAAGCCGTTTACGCATGCGATCACCGGAACTTGTAAAGTTTCGAACAAAATTGTGACTTGTTGTCCAAGGTGTCCGAAAGTATAAGCGTCCGACGCATTCATATCACTCATTTCAGCAATATCAGCACCTGCAATAAAAGCCTTCTCACCTTCTCCAGTAACAATCAAGCCTAAAAGTTCAAATTTCTCATCATTTTTTAAATCAGTGAGAAGTTCTTTGAGTTCAGTCAGGAGTTCAACGTTTAAAGCATTAAGCTTTGTTGGTCTATTGATCGTAATTGTTCCGAATTTTTCTGCGACTTCAAATTTAAGTGTATTAAAAGTTTTATTTATATTCATAAAATCCTCTCCCTGATTTTCTGCCCATGCGTCCGGCAAGAACATATTTTTTAAGTAACGGACACGGTCTGTATTTTGTGTCCCCTAATCCGTCGTGAAGGACATCCATGATTGCTAGACACGTATCAAGACCGATAAAGTCCGCAAGCTCCAGTGGACCCATTGGTTGATTTGTCCCAAGCTTCATCGCCTGATCAATATCCTGAACAGAAGCCACACCTTCATAAAGCGCGTAAACAGCTTCGTTAATCATTGGCATAAGAATACGGTTAACCGCAAATCCTGGAACGTCATTAGCGCGAACAAAAACTTTCCCCATCTTCTCTGAAACAGCGGCAACCGTGTTGAATGTTTCATCAGACGTTTCGAGTCCACGAATTCCTTCCACGAGTTTCATGACAGGTACTGGATTCATGAAGTGCATACCAGCTACAAGCTGTGGACGTTTTGTTACGGCCGCAATTTCAGTGATTGAAATAGAAGATGTGTTTGTCGCCAGGATCGCTCCTGGTTTTGCGATTTCATCTAATTTTTTAAAAATATCAAATTTAATTGTTTTGTTTTCAGTCGCCGCTTCGATCAAAAGATCCGCGTTTTTCATGTCACCCATGTTTGTCACAGGCTCGATAAGTTTCATCGTTTTTTCGACAAAAGCTTGATCCCACTTTGCTTTTTCAACGCCTTTCTTAAGTTGAGTTTCGATAAAATCGACGCCCTTTTTCAAACCTTCTGGAGAAACGTCGAAAACTTGAACTTTGTATCCTGACATGGCCGCCACTTGAGCGATCCCTCGGCCCATTTGCCCTGCGCCAACAATACCAATAGTTTGGATGGTTTGCATTTGTTACCTCTTTTAGTCATTACGAACATTTTAAGAATTAAGCGCCCCCATCATACTAGAGGGGGGTTAACTTTCACAAATAAAACCTTGCCAAGTTTTTACAATTAGAATAAAAAACTATTCTCATTAAAGATTGCTGATTGCAAAAAGTTGAATATCTAACGGTAGGAGTTAATTGTGGCAAACCACAAATCATCAGAAAAAAGAGCAAAACAAGATATTAAGAAAAATCTTAAGAACAAAGTTAACGAGTCTAAAACTAAGACTGCAGTTAAAAAAGTTAGAGATGCACTAGTTGCTGGTGATAAAAAAGTTGCTCTTGAAGCACTTAAAAATGCTCAAGCTGAACTTCGTAAACTTGCTAAGACTGGCGTTATTAAACTTAACACAGCTGCAAGAAAAACTTCTCGTCTAGCTTCTCAAATCAATAATCTTTCGAAGTAATTTTTGCTTTCGATTTGACTATATAAAGGCTGCCTTCGGGTGGCCTTTTTTGTTTTAGATTATTTCAATCCCGCTTTAGCCATCTTCACAAGCTCCAATCTCACTTGATCGATCACTAAAGGATCAGACGACTTTGCCAAAATTTCCCATTCAGAAAATGATTTTAGATAATGCATAACTTCCATTCTACTCCAGCGTTCACTCACATCAATGATCGCCTGGTCGTATTTTGAGAGTCTGCCTTTTTTTGTGATTTCTTCTGGAAAGAGAATTTTAGTGAGATGAGTTTGCATGAATGCAAAGAGGGATCGCAACCAATCATAGTCCGTTTCTTTTTTCAGGATTTCCTGGAAGAAGGCCTGAGGTTTTGAGTTGAAGATATCGATCAATTCGAAAAAATCCCAACGCTCTTTTTTGATGATTTCGCGCAATTCATCCGGTGTGATTTTTCCATCAGGATAATATGTTTTAATAGTATCGATGACCCAAACAAAAGATTCGAAGTTATGTTCGAGGTGTTCGAGAACAACTTTAGAAATTTCATTGGAGACTGTGAGTTCTTTCGACTTCAAAGCAAACTGCCAAACTTTCGGACCATCCCAGAATTTTGGTTCTTCAAGCTCAATCGCGGTCACATTTTTATCTTTTGAAAGTTCCGTGAATTGTTTATTGGATTTCGTATACACGAGAACCATAAAACGATCACTGCAATCAATAGTCGCCTCAAGGAGATGTTTGATAACGGGAGCTGGTATGTTTTCAGCATTCATCACAAAGATGTGATCAGTGCTAGAAAAAAAAGATAAGTTGATCAGATGTTCATCAATGAAGTCGCGGTTGATATCAACACCCGAATAGAGTGAAAAATTCAATTCCTTCTTAGGAAGTTTCGCCATCACGATATGTTCAAGATAAGGATCAGTGATCAAAAATGCATAGAGACCAGGGATCTTTTTATTGATGACTTCAGGATGTTTTGGGAGGAAATCCCAAGGCTGAAACTTAGAAAGCATTGAGCACGACCTGCTTAAAATTCTGGGCCGCTCGTACTGCTGTTTCTTGAATGCTTCGTTCGAAGACGCCGCGATTTTTGACGAAGTTTACTTTTCCAGGTGAATCAGACGTTGTGTTTTCTCCAACAACTCGTGTGAATGAACTGTTAAGCGAAAATGAATCCATGAGGACAACTCGCGGATTTGTTTTCATGTATTTTCCTAAATCACTCGTGAGCAATTCAAGTTCTTCTTTTGTTGGACGCTTGATGAGAATGACTTTGAAATCGATACTGTAAGCTGTTTCCGCCGGATAATAAAAAGGGCTTCTTGCACCGACAGATGATTTAACAGTGTTATCACTGAACTGATAAGTTGAATTCACGACAACATCATTTACAGCATCTTTTGATTCAATGATCCCGATGAGAACCGCATCTGCATCTTTGTTATCGCCGCTTAAAACTTTAAGTCCTTCATAATCGTTGAGCACCAGCATGACTTCTTTCGTCATGGGAGCGGCCAGATCAGGCAGAACAGAACGGTTAATAAACATGGGAACCGCAACGGATTTTATGTCGTAACCGATTAAAGGATTGTTATTGGTATTGAAGTGATATCCACCACATGAGACGAGGAAGAGTTGGCCTAGAACAAGGAGGATTTGAGAAAAAAATCGCACTTTCATAGCGCTAATGCTACCTTAAAAAACATAAGGCTAAAACGGTATTTATGTTAAAAAAACTCGTTAACTTCATTGATTCACCGGGTGCGTCTAATTCCTATGAAAAAAAGGGATCGGGATCGACTAGTACACGTGCTTCAATTGGCGAAAGTTTTGATTTTTTAAGTCTTATCCGAGCATGGAAAGAAATCTCCGGCGATAAACTTTCTCAACATACGATCCCGCTAAAAAATCAAAATGGGACGTTGATCATTTTGTCGAATCACTCTGCCTTCGCCAATGAATTAAGTTTCATGGAACTCCCGTTAAAAAAGAAAATTTTTGAACGTTTTCCTTCGCTTGAAAAATCTATCAAGTCGATTAAGTTCATTGTTGATTCAACACACTTTGATCGTCAGTATTCGCAATTTGTGGCCCCGCTTGAAAAAGAAAAAGTGAATCAACTGCATCCTTATTCGCCAGAATATAAACGTCTTAAAAAAGAAGCTGAATTGATGTTTGGTGATTTGGAAGATCTGGAACTCAAAGAGCGAATGATTTCTCTCTATCTGCAATTAGGCGCAGGGAAATCCAGTTAACGACAAGTGCGATTTAATTTCTTCGACGTTTCTTCCCGCTCTGATAATCTTGAATCCTTTATTTCTAAAAAAGACAATCGTTGAAGACTCTCCGGAAAGTTGATCTTTTTCACTTCCAATCACAAGTGCCTCCCTGGCATGATCTTTTTGAAATTGAACCGCATCTTTAAAAGTTGTGATCGGCGGCTCACCAGTGAGATTTAAACTTGTAGAAAAAAAAGGCTCGGGAATAGTTTTTAATAATGGATTTGTAGAATAACGAATAGAAACCATATCACTTTGACCGTAAACCCATGCTGGAATCGGTGAAAGAGCTGATGACAATTCTAAACCTAAAGTTGATTCCATTTGAAAAAATTTTGTGAGCCATTCGTCTGTCATTTCCGCTGGAAATGAAAATGTTTTTTTTAACGTCACGAGATTGGTGAACATAATCGAAAGCGGTTTATCTGCACTCGTTCTTTTTATCGTTGCAATATCCTGATGTGCCCATTGATCGTAAATGGAAGCACCAATTCCCCAAACAGTGTCAGTAGGATAAATGAAGAGCGTGTGTTTTGTGGCCACTGCTTGCTCCGATTAAACAGGAAGAGGTTTATTGAGAATTTCTTTGAAGTAGAAAAATACCGCGAGCATGATGAGGGCAACAATAATCAAAATGAAAAAAAGATAATTATCGTTTCGACGCTTGAGTGGAGCTGGTGCACTTTCAATCGACACCACTTCTCTATTTTCACGCACAGGAGTTTTCGCTGGTTTGGCCTTACGATCATGAAGTAGTTTTTTATCTTCATCGCGTATTGGTTCTTTGGCGACGATTTCTTTTTTCTTAAGTGGTTTATCTAAAACAGGACGTGGAGCTTCTTTCGGCGTTTCTTTGGCCGCAGGTTTTGTTTGAATAAGTGTCAGTGTTGATTCACCAAAATCACTTTCGAGGTCTGCTTTCAAGCTTGTCGTGGGTGGTTTGATATCTTCAACCACTTCTTTACTCGATTGCGTAGGTACTCTGAATTCAAACTCCGAAGTTTTTTCAGTCTTATCATTTTTAATGCTAGCGATATCTGGGAAATCAAGATCTTCATCTTTCGGATAAAGTACGGGTTCATTATTTGTGTCGCGAAGATTGCGCTCATCAATTCTCGTGGGCTCCGCTTTTGGCATTGAAACAGCTACTGATGGAGTTGAATGCAGCGATTGCATGCCATCAGCGCTCATTGATGATTGAACTTTCGCGGCGATCAAAGTGATATCTGGAAATTCCAAATCTTCATTCTTCGGAAGACGAGTGATGTCTGTTGTTTCTGTCTGGGAATTTAAAGTCGGTCCACCTAAATCTGGAAACTCGAGATCTTCATTTTTAGGAAGAATACCGGGATTGTCTTTTTCCGGGCGAAGAATTTGTCCGCGATTAGCTGGCGCTGTATTGATACTTGTTGTTTTGTCAGGATTTTCTTTTTTAGCGAGAACACTCTTTGATTCTGAAATGGGATTGTAGCCTTGAGGAATGTCCCCATAGATGTATTTATCTACAAGATCACGTTCTCTTAGTGAAAACCAATAACCATTTCCACTCGCGACTTCATCATTGAGTCCGAGCGCACCTTTTTCAATAAACTCTAAAAGTTTTTGCTTGGCCACCGGGCCCAAGATTTGATTTTGCGATGTTCTGATTAACCAGTTTCTTTCCATTCTCTCTTCTATTTAAAAGAAAAAGCCCATCAAACCTTTTAAGTCTTCATCATTAAAGCGAAGACCCGCAGAAACTGTCGCACTTCTTTCTTTACGAGCTAAATCGTTACCCGAAATACGGCCGTAGAGAACGTTCCAAAGCTGCGCTTCAGTTGTTACACGAATATTTGGTCCACGATCTTTATCATAATCAAAAACTTCAGTTGTAAATTTTGTTCCCAATGGCTGGAAGTAGTAATCGATCCCTAAACCACCTGTTGATTCAATAAGACCACCGCGGAAAGCGAAGTCTTGAACACGACGACCAACTTGAATGTTGAAGCGGAACGTATCGCGTTCGCGTTCTTTTTTATTTGTCGTAACAGTATTTCCATTAGTCGTTGTTTCGGTAATCGTTTCAGTATCAGGTCCGATTTCAGATGTTGTAAGTCCTAAGTGATAGAATCTTTCTGGTGAAGGGAAAATTCTGAGGGCCACTTCACTCTCCCCTGCACCGTCAGTGTTAGCACCAGTGAACACCGAAAGTTCTGTGCGAATTGCATCTGCTTTTCCGACAATTTTTTGCACGCTTGAAAGTGTATCTTTAACTTGGTCAGCAATTTCTTCTTCAACAAGAAGTTTCCCCATTGTTCCTTTTCCGCGTTTCACGTCAGCAACAATATCAGAAAGATCTTTTGTTAATTTATCAGCATTCCCCATGATTTTTTTAAGATCTGAAATCGCTGCATCCGGATTGCCTTTATCCATGTTGTAAGCGAGTTCGTAAGAGAAATTTTCTAAGTTATCGACAAGGGCATTAATTTTTTCCTCATTACCCTGCATGATTCGCTTCAAACTCAGTGTTGCTTCTTTTGTGTTTTCAACTGTTGTTTGAACGTCAGCTAAGATTTTTTTGATAGGCGAAATTTGTCCTTCCGGAGCAATTGAATCTTTCAATGAACGAACAATTTGTTTTACGTCTAAAAGAATTTCCGACGTGTCTTTTACAAGTGTTTCAATTCCTGCAGCTTCTTCTGAATCGATGAAATCAAATTTTTTCAAAAGCTCTGGTGAATCACCAATGAAAATTTCAATGTATTTATCACCCAAAAAACCAACAGACTTGATTCTAAGTTTCGAGTTTTTTGTCACCTGAATTTGTTTAAGGATTTCGAAAGTAATGAGGGCCGTGTTTCCTTGAAGCTCAATAGAATTAATACGACCTGCTGCGATCCCCGCAACCTTAATAGGAGTTTTTGGAAAAATCCCTGAAGCATCTTTTACGATTGTTCTATATGTGACGTACTGACCGAAACCTGATTGTCCCGATGTAATTTTGAAGGACATAAATGCAACAGCAACAATTGTGGCGATGGCAAGTAGTCCTACTTTAAACTCATTCATTATGGATGCTCACCTTTTTTTAAAGCCTTAAAAATTCCTGAACTAAATGTTTGTCAGAATTTTTGAACTCATCTACTGGTAAATATTCTATTATGGTACCACGGTCTAAAAACGCGATATAGTCGGAAATTTCTAGCGTCGCTTTTACATCGTGAGAAATAATAACCGACGTCATCTCTCGGGACTTGTGGGCCTTCGATGTATCAACGATAAGATTGTTAACCATTTTAGTTGTAATTGGATCAAGACCAGTTGTCGGTTCATCGTACAACATAATCCCCGGACTAAGCGCAAGTGCGCGCGCAAGACCTACACGTTTTCTCATCCCTCCTGAAAGTTCAGAAGGTAGTTTATGAAAAGACTCAGTTTTAATTCCCACTGAGATGAGAAGATCGTGAACCTTCTCTTCGATCTCTTTATTCGAGAGATCCGTAAACTCATGCAGTGGAAAACCGACATTTTCCGCAGCAGTGAAAGAATCGAATAGGGCCGCATACTGAAAGAGCATTCCGAAATTTTTACGAAATTCACGCAGCTCTACTTTATCAAGATGGCTTAAATCTTTTCCTAGAACATTCACAGTTCCACTTGTTGGACTAACAATACCTAAAATGTGTTTGAGTAGAGTTGATTTTCCCGCACCAGAAAATCCCAGGATCGTCGTAATTTTATCACGAGGAATATCAAAACTGAGATCGTTGAGAATAGTCTGTTCACCAAATTTCTTTGTTACATTTTTTAACGAAATGGCGGGATTCTCAAAAGTCAGCAAGTGCGTCTCCTACAAAATCTTCACGAGAAAGGTTGTGAGGAAATAATCGAGAACGAGAACGGAAATCATTCCCCAGATAACGGCGAGGTTCGTTCCGCGACCTACTCCCACCGCTCCTTTTTCAACTTGAAAGCCGAAATAAGTTCCGATGACAGCAATAACAAATCCGAAGAATGTCGCTTTGATCACGCCTTGAGCGATATCTGAAACGTACATGAATTCACCGAGCTTAGAAAAATACATCGCCTCATCGATAGAAAGAGTCGTTGTCCCCACCACATAGCCGCCCAAGTTTCCAATAAAAAGGAAAACAATGGAAAGCATCGGCACAGCAAAAGTCGCAGCAATAATTCTGGGAACTGCGAGATACTGCACACTGGAGATCCCCATAACTTCGAGTGCATCAATTTGTTCTGTTACTTTCATCGATCCAATTTGTGCGGCCATCGCAGAACCTGCTCGTCCAGCAACAATGAGACCTGTCATAACAGGAGCAAGTTCTTTTGAAAGTGAGATCGCAACGATCGCACCAACGAGTGAATCCACGTTAATCAGCTTGAATCCAAAATATGTTTGAGTCGCAAGAACCATTCCGGTGAATAGTCCCGACAAACAAATGATGGTCATACTTTTGTTGCCGATGAAAAAAAGTTGTTCAATGAGAAGATGAAAGCGATAAGGTTTGCGGAATCCCCAATAGAAAAAGCGCGCACCAAAAAGCGAAATGGAACCAAGTCCATTCACCATATCAAGAATTTCTGCTCCAAGGTGTTCAACCTTAGAGCGCATAAATGTTAAAACTTTTTCGTTCACGTAATTAGTTTAACCGATAAACTCGGGGAACGCGAGGAAGGAGAGAACAAAAAAGCTCGTAAGGAATGGTTTTTGTTTCTTCAGAAAACCTGAGCAAATCACCTTCTTTTTCTCCCCAGATTGTGACGATCTCGTGAGCTTTGATGTGTCCATTTGCTTCTTTTGGAAATAGAACCTGAATCATATCCATGTTCACGCGCCCAGTGATCACACCATCAAAACCTTTGTGATGAATGTGCGCTCCACCATAGCGGGTAGAAAAACCATCTCCATATCCAATCGCTAATACGGCAACAACTCCATCATGCGGACACGGTGTAGAGTTATAACCAATAGGATCACCGGCCTTAACTTCAAAAGTTCTTAAGATGTACGTTTCTAAACGCGAGACAACTTTCCCATTGAAGTGCGATAAATTAGAAAATTCAGAATTGAGCGAAGAAGGGCCGTACATCATCAGTCCAGGACGAATGTGCGTATCTGTCGCTTTCATGCCAGTCTTTTGTTCAGTTGCACCGGAATTCGACTGCGAAGTTCGTTCGAGTGTAATTCCATTATCACGGAAGTATTGTTTGATTTCCGTGAAGCGCGTTCTTTGAAAAACATTGCGTTCATTTGTTTCCATAGGAAACGAAGCATTCGCGTAGTGAGAAATGAGATGATGAACTGAGTTGCGCCCGTGTTGCTTTAACTTCGCCACAATTAACGGCGTGTCGTTAGGATCAAGTCCTAACCTATTCATCCCCGTATTAAACTTCAGACAAATCGGGAAATGGCGGAACTCCGGCGTATGGAGAATGTAATCAAGTTCACTCACATTAGAAATTACGGGAATGATTCTGCGTTTTAAATAGATATCTGCATTTTCCAAAAGCTCTAATTGAATATCTGAGAAAACATAAACATCAAATTCAAGTTCATTGAGTTCTTCACGAAGTTTGAGCGCCTCAGAGATTGTCGCGCACCCAAACTCTTTAATTCCTAATTCGGTAATAGCGTAACGAACGACGGGAATCATTCCATGTCCGTAACCATCGGCCTTCACCATAAAAAGAATTTGGGATTCGGGAGCAATTTTTTTGATTTCACTCACATTATGAGCAAGATGGTGAAGATTCACCACCAGACGACTTCTAAATTTCATATTCCATCAACCTACATGTCTAACTGGTTTTTCGGCGCCACAATCGACCATGCTTGTGGTTTTGTCACGCCTTCGCGCACTGGATTTTCTCCATTCTGCGTCTTACTTAAATACGCATACGCTGAAAGCGGAATCATTCCGACTTTTGGACGGATGACCTGAGTTAAAACTGATTCCGAATCTTCAAAGTACTTCCAATAAGAAAACTTTGCGGAGAAATCTTTTAACTCTTCGAAGAAGAAATCCAAATCCTGCGGCTTCACAATAAAGGCAAAATTTTGAACACCATATTCGAAAACGCGAAAATCAACTCGCGACTGCACTTCTAATTTTCCGATGAACTCTTTTTCAAAACGCGACCAGAAAAATCTGTTCGACGTCTTTTTCATGATGACATTTACTAGATCTGAAAGATCAATGTTCACCAAACGCACATCCGTTTTATTTTGACCAAAAAGAAATTGATCCAGGAAACTCATCGCTTCAAAAGCAGACGTGAATCTTTTTTCAACCGGTCTCTCCGTCACCATTTTATTTTGTAAACTTGCGTAGAAACCATTGAGATAAGCTTCGAGTAAATTCCAGTCGAAGTTGTTATAAAAAGTTTCGTTGCTTGATTTTACGAAAAGGATTTTATCGGGACGAGCTTTTGTGCCTTTAATGAGCAAAGAAACGAGATCGCTTCCCATAATATCAATCGCGACTTGCGAAGCCATATTTTGTGCAAAAGCTTCAATTCCGTTCGTGCAGGCCTGCCCCAACCATAAAGATGGAATGGTTCTGAACTTTGGCACATAAGAAAGCGGCGAATGAAGTTTTTGGCCGTTAAAAGATAGTTCCATCATCGCAAATTCTTCGATCTCATCGATGCCCTGGAAAACTTTCTCCAGCGCTTTAATGAAATCAGTCTCGCCTCTCAATTCTTCGAAATCGAGGCAAACTTTTTTAACCATGGATTGATATTGATCAGATTGAACCATTAAACGTTTTTCAACTTCCATTTGTTCAATTTGCTCACGTTGAGAGTTGTTGAGAACTTTCAACATCAAATTATTTTGTTCCAGCGCCATCGTTTTATTGAGACGTTTAAGAATCGCTTTAAGCGCCCCTTCATAGTGGGCCGATTTTTTCAAGGTCCCTAAATGAAACAACTGATGAGTTGAAACAAGTAGAGGTTCTGTTTTTTCAGAGTAGTAAAAAAGAAGAGGCATTTCTTCATTAACGACGGCCGGATGATCATGAAGAACAAGATTTCCTTCACTCATCATTTTAACGTCAACAATACAAAGCGCAGGCAAACGCTCCAGCGTTCCACTCCAGAAAGTTTTTAGATCTTCATAAAAGTGTGGAATGATCCCAAGCTTTTTGAACACGGCCGTTAATTCACGAACCTCGCCGAGGTCGTGCATTAAAAGTGCTACTGAAATTTTAGAATCGCCCATGACGTCGTCCTATGGTTTTTGTCCTTTTAAAGTATGCACTAAAGAGAGAATGCCATCAATCCCTTTTATATTTTCGATTCCCTCTGGGGTGAGGATGAGGTCAGCCTTTTGATAGTTCAGTAATCGATCGGCGTGTAATTTTTTCAAATCGGCAGGATTTAAGTCGAGCATAGGACGATTTCGGTCCCCTTGCACTCGGGAGAGACAAAGTTCTAATGGGACATCTAGAAAAACTAATTTCGTTTTAGGTTGCGATTTTATCAAATGGCGAACGGGTGCGGACTCTAATGTCCCTCCCCCTAAAGCAATAATTTTCGACTTTGGAGAATAAAAAAGCTGCTGCAGACACTGATACTCCATTGAACGAAAGCGCGGTAGTGAATGTTCTCTAATCCAATCTCCTAAGGCCGATCGTTCAATGTGAAGTTCCCGACTAATCAGGTGGTCGAGATCATGAGTCTCCCACCCAGGCATCGTTCCGGTCAGTTTTTGTAGAAGGGTCGATTTTCCCGATCCCATGAATCCAGCAATGAGAATATTCATGCTTTTGATTGTACTTTTTATTTGAAGAGAGTTAAATCTCTAATCCTTATGAAAATTAACACTCAATTAGATCCGATCATTGCGATCAGTAAATACAGTCATGACATTATCGAGGACTACGAACTCGGGGAAAACGTTCCTTGGGTTAAAGATCTTCTCGTTGAACTAGAAGAGCAATTAGACGCTGAAGACGAACGTCCGGCCGGCGACATTGCTTTAAAACTGCAGATTACTCGCAAGACGAATAATTTTTTGGGCGATCATTTAATCGTTCATGGTGATGTGAATACACATTTTCACCAACCGTGCGGACGCTGTTTAGCTCCGGTCGCTGTTCATCTGGAAGTGCCATTTAACGCAGCATTCCTACACGACTCTAAAGAAAAATTACCTGAATATGCAGAGGCCACAACTGTGTTTGCCGACAATCAGGAAATGGAACTTTATTTCTTCCATAAGGGCATGGCAGATTTGAAGGAAGCCATTCACGAGCAAATCTTTATTGAGGTCCCACCGTTTCCTCGATGTGAGGGCGAGTGTAAAAATCCGGTGCATTTTTAAGGTGCGCTAGGCGTTATCTGGCAAAAGTACTTGCCGAAGCGCGCTTTCTCGCGTAAAGATTATCCCTCATATTCAAAAAGTTGAAGTTATTAAGCAGCCCCGGAGTATAAGATGGCAGTTCCTAAGAAGAAAAATTCAGTTTCAAGAAAAGGTTTAAGAAGAGCTGGTCAACACCATAAACTATATAGAAAACACCCAATGGCATGTTCAAACTGTGGCGCTCACGTAATGCCTCACACTGTTTGTGCTGGTTGCGGACACTATAAAGGAAAAGTGATTGCTCCTGTAAAAACTGAAGCTGCTCAGGCAACTGCAGAATAATCAGACCTCACTTTGCATTTTAAAAATTAATCAACGCCCTTATGTTACGCCCTAGTAGTAGGAAGTAAAATAAGGGCTTTTTTTTTGGACAAGACTTATGAAAACTTATGAAGCAAAAGTCCTCGGTACCGGGATGTACGCCCCAAAAAAAGTGATGACGAATTTCGACATTGAAAAAATTGTTGAAACAAGTGATCAATGGATTTTCGAACGCACTGGTATTCGTGAACGCCGAATCTGTTCAACAGAAGGCGGAGAATTTCCTACAGACATGGCCCTCTATGCAACTCGTGATGCTTTAAAAGCGGCCAATCTTCAACCAAACGACATCGACTTTATCATTTTTGCGTCGGTTACTCCGGACGTAAAACTTCCGAACTCTGCTTGTATTCTGCAAGTAAAATTAGGAATCACAAATAACTGTACTTGCCTCGACATTTCAGTGGCGTGTTCTGGTTTCGTTTACGGTGTAAACATGGCCAATTCATTCATCAAGACTGGTATGGCGAAAAACGTACTTGTTGTAGGAAGTGAAATGCTTTCTCGCGAAGTAAATTGGAAAGACAGAAACTCTTGCATTCTTTTCGGTGATGGTTGTGGAGTCGCAATCGTTGGTCGTGCTGAAGAAGGTTCAGAGTCTAAAATTCTCTCAACAATTTTAAATTCAGACGGAACAGGCGGCGAATATTTCGACCAACCAATCGGTGGAGCTGTTACTCCTATAACTGCTCAACATATTATTGAAGGCTCACACTTCATGCAGATGAAGGGTAAAGAAATGTTCAAAGTGGCCACACGTACACTTGCTGAAAACGGGCGCAAAGTTTTAGAAATGGCCGGTATGTCTAAAGAAGACATCGACTGGGTTGTTCCTCACCAAGCGAACATCAGAATCATTGAAACAACCGCTAATCTCCTTGGGATGGGCATGGATAAAATGATTGTGAACATTGATAAATACGGAAACACTTCAGCGGCCACTGTGCCTATTGCTTTTCACGAAGCGATTGCAGACGGAAGAATTAAACGCGGAGACATTGTTCTCTTCGACGCTTTCGGTGCAGGCCTCACAGCTGGAGCGACTCTCCTTAAATATTAAGTTAACCAGGACATTTAAATGACCAAATCGGTAACACTACTTTTCCCAGGACAAGGATCTCAATATGTCGGTATGGGAAAAAATCTTGATCATTCACTCTTCGATAAAGCGAACGCTGCTTTAGGATACGATCTTAAATCAATCATGTTCGATGGCCCTGAAGATGATTTAAAACTTACGCAAAATACGCAGCCCGCGATTTTAAACCACAGTGTTGCTCTTTTTCATAAGGTAAAAACTCTTCTTGATTCCAAAGGTGTAAAAATCGATCGCGTGCTTGGTCACTCGGTTGGTGAGTACGCAGCTCTTGTTGCTGCTGGTGTTCTTTCACTTGAAGACGCAACGAAGGCCGTTCACCTTCGTGGAAAATACATGCAAGATGCTGTTCCAGTTGGAAAAGGAAAAATGTTTGCGATCATGAAAGTGCCTGCAGATGTTATCGAACAAGCTTGCAAAGTTTCTTCACAAATTAATTCTGAAGTTATGCCGGCAAACTACAATGATCCTTCTCAAATTGTTATCAGTGGTGAAAGTGAAGCGTGTCTTCGTGCTGTAAAATGGCTTGAAGAAAATTACAAAGAACCTCATCGTGCTGTCGAATTAAATGTTTCAGCTCCATTCCACTCATCTCTTATGAAACCTGCAGCTGATAAATTGCTTGCCGCTTTTTCTGAATTTA
>CAMLKK010000052.1 GCA_946480715.1 uncultured Bacteriovorax sp. | reverse complement strand
AATTCATCAAAAAAAGAAAGAAGTATTGGTTAATTCCACTTTTTATTTCGCTCATCATGATTGGACTTCTCTCGACACTTACTCAAGGGACCGCTATAGCTCCATTCCTCTATACGCTTTTTTAAAATATGATTATTTTAGGAATAGCAGCTTATTATCATGATTCATCGGCATGCCTTATTAAAGATGGCGAGATTCTCTGTGCTTTTCAAGAAGAGCGGCTTTCTCGATTGAAACATGACCCACGTTTTCCGAAACTGGCGATTCAGGAATGTTTGACTTTTGCTCAGATTGGGGCAGAGGAAATAGATGCTATTGTTTTCTACGAAAAACCTTTTTTAAAATTTGAAAGATTGTTGGAAACGTATTTGCAGTTCGCTCCTAGAGGGTTTCAATCGTTTCTGACATCCATGCCTCTGTGGTTAAAAGAAAAACTTTACCAAAAAAAAGTCATGAAACGCGAGCTATCGCAATTAGGATTTACATTTCAGCAACTTGAAAATTTCTTTTTTTCTGACCATCACCTCAGTCATGCGGCCAGTGCATTTTATCCATCTCCTTTTGAGGAAGCGATTGTTTTAACGATGGATGGTGTAGGTGAGTGGACTACGACTAGTGTCTACAAAGGTCATAAGAACAAGTTAGAGCTGATGAAGTCGATTCAATTCCCTCACAGTTTGGGTCTTCTTTATTCAGCATTTACCGCTTACTGCGGATTTAAAGTCAATTCTGGAGAGTACAAGCTTATGGGCCTAGCGCCTTATGGTAAACCGCTCTTCGTCGAAATAATCAGACAACATCTGATCAGCATCCATGATGATGGTTCTTATGTTTTGAATATGGATTACTTTGATTATTGTACAGGTTTATCGATGACAAATGATCGATTCGATAAGCTCTTTGGTCATCATAAAAGAAATCCAGAATCACCACTGCTCCAAGTACATAAAGATCTTGCAGCTTCAATCCAATTAATTTGCGAAGAAGTCGTGATCAAAATTGCTACTGATCTTAAGAGAAATTATAAATCAGAAAATCTTTGCCTTGCTGGTGGAGTAGCTCTTAATTGTGTTGCCAATGGAAAATTAAAGAAGGAGGGGCTTTTCAAGAATATTTGGATACAACCAGCGGCCGGAGATAGTGGTGGATCAATTGGCGCTGCTTTGGCCTTTTATTATCAGCATTCAAAAAAAGAGCGATTTCCGAAATTGGATTCTGATGAAATGAAAGGCTCTTACTTAGGTTTTGCTTTTTCTTCTGATGAAATTAAAAATGTTTTGCAGAAAAATAACATTACATACATTCAGTATGACAAGGATTCTTTGTATTCAGTCGTTGCCAGCGAGCTAGCAAAAGGCTCAGCTGTCGGTTGGTTTCAGGGACGCATGGAGTTTGGTCCGAGGGCACTCGGAAATCGCTCTATTCTCGCCGATGCACGAATATCTACAATGCAAAAAGATTTAAACTTGAAAATTAAATTTAGAGAATCATTCCGGCCTTTTGCACCGGCAATCTTAGAAGAAGATTCATCTCATTATTTTCCAGAATTAGGTCAGTCTCCCTATATGCTTTTGGTTGATGAATTTAAAAAATTAGATTTTCCAGCTGTCACTCATATTGATAATTCAGCGCGAGTTCAAACGGTTTCTAAAAATACAAATCCGGAATTTCATGCGCTTCTTTCTGAATTTAAAAAGCAAACAGGGTGTCCACTTCTTGTTAATACAAGTTTTAATGTGAGAGGGGAGCCTATTGTTGCGAATCCTGAACATGCCTTGCAATGTTTTCTAGGTACTCATCTGGATCTACTCGTTCTCGGTGATTGTGTCGTTTATAAAAAAGATATTTCTGAGGAACAATTGATCGATTATAAAAATAATTTCGACTTGGATTGAAATGAAAAAAATTATTTTTCGTGCGTTTTTCACAATCATTGTCATAAGTGTCACATTGCTGATGCTAGAAGGCGTATCGTATTTTGCCTTCACTAAAGAAGAGCATGAAAAGGGAATTAAAAACTATCTCAGTCTTTCCTATAATCAATTCATTGATGATATCGCTCAAAAAAAGAATTGCTCTTTTGCTGCCACGACAATAGGGCATTCAATGCTTGGTTTCGTTATGAGAAGAAAAGAGTGGTTGCCAAAAGGCTGTTTCGGTGGGGCGAATAATATTGGAATAGAATCCGCCCGCGATTTGCCACTCGTTAAATCTGAAGAGGATTTTACCATTCTTGTTTTAGGTGGATCTGTTGCACACCAACTTACAAATTACCAGGAAACAATGTCGTCGAATTTTCTTCAGGATTATTTGAACGGCCAATTCTATCCTCCTGTAAAAAAGCAATTTAAGGTGCTTAATGGAGCGGCAGGAGCATGGGCCCAGCCGAATCAATTTAATATGCTCGCCATGTATGCTGATAGAATTGATGGAATAATCGTTTTGGATGGATATAATGAATCTTTTAAAATTTCATATCCCGCGTCCTTTGAGCAAATACCTGCTGCCCAACAAATACTCGCTTACTCGGGAAGAGATAGTTACCGCTTTAAAATTTTGAATATGCTTGGGAGTTATCGCTATCATGTATCTAATTCGTTTTTGGCGAACTCTTATCTCATGAACGCCTTATACAAAGTTCAGGTAGGCATTTTTAAAAATTATGTTGTTCCTCCTGCGATGATTGATGAATTTCTTAAAGGAAATTCGGAAGATTTTAAACTTCCCTTTCATGAAGCCAAAATGCATGCTCTTGAACAATATAAGAGTTACAATAAAAAAATGCATCTTCTTGCAAAGGCTTTGGGAATTAAATCCATTCAATTTCTTCAACCAACGCGTCTTTGGGGAAAAGTTCTAACCAACGATGAAAAAATCACTCGCGAATTTATTTCAAATGATGATTATAAAAATATTGAAAAAATGTATTCTCAGCTAAGTCAGGAAGGATTTCCCATTTTTAGTCTTACAGAAATATTTAAGGATAGAAAGGAGAGAATTTATTCGGATCACATTCATTACATGAATATTGATGGGAAAAGTGTAGGAAATGAGATCGTCGCCGCCACGATTGCCAACCAGCTTGGACAGACCTGGAAATTAAAGAACAAAAAATGAAGAAAAATTTATTTTCGTTTTTGTTATTTTTAATATTAGTCAGTGCCACTTTACTGACTTTAGAGGGAATTTCTTTTTTTGCATTTACTCGGGCTGAAAGAAAAAACGGAATTGATAAGTATCTTCAACAATCCTACAACGGCTACATTGATGATATAGGACAAGAGACCAATTGTTCTTTTTCTGCTGCCTCAATTGGTCATCCCATGCTCGGTTTTATCATGCGAAGAAAAGAGTGGGTCCCTTCCGGGTGTGAAGGAAAAGGAAATAATGTCGGTTTTGATTCTAAAAGAGATTTGCCTCAGAAAAAATCATCAGATGATTTCACAGTCATGATTCTAGGTGGATCGGTTGCGCAACTTTTTGCTGTTTATGGCAAGGCAGGAATCGAAAACTATTTTGAGAATTATCTGAATAAGCATTTCTATCCTCCAGAGAAGAAACAATTCAAGATTCATGTAGGCGCCATGGGGGCCTGGTCACAGCCAAACCAATTTAATGTTCTGGCCATTTATGGAGACCGAATCGACGGTATCATCTCTATCGATGGTTATAATGAAGCTCATCATCTAACTTTTTCACGTCCCTTTGAACATGTTCCTGCAGCGCAAATGATTTTAGCTTATTCAGGTAAAGAAAGTTATCGTTTTCATTTTTTAAATATGGCAGGTCGCTACCGTTCTTGGTTGTCTCACTCATTCTTTAAACATTCTTATTTTTTGAATGCTCTCTATAAAATTCAAGTGGCCATCATTGACCGAGTCGTCTTTGGCAGAGATCTCATTCAAGAATTCAGTGAAGGCAATGCTGAAAATTTAAAACTTCCGTTACCAGAGAGTGAGAAGTGGGTAATCAACCAGCTAAAAAGCTATAATCGAAAAATGCATCTACTAGCGAAGATTTCGAATATTAGAAGCGCTCAATTTCTTCAACCGACTCGTTTATACGGAAAAGAACTTACCGATGAAGAAAAGCTGAGGACTGAATTCATTAGTAAAGAACATTATCAGATGATTGAAAAGGCCTATCAGGAGCTTCATGCGGAAGGGCTTCCTGTCTATAGCTTAACAACGCTGTTTGGACCTATTAAACAGAGAATGTATTCGGACCATATTCACTATTACTATGAAAATGGAAGTATACTAGGCAATGAGCTTATGACTGTGGCGATCGGCAACCAACTCGAAAAAACCTGGAAGCTCAAAAGAAAAAAATAGGGTAATATAGTTATAAATTTATAGTGGAGTTTTTTATGATAAAAAATTGGCTTCTAATTGCACTGGCGCTTGCTCCTTCTGCATGGTCCCAATCTGAACTTCCAGCATTAAAGTTTGGAGTGGGTCTTTTTCAGCCGAGTATTGAGAAAAACGATGAGACATATAAACCTCTGGCGGATTACCTTGCACGTGAACTTAAACGTCCAGTGCAGTTAAAAACGGTAGATACCTGGGAGGGGTTGGCAAAATCACTTGCAACCGGTGAAACAGATATGGGACTTCTTGGTCCGTGGGGTTATGTTTTGGCAAACAACGAATCTGGGGCGGAAGCGATTGCAACGATTCTTTATGATGATAAACCAGAATATTTTGCACACATTATCACTCATCCCAATTCTGGAATAACGAAATTAGAGCAATTAAAAGGAAAAACTTTTGCTTTTGGAGACAAAGGTTCGACTTCTGGATATTTGATTCCTTTCCACCATTTTCAAAAAACATTTAACATAAAAGAGCCGGAAGAATTTTTTGGAAAAGTTCTTTATACAAAACACCAGGCCATTGAAACTCAAGTAACGGCAGGCGAGCTTGATGCTGGAGCTGATTACAATAGAAATCGAAATGCCATGATTGAACAAGGTCTAATCGATGCGAAAAAATCTGTCATCATCTGGACATCGGCACCATTACCAAACGATGCTTTTGCTCTCAGTCCTGAGTTAATGAAGAATAAAAAGTTTGTTGAACAAGTTCGAAAAGCACTTCTTAACGTAAAAAATGAACTTAAAAAAAATCCGGCATTATTACCAGCTCACTACACTGGATTTGTTAAAAAAGATGATACTTTTTATCGTCCGATTAAAGATGCAGGTTTAGCGACAGGTAAACTCATTCCAAAGGCAAAATAATTTGAAAAACACCATCAGAATACTTTTGAGAAAATTGAAGGGATCTTTATCTCTTTGGGTTTCTCTAAATGTTCTAGTGATGTTTATTTGCATGTTGAGCTTAGTCCGTCATGATGATCTAAGTTTTGGTCGAAAACCGTGGAGAAATCTACAGGATACTTTTACAGAGCTTTCGAGACCTAGTTTTTTAAAAGTTTGGACTGGTAGTGAGAAGTTCGAATACAAAAATGACGAAGGTGTCGTTCTTCGCACCGAAAACCAAAAAGAACTTGAAGAGAAATTTCTCTTTTCGCTTTTGCGTGCAGGATGGATGTCTTTCAAAGTGGCGACGGTGGGTTCAGCATTGGCAGCAGTAATGGGCTTTTTTCTTTCTCTGCTTGCTTCAAAAAAATTAAATTTTTCGTTCCTAATTCGTTCTCTTTCACTTTTAATGATTAATTTTTTCCGTTCCATTCACACACTTGTTTTTGGACTTTTTTTAGTTGGAATCGTAGGCCTGGGACCAATGGCCGGAATTCTGGCCATAGCACTTCATTCAATGGGAAGTTACGGAAAGCTTTTTGCTGAAGCTATCGATTCACATGATTTCCATGCGGCCGATGCACTTAAAATGAGTGGAGCGGGGAGAGTTCAAGTTTTTATTCATGGAGTACTTCCTGGCCTTACTTCGCAGTTTTTCTCCCTTCATCTTTATGTTTGGGAATTTAATTTACGTGATTCAGCTGTCCTTGGATTAGTTGGAGCTGGAGGAATAGGTTTACTTTTGAGTGACGCAATTTCGCTCTTTGCTTGGCAACGTTTAGCGACGTTAATTCTCTTTCTTTTTTTCATGGTGAGTTCGTTTAATTATTTGAGCGCTAAAATTCGTGAGGCATTTGTATGATCAACTTTCATGAAGTTTCATATAAAACTCAAGAAGGTAAAAATCTTCTTTCACACATCGATTTGAAAATTAATGAACATGAAAATGTAACTATTGCTGGTCACAATGGAGCAGGAAAAACGACATTGCTTAAAATGATTGTAGGTACTATATCGCCGACATCGGGAGAACTTCATGTCATTGATCAAAAAATAGATCAATCTTTTACGGCCAAACGGCTACAGAAATTGCGCCAGGAAATTGGCTTCATTCATCAGGGTCTATGTCTTGTTCCACAAAAAACTGTTCTGGAAAATGTATTATTAGGAAGATTGCCTCGCAATCAATCAGTCTTTACTTGGTTTAATATTTTTAAAGAAGATGATTATGAAATAGCATATGAGGCCTTGCAGGATGTAGGCATGTCTCATTTTGCTCATTTGAAAGTAAGGCAGTTGTCGGGTGGAGAAAAACAGAAAATAGCTATTGCGCGTGCCTTGGCCCAAAAACCTAAACTCTTGCTTGCGGATGAGCCAACGGCGGCGCTCGATCCAAAGGCGCAATTAGATATTCTGCAGATGTTAAAAAATTTAGTAGAGAAGAAAGATTTAAGCTTGATCACAGTTATGCACTCAATGGATTTGATCGAACAATTTTCATCCCGAGTCGTTGTACTTAATAAGGGAACAAAAATTTACGATGGTGATGTTAGTCAGTTGAAAGAAAAAAAACAAACGCTTTTCACATAATATAAGATTATCAAATGAATCGAGAAGTAATGAAAATTCAACAGAACGTAAAAAAAATTATTTTATGTGGTGGACCTTATTCAAATTTTTCTTCGCTTGAAGCACTTATTGAAAAAACAAAAGATGCAGATCATCACTTCTGCCTTGGTGATATTGGAGGATTTGGTCCTCATCCTGATCGCTCAATAGAATTGCTCAAAAAGAATAATTTTAAATGTATTAAAGGAAATTATGATCAAACAGTAGGCAACGGTGAAGCCGATTGTGGATGTGGGTACTTGGATCCACTTGATCGAAAATTTGCTCAGATAAGTTTTGATTACACTTTGAAAAATACGTCCCTCGCAAATCGTGAATGGCTTAAAATGCTTCCAGATCAAATGATACTTGAATGGGGTGGAAAGAAGATTCTCCTCTGTCACGGCTCACCGGATGAAGTTAATGAATTTGTGTTTGAATCTGAAACATCAGATGAAAAAATAGATTATTGGTTTTCCAAATATAACGTGGACGCTATTTGTGTCACACATTCAGGAATTCCCTGGATGAAAAAGACAGGCCTTGGCGTTTGGATCAATGTCGGTGTCATTGGTCGTCCGGCCCACGAGTTTTCACAAAGAGTTTGGTATGCACAAGCAAAACTAATTGGTACCGAAATTTCTTTTGAATTGGTTGAACTGCAGTATGATCCTACGCCAGTGATCAATGAGATGAGAAAGGTTGGTTTACCAGAAGAATTTTGTGAATCTCTGCGTACCGGTCTGTGGACGACGTGCTCAGCAATTCTTCCTGAGCACGAAAAAAAACCGGCCTCACGAAAATCATAAACGAACAATTAGTTTGCCTTTCTACCAAAGATTTCTGCTTCAAGTTCGTAAACAGTTTCTTGCAGTTCTACAGCTTGTAACGAGAGCTCTTTCGAACTCTGGAAAGAACGATTTGCTGTGCTTGAATTCGAAAGCGTCGTTTGATCAAGCTGGTTCATCGCGAGAGCGATATTTTTAACACCTTCAGCTTGTTCTTTCGAAGCGATGGAAACTTCGTTCATCATTGTTTTAACAAGAGCAGCGTTATCTACAACTTCATCTAGAACTTTTCCACAGCGGCCAGCAACGGCAACACCGTCTTTAACTTTGATGTTTCCGATATCGATGAGACGTTGAATGTTTGTGTTTGTTTCATTGATGATAGCGTTAACCGTTTTAATACTTTCATCAAGGATTTGAGAAATTTCATTTGAGGCCTTACCAGACATCTGAGCAAGGTTACCAACTTCTTCCGCAACAACTGCGAATCCCTTGCCGTGTTCACCAGCGCGGGCAGCTTCAACTGAGGCGTTGAATGACAATAATTTAGTTTGGAATACGATATCGTTAATGACTGTGGTCTTTTGTGAAATTTCGTTGATAACTTTAACGATGCTCGAAATACGCTCGTTACTGCGTTTAATTTCTTCCATGATGTCTTTATTTGATTTGTCGATTTGTTCCATCGAGTGAATCATTTCTTTTACGACACCTTTACCTTCAGTCGCGATTGAATGCGATTCTTCGGCCTTTACAGAAGAGCTTTGGGCGCTATCAACTGATGTGTTTACCATTTGGGTAATTTGATCGAGCGTAGTGACTGTTTCCTGAATTGAAGCGGCCTGCTCCTGCGTAGAAGAAGAAACTTCTTCAGAAATTGTTTTTACTTCTTCTGATGATGCCTGGTTCTTCTGCGAGACACCTCTTAATTTTTCAGCAATAAATCCTAATTTGTTTGTCGTGCTTCTTAGTACAAAGTACAGGAAGAGACCCATGATGATTTGGGCGGCGATGATTCCGATAAATGTAATTGTTAAAAATTGTTTTTTTACATCTTGAACTTTAGAGAGATTGTAAGCAACTTCAATATGTCCAATGGTCTGTTTATCAGCACCATAGATGATCGGAAGTTTTATTTTTCTGTGCGATTTTATATCTGTAGCTTCACCTGCCTTTTTTTCGGCCTTTGTGATCACGACATTTTTTGTATCTAGGAAGGACACAGACTCGATACTTTTATTGTCGAGAAGTTGATTTGAAATCGATTTCAGAACATCGTTATTCAAGTTCCACACATAATCCGCTGATGTGAGCTTCACTGAGTTTGCTAGATTCTCCATTTCAGAAACAACCATCTTTTCTGTGCCATCCATCATTTTTGTCATAATGGTGAAAGAAAGTCCTACAATGATAAGGACAGAGAGAATGTTAATCCAAGTCATCAATTTGAAAATCAAAGACCATTTCATCTTTTTCACTTTTTAACTCCGACTACGGGAAAAAATCTATTTTATTGAAATCTTATTCGACACTAATTAGAAAAATTTAAGCACAATTTAGTGTTATGAAAGAAAAAGTATTTAGGTCGGAAAAAAAAGGGACCCTTAGAGGGTCCCCGGTATTGAATAAATTCTTTTCAGATTTATTTTAGGTGTTTTGCTTTGTAATCCTGAATAATTTTTTCAGCATTAACTTTCGAGATAGCACGCTTAATGATTTCTGCCGCATTTTTATTGGCGAACTTTGTATTGATGGCGAGTACCAGATCTTTCGTGTCGATCATTTTAGCATTCGCTTGTACTTTACCAGCAAGATCTTTAGCATCGTTTTTCAAAAAGTAGTCCAGGTTATTGAGGTCGATGAAAGCACCATCAATTCTTCCTGCCGCAACTTTTTTAACGTTTGTCAAATCATCAGTTGAAACTTCTGCTTTAATAGTTCCCGCTTTAACGAGAGCGTTGAACTCTGGAGTGTTACCGTAGTCTTGAACCGTTCCAATTGATTTACCTTTTAGATCTTCAAGCTTTGTCCAAGTCAGTGGCTTTGATTTATTTTCAGCAAATCCAACAGGTGATTTAAAGATAACATCAGACTTTGTGAAACCAGCAACGACATCTTCCGGCCATGCTGGATAATAACCAACATATGAAGCGTCTTTTGCCGTCTCAAGTGCTCTTGTCCACGGATAAAATTCAACGACCAGTTCAATTCCTTCTGCCTTTAAGGCTTCCTTAAGAACAGCAATTCCTGCACCACCATCTGGAAGAGCTTTTCCTGAGAATGGTTGCCAATCAAGAGATGTAATTTTCCATTTCTCTGCAGATTGTGACTGGAATGATAATAGTAGGGCCAAAACTAACGTTAACTTTTTCATAGGTACTCCTGTTATGAATGCTTTTAATTATAAAAAAAAGACAATTTTTTCATAGTGATTTTTTTTACAGAAATTTTTTCTTTAGTTTAGAATAAAAGAAATCAATAAACGGAGAGACTCAATGAACGTGAAAAATCTTTTTCTCGCTACTCTTGTATCGCTGACATCTTTAAGCGCGGGTTATGCTTGTGACATTAAAATTAGCTGGGAGCCGTGGCAACCATACCAATTTAAGGATGCTTCAGGAAAATTAACAGGTCTTGATATTGAATTGACTGAAGCTGTAGTTAAAGAAGCTGGCTGTAAGGCCACTTTTGTTGAAATGCCGTGGAATCGTCAGTTGTCTTCTGCAGAAGCTGGAGAAGTTGATGTTGTTATGGGAGCAGGGAAGTCTGCTGAGAGAGAGAAGTTTGCTAACTTCACTAATGGATACAGAAACGAAATCAACGCGCTCTTTATGAAAAAAGGTACAGGCGCAGATATCAAAACTGTTGCTGATTTAGGAAAGACAGGAACAAAAATTGGAATCACGCGCGGATCTTTTTACAGTGATGAAGTTGAAGCGATGAAAGCAAAGTTCGACGGAAGTGCTGACGTTGATGAACTCAATGTTAAAAAAGTTGTAGCAGGCCGTCTTGATGGATTCATCATGGATAAATATACAGGTGTCTCGCTTGTAAAAGGGCAGAATGCGAGTGATAAAATTGAAGTTCACCCAGTGACAATTTCTTCAGGTGATGTTTATTTTCTTGTTTCAAAGAAAACAAAAACAGCAGGCCTTGTTGATAAATTGAATGAAGGATTGAAGAAAGTTAAAGCTTCAGGCGCGCACACAAAAATCGTTGCAAAATATCAGTAATAAAAAAACCCCAGTGTGTTGAGCACTGGGGTTCTTACCTTAGAAGCACCATACTTTTTGATTTCCCTAAAAATGGCAAATTCTTGCCACCTCTAATTTGTCTTTACTCGCATGTGTGCAAAAAAGTTTTTTTAAAGGCGACCGGTGAAGTCCCTATATCTCCACCGGTCTAAAATCATAAGGTCTAACGAATCTGCTTATTCGATCCCCCACGTGCGATACCCACCAAGAATGTGAGAACGGCAAGGGCGATGAATACCATGAGCAGGATTTTTCCAAGTTCGATTGAAATCCCCGCAATGCCATAGGCCCCGAAGAGCATTGCCACTAGACCCAAAACAAAAAATGTAATCGCTGCGCGTAACATAATAAACTCCTTGTCATGTTCGTGTAGTCCACTCCGTAGCTACCGCTAACCACCAGAAAAGCATAAGTGATGCCAAGTAATTTTTTCCGATTTCACTTGGTTATACCACTTTTACACCATCACTTGACAGGACTTGGGGATTTCTGCCACTATCGATTTCGCAAGAAATGTAGACTTAAACCCCAAAAACACACAACGAGTAAATTAACCCCATGAAAGTAAAAAATTCCCCTTCACTGGTTATAATTGACGACGATCCGGAATTACTCGAACTCTTAACAACCTTCTTCAATCAAAGAGGCTATACAGTTAGTCCTTTTGAAGATGCGAGAGTTGCTCTCACGAGCATTGAAACAAAACAGATCCACGCCGATGTTATCATCACGGATCTGAAACTCCCGGTTATGTCCGGGATGGAATTCATCAAACGCGTCCGCGCGAGTGATCAGGTCTTACCGATCATTTTGATGACGGCAGAAGGATCAGTAGAAACAGCTGTTGAGGCGATTGAAACTGGTGCTTACGATTTCGTTTTAAAGCCGCTTCATTTCCCGCAACTCTTGATCTCCGTTCAAAGAGCGCTCTTTTTAAATCAAGTTCAAGTTGAGAACTCGAATTTAAAATCTCTCTTTAAAGAAGAAGATGTGATGGGACTCAAAGGTGTCATCGGTCGCTCTCCTGGATTTAAAAAAGCAATGGAGCTCGCAAAACGTGTGGCCTCTTCGCAAGCAAATATTATTATCAGTGGAGAGTCAGGAGCTGGTAAGGAAGTTGTCGCGAAGGCCGTTCATGAATTAGGTGAACGTAAAAATGGTCCTTTCATCGCCATTAACTGTACGGCCATTCCAGAAAATTTATTAGAGTCAGAACTCTTCGGTTATGCCAAAGGTGCCTTCACTGGGGCCGTTGGAAGTAAGATAGGTCTTTTTGAAGAGGCCAATAAAGGAACATTGTTCCTGGATGAAATTGGTGATCTTGCGCTTCCTTTACAAGCAAAACTTTTACGAGTTCTCCAAGAAAGAAAAGTAAAACGTATTGGTGAAAACCAGCCGAGAGATATCACGGCTAGAATCATCTGTGCGACTCATAAAGATTTGAAGAAGGAAGTTGAGGCCGGACGTTTTCGCGAAGATTTATTTTTCCGCTTAAATGTTATTCCTATCCACATGCCACCTCTTCGTGAGCGTAAAGAAGATATCATTCCTCTCTCTGAGTACTTTTTGAAAAAATTCTCAGCGATTAACAACGCTCACATAAAAGGTTTTACAAAGGCCTCTGTTCAACGCTTGGAAGCTCTTCCTTGGAGAGGTAACGTTCGTGAACTGGAAAACGCCATAGAGCGTGCGGTTGTACTATCTGTAAGTGATACAATTCAAGTTGAAGATCTGCCGGCCTTAGAAGTTGAAAATGATTCGAAGTCTGAAACGCAAACATCAACTAGCAGTGGAGAAGGTGGAGCACTTTTCACTATCAATTCACTGATGACTCTAGAAGATGTGTCAAAAAAGTACATCGAATTTATTTTTCAACGAAATAATTTTGCTAAAGAGCAAACAGCTAAAGAATTGGGCATTGACCGCAAAACTCTCTATAGAAAATTAAAAGAAATCGAATCAGTTGTATAAAAATGGGGCCCTCTTAAAGGCCCTTTTTTTTTCCTTTTGGCATCCGGTGTGCTCCTTATGATGGAAGACAATTGGCTTCAAGGAAGGAGGCAACTATGGATAATTTTGATCAATCAAGACCGGATGTTCTTCACAATAGAGTATGGAGTGATGACATCATCAAAGGCCGCTGGAAAGAGGTTAAAGGCGGTGTACGCAAGCTCTGGGGTGAACTCACTGATGATGAGCTTGAAGTAACTAAAGGTAAGATGACCTCGATTGCAGGTCTCATTCAAAGAAAGTATGGAGAGACTAAAGAATCGGTCGATCAAAAGCTGGATGGAGTCTTTAGAGAGTTTCACGAAAAAAATCCTGATGTAGAAACAGATGAATTTGAAGATGAGATTAATGAGGATTTTCCCAGTGAAAACAGTGTCGATGCTGGCAGTAGAAATGCCCGCGAACGACAGCTGTAAAAATTCACAACCTGTAAAAATTATAGGTGCGTATCTTAAAGATTTCTCCAATGTATAATGAGATTAAATTAAAACGGTTTGTATTTGATTTTATCTGAAACTATTGTAGAAAGGGCCCATGGAAATACTAACATCGCAAAGACTAATGTATTTGAACCGTCGTAAAACGGAAATTGAAGAACTTCGCCAGAGTTTGAAGCGAGATGATTTTGATGTGGCAGTAAACATCGGTCACCGCCTAAAAGGAAATGGTGAGACTTTTGGTTTTCCGGCCATTGGTAAAATCGGAATCGTCATGGAACAAGCGGGAAAAAGTAAAGACCGCGAAAAATTAGAGGCCATGATCGAAGAACTAAGTTCTAATGTAGAAGAAAATCTCAAACAAATTCACTAAAAATAAAAAGGGCGATTTTTAAATCGCCCTTTTTTTCGTCATCTTTTAAAACTCAAATCTTATCTAAGTTGAAAAAGGAATTTTTTTAAAAATTTATTCTTGTGATTCAGCTTCAGAAGCTTGTGACTCATTTGTTTGAGCGCTCATGTTAGCGATAGCGAGAATTAAAGAAGCTGTGATGATGCTATTAGTTGTCATGGTATTTTCGTCTCCACTGGTTGAACTCACATCGCCTTAGAGCAAGCACCATACCAAAACATGGACTTCACTTAAGTTTTTAATTTTTTGAAAAACGTACTTTTGTCATGTGGTCAATTGTCACAATTGCACATTGTCATTGTTCCTGAATTCCCCAAAATAGAAGTCAATTGAGTGCTATCCTTGGCCTACCTTTTGCTTGGCAATAGTGACGAACTTTATTACCAGGGATTGGATGGCAATGTTCGATTTTGCAAAAAAATGGGTTCCTGTTCCCACTGAACGGGAGAAGCAGCACTTAAACCCGCTGCTCTTTAAAAATATTCTTCTCAAAACAACGATCCTGCCGATCGCTCTTATGATTTTGCTCTCCATTATTTTTGTTCAGCAGATAACCTTTCTCATCGATCAAAATGAAAAAGTGCGAAACTCAGATCAGATGCTTGCGCTTTCAACTCTGGCCGTAAAAAAAATGATTGATACAGAATCTGGTTTTCGCGGCTTTATGATTACTGGCAAAGAAACTTTTCTGAATCCCTGGTATGAATCGAAAAAAGAACTAACACCTGTCATAAACGATTTAAAAAGACTTAACTCTGATAATCGCGGCCAGCTTGAGCTGCTCGAACACATTGAGCAAGTCTATCAAAAATGGAGTGCAGCTGCGGCCATTGAGATCCGCTCTAAACGCGAAGAGAAGACCCTCCCCAATGTTGGTAGCTTTGAAGAGAGCAAAGCTCTTATGGACGACATTAGACAGTCATTCGATCAATTTCAGCAAACGGAAAACTCATATAGGCTCGAGCGATTAGAACGTGCCGATAAATTATCCAAAATAGTGATTAGTGGAACAATCATTTTAGGTCTTATTCTTGGTCTATTGCTCGCAACTTTCTCGCTGTTTCAACTGCGAGGACTTTCGGAAAATTATTCTGATGCTTTCAATTCATTGGCGGAAGCAACAGATAAATTAGAAGAACAAATTGATACGCGAACACGTGAATTGCAAACAGTGAACCGTGAACTTGAGGCCGTTAATTATTCAATCTCGCACGATCTAAGGGCACCGCTCAGAGGGATTGATGGTTTCAGCCAAATTTTAATTGATGATTATGGAACTAAACTTGATAACGAAGCCGTTCGCTATCTGAATTTCATCAAGCAGGGCGTACAAAAGATGGGCGTTCTGATTGATGATCTCATCAAACTCTCGCGTCTTACTCGCAGTGAATTTAAGAAAGAAGAAATTGATATTTCAATTGTTGCTGATGAACTCATAAAAGAACTCACGGTTCCCAATCCAGATCGCAAAGTGCAGTTTAAAAATTTTGAGTCTGAGATGATTCAGGCCGACCCAGGCCTATTCCGGGTGGCCCTTCAAAACCTCATTAGCAATTCTTGGAAATATACTAGCACGCGTGATCTCACGATCATCGAATGTGGCAAAACACATAAGGATGGTCAGTGGGCCTACTTCATTAGAGATAATGGCGTGGGCTTCGATATGCGCTTTTATGATAAGTTATTTCAACCATTTCAGCGGCTCCATCCCAAAGAAAAATTTGAGGGAACAGGGATGGGCCTTGCCACAACTGCTCGAATAATCCGTCGTCACGGAGGAGTGATCT
>CAMLKK010000051.1 GCA_946480715.1 uncultured Bacteriovorax sp. | reverse complement strand
TGAAGGTGTCACCGATTTGAAATTTTCCGTTATCGTGAAGACCGATGATGTCTCCAGGATAAGCCTCTTCCGTGATCTCTCTGTCCTGCGCCTGGAACATGAGGGGAGTGGCAATCTTCAATTCTTTGTCAGAGCGAACGTGATAGATTTTTTGATTGCGCATGAATTTACCTGAACACACTCGCAAGAAAGCAATGCGGTCGCGGTGTTTTTTATCCATGTTTGCTTGAATCTTGAAAATGAATCCTGTGAACTCAGTCGTTGATTCTGGATCGACCATCGTCACTGGAGAGTCATGATCAAAAGGAGCAAGTTTTACTTCACGCGGTTTTGGTCCTGGTGAATTACCAGAAATCATATCGAGCGTTTCTTTTACGCCGAAGTTATTAAGAGCAGATCCGAAAAAGACGGGAGACTGGATTCCATGCAGGAATTCTTCTTTTGAAAAATCACCAATCATCGCTCCAACAAGTTCCAGTTCTTCTTTTAATGTTTCTAATAATCGCTCACCAATGAAATTTTTAACCGCGGGAGAATCGAGATCAGCGGCATCAATGATCGTTGGATTAAAAGGGTCTTTAGCGTCTTTAAAACTCATGATTTGTTTTGTTCGCAAATCATAAACACCTTTGAAGTCCACTCCCGAACCAATCGGCCATGTCATTGGTACACATTGAATGTTAAGAATTTTTTCTACGTTTTCTAAAAGCGCAAACGGGTCCATCGCCTCACGGTCATATTTATTCATGAACGTCACAATCGGAGTGTCACGCATACGACAAACTTCCATCAGTTTAATTGTCTGCGCCTCAACCCCTTTAGCTGAGTCGATCATCATGAGAACTGATTCAACCGCTGTGAGTGTTCTATAAGTATCTTCCGAGAAGTCTTTGTGGCCCGGAGTATCAAGTAAGTGCATCGCCCTTTCGTTATAAGGAAAACTCATTACAGAAGATGAAATCGAAATTCCGCGCTCCTTTTCAATTTCCATCCAGTCCGACTTTGCGTAGTTGCCGTCTTTTGCTTTTACTTTTCCCGTCTCACGAATGACTTGTCCAAACCACAATAACTTTTCAGTCATCGTCGTCTTACCGGCATCGGGGTGGGAAATAATAGCAAATGTACATCTTGGGCGCTGGTCGCCAGAAACGTCTAACATGGGGAATCCTATGGAGTTTGAAATCGAATTATTCGAAATGTTTACCATAGGGAGAGGGCAAAAAACAGCAACTTTTTCCGGAGAATGCTGCTCAGCTAAATCCCCACCGCAAATATTTTAATCAAAGGGATGAATTGTCGAAAAGTCGGGCAATAAAACAAAAGACCATTAGAGGTTTCAACATGTTTAAGCCGCTTTTTTTAACAGTTTCACTGACTTTAGCGACACTCTCAGCTGAGGCAAAACTCGTCCAGATCCTCCATACCAACGACACTCATTCTTTTTTGGATAGCACCCACCACAATAAAGAAGAAGGTGGAGCTTCCCGCATGAAAAGCCTCATGGATTATTACAAAGACAAGGCCCGTGCTGATGGCATTCAAACTCTGACTTTGGATGGCGGGGATTTCATGGAAGGAAACATCTACTACATGGCCGACAAAGGACTTAAGACTTTTCAAGTCCACAATCAAATGGGCTACGATGCAGTGGCGATCGGTAATCATGATTACATGATGGGAGCAAAAGGCTTCGACGATATTCTCGCAAATACTGATCTCAATTTTGGTCTTCTCGCTGCCAACGTTAAGAGCGGACCGATGCATGAAAATATCCGTCGTAAAATTTCTCCGTATAAAGAATTTGAAATCGATGGAATGAAAATCGCCATTATTGGTCTCACGACTTCTGATTTCTTTTTTAGCTGGATATTAGAAGGAAGCACGATCACGAATCCAATTTCGGCCGCCCAAAAATACGAAGAGCTGCTCAAAAAACGTAACAACGATTTTATTTTTGCACTTACGCACATTGGAGTTAACCGCGATCTAAAATTGGCCAGAAAAACAAAACACATCGATCTTGTCGTAGGTGGACACTCGCACACAGCGCTTTTTGAACCACTCTATGAAACAAACAAAAGCGGGCGCGATGTTCCGGTTGTTCAAGCAGGATTTCACTCTCAGTACCTTGGACGAATCATTCTTGATTTGGAAAAAGGAAAACCACTTAAAGTAGTTTCTTATGAATTAGTTCCGGTGAAATTTACGGCAGAAGATCAAGAAATTAAGAGCATGGTTCAAGACATTGATGATGAACTTGCCAACATTTACGGAGAAGGTTGGTTAAACGAAAAAATTTCTGAGAGTGAACTACAAGAAGATGATAAATCAGGTTCACGTAAATGGGCCTATTTCATTGCCGATGCTCTTCGTGAAAAGACTGGTTCTGATGTGGCCATGCATGTATCAAGCATGAACGGAGAAAATTATCCGGTAGGTACAATTACAAGACGCGATTTGATCAACTCAATTCCTCGCGCCTTTGAATTAAATGATGTGTATGGATGGAATATTTATACAACGAAAGTTAGTGGATCTATGCTGAAACTTGTCTGTGAAACTCTAGCTCACTTTGGGCAACCACTTTCATTTTCAGGAATGACTATTGATTGGATCAAAACTCCGTTTGGATCAAAGATTGCTCAGGCACGTATTAATGGAAAACGCATTAATCCTTTCAAAGAATATTCAGTGGCCTTCACGGAAGGAATTGTGAGAGGTGCGGTTGAGATTTCACCGAAGACAAAAATGATTTTAAGAGATCCTAAGAGAACACCATTTAAAATTTGGCAGACGTTAGAAGAAAAACTTCGTCGTGATCCAAAGACATTTAGAAAAATGAGTGAAGACAATCATGCCTTCTACTGGCCTGAATAGCTGATCCAAGAAATGCTCCAGTGGAGCATTTCTACAGTTTTCAAAAGTGAGAAACAATAATTTAACTTTTAGAGAGTTGGATCAGCTGAAGCAAATAAAAAGGCCCTTTTATAAAGGGCCTTTTTTATTTTAAGCTTTTGAACTCGCATGCGCCTTCTCAATCTGGCTGCAAACATCCGCAATATTCATCGTCGAAAGTTTGATCGGATCAATGGCATTCGTATAAAGTTTTGGAAGGTTGTTGAGAACTTCCATGAACGTTAAATTCTTGTTGGCCTCTACTTCATCTACTTTTTTAACAGGCGTGAAGTGAGGAGCTGTTTGAAGGACGTGAGGTGTTTCGTTAATCATTGTATGAATCGCTTTCACAACTTCTACAAAACGATCAAGCTCTGCTTTGCTGTATGATTCTGTAGGTTCAATCATGAGACCGTAGATCTCAGGGAAAGCAACTGTTGGAGCGTGGAGACCGAAATCAAGGAACAATTTTCCAATTTTCGCAATCGCTTGAGCTTTTGGTGTTCCGCCTTTTTCAATGCGCTCGAAAGTATCTTTCGAGATTGTGAGAATGAACTCGTGCATACGAGGAACATTTTCACAATTTTCCGGAAGAGATGGATAAATTGTTTTACATTTTTCATAGAGGTAGCGAGCAGCAAGAACGGCAACACCAGACATTTGTCTCGTTCCGTTACCACCCAATGCTTTGATGTAAGTATATGCACGAACTTTGTGTGCGAAATTTCCAACGTGACGGTGAAATGATCCGATCGTCTTAGGAGCTCTCACGACATCGAAAGTTTCTCCTTTTTTAACAACCTGAATACCTGGAAGATAATCAACTAGGCGATGAGAAACAGCGACAATACCGTCACCTGGACCACCACCACCATGAGGGATTGTCCATGTTTTATGAAGATTGTTGTGAACAGCATCGACGCCCATTTTGTTAAGGTCAATCCATCCTGCGATGGCGTTCATGTTTGCGCCGTCCATGTAAACTAAACCACCAACACCGTGGATAAGTTCACTCATTTCTTTGAAACGCGTTTCGAAAAGTCCTGATGTGTTTGGATTTGTCACCATAACACCAGCGATGCGTTTATTGTATTTTTCAACTTCATGTTTCAATTGATTGAAGTCGATGTGCCCTTCTTGATCTGCTTCAATGATCACGATTCCATACTGCTGACCATCGACCATTTTAGTTTCAAAGCCGGCCATGGTTGCTGTTGCTGGATTCGTTCCGTGAGCAGAGCGAGGGATAAGAAGAATATCTCTTCCATTTTCTTCTCCGCGATCGCGGTGATAGGCTTGGAAAAGTTTTAAACCAACAAGTTCACCTTGAGCGCCGGCCACTGGTTGTGTCGTCACAGCTGGAAGTCCAGTAATTGATTTGAACATTTCTTGAATATTATAAAGAATTTCAAGTGATCCTTGAACATCTTCGATTGGTGCTTGAGGGTGAACATCTGTAAATCCACGAAGACCTGCGGCCCAATCGTTGATGTACGGATTGTATTTCATCGTACATGAACCAAGAGGGTAGATGTTGTCATCTGGTGAAACGTTCAAGTCAGCAAGTTGCTTATAAAACTTTTTCACTTCATTGATATCAAATGAAGGAAGACCAACAGGTGCTGAACGTAAAAAATTCTCTGGAATTTCCGGCAAGAAATCATCATTTTCGAGTGCTTCGAAATTATTTGTGAAGAACGTTTCTAACTTTTCTAAATCTTCATCAGTGTGCACATCAAAGAAAGAAAGTAAGAGAAGATTGCGTCCATCTTTTAAACGATCAGAGACATCAATCCCTAATTGAATGTTTGCCGCTTGTGCTTTCTTTTGAAGTTCAGAAACTTTCATCGGAAGTTCAAGGACAAATTCATTGTAGAAAGGAGTAGAAGGGAATGCGAGTTTCACACCTTTATATTGAGTCAGAACCTGCGCCATTTGTAGAGCGTAGTCACGACCAGCAAGGGCCGCTTCAGTCATTCCGTCTTCACCGCGAGCTAAGATCGCTGCACCTGCCGCCGAAGCGACAAATGATTGGTTAGAACAAATGTTTGAAGTCGCTTTCTCACGGCGAATATGTTGCTCGCGAGTAGAAAGAACCATACATAGCGCTTCTTTACCGTTGATGTCTTTAGCGCGACCAACGAATCTTCCCGCTGTTGAACGGATGTCATTTTTATTTTTGTCGTTATAGCGAATACCAAAAATTCCAAGCCCCGGGCCTCCGAAGTTTGGTCCAATGGCCAAGTGCTGTCCTTCACCAACGAGCATGTTCGCTCCTTGCTTTTGAGAACCGTACTCCACTGGAGGAATAAGTCCATCAGTAGCGAGTAACATTGGATCAATGATGGCGATTGATTGAATTTTTAATTCCGTACAAAGGTCTGTAAGCGCATGAACATCTTCCAAGTTTCCGAAGTTGTTAACTTGAGGAAAGGCGATACACGCAAGGTCTGAACCAATTTCCTGCGCCATTTTGCGAGCGACATTGATGTCGATGATTCCCGTTTCTTTATCAGTTGGGATCACTACAATTTTGTATCCAGTCGATTGTGCTTGAGTGTTTAAAACTTCGATGTCACCCGGATAAATTGAACCAGCAACAAGTGCTGTCTTTGTATTTTTCACAAGGCGAGTGGCCGTCATAATCGCTTCATAAAGTGTTGTTGAGCGATCGTAGAATGAAGCATTGATGGCCTCAAATCCCGTGAGCATTGATAGCGTTGAAGAATACACCCACAATGTTTGAAGTGTTCCTTGAGAGCGTTCCGGCTGATAAGGAGTATAGGCCGTTGTCAGTCCACGCAAGTCGCATACATAAGGAACGATTTCATTTACTTTGTAATTTTTTAATCCATCACCAATGAATGAAGTCTTCACTTTATTTTTTGAAGCGAGTGCCTCCATGTGATTGATGAGATCATCATATTCCAATTCTTGAGTAACAGTTGGGGCCGTATCAAATTTTACGTTGTCCGGAATATGGTTGAAGAGATCTTTTAATTCTTTCAATCCCAGTGTTGCCAACATTTCTTTTTGTTCTGAATCTGTTGATGAAATATAATACTTCGTTAACTCGCGCTTAAGTTTTGTGGGATCGTAAGGGAGTTTCTTAAAGTTTGTTGACGATAATGTAATTGTCTTAGGAGTATTCATTTGGTGATACCATTCCTTTTAAAAGCTCTAAATTTGTGTCTATAATAGCGAAGAATGAATGATAAGAAAAAGATAAAAATCAGTGATAAAGACCATTCTAGTTGGCCAAGCTTTCTACAAGAGTTTTCCACAAAAACTGAGCTTTTTTCCCTGGAAATTGAATCAGAGCGTAAGCTTTGTGAATTATGTGACTACCTGGAGTATTCACAAGCTGAAGATAAATTGTTTTATCATTCTGCCGAACTTGGTCTGATGTCTTTTGATTGGGATGATTTAATGGCCTACCATCAAAGACAAAACTACGCTGTTTCCAAAGAGCCTCTCGCGAAGGCCATTGGAATTAAGGGAAGAAATGATGAGCATCAGAGCAAACTTCTTGTCTGGGATACAACCTGCGGAACGGGAAAAGACACTGTTTTACTCTCACATTTTGGGACCCATCTCGTTTCTTTTGAACGCCACCCAGCTGTCTATCTTTTGCTTAGAGATGCCTTACGCAGATTTCAACTTCCCGCAGTTGATTTAAAGTTTGGAGATGCTAGACATTTTACGATCTCAGATGATCAACGACCAGACGTCATTTACTACGATCCCATGTATCCTGCGCCTGAAAAGAAAAAGAGTGCACTTCCTCGCAAAGAAATGCGCATTTTTAAAGCAGTCGTTGGCGATGATTCCGACAGTGCTGAATTTTTGGAATGGGCCTTGAAAACGGCCAAACAAAGAGTGGTTGTGAAACGCCCGCTAGATGCCGATCCTATCCAAAAAAATCCTACGGCCACTTACGAAGGAAAAAGCACCCGCTACGATATGTATAAAATATTTTAGCCGCCGCTTTTTTTTGTTTTGAATCCCAATTTTTCTAAAAACACGATGGCCTTCTCACGTTGGTCACCTTGCAATTCAATTTGCGATTTGCCTTCTTTTTTAAAAGTTCCGCCAGTGCCACAATGATTTTTTAATTTTTTGGCGAGGTCTTCAAAGTAAGTGGGATTGTGTGGCAGTTCATGAATCACCGTCACCAATTTACCACCGCGTTGATTTTTTTCAATTTTCAATTTCAAAGTGACTTTTTCCGGCACGATGGTCACAACTGCAGCAGGTGAATCCACACATTCACAGGGGTCCTCACCGCATTTTTTACAAAGTTTAAGATGAGAGCCATCACTGGAGTAAACGAGCCTCGTTTCGCTCTTGTTTCCGGGTTTATTTTGTTTCATTTTTTCAACTTTTTCATTATCCTAATTTAACCATTATTTTAAAAGGACTCGGGAGATTATGGCAAAGAAATTTGACGTGTATGGAATTGGAAATGCTCTGGTTGATATGGAATTTGAGGTTGAAGCAACTTTCCTGAAAGCGGCCAACATTGAAAAAGGTTTAATGACTCTCGTTGATGAAAATCGTCAAAGTGAAATTATTAATACACTTCATGGTGTTCAACATAAACGTTCTTGCGGGGGCTCTGCTGCCAACACAATGATTGCCATTTCTCAATTGGGTGGAAATAGTTTTTATTCATGTAAAGTGGCCGGTGATGAAACTGGCGACTTTTACTTTAAAGATCTCATGGATAATGGAGTTGAAACAAATCTATCAAGTGGCGCTCTTGAAAGTGGCGTGACTGGAAAATGTATCGTTCTCATCACACCAGATGCCGATCGCACGATGAACACTTTCTTGGGAATTACTCAAAATTTTTCAACAAAAGAATTGATGGAAGAGCATCTTAAAAATTCTACTTATCTGTACATTGAAGGTTATTTAGTAGCTTCTCCGACAGGAAAAGAAGCGGCCGTTAAAGCTAAGAAAATTGCTGAAGCTAATGGCGTAAAAACAGCACTTACTTTTTCAGACGTCAACATGGTGAATTTTTTTGCTGATGGCATGAAAGAGATGATCGGTAGTGGAGTTGATCTTCTCTTCTGTAATGAAGCTGAGGCGATGGCCTTCACAAAAGCTGGATCAGTTGAAGAAGCGGCCGAAGCTCTAAAAAAAGTTGCTAAAACTTTTGCGATTACTCTTGGACCAAAAGGTGCTCTTGTTTTCGACGGAAAAAAAGAAATTCATGTCGTCACAATGCCAGTAACGGCCGTTGATACAAATGGAGCAGGTGATTTATTTGCTGGTTCAATGCTTTATGGAATCACTCACGGAATGGGATATGCTGAAGCTGCTAAACTCGGATGTCTCGCTTCATCAACACTCGTAACTCAATTCGGTGCTCGTCTAAGAAAAGAGCAAGTCACAAACATCAAAAACATTTTAGTGAAATAAGTTAAGGATAAATATTTTATGTCTCGTTTAAGTGTAAAAAAAATTCTTTCAGAAAAAATCATTGATCAAGAAGCAACAGTCAAAGGATGGATTCGTTCCGTTCGTAATTCAAAGAAATTTTCTTTCGTTGTTTTGAACGATGGTTCATGCCAGGACTCAATTCAAATTATCGTTGATGAAGTTCTTCCAAACTATGCTGAAGTAGCTGCTCTTTTAACAGGAAGTGCTGTCGCTATTACTGGTAAACTTGTTATGGGCGGCGGAAAAGTTCAAAACGTTGAAATGCAGGCAAAGTCCGTTGAAATCATCGGTCGTGTTGATGAAACTTATCCCCTTCAAAAGAAAGCAACCTCACTTGAATTTTTAAGAGAGCAAGCTCACTTAAGAATCAGAACAAATACATTCGGTGCTGTTATGCGCGTTCGTCACCATCTAGCGATGGCCACACATAAATTTTTTGCTGATCGTGGTTTTTTCTATTTGAACTCGCCGATCATTTCAGGAGTTGATGCCGAAGGTGCTGGAGAAATGTTCACTGTTTCTCAAATGGCCTCTGACATTACAAAAGCTCCAAAAACAAAAGACGGGAAACTTGATTTCTCTCGCGATTACTTTGGAAAAGAAACTTTTCTTGCCGTAACAGGTCAGCTAGAAGGCGAGTGTTACGCCATGGGATTAGGTTCTGTTTATACTTTTGGACCAACATTCCGTTCTGAAAACTCAAACACAACAAGACACTTGTCTGAGTTCTGGATGATTGAACCAGAAGTAGCATTTGCTGATCTTGATGAAATCGCGGGCCTTGCTACCGATTACATCAAATACCTCATCTCATACGCTTTAGAACACGCTCCAAAAGAATTGGAGTTCTTATACTCTCGTGAAGACGCTACCGTTGATAAAAACCACATGGACGTCTTAAAACACGTTCGTGATTCGCAGTTTGTTCGCATCACGTACACAGAGGCCATGGAAATTCTCTCGAAAGTTGATCCTGCAGTTAAAAAATTCGAATACCCAACAACGTGGGGATCAGAACTTCAAACTGAACACGAACGCTTCCTTGCAGAAGTTCATTTCAAAATGCCAGTCATCGTGACTGATTATCCAAAAGAGTTCAAAGCATTCTACATGAAGTTGAACGAAGATCAACGTACTGTTCGTGCGATGGATATTCTTGTTCCAGGCATCGGAGAGATCATTGGTGGATCTCAACGTGAAGACAACCTTGAAAAACTCACAAAACGTATGGATGAAATGGGGATGAATCAAGAACCGCTTTGGTGGTATTTAGATCTTCGTCGTTTTGGATCTGTTCCACATGCGGGGTTTGGACTTGGGTTTGAGAGGGCGCTTATGTACATTACGGGGATGGGGAATATTAGGGATGTGATTCCGTTTCCTAGAACACCGAAGAATTGTGATTTTTAAGATCGTTGGACGGTTTGCTTCAGCTGAACGAACTCATTGAAGGCGTTCAACTTTTTAAATTTTTAGAACCTGTAAAAATGCTCCACTGGAGCATTTTTTCGTTCAGCTCCCCGAACATCTAAGAACTGCGATTTCTAAGCCTAAACACCTTTATTTTTTTTCCTGTTCTTCTGACGAGCGAGAAGCGGCTTGACGAGTTCATCCGCCTTGCCTCGTTTGTAGCCGTTATAAAGAGCAAAATGAGTCGTACAAAGACTTCGGCAGCGAAGTGTTGCCTTGGATTCGTTTAGAATTTTAAAAGACATAAGTTTTTTTCGAAATGAAGAATTACCGAGCGATGAGCATTGATCATTACAGAGTTTTTGATCAACCTCTCGAGTGTCATAACCTAAAAATGCAAAATACATTGTCTCAGAAATTTTTTTGATCATGAGATCGTACTCAGGATCTTTATCTGCGTTTTTAAAATATTTTAAGTGAGTTGAGTAGAGACTGCTTGAAGGGATGGAGAACTTGGCGTTTGTTTCTTTGATAGCGAGTCGGTAAGGATCGTGATCAGCAAGCACACACTGAGAAAAGAGCATAAACCCAAATAAAAGGACCTTCATGTTTTAATCTCCATTTTGTCTTAATTTTGTATCGACAGATGAATAAAATTACATGAGATCTTTTTTTATTTAGAATTGTTTGGGTGCCTAACCGTTAGGCCTTCGGAGGAGTTCCGCCGCCACCTTTATTGCCGTCTGGGCGAGGACCACGATTGCGATTGCGGTTTCTGTTGCGGTTGCGATTTTGTCCGCCACCACCACCGCCACCTTGAGCGTTTTGTCCTTGTTGCTGTTGACGATTTTGATTCTGATTATTGTGCTGAGGTCGAGGACCCTGCTGACGTGATTGCTGATTTTGCTGTTGAGCTGGTTTTGACTCAAGCACTGGAGCAACGATCGCCTCTGAATTTTCATCATCAACGAATTCTTCAAAATCATCGTTGTTGCGGGCCTTTTGAAGATCAGCACCTTCGAGGTTTCGTTCATAAGTTTGAACTACATTATGTTCCATGAATTTATCGGCCGCGATCTTTTCTTCTAGAGAAAGACCGATGACTGTCGATGTTTCATTAGTAATGTGTTCGAAACTTTCTGGAAAGCGGTAGTCAGGGCCTAGCTCTGAATCTTTTCCATTAAACTGATTCACTGAATATGTACGTCTGATTCCCGTGTCTGTGAGCATTTCAAATTGCTCAACGAGAATATGAAGTTTAGTCACTTTTCCGCGATCGCCGTTTGCTACTTTAATGAATGAACCTTCGCGCGGAAGATTTTTTCTTTTATCTGTATAAACGTCGTCTTCGTATTTAATACAACATTTGATCTGACCGCAAACTCCATTGAGTTTTGTCGGAATGAGTGCGAGGTTTTGATTCTTCGCCATCTTGATTGAAACGTTGCCGTAGTTTTTGAGGAAAGAAGAACAACAAGTTTGCAGTCCGCAGGCACCGATGGCACCGATAGCGGCCGCACGATCGCGAACAGAAATCTGACGAAGTTCAATGCGCATTTTAAGTTCATAGACGAGATCTTTTACAAGATCACGGAAGTCTACGCGCGCAGGAGCATTGAAATAGAACACCGCTTTTTTTCCAAACTGCGTGAACTCAACGTGTGTGAGAACCATGTCCAGTTTGTATTTTTCGATAAGGTTCAAACAAATGACTTCTGCTTTTTTTTCTGAATCACGAAATTCAACTTGAGCGCGAATATCTTCGGCCGAAGCAACCTTGGCAATCGAGCGAATAGGGAGCATTTGTTTGTTGAAAGGTATTTCGTAAGGAAACGAATTGATATAACCAACAGTCATCCCACGATCAGACATCGCGAGAACTTTTTGGCCGTAAGCAAATTTTCTCTTCCCGATTAGAAATGGAAAAGAGCGTGCATTGCCTGGAAAACGAACGCGAATCATCGTGAGAACTTCACCCTCTTTAAATCGCGAATTTTCTTTTTCATCAGCATCGGCCGTCACTTCATCATGATCTCTGGCCGTGTGTTCTGAATCGCTTTCAATGTCATTTGGATTTTCATCTTCAATGATAAGAGGCGCATCGTTCATTTTATCTAAGTCGTCTGCTGTTGATTCAGACTCTGGTGTCGCTGTCGGGTGCATATATTTAAGTATCCAATTCTTTATTAATTTATGAGATTAATTCTACGTGATTAATGTGATTTGTCACTGCTCATGGCAGTATGTCAAAACGAAACTTATTCTGAAAATAACAGACTAAGGCGCGAGGCCTTTGCATTATTATATTCAGCACTCTCACTATAATGTTTTAAATTCAAAAGCCTGTCGGCACATTCGGCATAGGTTGGAGATCTTCCCAAAAAGCGCGCCGTCGTCTGTTCAATAAATTTTTTTTCTGCCTGATGAGCGTCTTCGCTTAACTTTAATTCGTTGATGAGATCAAAAACGGATGAATAGTCTACAATCTCATTGTGGGCGTCAGACTGGTTTTTAGGCAATCTTAGTTTAATGGCCCGGCTTTCGACGGTTGCTAATAAATTTTCTCCATCTGGAACAAGCAAAAAAAGAGCGATGGATTCCGGCATTTCTTCCAAAACTTTGAGAAGTTTATTGGCGACAATGTCGGACATTTTGTGAGCATCAGTAAAAAAGATCAGTCTTTTTTTGAGTTCAATCGCCTTGAAGTTAATAAATTTCAACATACCTTTTAGAGAGGCCGAATCAACTTTGTAATCGTTTTCCGTGGCCGATCTCTCCACCCAATAAACATCAGGGTGGTCATCAAGCGTTGTAAATTGATTTTTTAAATCTTGTGCCCAGGTAACGGCATGAGCGCTATCACTAGCAGACACCATATAGACTTGAGCGAGTTTATCACTCAGTGCTTTTTTATAAAGAAGAGTGTTGAGTTCCGTCTCCGTCACGATTCTAATTCATCCTGAGTTGATGAACGTCCTTTACTGATGAGCTGATCAACAATTTTTAAAATAGAATCTGTCATCACATCGAGAGTAACATCAGCATCAAGTTTTACAATTCGGTGAGGAAAAAGTTCTGCCATCGTATCGTAGCCAGTCACTAGTTTTTTATAGAATTCAATTCCGCGGGCCTCGAAATAATCCTTCGGAGCATTTCTCATCTTCTGACGTTTTTCAGACGTCTCAACATTAATTCTTAAATAGAATGTTAGGTGTGGAACGATGTTTAGTGGGAAGACATTGTGAATGCTCAAAACTTCACCGATTCCCAGACCACGAGCGTGCCCTTGATAAACAAGCGAGCTATCAATGTAGCGATCGCAAATGATTACTGTATTAGGTTCTGCTAGTTCTTTTAAAATGACTTCCGTGAGAAGTTGAGCGCGTGATGAAGCAAAGAGGTGAGCTTCTGCCAGCGGAGTGATTTCTGTTTTTGTTTCAAGAATCGCCTGGCGCATTTTTTCGCCAAAAGGTGTTCCGCCTGGTTCACGCAAAACGAGAACGCGATGACCTTTTGATTCAAGGTGTGTCTTAAGACGAGTGATCTGAGTTGATTTCCCAGCACCTTCGATTCCTTCAAAACTTAAAAAGTAAGAACCAGGAAAGGCCGGTGATCTAAAATTATTGAGCAACTCTTGAGTGATTTCTTTCATTCGCAATTCCAATTGTGCAACGTTGTTGTGCTTTTTTTGAGATAAGCCTAACAAACTTTAACAAGTTGAACAAGGAAAGGAATGTCGCTAACTAGCGGATAACTTCTTCGTCGAAAATGGGATCTCCGCTATCACCAGCGGCCGGTTCTCCAATGGGACCTTCGAAGTTTTCTTTTGAAACTTGAGATCTCACTGGATCGAGTTCCATTGGCGTCGCATTGTCGTAGAAATAATTTTGATCTTCTTCTTGAGCATCATTTTGACGGTTTATCTGTTGGTATTTTCCCGTTTCCATGAAGGATTTACGCTGATTGGGTCTGATAGGTTGGAAGTTTCTCGTCTCAAATTTTCCGCTTCTTCTTGAATCATTGAATTGATTCACCGGTCGATTGGGAGTTGGTCTTTCACCAACAGTTGTTTCAGCTGTTGAAACAGGAGTGAGCATTTCCGCCTGTTCACCAATAGGATTCTGTGCCGGAGCAAATGGCGAAATAAGTTCTTTTTTAATGTTATAAAGAAAATATCCAATACCAATAACAGAAAGAACGAGAAGCCATTTATAGGCCGATGTTGTTCCTGCTTTTTTTGTCATCTCTTCATCGAAGTTTGCATTTTTCTCACGCTCAATGACTTTTCCGCGTTTAACATTTCCTAAATAAGCAAGACCAGAAAGTGCATCTGTTTCAGCATCAGGAGTTCCGCTCGGTTCAATTTTTTCGAAGACACCGTCAAATGGAAGTCCAGGAAGTTGGTCCGAATTTTTCAGAGTGCGGCGATCAAAACCTTCTACTTGATAGAGTTTTCCCCACGTGTGTCCTGCATTGACTGAGACGAGATCAGTAAGAAGGAGTTCTTTTCTTTCCAACATGGTCGCAATTCTTTTTTTCTCGAACGGACCTGTTTTTTGTCCTTGTTTTAGAACATAAAAAGTTTGTTCACCACCTTCTTCCGAAGATTGAGTTGAAAGCAGTTGTGGTTTTCTTCTTTGAAAATAGGGATGTTCAAAAATGGGTGTCCAATCTTTTGTATCAAGCGGACGAATAACAGTTTCATTTAAACTGGCTTCATTGTGGGCCATGACATTTTTTAAATCATAAAGAGAAACAAACCCTAATGAGATTGTATTTTTTTTGATTTCAAAAATATGATCGCGAACATCGACATTTTTGAGAATATCTTCTTCCGTAAAAAGAAAATCTCCCAGTTCAAATTGTGCTGATGCTGTTTGATGTTTATGTGCTGTCATATCGCAAACCCCTTAATGGTCTTTCTCAGTAAGATTTATCGGAGGTTTGCAGAAAAAAATGTAAAAAAAAAGGCCGGCATAAAGCCGACCTTATTGGTACAGAAAGTTGTTTTTAGATTGACCAGTCTAGGTACAGAGCAAGTTCTGGGTACTTGATGTACTCAGAAAAGAAGCTCTTTCCATCAGATGAAGAGAAAGCGTTTGATCCGATCTCTCCTGTAACTGTGAATTTTGGTGTGAAAGAGTATGAGTGTCCGATGTAATAATCGAAAGTGTCTCTAGCGTCTCTTTTTGCAGCAAACTTGTCAGTGTGAAGATACTTCATTTGGAAGTACGTTCCGTTTTTATCGTCCCATTGGTACGTGATGTAACCAATGTTCATATCGTGAGAGAGCGTATAGCTGTTATCAGTATCATTTTCCCATGGAGTGCTTACGATAAAGTCATCGTTGAAAAGCCATGTGATTTTGTCTGTTAATTGGAAAGTAATTGTTGGAATCAAGTTGAAACCATTTCTCCACGATTCTCTAGTGTGAACAGCAACGTCGTTGTAAAGATATTGGATAACAAGGTTAGAAGAATGTTTTTCCATCCATGTTTTGCTTACTGTAACGCTCGCACGGCTGTTACCGTAGTTGCGGTTATAAGGAGCGTTGATACGGTCGATGATTCTTCTTGTGATGGCAGCTGATAGACCAATCCCATCCGCTTTTTCCGTTAAGATTTTTTCTCTCGTTAATTGAACAAGTGATCTGTAGTGACGATTAACGAAAGTTCCGCGAGCAGTAGCATCTGTATATTTGAATTCAGATGTAGCGAGGAGTCTCCAGTTTTCAATTGGACGGTAGATGATCGTCGGGTTGTGCATGATACGAAGATCTTGAATATGACGTTCATCTCTGTTTGGGCTTGTAGCATCTGGACGAGTTCCATAGAACTCACCGTGGTAGCTCACTGTAAATTTCTTTTTGATGTAATCGAACATTGTATAAGCAAAGTTTTGGTTGCTTAAATCGGTTGGTGCCGCTTGAGCTGGTTTATTTTCTTGAGACAGAGCAAGTGTGCTTGTCATCAGGAAGGCACAAATAACGAGGAATTTCGAAAACATTGATGCTACTCCGGTATAGTTATTAAAACGTACGTTAGGAACTCTACTTAAAAATGCGAATCATTATTGTTGTGTACTTTGATCAGGAAAGCAATGCCATTTTAAGGAGTTGTCCTTAATTTCCCTTAAACTTGCCAGAATGTAAGAGAAAGTAAGATTTGAACTTTA